>NZ_JBXUNG010000003.1:0-505099 GCF_057196925.1 Klebsiella sp. SYXHC3 | reverse complement strand
TTGGTGGGTCGTGCAGGATTCGAACCTGCGACCAATTGATTAAAAGTCAACTGCTCTACCAACTGAGCTAACGACCCACTCTGGCGTCGCTTTGGGCTTGTTCGATATCCCTTGGCAACGGCGGCATATATTACTGATTTCAGATTTCAGCGCAACTAAAATTTCGATAAAGATCACTTAACTGCTTGGGTTTCGTGCGACAAGACCAGAAATAACGCGATTTCTGGTCATGCCATAATCAACCCAGGGCGTTAAGACGTTTTTGCGCTTGTTTCGCACCATCGGTGCCAGGGAATTTGCTGACTACCTGCTGGTAAACCGCTTTCGCTTTCGCGGTGTCGCCTTTGTCCTGCATGATAACGCCGACTTTAAACATCGCATCCGGCGCTTTCGGGGATTTCGGATAGTTTTTCACCACTGAGGCGAAATAATATGCCGCATCGTCTTTTTTCCCCTTATTGTAGTTCAACTGTCCGAGCCAGTAGTTGGCGTTCGGCTGATAAGTTGAATCCGGGTACTTCTTGACGAAGTTCTGAAACGCCACCATTGCGTCATCCTGGCGGGACGAATCTTTAACCAGCGCAATAGCCGCGTTGTAATCGGTGTTGGCATCCCCGGTCATCGCAGGCGCCCCGGAAGACGCCGCTGGCGCCGTACTGGCGGCAGCCGAGCTTTGATCGCCGGAAGACGACGGAGCCTGCGCCTGCGCGCCTGCCGCTGCTGCTCCGCCACCGCTCGTCAGCCCGTCGATCTGTTGCAGAATCTGCTTCTGGCGTTCGACAATCTGATTGAGCTGATACTGATTTTCCTGAATCTGACCGCGCAGGGAATCAATATCGCTTTGGTTATCGGAGAGTTGTTGCTGGAGTTGGGTTAAAAGCTGGCTGTGAGCATTGGAAATACGCTCAAGTTGAGTGACGCGGTCTTCGACCGAGCCTGAGCCGACACTACTGATTGGCGCCTGAGCAAAAGCGGCCCAGGGGGCCGCTATGCCAACCAGTAACGACAGACTCAATAAATGATGTCTGAAGTTACTGCTCATGCAATTCTCTTAGTAAACCAGTACGGCGCGACGGTTTTTGGCATATGCCGCTTCGTCATGACCCAGTACTGCAGGTTTTTCTTTACCGTAAGAAACGATGGAAATCTGGTCAGCAGAAACACCTTTGCCCTGCAGATACATCTTAACGGCGTTAGCACGACGCTCACCCAGAGCGATGTTATATTCCGGAGTACCGCGCTCATCCGCGTGACCTTCTACGGTCACTTTGTAGGACGGGTTGCTACGCAGGAAGTTAGCGTGCGCATCCAGCATTGCAGCGAAGTCAGAACGGATATCGTACTTGTCCAGATCGAAGTAAACGATGTTGTTCTGCTGCAGCTGCTGCATCTGCAGACGAGCTTGCTCTTCGGAAGACATGTTGCCGCCGTTAGCGTTAGCGTCCATACCAGTGCCGGCACCCAGCATGCCTTCACCGCTCTGGTCGTTGCTGGCGTTCTTGTTGGAAGAACACGCCGCGATTGCCATAACCGGCAGAGCGATCATCAGCCCTTTCAGCACTTTGTTCAGTTGCATTTCTTTGATTCCTTTAATAATCAATTATTTATTATCACAGATACGGCGACCAGGCAGGGAATTTTACCTGTCCATCAGTTGCCGGAAGACGCGCTTTGAAACGCCCATCTGTAGAAACCAGATTCAGCACGGATCCCATCCCCTGAGAAGAGCTGTAGATTACCATAGTGCCGTTAGGTGCCAGACTTGGCGTTTCATCTAAAAACGTTGATGACAGAACCTGTACACCACCCGCTTCCAGATCTTGCTTAGCAATGTGCTGCTGACCGTTGGCCGAGCTTACCATTACCATAATTTTACCATCAGCGCTGACGTCAGCATCCTGGTTCTGCGAACCTTCCCAGGTAATACGCTGCGGCGTACCGCCGTTGATGTTGACTTTATACACCTGAGGACGGCCAGCCTGGTCGGAAGTAAACGCCAGGTTCTGGCTATCCGGGAACCAGCTCGGTTCGGTGTTATTGCTGCGACCGTTAGTCACCTGACGAATCTGGCCGGAGCCAAGGTCCATCACGTACAGATTCAGGCTACCGGTTTTCGACAGTGCGAATGCCAGTTTGCTGCCATCCGGCGAGAAGGCCGGCGCGCCGTTGTGCTGCGGGAAGGAGGCAATCTGACGGACTGCGCCATTCGCCAACGTCTGAACTACCAGCGCGGAGCGGCCGCTTTCGAAGGTCACATAGGCCAGTTTAGAACCGTCCGGAGACCATGCCGGCGACATCAGCGGCTGTGATGAACGGTGAACCAGGAACTGATTGTAGCCGTCGTAGTCAGAGACGCGCAGCTCATACGGGAACTGACCGCCATTGGTGCGAACCACGTAAGCGATACGGGTACGGAAAGCGCCTTTAATTCCGGTCAGCTTTTCGAATACCGCGTCACTGGCAGTATGTCCGGCATAACGCAGGTACTGCTTGGTCACTTTGAAAGAGCCTTGCGACAGGATGGTACCCGGCGCACCGCCGGTATCAACCAGCTGATAGGCAACCTGGTAAGAACCGTCAGGGTTTGGCGTCACCTGGCCTACGACCACGGCGTCAACGCCCAGCGCGGACCATGCTGCAGGCTGCACTTCCTGAGCGCTACCCGGCTGCTGAGGCAGGCGCGAGCGATCCAGCGGATTAAACTTGCCGCTATTGCGCAGGTCAGCCGCTACCACGCCGCCAATATCTTCAGGCGCAGCGCCCGGGCCAGCCCACTGGAATGGCACCACACCGATGGGGCGCGCCGAGTCCACCCCCTGGGTGATCTCGATGCGTACTTCTGCGTGCAGCACCGCCGCCCACAGCATCAAAAAACCAAATGCTACTCGTAATGCCTGCTTCATCATATCTCCCTTATCCGGGCGGAAAGCCCACGATAATTTAGCAGAATGTTAACAAACCCAAATACACAAAACTACCAAAACCCTGTGACTACCATAGATTGTTTTTCCCCGCTTGTACGGGGAAAAACGATTACAGTTTAAAGTCTAGTGTCGCATTTTTTATTTTCTCATAAACAGCCTGACTTGGCGGTTTAGGAATACTCGCAGTACGTGCTGCCGTTAATGCCGCCTGACACAGCGCAGGGTCGCCTCCTTCAGAGGTGATATCCTTTAATGTGCCGTCAGGCCCAAGGTTGATATGCAACACGCAACGCTTGCCTTGATAGAGGCTGGCATCATACAGGCGGCTTTGAATAGCCATCTGTATTTGCTTTGCGTATGCGCTGATATCAGCTCCCGTTGCCCCGCCGTTGGCGCCTGAGGCACCGCTATCTTTCGATGGCTGGCCATTACCTTTAGCGCCACCGCCGGTTTTCGGCGCATTCTTACCTGAGCTCAGGTCACCAAGCAGATCGTCAACACCGCTTGCTTCTTTAGCTGCAGCGGCTTTCTTGGCCGCGGCGGCCTTCGCGGCGGCGGCTTTGGCCGCTTTATCAGCCGCCGCTTTTTCTGCTGCGGCAGCTTTGGCGGCAGCGGCTTTTTCGGCTGCTGCGGCTTTTTCAGCAGCAGCTTTTTCCGCGGCAGCTTTCTGGGCAGCAGCTTTCTCAGCGGCGGCCTTTTCTGCCGCAGCCTGTTTCGCCGCTTCCTGCTGAGCTTTCTTCTCGGCCTGCTGCTGCGCTTTCTTCTCTGCATCCTGCTGAGCTTTTTTCGCAGCTTCCGCTTCGGCTTTCTTCTGCGCATCCGCGGCGGCTTTCGCCGCTTCGGCTTCCGCCTGTTTCTTCGCGTCAGCGGCTGCTTTGGCTGCCGCCTTAGCGGCAGCCGCTTCCGCGACTTTCGCCTGGGCATCGGCCTTAGCTTTGGCATCAGCAGCGGCTTTAGCGGCAGCTTCCTGCGCTTCTTTCGCCTGGGCATCTGCTTTCGCTTTTGCCGCGGCCGCCGCCTTGGCTGCCGCTTCTTCAGCCTGTTTTTGCTGCTCTTTCGCTTCTTTAGCCGCTTCCTGCGCCTGCAGACGTTCTTGTTCCATTTGCTTCAGGCGTTCCTGCTCGGCAGCCTGTTTTTCCCGCAGTTCCTCGGCCTGCTGCTGAGCCTGCTTTTCACGCTGCTCGGCCGCGCGACGCGCGCTGGACTGCTGTTGCTGCTGGCGGTTGTAGTTGTTGACTACCGCGCCAGGATCGACCATCACCGCATCAATGGACGAACCTCCGCCGCCGCCGGAAGTATCCAGATGCTCGTCGAACGAACTCCAGATCAGTAGCGCAATCAGAATGATGTGCAGCACCACTGAAACTATGATCGCTCGTTTAAGCTTATCGTTTTGTTCGGTTGCCTTTGACACTATCGGTTCCCAAAAACTGTTCGCCTGTTGCCGCTTAAAAGCAACGGCGGAATGCTATCGATATCCACCGCCGCTCGCTCCGCGGGCCGATTAAATAGGCTTGGTCATTAAGCCAACCGATTTAACCCCTGCGCTATGCAACAGGTTAAGCGCTTTAATGATTTCATCGTAAGGCACATCTTTCGCGCCACCGATAAGGAACACCGTCTTCTCGTTCGCTTCGAGTCGGCGCTTCGCTTCAGCAATGACCTGCTCCGGCGGCAGTTGGGACAACGTTTCCTGACCGACTTTCACGCTGTACTGCCCTACTCCGGAGACTTCAACGATAACCGGTGGTTCATCGTTGCTTTTCACCGCTTGCGACTCCGTGGCGTCCGGCAGATCGACTTCCACGCTCTGCGTAATGATCGGCGCTGTCGCCATGAAGATCAGCAACAGCACCAACAGGACATCCAGCAGCGGAACGATGTTAATCTCGGACTTCAGTTCGCGACGTCCGCGTCCACGTGCTCTGGCCATGGCTTACCCCTTATTGCTTTCGCTGCTGGTAAACGCCTGACGGTGCAGAATGGCGGTGAACTCTTCCATAAAGTTGTCGTAGTTCAGTTCAAGTTTGTTCACGCGCTGGTTCAGACGGTTGTAGGCCATAACCGCCGGGATGGCAGCAAACAGACCGATTGCCGTGGCGATCAGCGCTTCCGCGATCCCCGGCGCAACCATCTGCAGTGTCGCCTGCTTCACCGCGCCGAGGGCGATAAAGGCGTGCATGATCCCCCAGACGGTACCGAACAGGCCGATATACGGGCTGATGGAACCCACGGTGCCAAGGAACGGAATATGCGTTTCCAGCGTTTCCAGTTCGCGGTTCATCGAGATACGCATCGCGCGCGACGCCCCTTCGACAATCGCTTCCGGCGCATGGCTGTTGGCACGATGCAGACGCGCGAACTCTTTAAAGCCGCTGTAAAAAATCTGCTCGGAACCGGCGAGGCTATCGCGACGGCCCTGGCTCTCCTGGTACAGGCGAGACAGTTCAATACCGGACCAGAACTTATCTTCAAACGCTTCGGCTTCGCGGCTGGCGGAATTGAGGATACGCGTTCTCTGAATAATAATAGCCCAGGAAGCGATAGAAAAACCAATCAAAATCAACATGATAAGTTTAACCAGAAGGCTCGCCTTCAGGAACAAATCAAGGATATTCATGTCAGTCACTGCTTAAACTCCGCGACAATAGACTTGGGAAGCGCACGAGGCTTCATTAAGAGTGGATCAACGCACACAATGAGAACTTCAGCTTCGTTCAAAACTGTATTCTCGGCGTTGACGATTCGCTGCGTGAAAACCAAAGAGGTGCCTCGCATCGAGGTAATTTCCGTCTGGATTTCGAGCATGTCGTCGAGTCTGGCGGGCGCAAAATACTCCAGCGTCATTTTGCGAACGACAAAGGCAACTCGTTCAGCCAACAGAACCTGCTGACTGAAGTGATGGTGGCGCAGCATCTCTGTGCGTGCTCTTTCATAAAAAGCGACGTAACTGGCGTGGTAAACCACACCACCGGCATCGGTATCTTCGTAGTAGACCCGGACCGGCCATCGAAACAGCGTTGTATTCACTTTACATCCCGGTAATGCAAAAAAAGAGTAGTGCTTTCAAACTTCGCTACTATACGCGCGGGAATCGTGGTTTGGAATGGGAGAAAGTAAACGGCGAGTAAATTTTTATGGGCTTATGCAAGCCCATGCGGTTAACAGACTTCTCTTATACTCTTATCTTTCAAAAGAAGAAAAAGATCAGGCCTGCAAAGAGAACAATATCAGCGATAAGCGGACAGAAAATCCCCTGCCAGTGCACGGCTTTCGGACGGAAGCCCACACCGTGAATGACGCCGGCGCACACCGCCCACATCAGCAAGAAACCATGCCAGATTTCAAGCCCACTGGTCTTCGCCGCAAAGCGCGACGGATCCCAGAAGATGCAGCCTGCCAGCAGGAGCGCCATTAATAAGGAAAGCGCCCTTAACGGGCGCTTGTCCATCATCGCGTAAAGGGTCGCGATAATTTTCATCAATGCTCTTCTTTACCTGCTTTGGTTGCTTCCACGTGCTCAAGCGCCAGCGCGGTAATCACCCCAAAGGCACAGGCAAGCAGCGTTCCCAAAATCCATGCGAAGTACCACATATATAGCTCCTTACCTTAGTACAGCGAGTGGGTGTTCTTTTCGATGTCTTCGCGGGTAATGCGGCCAAACATCTTCCAGTAACACCAGGTGGTGTAGCCGAGGATAATCGGCACAAACACGATAGCCACGTAGGTCATCACATTCAGCGTCAGCTGGCTGGAGGTGGCATCCCACATCGTCAGGCTCGCATTCAGCATCGTGCTGGACGGCATGATGAACGGGAACATCGCGATACCCGCGGTCAGGATGATGCAGGCCAGCGTCAGCGAGGAGAACAGAAACGCCATGGCGCCTTTATCTGCTTTTGTCGACGCGACGGTCAGCAGCGGGAGCACCACGCCCAGGGCAGGAATAGCCCACAGCGCTGGCATATTGTTAAAGTTAACCATCCACGCGCCGGCTTCACGCGCCACTTCTTTGGTCAGCGGGTTAGACGGGCCGGTATGATCCAGCACCGATTTCACCACGTAACCGTCGATACCGTAGTAGACCCATACGCCCGCCAGCGCGAAGCAAACCAGCGTCACCAGCGCCGCCACCGTGGAGACGGTGCGGGTGCGCAGATGCAGTTCGCCTACGGTACGCATCTGCAGGTAGGTCGCGCCCTGCGTCAGGATCATCGCCACGCTGACGATACCCGCCAGCAGACCAAACGGATTCAGCAGCTGGAAGAAATTGCCGGTGTAGTACAGACGCAGATACTCATCAATATGGAACGGTACGCCCTGCAGCAGGTTGCCGAAAGCCACGCCGATAACCAGCGGCGGCACAAAGCTCCCCACGAAGATGCCCCAGTCCCACATGTTGCGCCAGCGGGTATCTTCAATCTTGGAGCGGTAGTCGAAGCCCACCGGACGGAAGAATAAAGACGCCAGCACCAGAATCATCGCCACATAGAAGCCGGAGAACGCGGCGGCGTATACCATCGGCCAGGCAGCAAACAGCGCGCCGCCGGCGGTGATGAGCCACACCTGGTTTCCGTCCCAGTGCGGGGCGATGGAGTTGATCATGATTCGACGCTCGGTGTCATTACGACCGAGGAAACGGGTGAGCATGCCCACCCCCATGTCGAATCCGTCGGCGACGGCGAAGCCAATCAGCAGGATGCCGATCAGTAGCCACCAGATTAAACGCAATACTTCATAATCGATCATTTGACGACTCCTGTCTTAGCGTGCCGACTGAATAGCCGCGGAGGACTGTTCAAAGTGATAGCGACCCGTTTTCAGGCTGCTCGGTCCTTTGCGGGCAAACTTGAACATCAGGAACAGTTCAGCCACCAGGAACAGCGTATACAGACCGCAGATCAGCAACATCGAGAAGATCAGATCGCCCGCGGTCAGCGATGAGTTCGCCACCGCTGTAGGCAGCACTTCACCAATCGCCCACGGCTGACGGCCATACTCGGCAACAAACCAGCCCGCTTCAACGGCAATCCACGGCAGCGGCAGACCGAAGAACGCGGCGCGCAGCAGCCATTTTTTCTCGCCAATGCGGTTACGAATCACGGTCCAGAAAGAGGCGCCGATAATCAACAGCATCAGTACGCCGCACGCCACCATGATACGGAAGGCGAAGTACAGCGGCGCTACGCTCGGAATAGAGTCTTTGGTCGCTTTAGCAATCTGCTCTTCCGTGGCGTCGGCGACGTTCGGGGTATAGCGCTTGAGCAGCAGGCCATAACCGAGGTCTTTCTTAACATCATTGAACCGATCGCGAACCGCCTGATCGGTGGAACCGGCGCGCAGCTGTTCCAGCAGCGCATAGGCTTTCATCCCGTTACGAATACGCTCTTCATGCTGCGCCATCAGATCTTTCAGGCCGATAACCGGCTTATCCACCGAGCGGGTAGCGATGATACCCAGCGCGTAAGGGATCTGGATGGAGAAGTGGTTGGTTTGCGCTTCCTGATCGGGAATACCAAACAGGGTAAAGGCAGCCGGCGCCGGCTGAGTTTCCCATTCTGCTTCAATCGCCGCCAGTTTGGTTTTCTGCACGTCACCCATTTCGTAACCGGACTCATCGCCGAGGACGATAACGGAGAGGATAGCGGCCATACCAAAGCTTGCAGCAATCGCGAAGGAGCGCTTAGCAAAGGCGAAATCACGGCCTTTAAGCATGTACCAGGAGCTGATAGCAAGGATGAACATCGCGCCAGTCACATAGCCGGAGGCCACGGTGTGGACGAATTTAACCTGAGCAACCGGGTTCAGGACCAGCTCAGAGAAGCTGACCATCTCCATACGCATGGTTTCAAAGTTGAAATCCGATGCGATCGGGTTCTGCATCCAGCCGTTGGCCACAAGGATCCACAGCGCGGAGAGGTTAGACCCCAGAGCGACCAGCCAGGTCACCGCCATGTGCTGAACTTTGCCCAGACGATCCCAACCGAAGAAGAACAGACCTACAAAGGTAGATTCGAGGAAGAAGGCCATCAGACCTTCAATGGCCAGCGGCGCACCGAAGATATCGCCCACATAGTGAGAATAGTAAGACCAGTTAGTCCCGAACTGGAACTCCATGGTCAAACCGGTTGCGACACCCAGAGCGAAGTTGATACCAAACAACTTGCCCCAGAACTTGGTCATATCTTTATAAATCTGTTTGCCGGAAAGGACGTAGACCGTTTCCATGATGGCCAGCAGGAACGCCATACCGAGCGTTAGCGGCACAAAAAGGAAGTGGTACATCGCGGTCAAGGCAAACTGTAAGCGCGACAGTTCGACTATATCTAACATCATGACTCCTTGCTCATCGCATGAAGACTCCGAGAACGAACCCAAAATTCAGGTTCATACGCATGCCCCAATACAAAATTATTTGCTCCCTGGTACGTTACTGCTCATCTGGCGATGAAACAGTGCCCTCGCAAAGGTTACAAATACGTTAACGAAAAAACCAAATGATTCTCTAATATATTACGCCGCAATAACCTTACAATAAATAGGATTTTATTGTTCCAGCTTTACATTTTTCGACGGTGATCAATATATAGCGAAAATGCCCCGAATAGGCCAATTTGATTTGCGACAATTTAACGTTTTTTGTGGATTTTTTCCAAGTATTAAGCATTGATATAAATCAATTTTTCCCGCCTATGTTAATTATGTGGCGCAATAAAGAATAACAGTAAAATTGATGTTAAAAATGTGTTTAAAGTCTGCCGCTAGCGGTTACTAAAAAGAGAGAGATGAGAATTATAGGTAATATAATTTTAACTTTGACCAATTTAAGGTAAGAAATGATGCGATCCTAATAATGTTAGACCGGTCACACTATTTTTCCCAATCGAAATGCAAAAAATAACGTCTGCGTTTTTCTGTTTATTTTCACATAAAATTAACCATCTCCCCTCCCCCGGCAAAGCGGCGAGTGATTATTCCCAATAATATTCAGTAAATCAATAAAATAGGGGTTTTTAACGCAAGAGAGCGCCTGCGGCTGTCGACAAGGCAAAAAAAAGGCCACCTGACGGTGGCCAACCATGTCGAAATCGGACATTAGTCTGCTCCTGAGGAGCAGTGAGGGTTTACTTGATGATAGCTTTCAGCGCTTCGCCGATATCCGCCAGGCTGCGAACGGTTTTCACACCGGCCGCTTCCAGCGCAGCAAATTTCTCATCAGCAGTACCTTTACCGCCCGCGATGATGGCGCCGGCGTGGCCCATACGCTTGCCTTTCGGCGCGGTAACGCCCGCGATGTAGCCGACAACCGGCTTAGTCACGTGCTCTTTAATGTAAGCTGCCGCTTCTTCTTCCGCGCTGCCGCCGATTTCACCGATCATGACGATCGCTTCGGTCTGCGGGTCTTCCTGGAACATTTTCAGGATATCGATGAAGTTGGAGCCCGGGATCGGGTCGCCGCCGATACCGACGCAGGTAGACTGGCCGAAGCCGTAGTCGGTGGTCTGCTTAACCGCTTCATAGGTCAGGGTACCGGAACGGGAAACGATGCCCACTTTACCCGGCTTGTGAATGTGACCCGGCATGATGCCGATTTTACATTCGCCCGGGGTGATAACGCCTGGGCAGTTCGGGCCGATCATGCGAACGCCAGCTTCGTCCAGCTTCACTTTCACGGTCAGCATATCCAGGGTCGGGATACCTTCGGTGATGGTGATAATCAGCTTAATGCCCGCGTCGATAGCTTCCAGAATGGAGTCTTTGCAGAACGGCGCCGGAACGTAGATGACGGTCGCAGTCGCGCCGGTGGCTTCAACGGCTTCGCGCACGGTGTTAAATACCGGCAGGCCCAGGTGGGTGGTGCCGCCTTTACCTGGCGTTACGCCGCCAACCATCTGAGTGCCGTAAGCGATCGCTTGTTCAGAGTGGAATGTACCCTGGCTACCGGTAAAGCCCTGGCAGATAACCTTGGTGTCTTTATTAATTAAAACTGACATTATTTCCCCTCCACTGCGGCAACAACCTGCTGTGCTGCGTCCGTCAGACTTTTCGCTGCAATAATATTCAGGCCGCTGTCAGCCAGTTTTTTCGCGCCCAGTTCGGCGTTGTTACCTTCGAGACGTACAACAACCGGTACGTTAACACCCACTTCTTCAACCGCGCCGATGATGCCGTCAGCGATCAGATCGCAACGTACGATACCGCCGAAGATGTTAACCAGAACCGCTTTAACGTTGTCGTCAGAGAGGATGATTTTGAACGCTTCGGTCACGCGCTCTTTGGTGGCGCCGCCGCCAACGTCGAGGAAGTTAGCCGGTTCGCCGCCGTGCAGCTTAACGATGTCCATGGTACCCATCGCCAGGCCTGCGCCGTTAACCATGCAACCGATGTTGCCGTCGAGGGCAACGTAGTTCAGTTCCCACTGCGCCGCCTGAGCTTCGCGCGGATCTTCCTGAGACTGGTCGCGCATTTCACGCAGATCCGGCTGGCGGAACAGCGCGTTGCCGTCAGCGCCCAGTTTACCGTCGAGGCAGATCAGGTCACCCTGCTTGGTGATAACCAGCGGGTTGATTTCGATCAGCGCCAGATCGCGCTCCAGGAAGATGGTCGCCAGACCCATGAAGATCTTGGTGAACTGCTGAACCTGTTTACCTTCCAGACCCAGTTTGAACGCCAGTTCGCGACCCTGGTAAGGCATCGGGCCCGCCAGCGGATCGATGGCGATCTTGTGGATCAGGTGCGGGGTTTCTTCCGCTACTTTTTCGATTTCCACGCCGCCTTCGGTAGACGCCATGAACACCACGCGACGGGAGCTACGGTCAACAACCGCGCCCAGATACAGCTCTTTATCAATATCGGTCGCTGCTTCAACCAGAATCTGGTTTACCGGCTGGCCGTTAGCATCTGTTTGGTAAGTCACCAGGCGTTTGCCCAGCCAATGCTCAGCAAAAGCGCGAATCTCTTCTTTGCTCTTAACTACTTTCACACCGCCCGCTTTACCGCGGCCACCAGCGTGAACCTGACATTTCACTACCCACGGACCCGCGCCGATTTTTGAAGCGGCTTCTTCTGCTTCACGCGGAGTAGTACAGGCATAACCCACCGGCGCCGGTAAGCCATAGCGGGCAAAAAGTTGTTTTGCCTGATATTCATGTAAGTTCATGTGTTCAGTCCATCCTTCAGGTAATAATTATCTTTAAACCTGTAGGCCTGATAAGACGCGCAAGCGTCGCCATCAGGCATCTCATCAACGCCGGATGGCGGCGCGAACGCCTTATCCGGCCTACGGTAGGTAATACTCTTACTGACTACACGTCCAGCAGCAGACGAGTCGGATCTTCCAGCAGCTCTTTAATCGCTACCAGGAAGCCTACCGATTCACGTCCGTCGATCAGACGGTGGTCATAGGAGAGCGCCAGGTACATCATCGGCAGAATTTCTACCTTGCCATTGACCGCCATCGGACGGTCTTTAATGGCATGCATACCCAGAATGGCGCTCTGCGGTGGGTTGATGATCGGCGTGGACATCAGAGAACCGAATACGCCGCCGTTGGTAATGGTGAAGTTACCGCCGGTCAGGTCATCTACGGTCAGCTTGCCGTCACGGCCTTTCACTGCCAGCTCTTTAATATTCTTTTCGATATCCGCCATGCCCAGCAGGTCAACGTCACGCAGCACCGGAGTCACCAGGCCACGTGGGGTCGAAACCGCCATGCTCACGTCGAAGTAGTTGTGATAAACCACATCGTCGCCATCGATGGAAGCATTCACTTCCGGATAACGTTTCAGCGCTTCAACAACCGCTTTCACGTAGAAGGACATGAAGCCCAGACGGATACCGTGACGTTTTTCGAACGCTTCGCCGTACTGCTTACGCAGATCCATAATCGGCTTCATGTTGACTTCGTTGAACGTGGTCAGCATGGCGGTAGAGTTTTTCGCTTCCAGCAGACGCTCGGCAACGCGTTTACGCAGACGGGTCATCGGTACGCGTTTTTCAGAGCGGTGGCCCAGTTGCGCAACCGGCGCCGCAGCAGCGGCTGGCGCTTTCGCTTCAGCTTTCGCCGGCGCGCTCGCCAGATGTTTCTCAACGTCTTCGCGGGTCAGGCGGCCGCCAACGCCGGTGCCTTTAATCGCCGCCGCGTCGAGGCTGTGTTCAGCCAGCAGACGACGGATAGCCGGGCTAAGCGCGTCGTTGCTCTGCTCTTCCAGAGACGCTTGCTGACGCTGAGCCGGGGTGGACTCTTTGGTATCAGCTTTCGCATCAGCGGCTTTACCGGCGCTGTTGCCTTCACGCAGGCGGCCCAGAATCTGACGAGACAGCACGGTGGCGCCTTCGTCTTCCAGTACTGCATCCAGAATGCCGTCCGCTGATGCCGGTACTTCCAGTACCACTTTGTCAGTTTCGATTTCGACCAGAACTTCGTCGCGGACTACCGCGTCGCCCGGTTTTTTGTGCCAGGTGGCGACGGTTGCGTCAGCTACGGACTCAGGAAGGTCGGGAACCAGAATATCTACGCTACTCATTGTGTATCCTTTAATTAATCGACGTTCAGCGCGTCATTGACCAGATCTTGTTGCTGTTTCTGGTGAACGGACATATACCCTACCGCCGGAGAGGCGGAGGCCGGGCGGCCTGCATAACGCAGAGAGGCCCCAAATGGAACTACTTCACGAAGGTGGTGCTGGCTGCAGTACCATGCGCCCTGGTTGAGCGGCTCTTCCTGGCACCAGACAAAATCGTGGACGTGCGAGTAAGCTTTCAGCGCTTCCTGTACCGCCTGATGCGGGAACGGATAGAGCTGTTCGATACGCACGATGGCGACATCTTTTTGCTCGTTTTTACGGCGCTGTTCCAGCAGGTCGTAGTAAACCTTACCAGAGCACAGTACGACGCGTTTCACGGCTTGCGGATCGAGCTCGTCGATTTCGCCAATCGCCGGCATAAAGGTGCCGTTCGCCAGTTCGTCCATGCTGGAAACCGCCAGCGGGTGACGCAGCAGAGATTTCGGCGACATGACCACCAGCGGACGGCGCATACCGCGCAGCGCCTGACGACGCAGCATGTGGTAAACCTGTGCCGGAGTGGACGGTACGCAAACCTGCATGTTCTGCTCAGCGCACAGCTGCAGATAACGTTCCAGACGCGCGGAGGAGTGCTCCGGGCCCTGCCCTTCGTAGCCGTGCGGCAGCAGCATCACCAGGCCGCACATCCGGCCCCATTTCTGCTCGCCGGAGCTGATGAACTGGTCAATCACCACCTGCGCGCCGTTGGCGAAGTCGCCGAACTGCGCTTCCCAGATGGTCAGGGTGCGTGGTTCCGCGGTGGCGTAACCATATTCGAATGCCAGTACCGCTTCTTCAGACAGCACGGAATCCCAGACGCGGAACTGGCCCTGACCGTTGTGTACGTTCTGCAGCGGCGTATAGGTAGAACCGTTGCTCTGGTTATGGATAACCGCATGACGGTGGAAGAAGGTACCGCGACCGGAGTCTTCGCCGGACAGACGCACCGGGATACCCTCATCAACCAGGGTGGCGTACGCCAGGTTTTCCGCCGCGCCCCAGTCGAACAGTTTCTCACCGGCGGCCATCAACTGACGGTCGCCGTAGATTTTCGCTACGCGAGACTGCATCTCAACGGTTTCCGGCACCGTACTGATGCGTTTGGCCAGCTCTTGCAGACGTTTTGGCTCAACTTTATCCGGGTAGCTCTCGTCCCACTCATGGTTGAGGTACGGAGACCAGGTAAAGGAGTGCATGTTCATCGGACGCCATTCCGCTACCACGCAATCGCCGGCATCCAGCGCATCGCGGTAGAGGTTAACCTGTTCGGTAGCGTCTTCCAGCGTCGCGACTTTGTCCTGTTCCAGCTTGTCAGCATAGATTTTGCGCGGAGTCGGATGCTTTTTGATTTTCTGGTACATCAGCGGCTGGGTTGCGCTCGGCTCGTCGGCTTCGTTGTGGCCGTGACGGCGATAGCACACCAGGTCGATGAAGACATCGCGTTTGAAGGTATTACGGAAATCCAGCGCCAGACGGGTAACGAAAGCAACCGCTTCCGGGTCATCCGCGTTAACGTGGAAAATCGGCGCCTGAACCATTTTACCGATATCGGTGCAGTACGGCGTAGAACGCGCATCCAGCGGGTTGGACGTGGTGAAGCCAACCTGGTTGTTGATAACGATGCGAACGGTTCCGCCCACTTCGTAACCGCGCGCTTTGGACATGTTCAGGGTTTCCTGAACCACGCCCTGGCCGGCTACCGCGGCGTCGCCGTGGATGGTGATTGGCAGAACTTTATTGCTGCTCGGCTCGTCCAGACGATCCAGACGGGCGCGTACGGAGCCGATAACCACCGGGCTGACGATTTCCAGGTGCGACGGGTTAAACGCCAGCGCCAGGTGAACCAGACCGCCTTCGGTTTCCATATCGGAAGAGAAGCCCATGTGGTACTTCACGTCGCCGGTGCCGAGGTGTTCTTTATGTTTGCCCGCGAATTCGTCGAACAGGTCCTGCGGTTTTTTACCCAGCACGTTGACCAGTACGTTCAGACGACCACGGTGCGCCATACCCAGCACCACTTCACGGGTGCCACTCTTACCGGCGTGGCGGATGATCTCTTTGAGCATCGGGATTAACGCATCGCCGCCTTCCAGCGAGAAGCGTTTCGCGCCCGGGAATTTGGCGCCGAGATAGCGCTCCAGGCCTTCCGCGGCGGTCAGCTCGCTCAGGAAGCGCTTTTTCTCTTCCGCGGTGAAGCTCGCTTTGCCTGCTACTGACTCAATGCGCTGCTGGATCCAGCGTTTTTCTTCAGTAGAGGTGATGTGCATGTATTCCGCGCCGATGGAGCCGCAGTAGGTTTGCTTAAGCGCCGCGATCAGGTCGCCCAGCTTCATCGTGTCTTTTCCGATGGCGAAAGAACCTACGTTATAGCTTTCCTGGAAATCGGCCTCGGTGAGATCGTGGTAAGCCGGATCGAGATCCGCCACTCTCTCTTGCTGCCACAGTCCCAGCGGATCGAGTTTCGCCTGCTGGTGACCACGGAAGCGGTATGCGTTGATGAGCTGCAGGACTTTAACCTGCTTCACATTGGTATCAGGGTCGGATATCGAAGAAGTGTAACGTGAGGCATCCTTCGCCAGTCGACGGAAATAATCACGCGTTTTCGAATGAAATTGATCCGGTTTAACTCCGGTGCCAGGTAACTGCTGGAACATCGAACGCCAGTTGGCGTCAACAGAGTCAGGATCGGTTAAGAAGTCTTCATAGAGCTGTTCTATCCAGCTCTGGTTCGAACCAGAGAGGTAAGAAGAGTCCAGCCAGGCTTTCATTGCGCCGTTCTGCATCGTGATCCCTTAAGCATTTTTATGCTTATTTCGCCGTAGAAACTACCACGCACACCGAGTGCACGTGCCGGGGTTCACTTGTTGCGGACGAGTTGTGGTTTCTATCCGCTAAGGAACCTTTAAAAACTGTCTAACTATCAGGGGCAGTTTTTAGAGGTTTCCTGCTATATCTATTGCCTGATGGCGCTTCGCTTATCAGGCCTACAAGATACGATCCTGTAGGCCGGATAAGACGTTTACGTCGCCATCCGGCAACGAAAACAACTTACGCGCTGCGCTGCAGCAGCATCGACTTAATATGGCCGATAGCGCGCGTTGGGTTCAATCCCTTAGGACACACACTGACGCAGTTCATAATGCTGTGACAGCGGAATACGCTGAAAGCATCGCTCAGACCTTCCAGACGCTCGCTGGTTTCGGTATCGCGACTGTCAATCAGGAAGCGATACGCGGCCAGAAGGCCTGCCGGGCCGATGAACTTGTCCGGGTTCCACCAGAACGACGGACAAGAGGTCGAACAACATGCGCACAGAATACACTCGTACAGACCATCGAGTTTCTCGCGCTGCTCAGGCATCTGCAGATGCTCGCGAGCCGGAGGATTTTGCCCATTATTCAATAAGTAAGGCTTGATCTTCTCATATTGTGCGTAGAATTGCCCCATGTCTACCACCAAATCGCGGATAACCGGCAATCCAGGCAGCGGACGGATAACAATTTTCTTACCCGGCTGGTTCAGCGCGGAGATCGGCGTGATGCACGCCAGACCATTTTTACCGTTCATGTTCAGACCATCGGAACCGCACACCCCTTCACGGCAGGAGCGGCGGAACGACAGCGACGGATCTTTTTCTTTCAGCTGGATAAGCGCATCCAGCAGCATCATGTCGCGACCTTCTTCCGCGTCGAGGGTGTAATCCTGCATATGCGGAGCGTCGTCAACATCCGGGTTATAGCGATAAATTGAAAACTCGAGTTTCATATTCCTGTCTCCGCATTAATAAGTACGAATCTTCGGCGGGAATGCCGGACGCAGTTTCGGTTCCATGTTGACCGCTCGACGCGTCATGGATTCCGACTCTGGCAGATACAGGGAATGGCACAGCCAGTTTTCATCATCACGTTCCGGGAAGTCGAAGCGGCTATGCGCGCCGCGGCTTTCGGTACGGAAGTTTGCGGATACCGCCGTGGAATAGGCAGTTTCCATCAGGTTATCCAGCTCCAGACACTCGACACGCTGGGTGTTGAACTCGCTGGAAGTGTCGTCCAGGCGCGCATTTTTCAGACGCTCGCGGATCTCTTTCAGTTTTTCCAGACCTTTGTGCATCGCGTCGCCTTCACGGAAGACCGAGAAGTTATGCTGCATACATTCCTGCAGCGCTTTGCGGATAGCAACCGGGTCTTCGCCGGAACGGGTGTTGTTCCAACGATTCAGACGGTCCAGGGAAGCTTCGACATCGGACTCGCTGGCAGCGCGCAGCGCGCCCTGCTCGGCGATGGATTCCTGCAGATGCAGACCCGCCGCGCGGCCGAAGACCACCAGGTCCAGCAGCGAGTTGCCGCCCAGACGGTTGGCGCCGTGTACCGATACACAGGCGATTTCGCCAACGGCGAACAGGCCCGGGATCACCACATCTTCGCCCTTCTCGTTCACGGTCAGCGCCTGGCCGGTCACTTTCGTCGGAATACCGCCCATCATGTAGTGGCAGGTTGGGATAACCGGAATCGGTTCTTTAACCGGGTCAACGTGGGCAAAGGTACGAGACAGTTCAAGAATGCCCGGCAGACGGGATTCCAGCACTTCTTTACCCAAGTGATCCAGTTTCAGCTTGGCGTGCGGGCCCCACGGACCATCGCAGCCGCGGCCTTCGCGGATTTCGATCATGATGGAACGCGCCACCACGTCACGACCCGCCAGGTCTTTCGCGTTCGGCGCATAACGCTCCATAAAGCGCTCGCCGTGTTTGTTCAGCAGGTAACCGCCTTCGCCGCGGCAACCTTCGGTGACCAGCACCCCCGCCCCGGCGATACCGGTCGGGTGGAACTGCCACATTTCCATATCCTGCACCGGAACGCCCGCGCGCAGAGCCATACCGACGCCGTCGCCGGTGTTGATGTGGGCGTTGGTGGTGGATTGATAAATACGGCCTGCGCCGCCGGTCGCCAGCACGGTAGCGCGAGCTTTGAAGTACACCACTTCACCGGTTTCGATGCACAGAGCGGTACAACCGACCACCGCACCGTCCTGGTTTTTCACCAGATCGAGGGCATACCATTCGGAGAAGATAGTGGTGTGGTTTTTCAGGTTCTGTTGATACAGGGTGTGCAGCAGCGCGTGACCGGTACGGTCGGCCGCCGCCGCGGTACGTGCCGCCTGCTCGCCGCCGAAGTTTTTCGACTGGCCGCCAAACGGACGCTGATAAATACGGCCGTCATCAAGACGGGAGAACGGCAGACCCATATGTTCCAGCTCAAGAATCGCTTCCGGGCCGGTCTTACACATATATTCGATGGCGTCCTGGTCGCCGATATAGTCCGACCCTTTTACGGTGTCGTACATGTGCCATTCCCAGTTATCTTCATGGGTATTACCGAGCGCGACGGTGATGCCACCCTGCGCGGAAACGGTATGGGAACGGGTAGGGAAAACTTTAGAGAGCAGCGCACAGGTCTGTCCGCTCTGGGAAATCTGCAGCGCCGCGCGCATACCTGCGCCGCCGGCACCAATTACAACTGCATCAAATTCTCTGACTGGCAATTTCATTACACACCCCACACCACAACAAATCCATAAAGAACGTAAGCCACCAGCGCCACAACGATAATCAGTTGCAGAACTAAGCGCACGGCCAGTGGTTTAACGTAGTCCGTCAACACCTGCCACATACCGATCCAGGCGTGAATCAGGATGGAAACGAGAGCCAGCAGGGTAAAGACTTTGGTGAACGCGGAGGAGAAGAATCCGGTCCAGATTTCCCAGGAGATCTCACCGGAGGTGGCGAAGAAGCCAACCATGTAGATGATGTAGAGGGTCAGAACGATGGCGGTAGCACGGACCAGAATAAAGTCATGTACGCCGTTGCGTCCCAGTGCTGAGGCGTTGCTTACCATACGAGGACTCCTGCGAGAAGTGAAAGCACGACAGTAATAACAAAAGAAATTTTGGCGGAGCGTGTCCCTGCTTCGAGGGTTTCTTCCAGATAGCCAAAGTCCATCAGCAGATGGCGGATACCGACAACGGCGTGATAAGCCAGCGCGGTGAGGATGCCCCACATGATGAACTTCACGAAGAAGCTATTCATGATGGAGGCGGCCGTCAGGAAGCCCTCCGGAGAGGAAAGGCTGGTGCCCAGCAACCAAAGCAGAATACCGACCGCCACAAAAGTGATCACACCGGATACGCGATGGAGAATGGACGCTATCGCCGTGATTGGGAATCGAATCGTTTGTAGATCCAGATTGACAGGTCTTTGTTTTTTCACATTTCTTACCATGAATAACGCCCACATGCTGTTCTTATTGTTTCCTTCCTCCGGTCTGCTTGCGGGTCAGACAGCGTCCTTTCTATAACCAGAAGTCATGTTAAAACCCCTTTCCAGGAGTAAAAGCGTGACCAAACAACGCTGGGTGGCTCGGGATTGCAGGGTGTTCCGGAGACCTGGCGGCAGTATAGGCCGTTCACAAAATCATTACAATTAACCTACATATAGTTTGTCGGGTTTTGTCCGGAACAGTGATCAAGGTCACGATTACAACATTATTTTAAATTTTAATCACCTGATTTGACAAATATTAAACATTCTTGTTACAACCATTACTAGATTAATGCAATAATGCCCAAAAGTTATGGGGTCACTCTTTCACCTGAGAATAAGTTATGTAACAGTGTGATGGTATTGACCGATGTAATCAGGACAGTTATTAGTGGTATACAGGTTTTAATATTCGGGCTGCTAAAACGCTGATTTGCTGCCGTTTCACTCCCGGGCTGAAGACGTACCATCAAGCGCCTGCGCTCTGTACCCTGCAATTTTCGCGACACAGAGCTGTGAGCAACATAACAATCTGGTAACGTAGTCAGGTTCGGGCCGAATGCAAATCCACCACCCGGCAGTCTTAAGCAATAAAAGGCGCTAAGGAGACCATAAATGTCTGATGCTAAAGCAAAAATCACCCTGGGTGGTGACACTGCTATTGAACTTGATGTGCTAAAAGGCACGCTCGGTCAGGATGTTATTGATATTCGTAGTCTTGGTTCAAAAGGTGTCTTCACCTTCGACCCCGGTTTCACTTCAACAGCCTCGTGTGAATCTAAAATTACTTTTATCGACGGCGATGAAGGGATCCTGCTCCACCGCGGTTTCCCGATCGATCAGCTGGCTACCGAGTCAAATTATCTTGAAGTGTGCTACATCCTGTTGAACGGCGAAAAACCGACTCAACAGCAGTACGACGAATTCAAAACTACCGTTACCCGCCACACCATGATCCACGAGCAGATTACCCGTCTGTTCCACGCGTTCCGCCGCGACTCTCACCCGATGGCGGTGATGTGCGGTATTACCGGCGCGCTGGCGGCGTTCTATCACGATTCACTGGACGTAAATAACCCACGTCACCGTGAAATCGCCGCCTATCGTCTGCTGTCCAAAATGCCGACCATGGCAGCGATGTGTTACAAATATTCTATCGGCCAGCCTTTCGTGTATCCGCGCAACGATCTCTCCTACGCGGGTAACTTCCTGAATATGATGTTCTCCACGCCGTGCGAAACCTATGAGGTTAACCCGGTGCTGGAACGCGCGATGGACCGTATCCTGATCCTGCACGCTGACCACGAACAGAACGCCTCAACCTCTACCGTGCGTACCGCTGGCTCTTCCGGCGCTAACCCGTTCGCCTGCATCGCTGCGGGTATCGCCTCCCTGTGGGGGCCGGCGCACGGCGGCGCCAACGAAGCCGCGCTGAAAATGCTGGAAGAGATCAGCTCCGTTGAACACATTCCGGAATTCGTGCGCCGCGCGAAAGACAAGAATGACTCTTTCCGCCTGATGGGCTTCGGTCATCGCGTGTACAAGAACTACGATCCGCGCGCCACCGTAATGCGTGAAACCTGCCACGAAGTACTGAAAGAGCTGGGCACCAAGGACGATCTGCTGGAAGTGGCGATGGAACTTGAGCATATCGCGCTCAACGACCCGTACTTCATCGAGAAGAAACTGTATCCGAACGTCGACTTCTACTCCGGCATCATCCTGAAAGCGATGGGTATTCCATCCTCGATGTTTACCGTCATCTTCGCGATGGCGCGTACCGTCGGCTGGATTGCCCACTGGAACGAAATGCACAGCGACGGTATGAAAATTGCCCGTCCGCGTCAGCTGTATACCGGCTACCAGAAGCGCGATTTCAAGTCCGATCTCAAGAAGTAATTTCAACCCTGTCGGGGTTAGCAAAAAAAATCGGGGACCTTCCCCGATTTTTTTTATTTAAGCGTACAAAAAAATTTGAATCACTCAATAACTGACGTTAGTGCTGGCAGCCAGGACACCAGTAAAAGGGTCGCGATGACAGCATGGTTTTTTCAATGATACTGCCGCAGCGTTCGCAGGCCTCACCCTCGCGATGAAAAACCTTAAAGCGGAATAGCGCGCCATGATGTTTGTTTTCATCCACTTGCCCGCGGGTGCGGTAAGAAAGGCGCGGGATATCCAGCAGCGCGTGCGCCAGCGCATTGAGCTGCGTGTCATTGAGCTCGGCGGCCTTATGCTGCCCGGTCAACCCCACCTGCCATAGGATCTCCACCCGCAGATAGTTACCAAGCCCGGCGAGAAACGCCTGGTCCAGCAACAGGCCGGAAAACTGGCGATTGCG
Organism: Klebsiella sp. SYXHC3; assembly: GCF_057196925.1. NCBI lineage: Bacteria > Pseudomonadati > Pseudomonadota > Gammaproteobacteria > Enterobacterales > Enterobacteriaceae > Klebsiella > Klebsiella sp. SYXHC3. The sequence goes on along the minus strand of NZ_JBXUNG010000003.1, from coordinate 482,953 downwards.
AAATTTCGCCGATAACAGCCGCTCTCTGACCTGCCCGGCGGTTAACGTCATATCCAGCACATCCGGCCCGACCCGTTGTAAAAACGGATGATGGGCCAGCTCTTGCGCCGTCAGTATCTCAATCTCGGAGGCGCTATAGAGCAAAATCGCCTTGCGTGCGGTCTGTAACCTGACGCGCAGCACGCGCTTCGATTGCGGCTCAACGCCGGCATCCACCACGCGCCAGACGCCATACAGCTGGTTATGGCTATACAGCGTCAATCCGCCGGAGAAGTGGGTTAACAGGGCCTTGCCGCGGGTGGCGATATGGGTCACCCGCTGACCAATTAGCTGAGTTTGATAGGGTTGCAACTGTGGAAAGGCGAACCAGGCTTCGGTTAACGGTTCGCCTTTGATAGCCGCCTCCAGGGTATCCGCCGCGCGGCGGATCTCCGGGCCTTCAGGCATAGTTTCGTCCTTCTGTTAGTGCGTGGCGCCGCCGCCAATTTTGACGTCGTCATCCTGTTCAAGGGCGACGGTAATCGCCGTTTCCAGCGCCGCGCGTACCGTCTCGACCGACATACTCGCCTGCCCCGGATGGGCCGCCGCCTGTTCAGGCAGATAAGGAATATGGATAAAACCGCCCTTCTGCCCGCTTTTTCCCTGCAGCTGATGCAGCAAACCATACATCACGTGATTGCAGACGAAGGTGCCCGCGGTTTGCGACACCGAGGCCGGGATCCCCTGCTGGCGCAACGCGCTAACGATCGCTTTGATCGGTAGCGTACTGAAGCATGCCGCGGGGCCGTCAGCGACGATCGGCTCATCGATCGGCTGCTGGCCTTTATTGTCGGGGATCCGCGCATCATCGACGTTGATAGCCACACGTTCGACGGTAATATCGACACGGCCTCCGGCCTGCCCGACGGCAATCGTTAGCTGCGGTTGATAGGTTTCCAGCGCGGCGTTCAGCACCGTTAGCGCCTCGCCGAACACGCAGGGTAACTGTTTAGCCACCACCTGCTGCCCGCGAATAATCATGCCATCAAGCTGCTTAACCACTTCCCATGAAGGATTAACCGTTTCGCCGCCGAACGGCTCAAAACCGGTAATTAATACGCCAGCCATCATCCCTCCTTACAGGAACATCAGGAAATAGAGTAAGAATACGTTGACGATCAGCAGCAGGATACCGGTCGGTACCTGGGCTTTAATCACCGCATTTTTATCCGGCAGTTCCAGCAGCGCCGCCGGTACGATATTAAAGTTCGCCGCCATCGGCGTCATCAGCGTACCGCAGTAGCCGGAAAACATACCAATCGCCGCCATTACCGCCGGATTGCCGCCGTGCTGCAGAACTAAAATCGGAATGCCAACCCCGGCTGTCACAATCGGGAAAGCGGCAAAGGCATTGCCCATCACCATCGTCAACACCGCCATGCCGATGGCGTACACGGCCACGGCGATAAAGCGGTTATCTACCGCCAGATAGTGCTCGGTCAGCCACGAAATGCTGGTTCCGACACCCGCCGTGGTGAACAGCAGCCCCAGCACCGCGAGGATCTGCGGCAGGATAAAGGCCCAGCCGACGGAATCAAGTAAACGGCGCGCTTCCTGCATCGGCTGCGCCACCGTTTCATGGGTCATACGAATCGCCATCGCCAGGCCAATCAGCGTACCGACGGTCATCGAGAACAGGGTAATCAGCGTCGCGTGGTTGCCCGGCCCGAAGAGCGCCACCTGCCATGAAGGCAGATTGTTAAACAGCAGTACGCCAATGACGGTGACGACCGGAATCGCCAGCGCCGGATAGAAAAGTTTGTTGCCGAGGCGTTTCGCGCTGGCGGTTTTCTCTTCCTGGCTACGCTGATGGTAGCTGCCGAGGCGCACACCGCCAAAACCGGCGATCAGCGCCAGTACCACCACCACCCCGCCGACGGCGATATTCACCGCACGCTTATCGCCCACCAGTTGATACGTCCAGTCGCCGAGCAAGAACACCAGCCCGTACAGACCCCAGAACAGGCCGGTTGTCAGACGCCGCGGATTGCTTTTGTCGCGCCAGGACATGATAGCCACGACCAGCAGTACCGCGCCGGCCAGCCAGTATAAATACGTTTGCTGGAAGTTCATGCCGCACCGCCTTTCGCCTGCCCGGCGTTAACCCGGTCCAGCTCACGCTGGAGATGGCGATCGAGGCGCCACAGGCGCGCGGCGTGGAGCAGGAAGGCGCAGATCGCCGTCGGGATCCCCCACAGGGCAATATGCAACGGTTCCGTCTGGATCCCGCCCGACTCCAGCATAAAGTTGTGCATGAAGATGATCGCGCCAAAGGCGACAAAAATATCTTCACCGAAAAACAGCCCGACGTTATCGGTCGCCGCCGACATCGCGCGCAGCCGGTAGCGCACATGACCCGGCAGCGGGCCAAAGCGCTTTTCCGCCGCCCCTTCCGCCATTGGCGCCAGCAGCGGTCGCACCATTTGCGGATGCCCGCCGAGGCTGGTCAATCCCAGGGCGGCGGTAGCTTCGCGCACAAACAGATAGACGATCAGCAGACGTCCGGCGGTCGCGCTATGGATCTTCGCGATCCACGCCTGCGCCCGCTCTTTCAGACCATGTCGCTCCAGCAGCCCGATCACCGCCAGCGGCAGCAGCAGAATAAACGGCAGATTACGGGTATTAAGGAAGCCCTCGCCCAGTTTCTCCAGAATAGTGGCTATTGGCATATGCGCCGCCACGCCGGTGACGATCCCGGAGATTATCACCACCAGCACCGGGTTAAAGCGTAATACAAAACCGACCACAATCACGGCAATGCCGATCAGCGGCCAGAGGGATATCGCCTCTTGCATAATAACGTCCTGTTCAGTTGTGAGTGTTGTTTATTGTTTGATTTAATTATTATTAAAATACTCAGGCGGACGATTAATCGATGTCCGCGCTGACGTCGATATTGCGCCCGGCAAACGCGGCGCGCAAGCGTCGGGCGAAATCGAGCGCATGAGCGCCATCGCCATGCAGACAGACCGTTTCCGCCTTCACATGCGCCCATTCGCCGCTCAGGCTGCGCACCCGATTGTGCTGCACCATTTCCAGCGTTTGCGCCAGCGCCTGCTCTTCGTTCTCTATCAGCGCGCCCGGCTGGCTGCGCGGCACCAGGCTACCGTCGGCGAGATAACCGCGATCGGCGAAGACTTCCTGGCGCGTCGTCAGCTGATAGCGCTGTCCGGCGCGGATAAGCTCGCTCCCCGCCAGCCCGACCAGTACCAGGCCGGCGTCGGCATCGCGCACCGCACGGGCGATGGCATCGGCCAAAGCCGGCTCTTTCGCCGCCTGGTTATACAACATGCCATGCGGTTTGACGTGCCGCAGCTCGCCGCCCTGGGCATGCACGATTGCCGCCAGCGCGCCAATTTGATACAGCACCTGGGCATAAACCGTCTCTGGCGGTAACTGCATCGCGGTGCGGCCGAAATTTTCCCGGTCCGGGAAGCTTGGGTGCGCGCCAATAGCGACGCCATTTTTCAGCGCCTCGCGCACGCACTGCTGCATGAGCAGCGCATCGCCGGCGTGAAAGCCGCAGGCGATATTGGCGGAAGAGACCAGCTGCAGCAGCGCGCTATCGCTGGCGCAGCCTTCGCCGAGGTCGGCATTTAAATCAATTTTCATCGCTTAATCTCCAGGCCAGTTGTTCAAGGTAACGCTGCTGGTCGGCGCGCGCTTTCAGCGCGTCTTCCAGCGAACAGGGGACGAAATGGATCGGCTGCCCCAGCGGAATTTGCGCCAGTTGGTACATATCGGCTTCAATAATGCACGCTATACGCGGATAGCCGCCGGTGGTCTGCGCATCGTTCATTAACACAATCGGCTGGCCGTTATGCGGTACCTGTACCACGCCGGGCAGCAGGCCATGGGAGAGCATTTCCCGGTCGGTTGTGCGCTTGAGCGGCTGACCCTGCAGGCGGTAGCCCATACGGTTGCTCTGCGGACTCAGCTTCCACGGCGAGCGCCAGAAAGACTCCTGCGACACGCTGTCGAATTCGTGATACTCCGGCCCCGGCAGCGCGCGAATAATATTGCCTATCGGCAGCTGTTTAACGCCGCGCGAAGCGCTAAAGCGGCGGGAGGATTTCCCAATCTTCAATTGATCGCCATCCTGCAACCGGCGCCCTTCGATTCCGCCGATACCGACTTTCAGATCGGTAGAGCGGGAACCCAAAACTTCAGGGACGTCGATACCGCCCGCGACCGCCAGGTAGCTGCGGATCCCATGCTGAGGATTTTTCAGCACCAGCCGCTGTCCGGCCTTCGCTTCCATTCGCCAGCCCAGCCAGACCGGCGCGCCGTCGAGCGTCGCTTCGCAGGCGGCGCCGGTCAACGCGAACCAGCAATGGCGGGTAAACTGTACATCGACCTGACCCAGCGTAATTTCCAGCGCCGCCGTCTCCGGCGCATTGCCCACCAGCAGATTGGCAATGGTCATCGCCGGTTTATCCAGCGCGCCGCAGCGGCTGATCCCCCACTGGCGCTGGCCTTCCCGGCCGCCATCCTGTACCGAGGTGTACATGCCGGCGCGGATAAATTTCAACATACCCCCTCCTTCTGCGGCACAAAGCGTACGCGATCGCCAGAACGCAGCAGCACCGGCTCTTCACGTTTTGGATCGAATAATGCCAGCGGCGTGCGACCCAGCAGCTGCCAGCCGCCCGGCGTCGCCAGCGGATAAATACCGGTTTGCGATCCGCCGATACCAACCGATCCCGCCGGTACCAGTACGCGCGGCTCGGCGCGACGCGGCATCGCCAGCTGCTCCGGCAGGCCGCCAAAGTACGGAAACCCCGGCTGGAAACCCAGAAACCACACCATGTACTCCACCGAAGAGTGCAGTTCGACCACCTGCTTTTCGCTCAATCCGCAATGGCGCGCGACGTCGCCAAGGTCTGGCCCCGCCTCGCCGCCATAGATAACCGGAATACTAATCTCGCGGGATTCCGGTTCCAGCGCTTCGCTCTCTTCCCACCAGCGCTGCAGCTTGTCAATCGCCTCCCACGCCATCTCCTGCGGGCGGCGCAGTACAACGGTGATGTTGTTCATCCCCGGTATCACTTCAACCACTTCTTCGTGGTCGGTTAACCGCTGCGTCAGGCCCCAGATACGTTTTTGGCTCTCCAGGGTCACCGGAGGCTCAAGCTCCAGGACCACCGCCGTTTCACCTAATAGATAACAACGCGCTCGCTGCACTTTTTTCTCTCTCATCAGGCCGGGTTAGGGATATCAATAAAGGTGACGTCCAGGTCGGTATTTTCCGTCAACCACTCGCTCAGAGCGCGAATACCGCCACGCTCGGTGGCATGATGGCCAGCGGCATAAAAATGCAACCCTTGCTCACGAGCGGAATGGATGGTCTGCTCAGACACTTCGCCGGTAATAAAGGCATCGACGCCAAAGCGGGCCGCGCTATCGATAAAGCTCTGGCCGCCACCGGTACACCAGGCGACGCGGGCGACTTTGTCTGGCCCGGTATCGCCGCACCACAGCGGTTTACGTCCCAATCGCGCTTCAATCCACGAGGCCAGTTCCAGCCCGGATACCGGCATAGACAGCTCGCCCCACGGCACCAATGGTTCGATTTCCCCCATCACGTTGATCCCCAGCAGTTGCGCCAGTTGGGCGTTATTGCCCAGTTCCGGATGCGCATCCAGCGGTAAATGCCAGCCATAAAGGTTGATATCGTTGGCCAGCAACGTTTTCAGCCGATTGCGCTTCATGCCGCGGATCACCGGCGACTCGCCTTTCCAGAAGTAGCCGTGATGCACAATCACCGCATCCGCCTGCAGACGCACGGCTTCATCGAGAAGCGCCTGGCTGGCGGTCACGCCGGTAACGATTTTCCGCACCGACTCCCGCCCTTCGACCTGCAGGCCATTCGGGGCGTAATCACTGATGGCCGCGCTATTCAGTTTTTCGTTAATTAATTGTTCCAGTTCGCTATTTTTCATTGCCGCTCCATCAGAAAATCAGTTTGTACAAACCTATAACATAACCACATCCGCCCGAGTCGTCGATAGCGACGCCAAAGGGTCTATTTCAGCCATTCGCATAATCGCCCAAATTGCCTCTTCCCCTCACCGCGCATTAGTGTATATTTATGCACTTATAAAGCATATTAAATAACCAGAAAGCCATTTAGGCCATGAATAACACCAAACAAACGCTATTCATGCAGAAAGATCGACTTTCGTTTTACGGCCAGGAAATGAACGTTACATGAACAGACAAACTTCACAGCCACGGGCGATTTATTACGTCGTTGCGCTGCAAATTTGGGAATACTTCAGTTTTTACGGCATGCGGGCGCTGTTAATCCTGTACCTCACCAACCAGCTCAAGTACGACGATAACCACGCTTATACCCTTTTTAGCGCCTACTGCTCCCTGGTCTATGTCACCCCTATTCTCGGCGGCTTCCTCGCCGACAAGCTGCTCGGCAACCGCATGGCGGTGATGCTCGGGGCGCTACTCATGGCTATCGGTCACCTGGTGCTCGGCGCCAGCGAAATCGCCCCCACCTTCCTCTATTTATCGCTGGCGATTATCGTTTGCGGTTACGGGCTGTTTAAATCCAACGTCAGCTGCCTGCTTGGCGAACTGTATGAGCCGACCGATCCGCGCCGCGATGGCGGCTTCTCGCTGATGTACGCCGCGGGAAATATTGGTTCGATCATCGCGCCTATCGCCTGCGGCTACGTGCAGGAAGAGTACAGCTGGGCGATGGGCTTTGCGCTGGCGGCAGTCGGTATGATTGCCGGTCTGGTGATCTTCCTCTGCGGCGGTCGCCACTTCCGCCATACCACCGGCGTTAACCGCGAGGCACTGTGCGCGCGGACCTTCCTCCTGCCGAACTGGGGCTGGCTGCTGGTATTGCTGGTGGCGACGCCGCTGTTGATTACCGTGCTGTTCTGGCAGGAGTGGTCGGTGTATGCGCTGATCGTCGCGACGGTGATTGGCCTGGCGGTACTGGCGCGTATTTACCTGCGCGCGGAGAACGACAAACAGCGTAAAGAGCTGCGTCTGATTATCGTCCTCACCGGTTTTAGCCTGCTGTTCTGGGCCTTTGCCCAGCAGGGCGGCAGCTCCATCAGCCTGTATATCGACCGTTTCGTGAACCGCCACGTCATGAGCTATGAAGTACCAACCGCGATGTTCCAGTCGGTTAACGCCTTCGCGGTAATGCTCTGCGGTATGGTGCTGGCATGGCTGGTTAAAGAGAACATCAAGGGCAACCGCACCGTGCGTATCTGGGGGAAATTCGCCCTCGGTCTGGGGCTAATGAGCGCCGGGTTCTGCATTCTGACCTTGAGCGCCCGCTGGTCAGCCGCGTATGGCCACTCCTCCATGCCGCTGATGGTACTGGGGCTGGCGGTGATGGGCTTCGCCGAACTGTTTATCGACCCGGTTGCGATGTCGCAAATCACCCGGATCGAAATCCCCGGCGTCACCGGGGTGCTGACCGGTATCTATATGCTGCTTTCCGGGGCGATCGCCAACTATCTGGCCGGCGTCATCGCCGACCAGACGTCGCAGGCGTCGTTTGATGCCGCGGGCGCGGTTAACTATTCGATTGAAGCCTACATCGACGTCTTCAGCCAGATCACCTGGGGCGCGCTGGCCTGCGTTGGCCTGGTGCTGGTCATCTGGCTGTATCACTCCGTGAAGGTCAAAACCCGCCAACTGGCGGTAGAGTAGAAACTATCTGGCGGCTTCCCAGGCCGCCAGCGTCTCCAGCCGCGCCTGCTTATGGTCAACCAGCGGGCGCGGATACCTCAGCGTTACCCCCTGTTTATCCGCCCACAGCCACGGCTGATGCAGCGCTTTTTCTGGCACTTCAGCCAGTTCCGGCAGCCAGCGGCGAATAAACTCGCCCTGCTTATCAAATTTCTCGCCCTGGGTCGTCGGATTGAAAATACGAAAATAAGGGGCTGCATCGGTACCGGTCGAGGCCGCCCACTGCCAACCGCCGTTGTTGGCCGCCAAATCGCCGTCGATCAGTTGGCTCATGAAATAGCGCTCTCCGTGCCGCCAGTCGAGGCGCAGGTCTTTCGCCAGGAAGCTGGCGACAATCATCCGCAGGCGATTGTGCATCCAGCCGGTGGCGTTAAGCTGCCGCATGGCGGCATCGACGATGGGGAAACCGGTTTGCCCCTGTTGCCAGGCCCGCAGTTCATCCTCATTGCTGCGCCAGGCGACCTTGTCGGTCCAGGCGACAAACGGCCGGCCTTTACACAGTTTCGGATAGTAAACCATCAGATGACGATAGAACTCGCGCCAGATAATCTCGTTCAGCCAACTTGCGCCCGCTTCGCCATCCAGCGCGCCGGGCTGCTCCCGTAACAAGCGATGCAGGCACTGGCGCGGCGACAATACGCCGACCGCGAGACACGGCGATAGCCTGCTGGTTCCCTCTATCGCCGGAAAATCGCGCTGCTGGTCGTAATCTGCCGCCGGCTGCTGACAAAACGCGCGCAATCGAGCCAGCGCCGTTTTTTCATCCGCCGCGAACAGATCGGTGTCGAACGGCGCTTGCGGATAGTTGATCTCAGGCAGCGGCGAGGCCTGTCGGGTGGCTGACTGGCGCGGTTTCGGCGCCGCCACGCACTCCGGCAACCCTTCACGCAGGCGGCGGATAAAGGCATTTTTAAACGGCGTAAAGACTTTATACATCTCGCGGTTGCCGGTCATCACGCTGCCCGGCGGCAACAGCACGCTGTCATCAAACCCCTGGCAGGTGACTTCTTTCAGGATTTTCTCAACACCGGCGTCGCGCTGGCGCTCATTAAACTCATACTGATAATTATAAAATAGATGGCTAACCTGGTGCTGTTTACAGATGCGCGTCAGCAGCTCGATGCTGGCGGCGAAATTGTCCGCTTCTTCAACCAGCAGCGGGATACCGCGTTCCGCCAACGCCGCGTGGAGGCTGCGTAAATGGCTGGCGATAAAGGCCGCCTGGCGCGGCGCCATGTGATGTTGGCGCCACTGCTCCGGCGTAGCAATATACAGCGCCAGCACCTGCGCCTTCGGGTCGCGGCAGGCGGCGGCCAGCGCCAGATTATCGTTAAGGCGTAAATCCATGCGAAACCAGACCAAATGGGTGGCCATAAAACTCCTCACTCTCCGTAAGCAAAACTCAGCACTCAGGCCGGCAAAATAGCGCGCTGCGGTAAAATACGCACCTGCCAATTCTGCCACGGCGCGTGAAAGCTAAGTGTAGACAGCAGACGAAAAAAAACCGCCGGTCGTCAACCGGCGGTTTTGATATTCGTCGCAGCAGCGCGGATTTAGTAGAAGTCGTGCGCGGCTTTTTCCGCCTGCGCCATCCATACCGGCTGTTCGCTGGTTTTCGCCCATACGCGATGCAGCCAGCTGTAATAACGGGCGCGATCTTTCCAGAACAGCATCACCGGCAGCGCAGCGACCCCGGCCACGACGGCGAAAGCGCGACGCATCAGGATAATGTGAGCAGGATAAGCTTTGTACAACGCCATAATTTCTCTCCCCTTTGTCAGGCCGGCAAGCAACGCCGGTAAATGTCACAATGTTTGTCTGCACAAATAGTACCGCGCTGGTTGTAATTTTACTACTCATCCGACCACTAAAAAGCACTTATTTATACTTAATTTACATTCTCGGCGTAACTGAGTTACAAAAAAGTTAAATTAATACTAACCATTAGTTAAATTGTGCCTTTAGCCATTTTTATACTTTTTTTACACCGCCCGCGGCGATTTTTGCGAAATCTTTGCGCCGAAATTCCTACCCTCTCGGTATATCAATAAGAGACACACCCGGAGGTGGAAAGTGACTACAGGCATCATTGCCGGCGTAACGCTGGTGTTCCTGCTGCTGGCGTATCTGGTCTATGCCCTGATACATGCGGAGGCGTTCTGATGGCCGCGCAAGGGTTCTTACTTATCGCCAGCTTCCTGCTGGTACTGCTGGTGCTGGCGCGGCCACTCGGTTCGCTGCTGGCGCGAATGATCAACGATGTTCCGCTTCCTGGACTTGCCGGCGTTGAGCGCGGTATCTGGCGGCTGGCGGGGATTCGCAGCCAGGAGATGGACTGGCGGCAGTACCTGATCGCCATTGTGCTGTTTAACGCTATTGGTCTCGCGGCGCTGATGGCGCTGCTGATGTGTCAGGGGTGGCTGCCGTTCAATCCGCAGCACTTCTCCAACCTGTCATGGGATTTAGCGTTGAATACCGCGGTAAGCTTCGTCAGCAACACTAACTGGCAGGCCTACGCCGGGGAAACCACCATGAGCTATCTCAGCCAGATGGTGGGCCTGGCGGTGCAAAACTTCCTGTCGGCCGCGACCGGTATTGCGGTGATCTTCGTGCTGACCCGCGCCTGGGCGCGACAGAAAGTCAGCACCCTCGGCAACGCCTGGGTCGACCTGACCCGCATTACGCTGTGGCTGCTACTGCCAATCTCTCTGCTGATTGCGCTGTTCTTTGTGCAACAGGGCGTGCCGCAGAACCTGCAGGCTTATCAGCCGTTCACCAGCCTGGAAGGCGTTCGCCAATGGCTACCGATGGGACCGGTCGCCTCGCAGGAAGCGATCAAAATGCTCGGTACCAACGGCGGCGGGTTCTTTAACGCCAACTCATCGCATCCGTTTGAGAACCCGACGGCGTTAACCAACCTGGTGCAGATGCTGGCGATCTTCTTGATCCCGGCGGCGCTGTGTTTTGCCTTTGGCGAAGCGGTCGGCGATCGCCGTCAGGGGCGCGCCATCCTGTGGGCGATGGCGCTGATTTTCGTGGTCTGCGTGGCGGTGGTGATGTGGGCGGAAACCCGCGGAAATCCGCATCTGCTCAGTCTTGGCGCCGACAGCAGCCTGAATATGGAAGGGAAAGAGAGCCGCTTTGGCATTCTCGCCAGCAGCCTGTTTGCGGTGGTCACCACTGCGGCCTCCTGCGGTGCGGTCAACGCGATGCATGATTCCTTCACCGCGCTGGGCGGTATGGTGCCGATGTGGTTGATGCAGATTGGCGAGGTGGTCTTCGGCGGCGTAGGCTCCGGGCTGTACGGCATGCTGCTGTTCGTCATGCTGGCGGTATTTATCGCCGGGCTGATGATTGGCCGCACGCCGGAATATCTCGGCAAGAAAATCGACGTGCGCGAAATGAAAATGATCGCGCTGGCGATTCTGGTGACCCCGACGCTGGTACTGCTCGGCGCCGCGCTGGCGATGATGACCGAAGCCGGACGCAGCGCCATGCTGAATCCTGGGCCGCACGGCTTTAGCGAAGTGTTGTACGCCGTCACCTCGGCGGCCAACAACAACGGCAGCGCCTTCGGCGGCTTAAGCGCCGGCACGACATTCTGGAACCTGCTGCTGGCGTTCTGCATGCTGGTGGGCCGCTTCGGGGTGATCGTCCCGGTGATGGCGATTGCCGGGTCGCTGGTGAATAAGAAAATTCAGCCCGCCAGCTCCGGCACGCTCGCCACCCACGACGCGCTGTTTATCGGCCTGCTTATCGGCACCGTCCTGCTGGTCGGCGCCCTGACCTTTATCCCCGCACTGGCGCTCGGCCCGGTGGCGGAACACTTCTCTTTACTTTAAGCGATGCGGAGCAGCCTGTTATGAGTCGCAAACAATTAGCCCTGCTGGAGCCGACGCTGGTGCGTCAGGCGCTGCTGGATGCGGTGAAAAAACTCAGCCCCTCGGTGCAGTGGCGTAACCCGGTGATGTTTATCGTCTGGATTGGCAGCGTGCTGACCACCCTGCTGGCGATGGCCATGGCCGGGGGGTATCTCACGGGTCACGCCGGCTTTACCGCCGCCGTCAGCCTGTGGTTATGGTTTACCGTACTGTTCGCCAACTTCGCCGAAGCCATGGCCGAAGGACGTAGCAAAGCGCAAGCCAACAGCCTGAAAGGGGTGAAGAAAACCGCTTTCGCCCGTAAGCTGCGCGCGCCGCAGCACGATGCTCCGATGGATCACGTCCCGGCGGAAGAGTTACGCAAAGGCGATATCGTGCTGGTCGAAGCTGGCGACATTATCCCCTGCGACGGCGAAGTGATCGAAGGCGGCGCTTCGGTAGATGAAAGCGCCATCACCGGGGAATCCGCGCCGGTGATCCGCGAGTCCGGCGGCGATTTCGCCTCGGTCACCGGCGGCACCCGGATCCTCTCTGACTGGCTGGTGATCCGCTGCAGCGTCAACCCTGGCGAAACCTTCCTTGACCGGATGATCGCTATGGTTGAAGGCGCGCAGCGCCGTAAAACTCCAAACGAAATCGCGCTGACGATCCTGCTGATCGCCCTGACGCTGGTGTTCCTGCTGGCCACCGCCACCATCTGGCCATTCTCGGCGTGGAGCGGTAATGCGGTTAGCGTTACCGTGCTGGTCGCGCTGCTGGTGTGTCTGATCCCGACCACCATCGGCGGCCTGCTCTCCGCTATCGGCGTCGCCGGGATGAGCCGGATGCTCGGCGCCAACGTTATCGCCACCAGCGGCCGCGCGGTGGAAGCCGCCGGCGATGTCGACGTACTGTTGCTGGATAAAACCGGCACCATCACCCTCGGCAACCGTCAGGCCTCGGCTTTCCTGCCGGCGCGCGGCGTCGAAGAGCGCGTGCTGGCCGATGCCGCACAGCTATCGTCGCTGGCGGATGAAACGCCGGAAGGCCGCAGCATCGTGGTGCTGGCGAAACAGCGCTTTAATCTGCGCGAACGCGACCTGCAGTCGCTGCACGCCACATTTGTCCCCTTTACCGCCCAGACCCGTATGAGCGGTATCAACATCGACCAACGTATGATCCGCAAAGGGTCGGTGGACGCGATTCGCCGCCATATCGAAGCTAACGGCGGCCACTTCCCGGCCGATGTCGATAAGCAGGTAGAAGAGGTCGCCCGCCAGGGGGCCACGCCGCTGGTGGTGGCGGAAGGCGAACGCGTGCTGGGCATTATTTCGCTCAAAGATATCGTCAAAGGCGGCATTAAAGAGCGTTTCGCCCAGCTGCGCAAAATGGGCATTAAAACGGTGATGATCACCGGTGATAACCGCCTGACCGCCGCCGCCATCGCCGCCGAAGCGGGGGTTGATGATTTTCTTGCCGAAGCGACGCCGGAAGCCAAGCTGGCGCTGATTCGTCAGTATCAGTCGGAAGGACGGCTGGTGGCGATGACCGGTGACGGTACCAACGACGCCCCGGCGCTGGCGCAGGCTGATGTGGCGGTCGCGATGAACTCCGGCACCCAGGCAGCAAAAGAGGCGGGCAATATGGTGGATCTCGACTCGAACCCGACCAAGCTGATTGAAGTGGTGCATATCGGTAAACAGATGCTGATGACCCGTGGGTCGTTAACCACATTCAGTATCGCCAACGACGTCGCCAAGTATTTCGCGATTATTCCGGCCGCCTTCGCCGCCGCCTATCCGCAGCTGGCGATGCTGAACGTGATGCATCTGCACTCGCCCTCTTCGGCGATCATGAGCGCGGTTATTTTCAACGCCCTGATTATCGTCTGCCTGATCCCTTTAGCGCTGAAGGGCGTGAGCTATCGTCCGCTGTCGGCATCGGCGATGCTGCGCCGCAACCTGTGGGTTTACGGCCTCGGCGGGCTGATTGTGCCGTTTGTCGGTATTAAAGCTATCGACCTGTTGCTGACCCTGAGCGGTCTGGTGTGAGGAAACTACCATGTCATTAATTCGTCCGGCATTTGTGCTATTTATTCTGTTAACCCTGCTCACTGGCGGCCTGTATCCGTTGCTGACTACCGCCTTAGGGCATTGGTGGTTCCCGCAGCAGGCTAACGGCTCGCTGATCCAGATCGACGGCGAGGTGCGCGGCTCCGCTCTGATCGGGCAGAACTTTACCGCCGCCGGTTATTTCCATGGACGCCCTTCCGCGACGGCAGAGGTGGCGGATAATCCGCTGGCCTCTGGCGGCAGTAACCTGGCGGTCAGCAATCCGGCGCAGGATAAAGCGATTAGCGAACGGGTAGAGGCGTTACGCGCCGCTAACCCGCAAGCGAATCCGACGGTGCCGGTCGAGCTGGTGACCGCATCGGCCAGCGGGCTGGATAACAACCTGACCCCTGCCGCGGTGCTGTGGCAGGTACCGCGCGTCGCCAAAGCGCGCAATCTTAGCGATGCGCAGGTGAAACAGTTAGTGGATCAGGCAACGCAAAAACCGTTGCTCAGCTTTCTCGGTCAACCTGTGGTAAATATACTGCAACTGAATATGGCGCTGGATGCCCTGAAGGATTAATCAATGAGTGACGAGCCGCTGCGCCCGGACCCCGACCGTCTGCTGCAACAAACCGCTGCGCCGCATCGCGGCAAGCTGAAGGTGTTTTTCGGCGCCTGCGCCGGGGTGGGTAAGACCTGGGCTATGCTGGCGGAAGCGCAGCGGCTGCGCGCTCAGGGGCTGGATATTCTGATCGGCGTGGCGGAAACCCACGGCCGCAAAGATACCGCCGCCATGCTGGAGGGGCTTAGCGCCCTCCCGCAAAAGCGCATTTCCCATCGCGGACGCTACGTCCATGAGTTTGACCTCGATGCCGCGCTGGCCCGCCGCCCGGCGCTGATCCTGGTGGACGAACTGGCGCATAGCAACGCGCCGGGTTCGCGCCACCCGAAACGCTGGCAGGACGTCGAAGAACTGCTCGAAGCCGGTATCGACGTCTTCACCACCGTCAACGTCCAGCATCTTGAAAGCCTCAATGATGTGGTCAGCGGTATTACCGGCGTGCAGGTACGCGAAACCGTCCCCGACCCCTTCTTTGACGCCGCCGATGATGTCGTTCTGGTGGATTTGCCGCCGGACGATCTGCGCCAGCGCCTGAATGAGGGCAAGGTGTACATCGGCGGCCAGGCCGAACGCGCCATCGAAAACTTCTTCCGCAAAGGTAATCTGATCGCCCTGCGCGAGCTGGCGCTGCGCCGTACCGCCGACCGGGTAGACGAGCAAATGCGCGCCTGGCGCGACCGCCAGGGGCAGGAAAAAGTCTGGCACACCCGCGACGCCATTCTGCTGTGCATCGGCCACAACACCGGCAGTGAAAAACTGGTTCGCGCCGCCGCCCGGCTGGCAGCCAGGCTCGGCAGCGTCTGGCACGCGGTCTATGTAGAAACGCCCGCGCTGCACCGACTGCCGGAGGCCAGGCGGCGGGCGATCCTCGCCGCGCTGAAGCTGGCGCAAGAGTTAGGCGCCGAGACCGCCACCCTCTCCGACCCATCGGAAGAAAAAGCGGTGCTGCATTACGCTCGCGAGCACAACCTCGGCAAAATTGTGATTGGCCGCCAGGGAGAGCGCCGCTGGTGGGAACGAGCCGGGTTTGCCGACCGTCTGGCGCGCCGCGCCCCGGACCTCGATCTGGTGGTGATCGCGCTGGATGAAAAACCGGCCTCCCTGCCCGCCCGCGCGAACGACAATCGTACGGCGCTCGACAAATGGCGCCAGCAGTTGAAGGGCTGCCTGCTGGCCGTGGCGCTGTGCGCCATTATCACCGTAGTCGCCATGCAGTGGCTGATGGCCTTCGAAGCCGCCAACCTGGTGATGCTCTATCTACTGGGCGTGGTGATTATCGCCCTGCTGTATGGCCGCTGGCCATCGGTGCTGGCGACCTTTATCAACGTCATTAGCTTCGATCTCTTTTTTGTCGCCCCACGCGGCACGCTGGCGGTTTCCGACGTCCAGTATCTGCTGACGTTCGGCGTGATGCTGACCGTTGGTCTGGTGATCGGCAACCTGACCGCCGGGATGCGTTACCAGGCGCGGGTGGCGCGTTACCGCGAGCGGCGCACCCGCCACCTGTATGAAATGTCGAAAGCGCTGGCGGTCGGCCGCAGCCGCGAAGATATCGCCGCCACCAGCGAACGCTTTATTACCTCCACCTTTCAGGCCCGCAGCCAACTACTGCTGCCAGATGAGAACGGGCAGCTGCAGCCGATGGCCCAGCAATCCGGCGTTTTCTCGTGGGATGATGCGATTGCCCGCTGGAGCTTCGATAAGGGCCAGCCAGCCGGAGCCGGTACCGACACTCTCCCCGGCGTGCCGTATCAAATTCTGCCGCTACAAAGCGCCGCCCGCACCTGGGGACTGCTGCTGGTCGAACCGGAAAATCTGCGTCAGCTGATGATCCCCGAACAGCAACGGCTGCTGGAAACCTTTACCCTGCTGGTGGCCAGCGCCCTTGAACGTCTGACCCTGACCGCCAGCGAAGAGCAGGCGCGCTTGACCAGCGAACGCGAAAGCCTGCGCAACTCACTACTGGCCGCCCTCTCCCACGATCTGCGGACGCCGCTGACGGTCCTGTTCGGCCAGGCGGAGATCCTGACCCTCGATCTGGCCAGCGAAGGTTCGAAGCACGCGCCGCAGGCCAACGAAATTCGCCAGCACGTGCTCAACACCACCCGGCTGGTGAATAATTTACTGGATATGGCGCGTATTCAGTCCGGCGGCTTTAATCTGCATAAAGAGTGGTTAACCCTCGAAGAGATAGTCGGTAGCGCCCTGCGTATGCTGGAGCCAGGGCTTGGCGGCCAGCACATCCAGCTGTCGCTGCCGGACCCGCTACTGCTGGTCCACGTAGACGGCCCGCTGTTTGAGCGGGTGCTGATCAACCTGCTGGAAAACGCGCATAAATACGCCGGCGCGCAGGCGCAGATTGGCATTCACGCCGAAGCGGATAGGCAGCAGTTGATCATTGAAGTCTGGGATAATGGTCCGGGGATCCCGGCAGGCCAGGAACAAGCTATCTTTGATAAGTTCGCGCGTGGTAATAAAGAATCGGCTATCCCCGGCGTCGGTCTGGGGCTGGCGATTTGCCAGGCCATTGTCGAGGTGCACGACGGTAGCATTACCGCCAGCAACCGTCCGGAGGGCGGAGCCTGTTTCCGTGTTACACTGCCGCGAGAATCGCCCCCAGAACTGGAAGAGTTAACCGAGGACATGTGATTAACGTTTTAATCATCGAAGACGAACACGCTATCCGCCGCTTTCTGCGCACCGCGCTGGAAGCCGACGGTATGCGCGTATTTGAAGCCGAAACCCTGCAGCGGGGGCTCATCGAAGCCGCCACCCGCAAACCGGATTTAGCGATCCTCGATCTCGGCCTGCCGGACGGGGACGGTAATGATTTTATCCGTGAAGTTCGCCAGTGGAGCCAGATGCCGATTATCGTGCTGTCGGCACGCAGCGAAGAGCATGACAAAATCGCCGCCCTTGACGCCGGCGCCGATGACTACCTGAGTAAACCGTTTGGCATAGGCGAACTGCAGGCGCGGCTGCGCGTCGCGCTGCGCCGTCACGGCAGCGCGCAGGCCGATGAGCCGGTGGTGCATTTTGCCGATATTAGCGTCGATATCCCCGCCCGCCGTATCATGCGCGGCAGTGAAGAAATTCATCTGACGCCCATCGAGTTTCGCCTGCTGGCGGCGCTACTGAACAATCCGGGCAAAGTGCTTACCCAGCGCCAGCTTCTGAATCAGGTATGGGGACCTAACGCCGTGGAGCACAGTCACTATTTGCGGATTTATATGGGGCACTTACGGCAAAAACTGGAGGCTGACCCGGCGCGGCCGCAGCATCTGCTGACCGAAACCGGTATTGGCTATCGCTTTATGCCTTGAAGGAAACAAATCAATGACCCCGGCGGTCGGTTAATGCCGCCGGGGTAAACAGGATCAGGCGTTTTTCAGCACTTCACTGACAATCTCTACCGCTTCTTTTTCAATCAGCTTGCGATGCTCTTCGCCAAGGAAGCTCTCGCAGTAGATTTTGTAGGCGTCTTCGGTGCCTGACGGACGGGCCGCGAACCAGCCGTTGTCGGTCATCACTTTCAGCCCGCCGATAGAAGCGCCGTTGCCCGGCGCCGCGGTCAGACGCGCGGTGATTGGATCGCCCGCCAGCGTGTCGGCGCTCACCATTTCCGGCGACAGCTTAGACAGCGCCGCTTTCTGCGCGGAAGTGGCCGATGCCTGCAGACGGTTGTAGCTCGGGGCGCCAAAGCGTTCCGCCAGCTCGTTGTAGTGCTCCTGCGGGTTCTTACCGGTCACCGCGGTGATTTCCGCCGCCAGCAGGCACATGATGATACCGTCTTTATCGGTGGACCACGGCGTGCCGTCGAAACGCAGGAATGATGCCCCTGCGCTCTCTTCGCCGCCGAAGCCGAAGCTGCCGTCGAACAGACCGTCAACAAACCACTTGAAGCCCACCGGCACTTCCACCAGCTTACGGCCCAGATCGTTAACCACGCGGTCAATCATCGCCGAGGAAACCAGCGTTTTACCAACCGCAACGTCTTTACCCCACTGCGGACGATGCTGGAACAGGTAGTTGATAGCCACCGCCAGATAGTGGTTCGGATTCATCAGGCCAGCCGGGGTCACGATACCGTGACGGTCGTAATCCGGATCGTTGGCGAAGGCCAGATCGAACTTATCGCGCAGCGCCAGCAGACCCGCCATCGCACACTCGGAGGAACAGTCCATGCGGATCGCGCCATCTTTATCCAGGTGCATAAAGCGGAACGTCTGATCGACCTGATCGTTAACGATGGTCAGATCCAGCTTGTAGTGCTCGCCGATGCGTTTCCAGTATTCGATACCCGAACCGCCCAGCGGGTCGACGCCCAGTTTCAGGCCCGCTTTCTGAATAGCCGCCATATCGACGATATCCGCCAGCCCTTCAATAAACGGCTGTACCAGGTCCTGCTCTTTCACGTGGCCGGAAGCCAGCGCGGCGTCGAGAGAAATACGCTTCACGCCCTGCAGACCGGCGGCCAGCAGTTCATTCGCGCGGTTCTCCACCACTTTTGTCACGTTGGTATCAGCCGGGCCGCCGTTTGGCGGGTTGTACTTAATACCGCCATCTTCCGGCGGGTTGTGCGACGGGGTGATAACGATACCATCCGCCAACGGGCCGCCTTTTTTGTTATGCACCAGAATCGCGTTGGAAACCGCCGGCGTCGGGGTGAAACCGTTGTTTTCCTGAACGATCACATCAACACCGTTCGCCGCCAGCACTTCCAGCACGGAAATGAAGGCCGGTTCGGATAAAGCGTGGGTATCCTTACCCACGTAGCACGGGCCGGTGATGCCGTTTTTCGCGCGGTTTTCCGCAATCGCCTGCGCAATCGCCAGAATATGCTGCTCATTGAAATTGTGGCGCCCTGCGCTACCGCGATGGCCGGAGGTGCCGAACTTAACCGCATGCTCCGCATTGCCCGCTTCCGGCTTCAGCACATAGTACTGAGCGGTCAGCTGGGCGACGTTAATCAAATCACTCTGTTGTGCCGGCTGACCCGCACGTTTATCGATTGCCATTGCCTGATCCTTCTGGTGCAAAGTTTAATTAACTAGATCGTGCCGCATACCTTTTCAATCAGCTCCGCAGGGAACTGCATTGATTGCATGATGTGTTCGATCATGCTGCATTTACGGCCGGTATTAGTATTGGTGATAACCCACCACGGCGTACCAGGAACCTGTTTCGGTTTGGTCTGATTACCGCTTTTCAGCAGCGTCCGTGAGTCTTCGGCGAAGTATACGCGGGTGCGTCCGTGCAGAGACTCAGTGGCTTCTGAAAATGCCTTGCTGTCTAACGAGTAAAGCGTAGTCAATACCAGCATGAAGCGGTTAACCGCGCGCTTTTGTTCAGCGTATTCGTCAGATAACAGCAGCTCGCGCATGGCGCGGACTTTATCTTTAACCGGGTTGGCCGGCTTCGCTTCGACGACTGGCGCCGCCGCAGGAGCAGCCGCCGGCGCGGCTTTCGCCGCTGGCGCGCCAGATGCAGGCTGAGAAACGGCGGAAAATTTCAGCATGCGCCGTAAAATGTCGGATGCGCTCTCGCCGATATGCAGAGTGTGGCTGGCAATATAGCGGTAGAGCTCATCATCAACTTCGATTGTTTTCATCTTAATCCAGTGCGATTTCTTTGTTTCTGAATACAAGTCGTCGGGATTAACTATCCTTTGTCTTTCACACTACTGCGCAAAAGGCATCAGATAGAGGACAAATCCCAACCGCGAATAGCGTCAAACCAGGATGGCGTTAAAACTCAGAATGCTTCCGGGTCTTGCAGCCTAATGGCAGAATGTCCAACATAATACCCTAACCCGACGGAGCGAAAAAAAGAACTTTGCCATGAAATTAAATAGCCGAGCGCAATCTGCACAAAACCCGCACAATAAATCCCCAATCGTCCTGGTACACGGCCTGTTCGGCAGCCTGGACAACCTTGGGATCCTCGCCCGCGATCTGGTCGCCGACTACGATATATTGCAGGTCGATATGCGCAACCACGGCTTATCGCCGCGTTCACCGGAGATGACCTACCGCGCGATGGCGCAGGACCTGCTCGATACCCTCGACGATCATCAGATCGAGAAAGCGACCTTTATCGGCCATTCGATGGGCGGCAAAGCGGTGATGGCGCTGACCGCGCTGGCGCCGGATCGCATCGCCGGGCTGGTGGCGATTGATATCGCGCCGGTGGCTTATCACGTCCGCCGTCATGATGAGATCTTCGCGGCGATTAACGCCGTCAGCGAATCCGCCGCCAGCACCCGCCAGCAGGCGGCGCAGGTAATGCGCGAGTATATAAATGAAGAAGGCGTCATTCAGTTTCTGCTGAAATCCTTTGTCGACGGCGCGTGGCGCTTCAACGTGCCGGCGCTGTGGGATCAATACCCGCATATTGTCGGCTGGGAAACCGTGCCCGCCTGGCCGCACCCGGCGCAATTTATTCCCGGCGGCAACTCCCCTTATGTCACCGATGAATACCGCGACGCGCTGCTGGCGCAGTTCCCGCAAGCCCGCGCCCACGTCATTGCCGGCGCCGGACACTGGGTGCATGCGGAAAAACCCGAGGCGGTTTTACGCGCAATTCGCCGTTATCTGAGCACAATTGAAGCCTGAGTGGCTAAAAAACGCCCGACCGCGCGGCAGAATGCCCGCGGTCGTTGGCGCAGCGGTTCGCCTGATGTATTATGGCGCGCTATCTGCGCCGGCTATAGCCCGGCAGCTTGTTTCCCCGAAGTCACTCTGAATCATGGCAAAAGAACAAACGGACCGAACGACATTAGATTTGTTCGCAAATGAGCGTCGCCCGGGTAGACCGAAAACCAATCCGCTTTCGCGCGATGAACAACTGCGCATCAACAAACGCAATCAGCTCAAACGCGATAAGGTTCGCGGCTTGAAGCGCGTTGAGTTGAAGCTCAACGCCGATGCGGTCGACGCGCTTAATGAGCTGGCGGAAGCCCGCAACATGAGCCGCAGCGATCTTATCGAAGAGATGCTGATGCACCAACTGGCCTGCCTGCGTAACCAGGGCGAAGTCTGAAAAACGCAAAAAAATCGCTTTCATGTAGCAGAGTGTGCACCAGGACGTTATTGCTGTTTCCGCGCCCTTCCCTGTTCTGCTATGATTGCCGTTAACTGTAGGCATAATGCCACTACCACATCATTAAGTTTCAAGAGGTTATTTTACTCATGGCAATCATCGGCATCTTTTTTGGCAGCGACACCGGCAACACCGAAAATATTGCAAAAATGATCCAAAAGCAGCTCGGTAAAGACGTTGCTGAAGTTCACGACATTGCCAAGAGCAGCAAAGAAGATCTGGAAAGCCACGATATTCTGCTGCTCGGCATCCCAACCTGGTACTACGGCGAAGCGCAGTGCGACTGGGACGACTTCTTCCCGACGCTGGAAGAGATCGACTTCAACGGTAAGCTGGTAGCCGTCTTTGGCTGCGGCGACCAGGAAGATTACGCAGAATACTTCTGCGATGCGCTGGGCACCATTCGTGACATCATTGAACCGCGCGGCGCAACCATCGTTGGCCACTGGCCGACCGCGGGCTACCACTTCGAAGCGTCTAAAGGCCTGGCGGACGACGATCACTTCGTCGGTCTGGCGATTGATGAAGACCGTCAGCCGGAACTGACCAACGAGCGCGTTGAGAAGTGGGTGAAGCAGATTTCCGAAGAGCTGCATCTGGAAGAAATCAAAAACGCCTAAGAATCAAACAGCGCAGCTATTAAGCTGCGCTGAATTAATAGATAAAAGCAATCAAACTAATAGCTACAAGTTTTTAACTTTTCATCACATATCTGTACAATGTCCTCTGATTCCACGAGGTCACGTGACACAGTTTGTAGCTGGTAATTCGTTTTTGACAGCTTACAAGGCGCGATGGTTGCAGTTTTCATTTCAGAGTAGCAGCTCTATAATGAGACGCATTACATCGGGTGATTCTCTGTATTGCTTCCCTTTAAAGGAAGCCGATCTTTAGCAACAGGACAGATTCCGCATGACTGACAACAATATCGCATTAAAGAAGGCTGGCCTGAAAGTCACACTTCCCCGACTGAAAATTCTGGAAGTGTTGCAGGAACCGGATAACCATCACGTCAGTGCGGAAGATTTATACAAACGCCTGATCGATATGGGTGAAGAGATTGGTCTGGCTACCGTTTACCGCGTGCTGAACCAGTTCGACGATGCAGGCATCGTGACTCGCCACAACTTCGAAGGCGGTAAATCCGTATTCGAGCTGACTCAGCAACACCACCACGATCACCTGATTTGCCTCGATTGCGGCAAAGTGATCGAGTTCAGCGATGATTCTATCGAATCCCGCCAACGTGAAATTGCTGCGCAACACGGCATCCGCTTAACCAACCACAGCCTGTACCTCTACGGCCACTGTGCGGAAGGCGACTGCCGCGAAGATGAACATGCCCACGATGCGGTGAATAAATAATTTCCCGTCTCGTATGTAATGAAAAGCCAACCTGAAGGTTGGCTTTTTTTATGGGCGAAATCCGCCTGAATGCGTATTCTGTCAGAGCCTAACGCCTTGTACGGAGAGTCACTATGGAGCTGCGCCAGCTACGCTATTTTGTCCGCATCGTGGAAACAGGCAGTATGGGCCGCGCCGCGCTCGATCTGAATATTGGCGTTTCTGCGCTCAGCCAGCAAATGGCGCGTCTGGAAAATGAACTCGCTATCCGCCTGCTGCAACGGACTTCGCGCGGCGTAATGCCCACCAGCGCCGGCCTCGCCTTTTACTCGCAGGCGCAACTGGCGCTGCGCCATGCTGACGATGCCATTCTCGCCGCGCGTGAAGCACGCCTTTCCGGTCACGTCAGCGTCGGTATGGCGCCGAGCACCGCTTCTGTGCTGGGCGTACCTTTTATCAACGCCATGCGCGAAAGCTACGCCGACGTCCGCCTGCACCTGGTGGAAAGCCTCTCCGGCAATCTGGAACGGATGATCAACACCCGCCAGCTCGATTTAGCCATCGTTTTCCAGAAAGAGAAGATCCTGCGCTGGAGCGCCCGACCCATTCTTGAGGAACGTCTGTTCCTGATTGGCGCCCATGACGTGCTGGCGCCGCTGCCCGGCGATAGCATCTCTCCGGACCAGCTTGCCGCCATCCCGCTGATTATGCCAAGCCAGGGACATGGCCTGCGCGGCAGGCTGGACGCTATTTGCCAGGAGCACGCCATCAACGTTGACGTGGTGGCTGAAATCGATGGCCTGGCCCTGCTGATGCGCGCCGTCCGTGACGGGCTCGGCGCCACGCTGCAGCCGGGCGCGGCGATTTCTCATCTCGACAGCGAGGCGCTAAGAGTGATCGGCGTCGATAATCCGGTACTAAGCCGACCTAATTTTCTGGTCAGTCTCTCAGATGACGAACTCACCCCGGCAGGCCTTGCCGCGCGCGTGATACTGACCAAAGTCATGCGTCAGCTTGTAGAAACTGGCTGCTGGCCGGGCGCCAGCCTTTACACTTCCTAAACCCCTCTTTAGCTTTACGCCATAGCGCCTGTCGCTCCTGCGCCTTACATTTCCATTACAAATTTAACAATTAGTCAAAGCGTAATGGAGCCGATAATGGTGGATGTACTGGTGATTGGCGGCGGCAACGCCGCGTTATGCGCCGCCTTAACCGCCCGGGAAGCAGGCGCATCCGTACTGCTGCTGGAAGCCGCGCCGCGGGAATGGCGGGGCGGTAACTCTCAGCACACGCGTAACCTGCGTTGTATGCACGATGCGCCGCAGGATGTCTTAGTAGACAGCTACCCGGAAGAAGAATACTGGCAGGATCTGCTGCGCGTCACCGGGGGCAACACCAACGAAGCGCTGGCTCGCCTGGTGATCCGCACTTCGTCGCAATGTCGGGACTGGATGCGCCGTCATGGCGTTAACTTTCAACCGCCCTTATCCGGCGCCCTGCATGTCGCCCGCACCAACGCCTTTTTTATGGGCGGCGGTAAAGCCCTGGTCAATGCCTATTACCGCAGCGCCGAGCAGATGGGCGTGCAGATCCGCTATAACACGCCGGTGCAGGCGCTTGAATTACGTGATGGCGAATTCGTCGCCGCGCTGGCAGGCGCCGAGCGGATCGCCGCGAAAACCTGCGTGCTCGCCGCCGGCGGTTTTGAATCTAACCGCGAGTGGCTGCGCGAAGCCTGGGGGCAAAATGAGCGCGGCGAGTGGCCTGCCGACAACTTTCTCATCCGCGGCACCCGTTTTAACCAGGGGGTGCTGCTCAAATTTATGATCGACGCCGGAGCCGATATCATCGGCGATCCTTCACAGTCGCACTGCGTCGCCATTGACGCCCGGGCGCCACTCTATGACGGCGGCATCTGTACCCGCGTCGACTGCGTGTCGCTGGGGGTGGTGGTGAACCGCGATGCCGAGCGCTTTTATGATGAAGGGGAGGATTTCTGGCCCAAACGTTACGCCATCTGGGGCCGTCTGGTCGCCCACCAGCCGGGGCAAATCGGCTATTCGATCATCGACAGTAAAGCCGTTGGACAGTTTATGCCGCCCGTTTTTCCGGGCGCCCAGGCCAATACCATCGCGGAACTGGCCCGCCAATTGGGGCTGGATGGCGAACGTTTGTCGCAGACCATCGCCAGCTACAATGCCGCCTGTACGCCAGGCCAGTTCGACCATACCCGTCTTGATAACTGCGCTACCTCCGGCCTGACGCCGCCAAAAACCCACTGGGCGCGGCCTATCGATACGCCGCCTTATTATGGTTATGCCCTGCGTCCAGGGATCACCTTCACCTACCTCGGGCTGTACGTCAATCAACACGCCGCCGTTCACTTTGCCGGTAAGCCGAGCCGCAACCTGTTTGTCGCCGGCGAAATGATGGCTGGCAACGTACTGGGCAAAGGCTATACCGCCGGCGTAGGCATGTCGATCGGGACCACATTCGGCCGCATTGCCGGTCAGCAAGCCGCCCTGGCGGCGCAGCAGGAGAAACATCATGAAGTCGCTTGAAAAGCTGATCATCGAGGCGCAAATCATCACCGAACCGGAGGCGGAAGTCGAACGGGTGATGCAGGTCTGTAACGCCTGCCGCTATTGCGAAGGGTTTTGCGCCGTATTCCCTGCCATGACCCAGCGTCTGGCATTCGGCAAGGCGGATATTAACTATCTGGCGAACCTGTGCCACAACTGCGGCGCCTGTCTGCACGCCTGTCAGTATGCCCCGCCGCACGAGTTTGCGATTAATGTTCCCAAAGCAATGGCGGAAGTGCGGCTGGAAACCTATCAACATTACGCCCGGCCCGCCGCTTTCGGCAGTTTATATCGCCGTGCGGGGATCGCCACGGTGCTGGCGCTGGTCGCGGGTCTTGTTCTGTTTCTGCTGCTGGCGATGGGGCTTAAAGGTTCGCTGCTGCACCCGCCGCTGGCCGGTGATTTCTACCAGATTTTCCCGCATAACCTGCTGGCGTGGATGTTCGGTTCGGTTTTCATTGTGGCCATTGGTTTATTGATGAGCGGGGTGATTCGTTTCTGGCGCGAGATCTCGCCTGGCCAACCGCAAGCTGGTGATATCGCCAGGGCCTCGCATGATGCGCTGACGTTGAAATATCTCGACGGTGGCCACGGTAAAGGCTGTAACGAGGCCGATGATGCCTTCACGCTGATGCGCCGCCGTTTTCACCACTTCACCTTTTACGGCTTTATGCTCTGTTTCGCCGCCACGCTGGTGGCTACGGGCTATCACTATTTCGCCGGCTGGGAAGCGCCCTATCCGTTCTTCAGCGTACCGGTGCTGCTTGGCACACTTGGCGGCATCGGGCTACTGGTGGGCCCGGCGGGTTTGCTATGGCTGAACCTGCGCCGCTCGCCGCTGCACGGCGACGCACGGCAAAAACCGATGGATCGCGCTTTTATCCTACTGTTGCTGCTGACCAGTTTTACCGGGCTCGCGCTACTGGTGGGCCGGGACACCTCGTGGATGGGCATTCTGCTCGCTATCCATCTCGGGGTGGTGATGGCGCTGTTTTTAACGCTGCCTTACGGAAAATTTGCCCACGGATTTTATCGCTGTGCGGCGCTACTCAAGTGGGCGATTGAGAAACGCCGCGGAAAACAGGCGGCAGTCGCAGGTGACTAACCCGCCCCTCTTACCTCTATAAAAACAAGATAAAGACAATGGAGAGCACACCCTATGACCCAACCAACCTCGCGCGCCGGTACCTTCGGCGCAATTCTCCGCGTAACCAGCGGTAATTTTCTCGAGCAATTCGACTTCTTTCTGTTTGGTTTCTATGCCACCTATATCGCCAGGACCTTCTTTCCGGCAGAGAGTGAGTTCGCGGCGTTGATGCTCACCTTTGCCGTATTTGGTTCCGGTTTCCTGATGCGCCCCATCGGCGCGGTGGTATTAGGAGCTTATATCGACAGGATCGGTCGCCGCAAAGGGCTGATGGTCACCCTGGCGATTATGGGCTGCGGCACGTTACTGATTGCGCTGGTGCCGGGCTACCAAACCATCGGCGTGCTGGCGCCGGTGCTGGTCTTAATTGGCCGTTTGTTGCAAGGATTCTCGGCCGGGGTCGAGCTCGGCGGTGTGTCGGTCTACCTGTCGGAAATCGCCAAACCGGGGAAAAAGGGGTTCTATACCAGTTGGCAGTCCGCCAGCCAACAGGTCGCCATCGTCATGGCGGCGCTGATTGGCTACGCGCTGAACGAGACGCTGGGTCACGACGAGATTGCAGAATGGGGCTGGCGCATTCCCTTCTTTATCGGCTGCCTGATTATCCCGCTGATTTTCGTGCTCCGGCGTTCGCTGCAGGAGACCGAAGCGTTTCTGCAGCGTAAGCATCGTCCCGATACCAAAGAGATACTGACCACTATTGTTAAAAACTGGCGCATCATCAGCGCGGGCACCTTACTGGTGGCGATGACCACCACCACCTTTTATTTTATTACCGTCTATACCCCAACTTATGGCAGAGCGGTACTGCATCTGAGCGCACGCGACAGCTTGCTGGTCACGATGCTGGTCGGTATCTCTAACTTTATCTGGTTGCCGATTGGCGGGGCGCTGTCAGACAAAATAGGCCGCCGTCCGGTACTGATGGGAATTACCGTCCTGGCGCTGCTGACCACCTGGCCGGTGATGCAATGGCTCACCGCCGCGCCGGATTTCACCCGCATGACGCTGGTGCTGCTGTGGTTCTCGTTCTTCTTTGGTATGTATAACGGCGCAATGGTGGCGGCGCTAACGGAAGTGATGCCGGTCTACGTTCGCACCGTGGGCTTTTCGCTGGCGTTTAGCCTCGCCACCGCTATCTTCGGTGGGCTGACGCCGGCTATCTCTACCGCACTGGTCGAAATCACCGGTGATAAGAGCGCGCCAGGCTGGTGGCTGATGTGCGCGGCCCTATGCGGATTCGCCGCCACCGCCATGCTGTTCATGCGTCTGAGCCGCGGCTATCAGCCAGCGGAAATACCGCGTTAAAATAGCGACGGGCGGAGTGTGCGCTCCGCCCGTTTACGCTTAACTGTCTGCTTTATTTAGTGGTGTTATTACTGCGAATCTCCTGCCAGATTTTATCGCAGCGCGCTTTGACCGCCTGGTCATTACCGGTGCGCGTCGCCTGAATACAGGCCTGATAATCCAGCACTCTGACGCTCTCCTGCGTCGCAAACTGCTGATGCGGTTTCTCTTCCTTCAGGACGTTGAGTACGCTCTGACAGGCTTCAATCTTGTCCGGATTACCTTCTGCCGTGTTGATACAGGCGCTATAGGCATCTTTCAATTTGGAATCTTCTTTCGGCGCTGGCGATGGCGCGCAGGCAACCAGACCCGATGCCATGATGGCGATGAGCAGCAACTTTTTCATAGTTATTCTCCCAGAGGGGCGGCAGGCTCACGCCCGCCGCGCAGGCATCAGAAAATGGTGAACGGCGCGATAACCATAAACTTCACGTCACGCTCATCCTGGAAGATGTTGCCGTAACCACCGCTCCAGCTTGGGATGTCGGAGTGGTTGTCGTATTGCGTGAAGTGCAGTTTGAACATCGTTCCTTTCGCCCGGCCTTCCTGCAGGGTGTAGATAGCATCCAGACTGTAGGCGGATTCTTTCAGACGATAGTTAGGATCGTAGTAAGCATCCGGGGATGCCATTCTGCCAGGCTTCGCATCCCAGGCGTAAACATAGGAAGCGCCAAACGCCCAGCCCGGCATATCCCAGTTCTTCATGTCATACATCGCGCCGAAGAATACTGCTTTCTCGCCGTTGGCGTTAAAGTCGGAGCGGTTATCCCACCAGATATCGAGACGACCATTAGAGGAGGCATAGGTTGGCGTCATACGCTGCAGGAAGTAGCCCTGCTGACCATCGGCTTTAACCCAGGTCCCTTCCAGACGCAGATCCAGCACATCGGCCGCTTTATAGCCAAAGGTGATCGCCTGCAGCCACGCGGTGCCGTCGTAGATGTCGTTGACGCCGCCGTTGCTGACTTTATCGCGGGTACCATAGAACTGATAGCTGGCGCTTAACGGCGAACCGGCGATATCAAATTTGTAGCTGGCCTTCGCAAAGTATTGATCGATATAACCTTCAGCCTGGCCAAAAGCGGCTTCCAGCACCAGATCGTTTTTAAAATCGTATTTCGCGCCAAGAGAGTGCAGATAGTCGACCTTGGTTTTCTTATCGTTCTGGTAGAAATCATCCATCTCGATATGCCACGGCGCTTTATATTCGTTGGTCCACATGTAGGAGAAACTCAGCGCGCCGTTATCGCCATAGTCGAAGTTGGCTCCGGCTTCCGCCCCCTGATAGGTACCCGGCATAAAGCTCCAGTGCGGCGCCAGCAGCGTTTGCCCGGTCGGCTGGATATAACCCGCGCGCGCCCACGCCGGGCCGAATTTAAATTTAGCCGCTGCTTTATACAGGCTAATCCCGCTCTTATCGCCGGAATAATCTTCACTGTAGGCACGGTTACTGGAGGAGAAGGCAATTTCGTTCGGGTGGCCGCTGTCGCCGTTTTCCGCCATTTCTATCGCGGTAAAGGCAGCAATATCAATCCCGAACATATCAGCGGCATAGCCGGACTGGAAATCCAGGTTGGCGTTCCAGGTAGAATGGGAAAGGTTGGTTTCATACTTGTCGGTTTCTACGTTTTTACGGTCGCGCTCGCGCTGCCAGTAATAGATACCGCCAGTTAAAGTAGAATCATCGATAAAGCCTGCTGCGCTGGCCTGTGGAGCCACAACCCAACCCGACATCGCGGTGACGGCGGCAATAGCCAGCGCCAGCGTACTACGTTTGCCACTAAACGTACGCATGTGCATATCCTCTTTGACGTTTTAAAATTGCGATTGCCAAAGGCAGCTCGCTAAAAAAATAAAAAAGTACTAAAAGCGGTGCGGTTAAAAGTCCGCGAAACCACTATGGATAGACTATTTTTCGTGACGCGAATTATCAATCTCTTTCGCAGAGCAAAGCTTAAGATTATGACAAAGCGCACATAATTTATGTCTTTTTGTTACAGACTTACTTCTCAGCTTTTTTAACGATAAGTCATGGTTATATCGAAAAAAAATTGATAGTTGCCGGAAGCTGAAACGGTTAAATGTAAATACACCGGCAGGAAGAGATGGGGAATTATTACGGTGTTTTAATAAGATTAATTCGCATCGAAAAAATATCGATTTTTAATTCACTGATTCTGAAATAAAAAAAACGCCGCAATGTGCGGCGTTTCATGAATACGGTGAGCATTACTCGCCGATTTTAGCCCAGGTGTCACGCAGGCCAACGGTGCGGTTAAAGACCAGATGGCCCTCGGTGGCGTAGCGGCTGTCGAGGCAGAAGTAACCTTCGCGCTCGAACTGGTATGCTTTACCCGCCTGCGCTTTCGACAGGCTCGGCTCCGCGAAACCTTGCTTGATGACCAGAGATTCCGGGTTCATTACCGCCAGGAAGTCATCCGCCGCGCCCGGGTTCGGCACGCTAAACAGACGGTCATAGAGGCGAATTTCAACCGGCAGCGCGTGCGCCGCACTCACCCAGTGGATAACGCCTTTGACCTTGCGGCCATCGGCCGGGTCTTTACTCAGGGTGTCGGCATCGTAAGTACAGAAGATGGTAGTGATGTTACCCTCTGCATCTTTCTCAACGCGTTCCGCTTTAATCACGTAGGCGTTGCGCAGACGCACCTCTTTACCCAGCACCAGACGCTTGTACTGTTTGTTAGCTTCTTCGCGGAAGTCCGCGCGATCGATCCAGATCTCAGCGCTGAATGGTACTTCGCGGCTGCCCATCTCCGGCTTGTTCGGATGGTTCGGCATCGCCACCATTTCGCTTGCGCCCTGCGGATAGTTTTCGATAACCAGTTTAACCGGATCGATCACCGCCATCGCGCGCGGCGCGTTTTCATTCAGATCTTCACGAATGCACGACTCCAGCGACGCCATCTCAATGGTGTTGTCCTGCTTGGTCACGCCGATGCGTTTGCAGAACTCGCGGATGGATTCAGCGGTATAGCCGCGACGGCGCAGCCCGGAAATAGTCGGCATACGCGGGTCATCCCAGCCTTCCACATGCTTTTCGGTCACCAGCTGATTCAGCTTACGCTTGGACATCACGGTGTATTCGAGATTCAGGCGCGAGAATTCATACTGACGCGGATGCACCGGAATACTGATGTTGTCGAGCACCCAGTCGTACAGACGACGGTTGTCCTGGAACTCCAGGGTACACAGCGAGTGGGTGATACCTTCCAGCGCATCGCTGATGCAGTGGGTGAAGTCGTACATCGGGTAGATGCACCATTTGTTGCCGGTCTGATGGTGTTCGGCAAATTTAATGCGATACAGCACCGGATCGCGCATCACGATGAATGGCGACGCCATGTCGATCTTCGCGCGCAGGCAAGCCTTACCCTCTTCAAAACCGCCGGTACGCATTTTTTCGAACAGCGCGAGGTTCTCTTCCACGCTGCGATCGCGGTACGGGCTGTTTTTACCCGGTTCTTTCAGGGTACCGCGGTATTCGCGGATCTCATCGGCGGACAGTTCGTCAACGTAGGCCAAACCTTTGTTGATCAGTTCAACCGCATACTGATGCAGCTGATCGAAGTAATCAGAGGAGTAGCAGACATCGCCGGACCAGTGGAAACCTAACCACTGCACGTCGTTTTTAATCGACTCCACGTATTCGATATCTTCTTTCACCGGGTTGGTGTCATCGAAACGCAGATTACATTGACCTTGATAATCCTGAGCGATGCCGAAGTTCAGGCAAATGGATTTTGCATGGCCAATGTGCAGGTAACCGTTCGGTTCCGGCGGGAAGCGGGTATGAACGGTGGTGTGCTTACCGGTAGCCAGATCTTCATCGATGATCTGACGGATAAAGTTAGTCGGGCGGGCTTCTGCCTCACTCATCACGGGTTCCTCAAAGCGTAAACAACGTATAACGGCACATGATCTTACAAGCAGGGCGCAGAGACAACTATTAGTTACGCAAAATACGTATCTGTTGTTGGATATGGGGGTATTTGCTGCAAAAAAAAGCGGCGCAGGTTTCGCTGCGCCGCTGAGGCAAAACTCTACTCAGGAGCCTTACTTGCCTTTAATCTCGAACAACGGCGTTTGGCCGGCGACAACGTTACCCGTTGCCTGAATCACCAGCGCGCTGTAATCATCGCTGTTGCTGCAGACGACCGGACTGATCATCGAGCGGGCGTTGGCGTTAAGGAACGCCAGATCCATTTCCAGGATCGGCTCGCCGGCTTTCACCTGTGCGCCCTCTTCAACCAGACGTTTAAAGCCTTTGCCTTCCAGCGCGACGGTATCAATGCCCATATGGACGACGATTTCCGCGCCGTTATCGGTTTCCAGGCAGAATGCGTGGTTGGTGTTGAAGATTTTCACCACCGTACCGGCCGCCGGCGCGACAACGATGTTATCGGTCGGTTTCACCGCGATACCGTCACCAACGGCTTTGCTGGCGAAGGCTTCATCCGGTACCTGCTCAAGCGCCACCACTTCACCGGTGATCGGGGAAACCAGCGCTTCGACGGTTTTGGCGTTCGCGACCGCCTGCGGTTTGGCCGCAGGCGCGGCGGCTGGCGCGCTGTCAGTCGAAGCAGCCGCAGCAGCAACCGGACCACGGGCAACCACTTTCTTCATGGCGTCGCCAACGGATTCCGCTTTCGCGCCAACAATGACCTGGATGGTCTGTTTGTTCAGTTTCACCACCCCGGAGGCGCCGAGACGTTTACAGGCGGCATCGTTGACTTTCGCCGAGTCGCCGACGGTCAGACGCAGACGGGTGATACAAGCATCAATGGCTTTCAGGTTATCGGTACCGCCTACGGCTGCGATGTAGTTGGTCGCCAGCTGAGTCAGACCTTCTTCGGTGTTGCTGTTAGCTTCTTCAGTCACGACGTCGTCGGTTTTATCTTCACGACCCGGCGTTTTCAGGTTGAACATGCGGATAACCGCGCTGAACAACAGGAAGTAAACGAAGAAGAACACCACGCCCATCACCAGCAGCATCCAGACGTTTTTGCTGGCTGCCGGCAGGCTGTACATCAACACGTAGTCGATAGCGCCCGCGGAGAAGGAGAAGCCCGCATGGATACCCAGCGCCGTTGCGATGAACAGGCTGATACCGGTCAGGATAGCGTGCAGGAGGTACAGCAATGGCGCCAGGAACATGAACAGGAATTCCAGCGGCTCGGTCACACCGGTCAGGAACGCGGTGATGGCCACGGACAGCAGCATACCGCCGACCATCGGACGACGCTCTTTCGGCGCAGCCATGTACATTGCCAGCGCAGCGCCCGGCAGACCGAACATCATGATCGGGAAGAAGCCGGACATGAACATCCCCGCGGTGCCGTCACCGGCATAGAAGCGGTTGATGTCGCCGTGGAAGACCGCACCCGCGGCGTTGGTGAACTCGCCAATCTGGAACCAGGCGATGGTGTTCAGCACCTGATGCAGACCGGTTGGGATCAGCAGACGGTTAATGAAACCGAAGATACCGGAACCCAGCGCGCCCGCAGACACGATCCATTCACCGCCCGCATGAATAGCGTGCTGCACCGGCGGCCAGACATAGCCGAAGATGGCAGCCAGCACCAGACAGAAGAAGCCGGTAGCGATCGGTACGAAGCGTTTGCCGCCGAAGAAGCTCAGGAAGTCTGGCAGTTTAATGCCGGCCCAGCGGTTATAAACAGCACCCGCGACCAGACCGGTAATGATACCCGCCAGCACACCCATGTTAATTTCCGGGTTGATGGTAACCATCGCTTTGGTCATCACGAAATAACCTACCGCGCCGGCCAGCGCCGCAGAACCCGCGTTATCTTTGGACCAGCTTGATGCCACGCCGATGGCGAAGATCAACGCTAAGTTGTCAAAGATTGCCCCACCCGCTTGCGCGATGAAGGGTACGTTCAGCAGATCCGGTTGCCCGAATCGCAGCAGCAATGCCGCGACCGGCAGCACTGCGATAGGGAGCTGTAATGCCCTACCCAGCCGCTGAAAGAAACCTAAAATATTCATCTTATTCCCCCTATGAGACCCCGATGAGGCTCATTTCAAAGCCACTTTTTTATTGTGTAACAAGGTCGGATTTATCACTTACCGGCAAAGTGTGTGAAAAATTAATTCGTATCGCAAATTAAACGGGTATTTTTTGTGACTATAATCACCAAATATCGTATTCACCCCTCCCTTTGACTGGCTAACATCGAAAACTTATTTTATCATTCAAAAAATCAACACGGATTGACCCCGGTCGGCGCAGTTGCTGCAATACTCTTCATAGTATGCTGGCGCCAATCCGCCAGGTTCTAATTTAACTATAGAGGTGAAGAATGAGACTGATCCCCCTGGTAACAGCTGAACAAGTAGGTAAATGGGCTGCCCGTCATATCGTTAACCGCATTAACGCGTTCAAACCGACCGCGGACCGTCCATTCGTACTGGGTCTGCCTACCGGTGGTACGCCTCTTACCGCTTACAAAGCGCTGGTTGAAATGCATAAAGCAGGCCAGGTTAGCTTCAAGCACGTTGTTACCTTCAACATGGATGAGTATGTCGGCCTGCCGAAAGAGCATCCGGAAAGCTATCATAGCTTCATGCACCGCAATTTCTTTGACCATGTTGATATTCCAGCTGAAAATATCAACCTGCTGAATGGTAATGCGCCAGATATCGATGCAGAATGCCGTCGTTATGAAGAAAAAATCCGCTCCTACGGTAAAATCCACCTGTTTATGGGCGGCGTAGGTAACGATGGTCATATCGCGTTTAACGAACCGGCCTCTTCTCTGGCGTCCCGTACCCGTATTAAAACCCTGACCCATGACACCCGCGTGGCCAACTCCCGCTTCTTCGACGGCGATGTGGATCTGGTGCCGAAATATGCGCTGACCGTGGGCGTGGGTACCCTGCTGGATGCAGAAGAAGTGATGATTCTGGTACTGGGCCATCAGAAAGCGCTGGCGCTGCAGGCGGCGGTCGAAGGTAACGTCAACCACATGTGGACCATCACCTGTCTGCAACTGCATCCGAAAGCGGTTGTGGTCTGCGACGAGCCGTCCACGATGGAACTGAAAGTGAAGACCCTGAAATATTTCAACGAATTAGAAGCTGAAAATATTAAAGGTCTGTAATGTAGTCCGTCCCGCGCCCTGGCGTGGGACCATCTTTTTCTTTGTATGCAACGCCAGAACAATGCGAGTTGAGCTGGTGGGGCGTATATACCGGGGGTCGTAATGTATGCATTAACCCAGGGCCGGGTTTACACCGGTCATGAAATTCTCGATGACCATGCGGTCGTTATCGCCAATGGCCGTATCGAACGTCTCTGTCCGCTGGCTGATTTGCCGTCTGAAATTGAGCAACGCTCGGTCAACGGCGCGATTATTGCCCCCGGTTTCATCGACGTCCAGCTGAACGGCTGCGGCGGCGTGCAATTCAACGATAGTCCGGATGCGGTCACCGTCGAAACGCTGGAAATTATGCAGAAAGCGAATGAGCGTTCCGGCTGCACCAACTTCCTGCCGACGCTGATTACTTCCAGCGATGATCTGATGAAGCAAGGCATCCGCGTCATGCGCGAATACCTGCAAAAACACCCCAACCAGGCGCTGGGTCTGCATCTGGAAGGGCCGTGGCTGAATATCGTCAAGAAAGGCACCCATAACCCGGACTACGTGCGTAAACCGGACGCCGCGCTGGTCGACTTCCTGTGCGACAACGCCGACGTTATCACCAAAGTGACGCTGGCCCCTGAGCGCGTCGAGCCGGAAGTGATCCGTAAACTGGTCGCCGCCGGCATCGTGGTTTCGGCAGGTCACTCTAACGCTACGCTGAAAGAAGCGAAAATCGGTTTCCGCGCCGGTATCACTTTTGCGACACACCTTTATAATGCCATGCCGTACATTACCGGCCGTGAACCAGGTCTGGCCGGCGCCATTTTCGACGAGCCGGATGTCTACTGCGGTATCATCGTTGACGGCATGCACGTCGATTATGCCAACGTGCGTAACGCTAAACGCCTGAAAGGCGATAAACTGTGCCTGGTGACTGACGCCACCGCGCCGGCAGGGGCTAATATTGACCAGTTCATTTTTGCTGGTAAAACAATATACTACCGTAATGGTCTGTGCGTGGATGAAAACGGCACTCTCAGCGGTTCTTCGCTGACCATGATCGAAGGGGTACGTAACCTCGTTGAACATTGCGGCGTAGCGCTGGACGAAGTGCTGCGTATGGCGACGCTCTACCCAGCGCGCGCGATTGGCGTGGACAAGCAGCTCGGCAGCATTGCGCCGGGTATGGTCGCTAACCTGACCGCTTTCAGCCGCGATTATAAAATCATCAAGACCATCGTTAATGGTAACGAGGTCGTCACTGAGTAAGTAAAAGTATGACAGCAGGCGGACAAGCTCAAATTGGTAACGTCGATCTGGTAAAACAGCTGAACAGCGCGGCCGTCTATCGGCTGATTGACCAACATGGTCCCATCTCGCGCATTCAGATAGCGGAACAAAGTCAGCTTGCCCCTGCCAGC
Source organism: Klebsiella sp. SYXHC3 (assembly GCF_057196925.1). Lineage (NCBI taxonomy): Bacteria > Pseudomonadati > Pseudomonadota > Gammaproteobacteria > Enterobacterales > Enterobacteriaceae > Klebsiella > Klebsiella sp. SYXHC3. Next base: position 446,584 of record NZ_JBXUNG010000003.1, on the reverse strand, counting down.
GTAACCAAAATTACGCGTCAGCTTATTGAGCGCGGCCTGATCAAAGAAGTCGATCAGCAGGCCTCCACCGGGGGGCGCCGCGCCATCTCTATCATTGCGGAAACCCGCAATTTCAACGCTATCGGCGTGCGGCTTGGCCGCTATGACGCCACCCTGACCCTCTATGATTTAAGCAGTAAGACGCTGGAAGAAGAGCACTTCCCGCTGCCGGAGCGTACCCAGGAAACGCTTGAGCACGCGCTGCTGAATATCATCGCCACCTTTATTGAAAATTGTCAGCGCAAAATCCGCGAGCTCATCGCCATTTCGGTCATTCTGCCGGGGCTGGTCGATCCGGAAAGCGGCGTTATCCGCTATATGCCGCACATTCAGGTAGAGAACTGGGGGCTGGTCGAAGCACTGGAAAAACGCTTTAACGTCACCTGTTTTGTCGGCCACGACATCCGCAGCCTGGCGTTGGCCGAGCACTATTTTGGCGCAAGCCAGGATTGCGAGGACTCTATTCTGGTGCGCGTACACCGCGGTACCGGCGCGGGCATTATTTCCAACGGGCGCATTTTTATCGGCCGTAACGGTAACGTCGGCGAAATTGGCCATATCCAGGTTGACCCATTAGGCGAACGCTGTCACTGCGGCAACTTCGGCTGTCTGGAAACCGTCGCCGCGAACGCCGCTATTGAGCACCGCGTCCGCCATCTGCTTGAGCAGGGCTATCAAAGTCGCATCACGCTTGATGACTGCAATATCAAAACCATCTGCAAAGCGGCAAATAAAGGCGATGCGCTGGCCTGTGAAGTGGTCGAATACGTTGGCCGTCATCTGGGCAAAACCATCGCCATCGCCATCAACCTGTTTAACCCGCAAAAAGTGGTGATTGCCGGTGAAATCGTCGAGGCGGAAAAGGTGCTGCTGCCGGCCATCGAAAGCTGTATCAACGGCCAGGCGTTGAAAGCGTTTCGCCACAATCTGCCAGTGGTACGCTCGACGCTCGATCACCGCTCCGCCATCGGCGCCTTTGCGCTGGTCAAGCGCGCGATGCTCAACGGCATCCTGCTACAGCATTTGCTGGAAAGTTAATCCAGCTTTATAGTTTCGCCTTTCGTTAATGATGTTGGACTGTCCATGACCATTCAAAACGTAATTTGTGATATCGACGGCGTGCTGATGCACGATAACGTGGCTGTTCCCGGCGCCGCTGAATTTATCAAACGCATCCTGGAAAAAGGCATGCCGCTGGTGATGCTGACCAACTATCCTTCGCAAACCGGGCAGGACCTGGCCAACCGCTTCGCCACCGCCGGTATCGAAGTGCCGGATACCGCGTTCTACACCTCCGCCATGGCCACCGCCGATTTCCTGCGTCGCCAGGAAGGTAAAAAAGCCTATGTGGTTGGCGAAGGCGCGCTCATCCACGAACTGTATAAGGCCGGCTTCACCATCACCGACGTTAACCCTGATTTCGTCATCGTTGGCGAGACCCGCTCCTTTAACTGGGAAATGATGCATAAAGCGGCTTTCTTTGTCGCCAACGGCGCGCGTTTCATCGCCACCAACCCGGATACTCACGGCCGTGGCTACTACCCTGCTTGCGGCGCACTCTGTGCGGGAATCGAAAAAATCTCCGGCCGTAAACCGTTTTATGTCGGTAAGCCGAGCCCGTGGATTATCCGTTCCGCGCTTAACAAAATGCAGGCCCACTCCGAGCAAACGGTGATCGTCGGCGATAACCTGCGTACCGATATCCTCGCCGGCTTCCAGGCGGGCCTTGAGACCATTCTGGTGCTCTCCGGAGTCTCCACGCTGGACGATATCGACAGCATGCCGTTCCGCCCGTCGTGGATTTATCCGTCGGTCGCCGAAATCGACGTTTTTTGAGCCGAAACCACGTCCCTGGACGTGGTTTTTTATTTTTGGTGCCGCAAAAAATAGATTCATCTAATGAAAATGGCTTATCGCTAAATAATCATCAATAAAGCCGAGATAAACATACTCATTTTTCAACATCCGGCAATCAGCATTGCACTTTTTACTTTTCTGCCGGTAAATCTCTTGCGCCCCACTCTCCTTTACGGCATTTTCTTTAACACGCACTAAGACCTTGCAAGAGACGAGGTCTGCATAACATCACTACACGACAGGGTAACGGAGAAGGCTATGTGTTCTATTTTTGGCGTACTGGATATTAAAACTGACGCAGGCGAACTGCGTAAAAAGGCACTGGAACTTTCCCGCCTGATGCGCCACCGCGGACCGGACTGGTCCGGCGTTTATGCCAGCGATAAAGCGATTCTCGCCCACGAACGTCTGTCGATCGTCGACGTCAACGCCGGCGCCCAGCCGCTCTATAACCAACAAAAAACCCATGCGCTGGCGGTCAACGGTGAAATCTACAACCACCAGGCGCTGCGCGCCGAATATGGCGATCGCTACCAGTTCCAGACCGGTTCCGACTGTGAAGTGATCCTCGCGCTGTACCAGGAAAAAGGGCCTGAGTTCCTCGATGAACTGCAGGGGATGTTTGCCTTCGCGCTGTATGACAGCGAGAAAGACGCTTATCTGATTGGCCGCGACCATATCGGTATTATTCCGCTGTATATGGGCCACGACGAGCACGGCAACTTCTACGTCGCCTCTGAAATGAAAGCGCTGGTGCCGGTCTGCCGCACGATTAAAGAGTTCCCTGCGGGTAGCTACCTGTGGAGCCAGGATGGCGAAATTCGCCAGTACTATCAGCGCGACTGGTTCGACTACGACGCGGTAAAAGACAACGTCACGGATAAAAACGAACTGCGTCAGGCGCTGGAAGAGTCGGTGAAGAGCCACCTGATGTCCGACGTACCTTACGGCGTGCTGCTCTCCGGCGGCCTGGACTCGTCGGTGATTTCGGCCATTACCAAAAAATACGCCGCCCGCCGCGTTGAAGATCAGGAGCGCAGCGAAGCCTGGTGGCCGCAACTGCATTCATTCGCGGTCGGCCTCGAAGGCTCCCCTGACCTGAAAGCGGCGCAGGAAGTCGCAAACCACCTCGGCACCGTGCATCACGAAATTCACTTTACGGTACAGGAAGGGTTGGATGCGATCCGCGACGTTATCTATCACATCGAAACGTACGACGTGACTACCATTCGCGCCTCGACGCCGATGTACCTGATGTCGCGTAAAATTAAAGCCATGGGCATTAAAATGGTGCTCTCTGGCGAAGGTTCCGATGAAGTATTCGGCGGGTATCTCTACTTCCACAAAGCGCCGAACGCTAAAGAACTGCATGAAGAAACGGTGCGTAAACTGCAGGCGCTGCACATGTTTGACTGCGCCCGCGCTAACAAAGCGATGTCCGCCTGGGGGGTAGAGGCCCGTGTACCGTTCCTCGATAAGAAATTCCTCGATGTGGCGATGCGCATCAACCCGCAGGATAAAATGTGCGGCAACGGCAAAATGGAAAAACATATTTTGCGCGAATGCTTTGAGTCCTATCTGCCAGCCAGCGTCGCCTGGCGCCAGAAAGAGCAGTTCTCCGACGGCGTGGGCTATAGCTGGATTGATACGCTGAAAGAAGTGGCGGCAAAACAGATTAGCGTCCAGCAGCTGGAGACGGCAAGCTTCCGCTTCCCTTACAACACGCCGACCTCTAAAGAAGGTTATCTGTACCGCGAAATCTTCGAAGAGCTGTTCCCGCTGCCCAGCGCGGCGGAATGCGTACCCGGCGGCCCGTCCGTTGCCTGCTCTTCAGCGAAAGCCATCGAGTGGGATGAAGCGTTCAAAACCATGAACGATCCATCAGGACGCGCGGTCGGCGTCCACCAGTCAGCTTATAAATAAGCAATCAACACGCATAGCGGACCCTACGGGGTCCGCCAGGCTGCTGACAAAGAAGGAAAAAGCGTGGTTTTTCCTTCTTTGTGGCTATCAGTCGAAAATCAATGAATTGATTTTCCTTGTTATTTGCCTGTCGCTATCTGCAAACCTAACGATGTATAAGGTTTGTCATCAATCTCACGGACCCTACGGGGTCCGTTTTTTTTATGCCAAAATTGGCAAATAAAAACGATAAATAATCAATTCTTGCCGATTATTGCAGCATGCTGTTCGCAACCTAACCAAACAGTCACATTACGACGATTTTCCTTGAAAAAGTGGTTGACGCTCGCAGGCCCAATACGCATAATGCGCCCCGCAACGCCGATAAGGTAACGCGAAAAAAAGATGGCTACGTAGCTCAGCTGGTTAGAGCACATCACTCATAATGATGGGGTCACAGGTTCGAATCCCGTCGTAGCCACCATCTTTTTTGCGGGAGTGGCGAAATTGGTAGACGCACCAGATTTAGGTTCTGGCGCCGCAAGGTGTGCGAGTTCAAGTCTCGCCTCCCGCACCATTCACCAAAAAGCGTTGCACGGATGGGGTATCGCCAAGCGGTAAGGCACCGGTTTTTGATACCGGCATTCCCTGGTTCGAATCCAGGTACCCCAGCCATATTTCTTCGATATTTGCGGTTAGCCGCGACGGTATTGGGGTATCGCCAAGCGGTAAGGCACCGGTTTTTGATACCGGCATTCCCTGGTTCGAATCCAGGTACCCCAGCCATCGAAGAAACAGCATGACAATTTGGCTACGTAGCTCAGCTGGTTAGAGCACATCACTCATAATGATGGGGTCACAGGTTCGAATCCCGTCGTAGCCACCATATTCAGGACTATCGGTTAATATCGGTAAATCCGTAAAAATTTGTTGGGGTATCGCCAAGCGGTAAGGCACCGGATTCTGATTCCGGCATTCCGAGGTTCGAATCCTCGTACCCCAGCCACTTATTAACAAAAAAGCTCACTTCGGTGAGCTTTTTTGCTTTCTGCGGATAGTCATCTTGCCGATGCAGGTACTGCAAAACTTTAGTCTGCAGCCCCCATCGGCAAATGCCCCTTTACAACCCTAATGCATATTTCAATGCCTGGCGCTTTAATACACCGGCACGTTCGGCAGCCATCAGGCCAATATTACGCAACACGCGCACCGGCGCTAAATCGTTGCTGAAGCCGGCATAGAACAGATCCATGCCGGATTGCATAATAAAGTTATCCGCCCGGCGCCGCGCCTGATAGCGCTTCAGCACCGGCAAGCTGGACCAGGCTTCCCCGCGCCCGCGGGCTTCCGCCAAAATATCCAGCAGCGCGTCAACGTCGCGATAGCCAAGGTTAACCCCCTGCCCCGCCAGCGGATGAATGGTATGCGCCGCATCCCCTACCAGCGCCAGCCCCGGTTGCACGTACTGCAGCGCATGTCGGCGGGTTAACGGGAAGGCGCCGGCGCTCATTGGCGTCACGCTGCCCAGACGTTTCGGGAAATGCGCGGTGATTTCCTGCTGCAGTTGGGTCATCGACATCGCCTGCAGCTGGCGGATGCGCGCCGGGGTGTCGTACCACACCAGCGACGCCCAGTTATCGAATAGCGGCAGGAAGGCGCGCGGCCCGCTGGGGGTGAACTGTTGCCAGGTGCTATCACCGGGATCGTCGGCGCACTGCACGCTAATTAGCATACAGGATTGCTGATATTGCCACGCCTGTACGCCGATGCCGGCCAGTTCGCGCACCTGAGAATTCGCGCCGTCTGCGCCGATCGCCAGTTGCGCCGTGCAAACGCTCTCATCGCTCAGGCGCAGCGAAACGCCCTGCGGCTCACGATGAAGCTCGCTTAACGTCACGCCAACCCGCAAGCTCACCTGCGGATGGGCTTCAAGCGCCTGCCACAGCGCCAGCTGTAGCACGCTATTTTCCACCATATAGCCAAGCTCAGGCAGCTTCAGCTCGGCGGCATTAAAGTCAACGTGCGCGCTTTCCCACTCCCAGGTTTCAAGACGACGATAAGCATGCGCGCGCATACCGCGCACCGCTTCCCAAACGCCGAGGCTTTTGAGCAAGCCGACCGACGACGCGCTGATCGCCGAAATACGCACATCCGGCGCCGCAGCGGCATCAAAGGCCGGAGGCGCGTGTTTTTCTATCACCGTCACCGAAAACCCGTGTTGCGCCAGCCCCAGCGCCAGCGCGCCGCCGACCATTCCGCCGCCAACGATGGCGATATCTGTTGCATGAATTGTCATGGCAATTATCCTTAAAGCTGATTTCCTTAAGTTTACCGGATTTTTTGCACCTTGCGGGGGATCGTGGTCGCACTGGTCAGGTGGCAACCAAAGCATTACAATGCGTACCCTGCAAACGAATTCTAATTCTTAACTTATACCCGTCTTTATAATTGAGCATGAGCAAGTCGATGACAAAAAAACTCCATATTAAAACCTGGGGCTGTCAGATGAACGAATACGATTCATCCAAGATGGCCGATCTGCTGGATGCCACCCATGGGTATCAACTCACAGAAGTGGCCGAAGAAGCGGACGTGCTGCTGCTCAACACCTGCTCAATTCGCGAGAAGGCGCAGGAAAAAGTGTTCCATCAGCTTGGCCGCTGGAAACTACTGAAAGAGAAAAAACCCGGCGTGATTATCGGCGTCGGCGGCTGCGTCGCCTCCCAGGAAGGCAAACTGATTCGCCAGCGCGCCCATTACGTTGACATTATTTTTGGCCCGCAGACGCTGCATCGCCTGCCGGAGATGATCGACGCGGTGCGCAATAACCATAAACCGGTTATCGACGTGAGCTTCCCGGAAATCGAAAAATTCGATCGCCTGCCGGAACCGCGCGCCGAGGGGCCGACCGCCTTCGTTTCCATTATGGAAGGCTGCAACAAATACTGCACTTACTGCGTGGTGCCCTATACCCGCGGTGAAGAAGTGAGCCGTCCGTGCGACGATATTCTGTTTGAAATCGCTCAACTGGCGGCGCAAGGGGTGCGTGAAGTCAACCTGCTCGGGCAGAACGTTAACGCCTGGCGCGGCGAAAACTACGATGGCACGACCGGCAACTTTGCCGATCTGCTGCGTCTGGTCGCCGCTATCGACGGCATCGACCGTATTCGCTTCACCACCAGCCACCCGATTGAGTTTACTGACGATATCATCGAGGTCTATCGCGATACCCCTGAGCTGGTGAGCTTCCTGCATTTACCGGTGCAGGCCGGTTCCGATCGCGTACTGAACCTGATGGGCCGTACCCACACCGTGCTGGAATATAAAGCGATTATCCGCAAGCTGCGCGAAGCGCGCCCGGATATTCAGATTAGCTCCGACTTTATCGTCGGTTTCCCTGGCGAAACGACGGAAGACTTCGAAAAAACCATGAAGCTGATTGCCGAGGTTAACTTTGATGTCAGCTACAGCTTTATCTTCTCTGCCCGCCCGGGCACCCCGGCGGCGGATATGGTCGACGATGTTCCTGAAGCCGATAAAAAACAGCGCCTGTACATTCTGCAGGAGCGTATTAATCAGCAGGCGATGGCGTGGAGCCGCCGCATGCTCGGCACCACCCAGCGTATTCTGGTAGAAGGCACGTCGCGTAAGAGCCTGATGGAGCTCTCCGGGCGCACCGAGAACAACCGCGTGGTGAACTTCGAAGGCACGCCGGATATGGTCGGTAAATTCGTCGACGTAGAAATCGTCGATGTCTACACTAACTCATTACGCGGCAAAATTGTCCGCACAGAAGATGAGATGGGACTGCGCGTCGTGGAATCGCCGGAATCGGTCATTGCGCGTACGCGAAAAGAAAACGATCTGGGCGTCGGCATCTACCAGCCGTAATCCCGGCAGGCCTGTCGGTTCCGGCAGGCCTTGCATTTCCCCTCCTCGCCCCTATATCTACAGCAATGCTTGCGCCATATTCCCGTGACGTGAATAATTTCCTTATTGGCCGGATGACGATTGTCCTCCGGCAACACACGTAATAAGAGGAACAGTTTGAACATAGAAACCCGTGAAATTACCCTGGAGCCAGCGGACAATGCCCGCCTGTTAGCACTGTGCGGCCCGTTTGACGACAACATCAAACAGCTGGAGCGTCGGTTGGGTATTGAGATCAACCGCCGCGACAATCACTTTAAATTGACCGGCCGCGCCATCTGCGTGCACGCCGCGGCCGATATTCTGACAAGCCTGTATGTCGATACCGCGCCAATGCGCGGCCAGATTCAGGATATTGAACCGGAACAAATCCATCTGGCTATTAAAGAAGCCCGGGTGCTCGAACAGAGCGCCGAGAGCGTGCCGGAATACGGCAAGGCCATCAATATCAAAACCAAACGCGGAGTCATCAAACCGCGTACGCCAAACCAGGCGCAATACATCGCCAATATCCTCGACCACGACATTACCTTTGGCGTCGGCCCGGCGGGTACTGGTAAAACCTATCTTGCGGTCGCCGCGGCGGTCGATGCCCTGGAGCGTCAGGAAATTCGCCGCATTCTGCTGACTCGTCCTGCGGTCGAAGCAGGCGAGAAGCTCGGCTTCCTGCCGGGCGACTTAAGCCAGAAGGTTGACCCGTATTTGCGCCCGCTGTACGACGCGCTGTTCGAGATGCTCGGCTTTGAGAAAGTCGAGAAGCTGATTGAGCGTAACGTCATTGAAGTCGCGCCGCTGGCCTACATGCGCGGGCGTACGCTGAATGACGCCTTTATCATTCTCGATGAAAGCCAGAACACCACCATCGAGCAGATGAAGATGTTCCTGACCCGTATCGGCTTTAACTCGAAAGCGGTTATCACCGGCGACGTGACCCAGATTGACCTACCGCGCAATACCAAATCAGGTCTGCGCCACGCCGTTGAAGTGCTGGCGGAAGTCGATGAAATCAGCTTCAACTTCTTCCACAGCGAAGACGTGGTGCGCCACCCGGTGGTCGCCCGCATCGTCAATGCCTATGAGGCATGGGAAGAAGCCGAACAAAAACGTAAAGCAGAACTGGCCGCCGAGCGCAAACGCGAAGCCCAGGAACAGGAGCAAAAATGAGCCAGGTGATTCTCGATTTACAGCTGGCCTGCGAAGACACCAGCGGTCTACCGGACGAAGCCCTCTTTCAACGCTGGGTGGAAGCCGTCATCCCGCAGTTCCAGGAAGAGTCAGAGTTAACGATTCGCCTGGTGGATGTCGCCGAAAGCCACGAGCTGAACCTGACCTATCGCGGCAAGGATAAGCCGACTAACGTCCTCTCCTTCCCCTTCGAAGCCCCGCCGGGCATTGAGATGCCGCTGCTCGGCGATCTGATCATCTGCCGCCAGGTGGTTGAACAGGAAGCCAAAGAGCAGGAAAAACCGCTGGAGGCTCACTGGGCGCACATGGTCGTGCACGGTAGCCTGCACCTGCTGGGCTACGATCATATCGAAGACGACGAAGCGGAAGAAATGGAAGGCCTCGAAACAGAGATAATGCTTGCTCTGGGCTATGAGGATCCGTACATTGCCGAGAAGATTGCTGAATAGTAACTTGCCGGATGACGTCGCAAGCGCCTTATCCGGCCTACATTCATGCGTATCCCAGGCCTGATAAGCGTAGCGCTATCAGGCAAAACATGCCGTACGACGCTGAGTTTACGCGCGACGAGCGACAATTAAATCAACACGAGAACCCATACGACGCCATGAGCGACGACAATTCACACAGTAGTGACACAGTAAACAGCAAAAAGGGATTTTTCTCCCTCTTACTCAGCCAACTTTTCCACGGTGAACCCAAAAACCGTGATGAATTATTGGCGCTGATCCGTGACTCCGGGCAGAACGAGCTTATCGATGAAGATACGCGCGACATGCTCGAAGGGGTAATGGATATCGCCGACCAACGCGTCCGCGATATTATGATCCCGCGTTCGCAAATGATTACCCTGAAACGCAACCAGACGCTGGACGAGTGCCTCGATGTGATCATCGAATCCGCCCACTCGCGTTTCCCGGTCATTAGCGAAGATAAAGATCACATTGAAGGGATTCTGATGGCTAAGGATCTGCTGCCGTTTATGCGCAGCGACGCCGAAGCTTTCAGCATGGAAAAAGTGTTACGTCCGGCGGTTGTCGTGCCTGAAAGCAAGCGGGTTGACCGCATGCTGAAAGAGTTCCGCTCGCAACGTTATCATATGGCGATCGTCATCGATGAGTTCGGCGGCGTTTCCGGCCTGGTGACTATCGAAGATATTCTCGAACTTATCGTCGGCGAAATCGAAGACGAATACGATGAAGAGGAAGATATCGATTTCCGTCAGCTAAGCCGTCATACCTGGACGGTACGCGCGCTGGCATCGATTGAAGATTTCAATAAAGCCTACGGCACTCACTTCAGCGATGAAGAGGTCGATACCATCGGCGGACTGGTGATGCAGGCCTTTGGTCATCTCCCGGCCCGCGGCGAGTCGATTGACATTGATGGTTACCAATTCAAGGTCGCAATGGCTGACAGCAGACGTATTATTCAGGTCCATGTAAAGCTTCCTGATGATGCGCCGCAGCCGAAGCTGGAAGACTAATTTAACGGGACGATTAACCTAAATGGTATTTGCCTCTTTACTTGAACGCCAGCGCGTACGTCTGCTGCTGGCGCTGTTATTCGGAGCCAGCGGAACGCTGGCTTTTTCACCTTACGACTTCTGGCCAGCGGCGATTGTCTCGCTGTTTGGTCTGCAGGCGCTCACTCTCAACCGTCGCCCGCTACAGAGCGCCTGGATTGGCTACTTCTGGGGTCTTGGGCTATTCGGCACCGGTATTAACTGGGTTTACGTTAGCATCGCGCAGTTCGGCGGCATGCCGGGCCCGGTTAACGTTTTCCTTGTTGCTTTGCTGGCGGCCTATTTATCGCTGTACACCGGTCTGTTCGCCGGGATCCTCGCGAGACTGTGGCCGAAAACTAACTGGATCCGTTTGGCCATCGCCGCGCCTGTCATCTGGCAAATTACCGAATTTCTCCGCGGCTGGGTGCTGACCGGTTTCCCGTGGCTGCAGTTCGGCTATAGCCAGATTGACGGTCCGCTAAAGGGCCTGGCGCCGGTGATGGGCGTTGAGGCGATAAACTTTCTGTTGATGGTGGTCAGCGGCCTGCTGGCGCTGGCTATCGCGCAGCGACACTGGAAACCGCTGCTGGTGGCGATAGTGCTGTTTGCCCTGCCCTTCCCGCTGCGTTATATCCAGTGGTATCAACTGCTGCCAGAACGGGCGACGGAAGTCTCTTTGGTGCAGGGCGATATTCCGCAGGCGATGAAATGGGATGAAAACCAGCTGGTTAACACCCTGAAAACCTATCTCGATCTCACCCAGCCGCATATGGGTAAATCGCAGCTGATTATCTGGCCGGAGTCGGCGATTCCGGATCTGGAAATCAATCAGCAGCATTTCCTTAGCATGGTTGATGACCTGATGCGGGCCAAAAATAGCTCGTTGATTACCGGTATTGTCGATGCGCGGCTCAATAAACAAAACCGCTACGATACCTACAACACCATCATCACGCTGGGTAAAGATAACCCGTACAGCTACGACTCGACCAATCGCTATAATAAAAACCATCTGGTGCCGTTCGGCGAATTCGTACCACTGGAATCGATTTTACGCCCTCTGGCGCCGTTCTTCGATTTGCCGATGTCCTCGTTCAGCCGCGGCCCTTACGTGCAGCCGCAGCTGGTAGCGCATAACCTGAAGCTTACGGCGGCAATTTGCTACGAAATCATTCTCGGCGAGCAGGTCCGTGATAATTTCCGCCCGGATACCGATTATCTGCTGACTATCTCCAATGATGCGTGGTTTGGTAAGTCAATTGGCCCATGGCAGCACTTCCAGATGGCGCGGATGCGCGCGCTGGAACTGGCGCGCCCGCTGCTACGCAGCACCAACAACGGTATCACCGCCGTTATTGGCCCGCGTGGTGAAATTCAGGACATGATCCCACAGTTTACCCGCGCGGTGTTGACCACTAAGGTCACGCCAACCACCGGCCTGACGCCGTATGCCCGTACCGGCAATTGGCCGCTGTGGGCGTTAACCGCCCTCTTTGGCTTTGCCGCGCTGGTGATGAGCCTGCGCCAGCGTCGACGCTAATCTTTTCCGCCGGGCAGCCGCCCGGCCTGCTCCCGGCGGCATTCGTCGCCGGCGGGTCTTCCTCGCTTTACGCTCTCCAGCGCCAATCTGGCACGTCCATTGCTTAATTTCATCCCTGTAGGCGATTTTGACCGCGGTTGTACCAGGGTTGCACCGAAAGCGTTCGCACTTCGCGCCACGTTGGTGCAACAACCCATTTTTGCCCACAAATGGTGCGGTGCGCTTCGCAAAAATAAACAATAACGCATCAAAATCTTTACATTAAGCCAAACTAAATGCTAACAAGCTCATACAAATACTGCACTTTAAGATTGCAGACGATTCCCGAAAGCGCCGCCTTACGGCAGTGCTCGCAGGAATAACAACACATACACACAATCACAATGGGTATCACTAGCGTCCCTGGCGTTAAGGATAAGGAGTTGGATATGCAATTACGTAAACTGGCCGCCGCAATGCTGGTCATGGGAGTGACCGCTGGTCTGGCGCACGCTGAAGATGCCGCCCCGGCCGCAGGTCAGAGCACGCTGGATAAAATCGCCAAAAACGGGGTGATCGTCGTCGGCCACCGCGAGTCGTCAGTACCATTCTCCTATTACGATAACCAACAAAAAGTGGTGGGTTACTCTCAGGATTACTCCAACGCTATCGTTGAAGCCATCAAGAAAAAGCTGAATAAACCCGATCTGCAGGTGAAACTGATTCCGGTCACCTCGCAGAACCGCATCCCGTTACTGCAGAACGGCACTTATGATTTCGAGTGCGGTTCCACCACCAACAACCTTGAGCGTCAGAAGCAGGCCGCCTTCTCCGATACCATTTTCGTCGTCGGCACTCGTCTGCTGGTGAAAAAAGGTGGGCCGATTAAAGACTTCCCGGATCTGAAAGACAAAGCGGTCGTCGTCACTTCCGGTACCACCTCGGAAGTGCTGCTGCATAAGCTGAACGACGAGAAGAAAATGAACATGCGCATCATCAGCGCGAAAGATCACGGCGACTCTTTCCGTACGCTGGAAAGTGGCCGCGCGGTGGCCTTTATGATGGATGATGCCCTGCTGGCCGGCGAGCGCGCAAAAGCGAAGAAACCGGATAACTGGGAAATCGTCGGTACGCCGCAGTCGAAAGAGGCCTATGGCTGCATGCTGCGTAAAGACGACGCATCGTTCAAAACACTGGTAGATGACACCGTTGCCCAGGCGCAGACCTCTGGCGAAGCGGCGAAATGGTTCGATACCTGGTTTAAGAACCCGATTCCGCCGAAAAATCTGAACCTGAACTTCGAACTGTCCGACGACATGAAGGCGCTGTTCAAATCACCCAATGACAAGGCTCTTAACTAATTAAAAAAACAGGGGCTCGATAAAGTAGCCCTCCCGATTGTTACCTTTGCACGGACAGACTATACGGTGGCTGGTCGTTCCCCAGCCGCCGCGAATACCGAAACAAGCAGGGCAACAATCTTCGAGGGTAGCGCTGCTACCCTTTTTTTTCTGGAGTTTATTTATGTCAATAGACTGGAACTGGGGAATATTCCTGCAACCCGCCCCGTTCGGCAACACCACTTATCTAGGCTGGTTATGGAGCGGCTTTCAGGTTACCGTCGCGCTGTCGATTAGCGCCTGGATTATCGCTTTCCTCATCGGCTCGCTGTTCGGTATTCTGCGTACCGTCCCTAACCGCTGGTTAGCCGGGATCGGCACCTGCTACGTCGAACTGTTTCGTAACGTTCCACTGATTGTCCAGTTCTTTACCTGGTACCTTGTTATTCCGGAGTTTCTGCCGGAAAACATCGGCATGTGGTTTAAGTCGGAACTGGATCCAAATATTCAGTTCTTTGTCTCCTCAATGCTGTGCCTTGGGCTGTTTACCGCTGCCCGCGTCTGCGAGCAGGTCCGCGCCGCGATACAGTCCCTTCCTCGCGGGCAGAAAAATGCCGGCCTGGCGATGGGGCTGACCCTGCCGCAAACCTATCGCTACGTGCTGCTGCCGAACGCTTATCGCGTTATCGTGCCGCCGATGACCTCGGAAATGATGAACCTGGTAAAAAACTCGGCTATCGCTTCCACTATCGGTCTGGCGGATATGGCGGCGCAGGCCGGCAAGCTGCTGGATTACTCAGCCCACGCCTGGGAATCGTTTACCGCGATCACCCTCGCCTATGTATTCATCAACGCCGTAATCATGCTGGTGATGTATGTGGTTGAACGTAAAGTTCGCCTGCCGGGCAATATGGGAGGCAAATAATGTACGATTTTGACTGGAGTTCAATTGTTCCTTCCATGCCCTACCTGCTGGCAGGGTTGGTCATTACGCTGAAAATCACCGTCACGGCAATTATTATCGGTATCGTCTGGGGCACCATTCTGGCGGTGATGCGCCTGTCAAGCTTCCTGCCGTTGGCATGGTTTGCCAAAACCTACGTTAACGTTTTCCGCTCGATTCCGCTGGTGATGGTGCTGCTGTGGTTCTATCTGATCGTTCCCGGATTCCTGCAAAACGTGCTGGGGCTGTCGCCGAAAACCGATATTCGCCTGATTTCGGCGATGGTGGCATTTTCGATGTTTGAAGCGGCCTACTATTCGGAAATTATTCGCGCCGGGATCCAGAGTATTTCCCGTGGTCAGTCGAGCGCCGCGCTGGCGCTGGGGATGACCCACTGGCAATCGATGAAGTTGGTGATTCTGCCGCAGGCCTTCCGCGCGATGGTCCCGCTGCTGTTAACCCAGGGTATCGTCCTATTCCAGGATACCTCGCTGGTGTACGTCCTGAGCCTGGCCGATTTCTTCCGTACCGCCTCCACCATTGGCGAACGTGACGGAACCCAGGTGGAAATGATCCTGTTCGCAGGCGCCGTTTATTTTGTATTTAGTCTCAGCGCATCGCTGTTGGTCAGCTGGTTGAAGAAAAGGACTGTGTAATGATTACCCTGAAAAATATTTCAAAATGGTATGGTCACTTTCAGGTGCTGACCGATTGCTCCACCGAAGTGAAAAAAGGCGAAGTGGTGGTAGTTTGCGGGCCGTCAGGCTCCGGTAAATCGACGCTGATTAAAACCGTTAATGGCCTTGAGCCGGTGCAGCAAGGCGAAATTATCGTTGATGGCACTCAGGTTAACGATAAGAAAACCAATCTTGCTAAACTGCGTTCCCGCGTCGGTATGGTATTCCAGCACTTTGAACTGTTCCCACACCTGTCGATCATCGACAACCTGACGCTGGCGCAAATTAAGGTTCTCAATCGCGATAAAGAATCTTCGCGTAAAAAGGGGCTTAAGCTGCTGGAGCGCGTGGGTCTGGCGGCGCATGCGGAAAAATATCCGGCGCAGCTCTCCGGCGGCCAGCAGCAGCGTGTCGCGATCGCGCGCGCGCTGTGCATGGATCCGATCGCGATGCTGTTCGATGAGCCAACTTCAGCGCTAGACCCGGAGATGATCAACGAAGTACTGGACGTGATGGTCGAGCTGGCTAACGAAGGTATGACCATGATGGTGGTGACGCACGAAATGGGCTTTGCCCGTAAAGTGGCTAACCGGGTCATCTTTATGGATGAAGGTAAAATTGTCGAAGATGTCGATAAAGAAGCCTTCTTCGCCAACCCGCAATCAGAACGCGCGAAAGATTTCCTTGCCAAAATCCTGCACTAAAATCCCAGCGCGCACGTCATGTGCGCGCCTTTTCTCTCTCGATAATGTGTGCCATATATTAGTGGTTTATTTTAATTGTTTTCTTATTAAACCAGTGAATAATTTAACACTCCCCCTAACAAATCACATTCTAAATTAATTTAATTCATACAAAATTCAGTTTTCTTCGCATGGCTAAGCGTTACCGCCACCGCTAACATACCCCCCTTAAGAACAAGCCCTGGGAATATTTCCCAACACAAAACTTTCTGATAATAAAAAATAATATTTTTATGGATGACCCTATACCCTGAATAAGGCCGTGTTTTAAGCAAGCTTAGCAATACAGCATGCAAATTTAATGAAACAAATGGAACTTGCTTCATGTTTAATAAAAAAAATCTGATTCACACCCTGCTGATTGTGTTTTTGTGTCAGCAGCAGGTTTTCGCCAGTACGATAGTCTCCACCACGACTAACCAAAACGAGCAGGATAAAGCCCGTCAGGCGGCGCTGACACCACAGCAGCAGGCCGCCCAGGCTTCACTAATTAATACCGACCGACAAACGCTCACGTTTCCAAAGGAAGAAAACTGCAGGTTCATCAATAATATTCATATCGATTCTGCCGAGTCGAAGCTCACGCATCAGCTTCTTGACAACCTTACAGCTCAGGCTCTGCATCGTTGTCTGGGGATTAACGGTATTCAGCACCTCACCATGGCATTACAAAATGAGTTAATCGCCCGTGGTTACATAACTTCATTACTGACCATCCCGGAACAGTCATTGACGGAGGGCACATTAAGGCTCGAACTCGCTTATGGCAAAATCGGTGATATTTTCTGGTCAACGACAAGCGAGCAAACCACCAGCATCTGGAACAATATCCCCACCGGCAAGGGAGATATCCTGCGTCTCACCGATCTCGAACAGGGAATGGAAAACCTGCGCCGCCTGCCAGGAAGTTCGGCGAATATGCAAATATTACCGGGACAACGGGAGGCAGAAAGCAATCTGCAGCTAACGCGTCGGCTGGATAAAAAATGGCAGGTGGGAGCCTGGATGGATGACGCTGGCAGCCGCGCCAGCGGTCGCTATCAGGCCGGAGGTGCGCTCTATCTTTATGATATCACCACACTCAACGACATTTTCTATGTCTCAGGAGGAGGAGATATCGAGTTTAATCAACATAATGATGGTAACCAGAATGGCAGTCTGTATTACTCGATTCCCTTCGGTTACTGGGCGTTAGGTCTTTACGGTTCACAGAGCCAATATCGCCAGTTGTTCAAGGGCAACTGGTCGCAAACGGATTATAAAAGTAAAAATCGCTACTATAGCGCGACGCTGTCACGACTGCTGTCTCACACCCGTCAGCAAAAAACGTCGCTGGATTTCCGTATCTCAAAAAGTACATCACACTACTATTTTGGCGGTGAAGAACTTAGGGTGATGCGCAAACAGAACCCGACATGGGAGCTGACGCTACGACAGCAACGCTATTTCGATAAAAAAGTTGTCGCCGCCAGCCTGGGGTTACAGCGCCGCCTCCCATGGCTAAACTCCGTCGCCACACCGGAAGAAAAAGCAGGCCAGTTCAGTAAGCGCTCACGCGTAGTACATGCCGATTTGCAGGCCTTAATGAAATTCGATTTAACCGGAGATAGATTTAGCTATGCACCGCATTTTAATGCGCAATATAGCCCGGACATTCTCTCTTCGGATAACCAATTTAATATTGGCAACCGCTGGACGGTTCGCGGATTTGATGGCGAATATACTCTCTCTGGCAATCAGGGATGGTACTGGAGCAATGATTTCATCTGGGATATTGCCGGCCCGGAACAGCAATTCTATTTAGGATTAGATATTGGTCGTATTATCGGCAGCGAACAATATCGGCAAGGAAAAGTTATTTCAGGTGCCGTTAGCGGATTGCGCGGTGATATATTCTCAACACAATATGATTTTTTCATCGGCACACCGCTAAGTAAACCAGATAACTTTAGTAGTGACTCATTCAATATGGGTTTCTCATTGAAGTGGAAGTATTAACACAACCTATTTTTCACTATATTTAAAGGAATAAATTCATGTTTAAGTTTAAATTAACCTATGTTGCTTTAGCAGCAGCGTTAAGCTCGACGGTGGTGTACGCCGATCCGTCGACTTACACCCATCTATCAGGCGCAACGGTGGTTGATATTGAAGCGCCGAATGCTGCAGGCGTTTCGCACAACCTGTATCGTGAATTTAACGTTGGCAGCAACGGTTTAATACTCAATAACAGCGACAGCGATATTAATCATGCGACTTTTGGCAATATTGCTAAAAACAACAATCTGACTAATGGCGGCGCATCGGTGATCCTGAATGAAGTCACCTCCAATAAAGCCAGTTCATTAAATGGCTTCATTGAAGTCGCCGGGCTGAAAGCCGACGTGGTAATCGCTAACCCTAACGGTATTACCTGCTCCGGCTGTAGTTTCGTTAATACCAACAAGGCAATATTAACGACAGGTCAGGTGAATTTGACCGATGAAGGCGCTATCGGCAGCTATACCATCACCAATGGCAAAATCACCATCGATGAAAATGGCATGAACGCCGCTAACAGCTATGCTGCTCTACTCGCCGACGCGATTAAAATTAATGGTAAAGTGCAGGCCAAGAACGCCCTTGTTAGTGCAGGTAATTTCACCATGGATAACAGTTCTGGCGCGGTGACCTCAGCGGGTAAAAAAGCGACCCTGATCGAAATGACGATTAACCCGCAATACAGCATCGACG
Source organism: Klebsiella sp. SYXHC3 (assembly GCF_057196925.1). Taxonomy (NCBI): domain Bacteria; kingdom Pseudomonadati; phylum Pseudomonadota; class Gammaproteobacteria; order Enterobacterales; family Enterobacteriaceae; genus Klebsiella; species Klebsiella sp. SYXHC3. The sequence continues at coordinate 428,209 of NZ_JBXUNG010000003.1, read as the reverse complement.
TCAGTAGTCTTGGCGGCATTACTGCCAACAGCATTAGCATGATTGGCAATAACATTGGTTTTGGCGTACGTAATAATGGCTCTATTATCTCAAACAGCTCACTGCAACTCACCAGCTACGGAAATCTGCTGAATAAAGGGACGATAAAAGGCAACGGTCTGCTAAGCCAGGTTTCTACGGTCACAGGTATCACCAATGAAGGCAGTATCGGCGGAGCCAATTATTTAATGCTCTCCAGTGGGGATTATATCGTTAACGTCGGTTCTATCACTGGCGGTCAGCTAATTGCCACCGCTAACGGCAACATCACTAACGGCGACTCTGGAACGATGACCGGAACCAGTGGGTTAAGCCTGGCCAGCGGTGGAAAAATCCGTAATGAGGCTAAGGCCTCCCTGCTGTCGAATAACCAGATTTCCGCCACGGCAATAGGCGATTTTCTGAATGAAGGGAAAATCAGTGCTAAAAACACCACCCTTACTTTTGTTGGCGAGAGTTTTAAAAATACCGGGAACATTAATTCAACCGGCAACACCACCATTCAGTCTCTTAAGCAGGATGGCACCGTAAATGTCGGGGAAATCTACAATCTGGGTAATATCACTGGCGAAAACATCAATCTACAAACCAACGGCACGCTGGCGCAAAGCACCAGTGGTCGCATGGAGGCCACCAACGCCATTACCGCGCATAGCTACTGGCTGAATAACAACGGTTATATGAAAGCCGCTGATATTACTACCGATCATGGCACGATTAGTAACACAGGTACTATCACCGCAGCCAATGTCTCTCTGACAACTTATTATGATGTTACTAATGAAGGGACGATTTACAGCACCGGCGATCTGCTGCTGGACACCCAGTTAAAAGGCAATATCTATAACTACTCATTAATTCAGGCGAACGGCACCTTAACCATGACCGCGAAAAAGGTGGTTAACAGCGGTCGCGGCTGCGGTTGGTTGAAATTTAATACCTGTGATGTCGGCACCATCAGCGCCAACAAGATGGTCCTCAACTCCTCGCATAAATACGCCAGTGAGATGGGTGGTTATCAATACTTCAAGGTTGCAGAAATTAATACCGTACTGTAATGACTCAGCGATGCGCAGCGCAATGCGCATCGCTGCTTTTAGCGTTTACGGCTCAAATGGCCGCCGCTGAAACTGGTCATGCCCGCATTTCGGGCAGAGTGGCAGCACATCCGGGGTGTATACCGCCAGATGGTAGTGGCACTTCTCGCATACCAGGTTGCCAAGACCGACCACTTCCCCGCTGTGATAGACTCCATGGTGGTTCAGATCCTGAAACACCTCACGCCACTCAAGCTGGGTTTTGTCGGTGATATCGGCAAGCTCCTGCCACAGGCTCTCTTTGATCACCCGCATAAAGACGCTGTCGCTATCGTCTTCATGGCTCTCTTCATAGCTGCGGGCAAATTCTTCCAAATCGCGCTTCACCGCCGCGATAAGTGACTCAACCTCGCTCTGCGTCAGATCGCCTGCCTGGGTGATTTTCTCCCTCGCCTGCTTCACCAGCGCGTCAATGTCACGCTCTCCATTGCGCAGCCGTTCACTGAGCGAGGAGACCAGTTCCCGGTAATATTGAGCAACCTTGTTCATCATTTCGCCTCCGGTGTGATTAACTGCTTCTAATAATAGACGTTATCGGCGGTTTGCTTTGCCATCCGCGCCACAGAGTCGCGAAAAATTCTGCGCCGCTTTTGCCGATGTTAATGTGCGAAAGGCTGTTTTGACGTGGACGTTTGGGCTATGCTATGCCGATCTGAAATAACACATCCATTGGCTACATTTTGTAGCTGTATTGAAAACAGGACCACTGGCTGCCATGCAAGAGCAATACCGCCCGGAAGAGATAGAATCGAAAGTCCAGCTTCACTGGGACGAAAATCGTACATTTGAAGTAACTGAAGACGAGAGCAAAGAGAAGTATTACTGCCTGTCGATGCTTCCTTATCCTTCTGGTCGACTACACATGGGTCACGTGCGTAACTACACCATCGGCGACGTCATCGCGCGCTATCAGCGCATGCTGGGCAAAAACGTCCTGCAGCCGATCGGTTGGGATGCGTTTGGTCTGCCTGCGGAAGGCGCGGCGGTGAAAAACAATACCGCCCCGGCCCCGTGGACCTATGACAACATCGCATACATGAAAAACCAGCTGAAAAAGCTGGGCTTCGGCTATGACTGGAGCCGTGAAATTGCGACCTGCACCCCGGAATACTACCGCTGGGAGCAAAAATTCTTCACCGAGCTGTATAAAAAAGGCCTGGTGTACAAAAAAACCTCAGCGGTGAACTGGTGTCCGAACGATCAGACCGTGCTGGCTAACGAACAGGTTATCGACGGCTGCTGCTGGCGCTGCGACACCAAAGTTGAGCGCAAAGAGATCCCGCAGTGGTTTATTAAAATCACCGCCTACGCCGACGAACTGCTCAACGATCTGGACAACCTGGATCACTGGCCTGACACCGTTAAGACCATGCAGCGCAACTGGATCGGCCGCTCTGAAGGGGTAGAAATCTCCTTTGACGTCAACGACTACGCCGATAAGCTGACCGTCTACACCACCCGCCCGGATACCTTCATGGGCTGCACCTACCTTGCCGTCGCAGCGGGTCACCCGCTGGCGCAACAGGCTGCGGCTAACAATCCGGCGCTGGCCGCCTTTATCGACGAATGCCGTAACACCAAAGTTGCCGAAGCCGATATGGCGACGATGGAGAAAAAAGGCGTCGACACCGGCTTTAAAGCTATTCACCCGCTGACCGGCGAAGCCATCCCGGTATGGGCGGCAAACTTCGTACTGATGGAGTACGGCACCGGCGCGGTGATGGCCGTTCCGGGTCACGACCAGCGCGACTACGAGTTTGCCAGCAAATACGGCCTGAACATCAAGCCGGTTATCCTCGCCGCCGACGGTTCCGAGCCGGATCTCTCCGAGCAGGCGCTGACCGAGAAAGGCGTGCTGTTCAACTCCGGCGAATTTAGCGGCCTGGATTACGAAGCGGGCTTCAACGCCATTGCCGACAAACTGGCCGCGATGGGCGTTGGCGAGCGCAAAGTTAACTACCGCCTGCGCGACTGGGGGGTTTCCCGCCAGCGTTACTGGGGCGCGCCAATTCCAATGGTGACCCTGGAAGACGGTACCGTGATGCCGACGCCGGAAGACCAACTGCCGGTTATCCTGCCGGAAGACGTCGTCATGGACGGCATCACCAGCCCGATCAAAGCCGATCCTGAGTGGGCGAAAACTACCGTTAACGGCATGCCGGCGCTGCGTGAAACCGACACCTTTGACACCTTTATGGAGTCCTCCTGGTACTACGCGCGCTACACCTGCCCGCAGTACGATAAAGGTATGCTGGACCCGAATGCCGCGAACTACTGGCTGCCGGTGGATATCTACATCGGCGGCATCGAACACGCCATCATGCACCTGCTCTATTTCCGCTTCTTCCACAAGCTGATGCGCGATGCCGGTATGGTGAACTCCGATGAGCCAGCTAAACAGCTGCTGTGCCAGGGTATGGTACTGGCCGATGCGTTCTACTACGTCGGCGAAAACGGCGAGCGTAACTGGGTATCACCGATTGACGCCACCGTTGAGCGTGATGAAAAAGGCCGTATCGTTAAAGCCTTCGACCCACAGGGCCGCGAGCTGGTGTATACCGGCATGAGCAAAATGTCCAAGTCGAAGAACAACGGTATCGACCCGCAGGTTATGGTTGAGCGCTACGGCGCGGATACCGTACGTCTGTTCATGATGTTCGCCTCCCCAGCAGAAATGACCCTTGAGTGGCAGGAATCTGGCGTAGAAGGGGCAAACCGCTTCCTGAAACGCGTCTGGAAACTGGTTTACGAGCATACCTCTCAGGGCCCGGCTGTCGCCCTGGATGTGGCAAGCCTCAGCGAAGATCAGCAAGCGCTGCGTCGCGACGTGCATAAAACGATTGCCAAAGTGACCGATGATATCGGCCGTCGTCAGACCTTCAATACCGCCATTGCCGCGGTAATGGAGCTGATGAACAAACTGGCGAAAGCGCCGCAGGAAAGCGAACAGGATCGCGCGCTGATGCGTGAAGCGCTGCTGGCAGTGGTGCGTATGCTCAACCCGTTCACCCCGCATGCCTGCTTCACCCTGTGGCAAGAACTGGGCGGCGAAGGCGATATCGACAACGCGCCGTGGCCGGTAGCAGACGAAAGTGCAATGGTTGAAAACACGACTCTGGTCGTCGTCCAGGTAAACGGTAAAGTTCGTGGTAAAATTACCGTTGCGGTAGACGCAACCGAAGAGCAGGTTCGTGAACGTGCAGGCCAGGAACATCTGGTCGCAAAATACCTTGAAGGCGTGACCGTACGTAAAGTGATTTACGTTCCGGGCAAACTGCTCAATCTGGTCGTTGGCTAAGCGCGGGAGGAAGCGTGCGATATCTGGCAACAATGCTGTTATCTCTGGCGGTGTTAATCACCGCCGGTTGCGGCTGGCATCTACGTAGTAATACGCAGGTTCCAACCACAATGAAAACTATGATTTTCCAGTCAGGCGATCCGAATGGTCCGTTAAGCCGTGCGGTACGTAACCAGCTACGTCTGAATGGCGTAGAGCTGATCGAAGCCGATACGCTGCGTAAGGATATTCCGTCCCTGCGTCTGGGTAACTCATCCATTCAGAAAGATACGGCATCCATTTTCCAGGATGGTCGTACTGCTGAATACCAAATGGTGCTGACCGTTAACGCCACCGTATTGATTCCGGGCCATGACATTTACCCAATCAATACCAAGGTTTATCGCTCGTTCTTCGATAACCCGCAGGCGGCGCTGGCGAAAGATGCCGAGCAGGACATGATTGTTCGTGAAATGTACGATAAGGCTGCGGAACAGTTGATCCGTAAATTGCCGAGCGTGCATGTTGCGGATGTCGAAGCCACTAAAGAGGCTGAGCAGCCGGTGTCTGGTACCCCGGCCACCTCAACCTCTGGCAACCGCGTCTCCACTACGCTGGGTAACTGATGATTCGGTTGTACCCGGAACAACTCCGCGCGCAGCTCACTGAAGGGCTGCGCGCGGCGTATTTATTGCTTGGTAGCGACCCATTACTGTTACAGGAAAGCCAGGATGCGATCCGCGAAGCCGCGGCCACCCAGGGCTTTACCGAACATCACACCGCGACCATCGATGCCAGCACCGACTGGCCCGCCCTTTTTTCCTTAAGTCAGGCGCTGAGCCTCTTTTCCAGCCGCCAGACGCTTCTGCTTATCCTGCCGGAAAACGGCCCGAATGCGGCGATCAACGAACAGCTGTCCACGCTGGTCGGTATGCTGCATGAAGATCTGCTGCTGATTGTCCGCGGCAACAAGCTTACCAAGGCGCAGGAAAACGCGGCGTGGATAACAACGCTTGCCAGCCGCGCCGTGCAGGTGAGCTGCCAGACGCCGGAATACGCGCAGTTGCCTCGCTGGCTGGCCGCCCGCGCTAAACAGAATCAGTTGCAGTTAGATGAGGCCGCCAGCCAACTGCTATGCTACTGCTATGAAGGCAACCTGCTGGCGCTGGCGCAGGCGCTGGAGCGCCTCTCTTTGCTGTGGCCTGACGGTAAACTGACGCTGCCGCGCGTTGAACAGGCAGTGAATGACGCCGCCCACTTTACGCCGTATCACTGGGTCGATGCCCTGCTGGCCGGTAAAAGCAAACGCGTACTGCACGTCCTGCAACAACTGCGCCTTGAAGGTTGCGAACCCGCTATTTTGCTGCGCACGCTGCAGCGCGAACTGCTGCTGCTGGTCACTCTGAAGCGCCAGTCGGCACATACGCCGCTGCGCACGCTGTTTGATAAACACCGGGTCTGGCAGAATCGACGTCAGCTGGTCGGCGACGCGCTCACGCGCCTCAGCGCCGAACAGTTACGCCAGGCCGTTACGTTATTAACCCGCGCCGAGCTCACCTTCAAACAGGACTACGGCCAGTCAATATGGCCCGAGCTGGAAAGCCTTTCGTTACTGCTCTGCCATAAAGCGCTGGCGGACGTTTTTATTGATGGTTGATATGACTCAGTTGCAGGCAATGTACGGCGGCACCTTCGATCCGGTGCATTATGGTCACCTTAAGCCGGTAGAGATTCTGGCAAACCAAATTGGTCTTAGCCGGGTCATTATCGTGCCCAATAACGTGCCGCCGCATCGCCCGCAGCCGGAAGCCACCAGCGCCCAGCGGGTGCATATGCTGGAGCTGGCAATTGCCGATAAACCCCTATTTGTTCTCGACGAACGAGAGCTACAGCGCGATACGCCGTCCTGGACTGCGCAAACGCTACAGGAGTGGCGGCAAGAACAAGGCCCGGAACAGCCCCTGGCATTTATCATCGGCCAGGACTCGCTGCTGACCTTCCCTACCTGGCATAACTACGCCACGATCCTCGATAACGCGCATCTGATCGTCTGCCGCCGTCCGGGATATCCGCTGGCGATGAAGCGCGAAGAAGATCAGCAATGGCTCGATAAACATCTCACCCACGACGTCGAGTTGTTACATACCCGTCCCGCCGGGGTTATCTATCTGGCGGAAACCCCGTGGTTCGATATTTCCGCCACGCTGATTCGTCAGCGTCTACAGCAAGGTGTCTCCTGCGCCGATATGCTGCCGGCCGCCGTACTGGACTATATTCACCAGCAGAAGCTCTATTGCTGAGAACCGGCTGCGAGGATATCGTTACGCTACGCGATTTCCACGGAGTGCATCATGAAATTATGGCTGGTTCGCCACGGCGAAACGCAGGCTAACCTCGACGGACTGTATAGCGGACATGCTCCCACCCCCCTTACCGAACGCGGTATCCAGCAGGCGCGCTCGCTGGGTGACTATCTGCAAGCGGCGCCTTTCGACCGGGTATTGTGCAGCGAGCTGGCGAGAACCCAGCACACCGCCGACCTGTTGCTCGCTGGCCGGCCTGTCCCCCGGCAAATTATTCCTTCATTGAATGAGATGTTCTTTGGCGATTGGGAAATGCGCCACCATCGCGATCTGCAAAAAGAAGACCCGCGGAACTACGCTGCCTGGTGCAAAGACTGGCAACACGCCACGCCGACCAATGGCGAAAGCTTCCAGGCCTTTGCCCAGCGTATCGCGGACTTTGCCGCCAGCCTCGGGCAATATCAACAGCGGGCTAACCTGCTGATCGTCGGCCATCAGGGCGCTTTAAGCCTGTTAATCGCACTCTTATTGCAAATGCCTGCGGCAGCAATGTGGCATTTTCCCCTCGCCCACGGTAGCTGGAGCCTTATCGAACGACGCGACGATTTCACAACCTTACGCGTATTAAATAGCCAGGCGCAGTGGCGCGCGGAATAAGAATTCATGGCCGCCCATTGACAGCCCCGAGCAGGCTGCTATTCTCCGCAGCCAGGCTACACCCGCTATACGCATCTTGCAGAAATTGTTTTACAAAAATGGCGATGCATTCGTCGGCAAGGGATGGGATGATAGCCCGCTTTCAAGGGCTGAAAGCTGACTTTTCTCCCGACATTGCCATGACTTCGGGTATACTGTCAGGCTCGTTATTGTTATCACTCTTCACGCACCCAGGGGGAACACTTGCAGGGTAAAGCACTCCAGGATTTTGTTATCGACAAAATTGATGACCTGAAAGGTCAGGACATCGTCGCCATTGATGTACATGGCAAATCCAGCATCACCGATTGCATGATTATTTGCACCGGCACGTCTACGCGCCACGTGATGTCCATCGCCGACCATGTGGTGCAGGAATCCCGCGCCGCCGGTATGCTGCCGCTGGGCGTTGAAGGTGAAGCCGCCGCCGACTGGATCGTGGTCGATCTGGGCGACGTGATGGTTCACGTCATGCAGGAAGAGAGCCGTCGTCTGTACGAGCTGGAAAAACTCTGGAGTTAATGCGTGAAGCTGCAATTGGTGGCCGTTGGCACCAAAATGCCGGACTGGGTTCAGACCGGCTTTAGCGAATATCTGCGCCGTTTTCCAAAAGATATGCCGTTCGAACTGGTAGAGATCCCTGCCGGTAAGCGCGGAAAGAATGCCGATATCAAACGTATCCTCGAAAAAGAGGGCGAAATGATGCTGGCAGCGGCAGGCAAGAACCGTATCGTGACCCTGGACATCCCCGGCAAACCCTGGGATACGCCACAGCTGGCGCGAGAACTGGAACGCTGGAAGCAGGATGGCCGGGACGTCAGTTTACTCATTGGCGGCCCGGAAGGTCTCTCTCCGGCCTGCAAAGCGGCAGCGGAACAGAGTTGGTCGCTTTCCACGCTCACGTTGCCCCATCCGCTGGTACGCGTGCTGGTGGCTGAGAGCCTGTATCGTGCGTGGAGCATAACGACTAACCACCCTTACCACCGTGAGTAATGATGACCTGGGTAGACTAAGCAGCGAATGAAATTACAGAATTCTTTCCGCGACTATACGGCTGAATCCTCGCTGTTTGTACGCCGCGCGCTGGTCGCTTTTACGGGCATTTTGTTGCTTACCGGCGTGCTGATTGCCAACCTCTACAACGTACAGATTGTCCGTTTCAACGACTACCAAACGCGTTCCAACGAAAACCGCATTAAGCTGGTCCCTATTCCGCCCAGCCGCGGCATTATTTACGATCGTAACGGCACGCCGCTGGCGCTGAACCGCACCATCTATCAGTTGGAGATGATGCCGGAAAAAGTCGATAACGTGCAGCAGACGCTGGATGCGCTGCGCGACGTCGTCGACCTGACCGACGACGACATCGCCGGCTTTAAAAAAGAGCGCGCGCGCTCTCACCGTTTCACCTCGATTCCGGTGAAGGTCAATCTTAATGAAGTCCAGGTGGCGCGTTTCGCCGTAAACCAGTACCGCTTTCCCGGCGTTGAAGTCAAAGGCTACAAGCGCCGCTACTATCCGTATAACTCCGCCCTGACCCACGTTATCGGCTACGTCTCTAAAATTAACGATAAAGACGTCGATCGCCTGGATAAAGAGGGCAAACTGGCTAACTACGCGTCGACCCACGACATCGGTAAGCTGGGAATCGAGCGCTATTATGAAGACGTGCTACACGGACAAACCGGCTACGAAGAGGTTGAAGTCAACAACCGCGGCCGCGTTATTCGTCAGCTAAAAGAAGTGCCGCCGCAGGCCGGGCGCGATATCTACCTAACCCTTGATTTGAAGCTGCAGCAGTATATCGAAACGCTGCTGGCGGGCAGCCGTGCGGCGGTGGTGGTCACCGACCCGCGCAGCGGCGCGATTCTGGCGCTGGTTTCAACCCCGAGCTACGATCCCAACCTGTTTGTCGATGGTATCTCCAGCAAAGATTATTCCGGACTACTCAACGATCCAAATACCCCGCTGGTCAACCGCGCGACGCAGGGGGTCTATCCACCCGCCTCGACGGTAAAACCCTACGTCGCGGTCTCAGCCTTGAGCGCCGGCGTCATTACCCGCAACACCAGTCTGTTCGACCCCGGCTGGTGGCAGTTGCCTGGCTCGGAAAAACGCTATCGCGACTGGAAAAAATGGGGTCACGGTCACCTGAACGTCACTAAGGCGCTGGAAGAGTCCGCGGATACCTATTTCTATCAGGTCGCCTATGATATGGGCATCGACCGCCTTTCCGAATGGATGAGTAAATTCGGCTACGGCGATTACACTGGCGTTGACCTGGCGGAAGAGCGCTCCGGCAACATGCCAACTCGCGAATGGAAGCTCAAGCGCTTTAAGAAACCCTGGTACCAGGGCGACACCATCCCGGTCGGTATCGGCCAGGGCTACTGGACCGCTACGCCGATTCAGATGAACAAAGCGCTGATGATCCTGATAAATGACGGTGTGGTTAAAGTCCCTCACCTGCTGCAAAGCACGCTTGAAGACGGTAAACAGGTCCCTTGGGTTCAGCCGCATGAACCGCCGGTCGGCGATATTCATTCCGGCTATTGGGAAATCGCTAAAGACGGCATGTATGGCGTTGCCAACCGCGGCAACGGTACCGCGCACAAATACTTTGCCAGCGCGCCGTATAAGATTGCGGCGAAGTCCGGTACCGCGCAGGTATTCGGCCTGAAAGCCAACGAAACCTATAACGCGCACCGAATTTCCGAACGTCTGCGTGACCACAAACTTATGACGGCGTTTGCGCCTTACAACAACCCCCAGGTCGCGGTGGCGATGATCCTGGAGAATGGCGGCGCCGGCCCGGCGGTCGGTACCATTATGCGCCAGATCCTCGATCACATCATGCTGGGTGATAACAACACCAATCTGCCGAGTGAAAGCCCGGCGGTGACGGCGGGGGAGGATCAATAATGACCGATAATCCAAACAAAAAATCACTATGGGATAAAATCCATCTGGACCCCACGATGCTGCTCATCCTGCTGGCGCTGCTCACCTACAGCGCGCTGGTTATCTGGAGCGCCAGTGGCCAGGACGTGGGCATGATGGAGCGTAAAATCGGCCAAATCGCCATGGGCGTGGTGATAATGATCGTGATGGCGCAGATCCCGCCGCGGGTATATGAGGGCTGGGCGCCCTACCTCTATATTTTCTGTATTATTTTGCTGGTTGCCGTAGACGCCTTCGGCGCAATATCCAAAGGCGCACAGCGCTGGTTGGATCTCGGTATTGTACGCTTTCAGCCCTCGGAGATTGCCAAAATAGCGGTACCGCTGATGGTGGCGCGGTTTATTAACCGCGATGTCTGTCCGCCGTCATTGAAGAATACCGCCATCGCACTGGTCCTGATCTTCCTGCCGACCCTGCTGGTTGCGGCGCAGCCAGACCTCGGCACCTCAATTTTGATCGCCCTCTCCGGCCTGTTTGTCCTGTTCCTCTCCGGCCTCAGTTGGCGTTTAATCGGTATCGCGGTAGTGCTGGTCGCCGCCTTTATTCCGATTTTATGGTTCTTCCTGATGCACGATTACCAGCGTCAACGCGTCATGATGCTGCTCGATCCAGAGACCGATCCGTTGGGCGCGGGCTATCATATTATTCAGTCGAAAATCGCTATTGGTTCCGGCGGCTTACGCGGTAAAGGCTGGTTGCATGGCACTCAGTCGCAGCTCGAATTCCTGCCTGAGCGCCATACTGACTTTATCTTCGCCGTGCTGGCGGAAGAGCTGGGTCTTATCGGGGTATTGATCCTGCTGGCATTGTACATTTTGCTTATCATGCGCGGACTGTGGATCGCCGCCCAGGCGCAAACCACCTTTGGCCGCGTCATGGCAGGCGGTTTAATGTTGATTTTATTCGTTTATGTCTTCGTAAATATTGGTATGGTAAGTGGTATTTTGCCGGTGGTGGGGGTACCTTTGCCGCTGGTCAGCTACGGGGGCTCAGCCCTAATCGTATTGATGGCCGGGTTTGGTATCGTAATGTCGATCCATACCCACAGAAAAATGTTGTCGAAAAGCGTTTAAGGGGTTCGCAATGCGTAAGCAATGGCTGGGGATCTGCATAGCAGCGGGGCTGCTGGCGGCATGTTCGGGTGAAGACGTTCAGCAGAAGACGGTTAGCGTCCCGCAGCCGGCTGTCTGTAATGGTCCGACGGTAGAAATTAGCGGCGCCGACCCGCGTTTCGAAACGCTGAACGCCACGGCCAATCAGGATTATGAACGCGATGGCAAAAGCTACAAAATCGTCCAGGATCCGGCCAACTTCACCCAGACCGGTCTGGCGGCAATTTATGACGCCGAGCCGAACAGCAACCTGACCGCCTCTGGCGAAGCGTTCGATCCAACACAGCTTACAGCCGCACATCCGACCTTGCCCATCCCAAGCTATGCGCGTATCACGAACCTGGCTAATGGCCGAATGATCGTGGTGCGCATTAACGATCGCGGCCCGTACGGCAATGACCGGGTCATTTCCCTGTCCCGCGCCTCCGCCGACCGCCTGAATACCTCGAACAATACTAAAGTTCGTATCGATCCTATCATCGTCTCTCAGGACGGCGCCTTGTCCGGCCCAGGTATGGCATGCACCACCGTCGCCAAACAGACCTATGCCCTGCCTTCACGTCCCAACCTTGATGGCGATGGTTCTGCCGCCATCGCCCCGGCCGATCAGTCAAACGTTCACGCCATCAGCAACTCAACGCTTAAGCCTGAAGATAACGTGGGCGCGCCGGTTAACGGCAGTGGATTCCTTGGCGCACCGACGCCGCTGAATAATGGCGTGCTGGAAAGCAGCGAACCTGCTGCTGCGCCTGCCGCCGTCGCCGCGACGCCGGCAACACCCAGCGCTCCGGTCACCGCGCCGGGCTCGATTCAGGGAAGCGTTGCGCCTGCCGCGACCGCAGCAGCAGCCGCGACTGTTGCCGCACCAGCCGCCAGCACCAGCGGCGAGTTCGTCGTGCAGGTGGGCGCCGTTAGCGACCAGGCTCGCGCCCAGCAATATCAGCAGCGCCTGAGCCAGCAGTTCGCCGTTCCCGGACGTGTGATGCAAAACGGCGCCGTATGGCGGATCCAACTGGGGCCATTTGCCAGTAAGTCGCAAGCGTCGACGGTACAACAGCGCCTGCAAAACGAAGCGCAGCTGCAATCATTTATTACTCGCGCCAACTAAACGCAACGCCGCGGCATCCCGTGCTACTGCATATGTAAAAATCATTAACAAAGTCATATGTAATGTCGGGTGCCGCTGCGAAATGCATTTGTTATAGTAAGGCACTTTTTTTAATTTCATCACGGATGCCGTTGTTTTAACCATGAAGACCTCTTTCACCGCTCGTTTACTCGTTACGGCCCTCTCCGTTGCGGCACTGTCTACCGCTGCCCGCGCCGATGACCTGAATATGAAAACCATGATCCCAGGCGCTCCGCAGATCGATGCCGAATCCTGGGTTCTTATCGATTACAACTCAGGTAAAGTACTGGCGGAAAACAACGCCGACGCCCGTCGCGATCCGGCGAGCCTGACCAAAATGATGACCAGCTACGTCATTGGCCAGGCCATGAAGGCGGGGAAATTCAAAGAATCCGATCTGGTCACCGTGGGTAACGACGCGTGGGCAACCGGTAATCCGGTGTTTAAAGGTTCTTCCCTGATGTTCCTGAAACCGGGCATGCAGGTGCCGGTTTCTCAGCTGATCCGCGGCATCAACCTGCAATCCGGTAACGATGCCTGCGTGGCGATGGCCGACTACGTCGCCGGCAGCCAGGACGCATTTGTCAGCCTGATGAACAATTACGTTAACGCGTTGGGCCTGAAAAACACCCATTTCCAGACCGTTCACGGCCTGGATGCCGACGGTCAGTACAGCTCCGCACGTGACATGGCTCTGATCGGCCAGGCGCTGATCCGCGACGTACCGAATGAGTACTCCATCTACCGTGAGAAAGAGTTCACCTTTAACGGTATTCGCCAGCTGAACCGTAACGGCCTGCTGTGGGATAACAGCCTCAACGTCGACGGTATTAAAACTGGCCATACCGATAAAGCAGGTTACAACCTGGTCGCTTCTGCTACCGAAGGCCAGATGCGCCTGATCTCCGCGGTTATGGGTGGACGTACCTATAAGGGTCGTGAATCCGAGAGCAAGAAACTGCTGACCTGGGGCTTCCGCTTCTTCGAAACCGTAAACCCCATTAAAGCAGGTAAAGAGTTCGCCTCTGAACCGGCCTGGTTCGGCGATAGCGATCGCGCCTCTCTGGGCGTAGATAAGGATGTTTATCTGACTATCCCACGCGGGCGCATGAAAGATCTGAAAGCCAGCTATGTGTTGAATAACACCGAGCTGCACGCGCCGCTGCAGAAAAACCAGGTAGTCGGTACCATCAACTTCCAGTTAGATGGCAAAACTATCGATCAGCGTCCGTTAGTGGTGCTGCAGGAAATTCCGGAAGGTAATTTCTTCGGCAAAATCATTGATTACATTAAGTTAATGTTCCATCACTGGTTTGGTTAAAAATTGAACACTTGAAAGTGTGATTTCTATCCCCATATACTATTCATCAAAGAAACCTGATAACTCCCACATCACGTGGGAGTTATTATTTTAGTCGTCACACCGGAGCTGACATGAAAACCAAACTTAACGAACTGCTTGAATTCCCTACTCCATTTACTTACAAAGTAATGGGGCAGGCGTTGCCTGAGCTGGTTGATCAGGTGGTGGAAGTGGTACAGCGCCATGCGCCTGGTGATTACTCTCCGTCAGTAAAACCGAGCAGCAAAGGTAACTACCACTCGGTCTCCATCACCATTAACGCTACCCACATTGAGCAGGTCGAAGCCCTGTACGAAGAGCTGGGCAATATCGAAATCGTGCGGATGGTGCTGTAATCCCTCGCCTTACCCGGCCTCAAGCGCCGGGTAATCCTCTTTCTTTCGCTGTGATATACTCTCCCCCACTTAAGTCATCCCTCTCGGCGGAGACGTTGTTTTGCAGCACAATACCATTCTTATTCGACAACTCGGCCTGCAACCTTACGAACCCATCTCGCAGGCAATGCATGAATTTACCGACAGTCGTGACGACACGACGCTGGATGAAATCTGGCTGGTAGAACATCACCCGGTCTTTACTCAGGGTCAGGCCGGTAAAGCCGAACACGTGCTGGTGCCAGGCGATATCCCGGTTATTCAGAGCGATCGCGGCGGTCAGGTGACCTATCACGGGCCAGGCCAACAGGTGATGTATGTATTGCTGAATCTTAAACGGCGTAAACTCGGCGTACGTGAATTAGTGACGCTACTGGAGCAGACCGTGGTCAATACTCTCGCAGAGTATCAGATTGAATCCCACCCACGCGCCGATGCGCCGGGGGTTTACGTTGGTGAACAGAAAATCTGTTCACTGGGGCTGCGTATTCGCAAGGGCTGCTCGTTCCACGGACTGGCGCTGAATGTGGCAATGGATTTGACGCCATTCCTGCGTATTAATCCGTGCGGCTATGCCGGCATGGAGATGACGCAAATGCGCCACTGGCAGCCGCAGGCCACTACGGAAAACGTCGCGCCGCGGCTGGTCGCCAACCTGCTGGCGCTGCTGAATAACCCGCCGCATGAATATGTCGCCGCTTGATGCGCACCGCGCTCTGAACCTTCAGAGCGCAACTCATTATTAATACTTCAAATTTGCAATCAATTGTCACTCTACGCCACATAATCGCCCGCTATAATGAGGCTATGACCCAACGACCGGATCCGCGAGTGGCCGACAATCATCCTCCATTGGAAAGCAACGAACAGCCAGAAGATCGGCAGATCTTTCGTATTCTGCGTAATATCGATCTTAACCTGTTAACTATCTTCGAAGCCGTGTACGTGCACAAAGGCATCGTCAACGCGGCGAAGGTATTAAATATCACACCTTCGGCGATTAGCCAGTCCATCAATAAACTACGGGCTCTATTCCCCGACCCGCTCTTTATTCGTAAAGGTCAGGGAGTCACGCCCACGGCTTATGCGACCCACCTGCATCAATATATCAGCCAGGGGATGGAAGCCTTTCTCAATGCGCTGGATTTGGGCAGCGGCTCACATCAGCAGCGTGTGCTCACTATTGCCACCGCGCCGACCGTCGGCGCTCTGGTGATACCGAAAATCGCCAATGCGTTGAAATCGCGCTTTCCTCAGGTATTACTGCACAATATGGCGATTACCGATGCCGCCAGCCAGCTTAATCAGCGGCAGGTTGACTTACTGATCGACAGCTATCCCCATAGCGGGCTGGCTATTGCACACCAGGTGCTGTTCTCCGAACCGGTTGTCATCTTTTGCCGCGAAAATCACCCCATTTTGCACCTTCCCCTGACGAAGGAAAATCTGCAGCAGTATGAGTTCGCGCTATTGCTACCGGAAGGGCAGCGCTACCCTACTCTGCATCGCCAGCTAGAAGAGTACGTCGGCGAACGCCGCTGCGGCTTTAGCAGCTATAACCTGTTGACCCAGGCGGCAATGATGAATAATAGCGATTTGCTGGGGCTGACGCCGGAGAGTATGTTCGCGCTGGTGGCGAAAATCTGGCCTTTACAAGCGATTTCTTTTCCACCTCTGCAGGACCAGCGTATTGATATTTCGCTCCATTACAACCGGCAAAGCGCACAGGAGCCGTTACTGAAAGCGATTATCGACACCATTGTGCAAACTTATGCCTGCTAACCGCACGCGAGGGAAAAGGATAAAACAACAACTATTTTACAATTTGCCGGGTAACCAGGCTGCTTTCAACCCCGTATCAATGATATACTGCCTGTCCTTAGTTCAAAAATAGTTGATAAATACAACATTTGATTGAATTAATTCGCTTTCCTTCGTGACTCGCAACTGGAACACGCACGCTATGAGTAAACCCATTGTGATGGAACGCGGTGTTAAGTACCGCGACGCCGATAAAATGGCCCTTATCCCGGTGAAAAACGTGGCAACTGAGCGTGAAGCTCTGCTCAGAAAACCGGAATGGATGAAAATCAAACTTCCGGCTGACTCGTCCCGTATTCAGGGGATCAAGGCAGCGATGCGTAAGAATGGCCTGCACTCCGTGTGCGAAGAAGCCTCTTGCCCGAACCTTGCCGAGTGCTTCAACCACGGTACCGCGACCTTTATGATCCTCGGCGCTATCTGTACTCGCCGTTGTCCGTTCTGCGACGTTGCCCACGGTCGTCCGGTGACGCCTGATGCCAATGAGCCGCAAAAACTGGCGCAAACCATCGCCGATATGGGTCTGCGCTACGTGGTGGTGACTTCCGTTGACCGCGACGATCTTCGTGATGGCGGCGCGCAACACTTCGCTGACTGTATCAGCGCTATCCGCGAGAAGAGCCCAAATATCAAGATTGAAACGCTGGTGCCGGATTTCCGTGGCCGTATGGATCGCGCGCTGGATATTCTGAAAGTGACGCCGCCGGATGTGTTTAACCACAACCTGGAAAACGTACCGCGTCTGTATCGCCAGGTGCGTCCGGGCGCAGATTACAACTGGTCGCTGAAACTGCTGGAGCGCTTTAAAGAAGCGCATCCGGAAATCCCGACCAAATCGGGTCTGATGGTCGGTCTTGGCGAAACCAATGAAGAGATCATCGAAGTGATGCGCGATCTGCGCCGTCATGGCGTCACCATGCTGACGCTGGGTCAGTATCTGCAGCCGAGCCGTCACCACCTTCCGGTACAGCGTTATGTTAGCCCGGAAGAGTTTGAAGAGATGAAAGCTGAAGCCATGGCGATGGGCTTTACCCATGCTGCCTGCGGCCCGTTCGTCCGCTCTTCCTATCATGCCGATCTGCAGGCAAAAGGTATGGAAGTAAAATAACTCCTGTCTTTCTCTGGCCGTCGTTCGCGGCGGCCTGATTTACCGGCTAATCCCCCTTTCCATTGTCATACCTGGTTGCATCTTTTTTCATATCCAAAACGCTAACCATAAAAAAGGCGACAACGAATACGCTGCCGCCTCTTTGCCGCCTGAGCTTCACACCCGGCCGCGACGCGCCCCCGTTCGTCGGGAGCCCGTGATTAATTACTCTTTATGAGAGAGCTTCTGTGCCGGCGCGTCTTCCTCAGCGCTGGTCTTTTTGGCACTGTCATCGTCATCATTCATGGCTTTCTTGAAGCCTTTGATAGCCGAACCCAGGTCTCCACCCAGCGTGCGTAATTTTTTGGTACCAAACACTAAAATAATCAGCGCTGCGACTACCAGCAGTTTGGTAATACTAATCTCACCCATAGCTAACCTTCTTCTCTATACAAGCTCAAGCTGCGAATACGCCATCATACACATATACGCATACAATTAACGGCTATTTGACGCGCCGACACAATAGCAATCTGTAACAAGGTGAATCAAGCCTTGTTTAAAAAAACGTCACAATAATTGCGGTGGCGCAAATCTGCGATTACGCAGCACCGGCAAACTCTCACGCACCTGACGAATATAATCTGCGGATATCTCAGCAAAAATCAGCTGCGGCTGGGCAGCGGCGCCAGCAATGGTGGTACCGAACGGATCGATAATCCGGCTCTGACCGATATTACGCGTTCCACATTCGCCTGCCGCAATAATGTAGCAGGTGGTATCCAGCGCTCTTGCCGCCAGCAGCGTCGCCCAGTGATGTTCCTTCAATGGCCCGCGAACCCACGCGGCAGGAAGCACCAACACATCGGCCCCCTTTAACGCTAACGATAGCGCTAATTCGGGAAAGCGTAAATCGTAGCAGGTCATTAAGCCGATTCGCATCCCATTTAAATCAATTAACGGCGGAATTTGTTCGCCGGCATCCACCAGCCGCGACTCCTGCATATTAAACGCATCGTACAAATGGAGTTTCTGGTATTGTGCGCTAATCATCCCCTGTCGTATTGCGACCAGGGTATTGCTCGCGCGCCCTTCGCCAGAGGGCACGTGCAGCGTTAATATCGTGGTTAAGTCATTACTCCGGCTTTCGGCCAGCAGTTGCTGCATGAAGCCGCCGTCCAGCGCCTGCGCTGATTTTACCGACATATCAGGATCGTTATCGGCCCGCGCCAGCAACGCCTCGGGTAAGACCAGTAACGATACCCCGCATTCTGCCGCCTGACGCATCAGTTCAACGCAGATCTGCGCATTAGTTTGCCACTGCGCCGTGACGGCAAATTGCCCTGCTGCTACCCGCATCTCTTTCTCCCACTTCGAATCCATAGCCAAAAACGCCTTTGGCGCGCTACACTCGGCCTTATACCTAACCAAATAGCAGGAAAAAACCGTGTTACAACTCCTTTTAGCCGTTTTTGTTGGCGGCGGAACCGGCAGCGTGTTGCGCTGGTGGCTGGGCATGAAATTTAACCCCATGCATCATGCGATTCCCATTGGCACGCTAATCGCTAACCTGCTGGGCGCATTTATTATCGGCGCCGGGCTGGCGTGGTTCAATCGTCTAACGCATGTCGATCCAATGTGGAAACTGCTTATCACTACCGGTTTCTGCGGCGGCCTGACGACTTTCTCCACCTTTTCAGCAGAAGTGGTCTTCCTGCTCCAGCAGGGGCGTTTCAGTTGGGCATTGTTAAACGTGCTGGTCAATCTACTGGGTTCTTTCGCCATGACCGCGACGGCATTCTGGCTGTTCTCACAGTCAGCCGCCCGCTAACGACAGGCAAAAAAAAACCCGCTATAAGCGGGTTTTTATATTCTACTGACGCGTTGGTTAGATAGCCATTACGTTTGCAGCAGAAGGGCCTTTGGCACCGTTAGTGATTTCGAACTCTACGCGCTGACCTTCAGCCAGAGTTTTGAAACCGTTGGACTGGATTGCAGAGAAGTGTACGAATACATCTTTGCTGCCATCTTCCGGAGTAATGAAACCGAATCCTTTGGACTCATTAAACCACTTAACGTTACCTTTAATCTTAGACATCAAAATTACCTTTAAATTAAAAAACGACACTAATGCTGTGTCGGATACCAGTACATCAATTGTGATGCCTTTTGTCCAGCGTAACTTTCTTAAAAAGTGATAAAAGTCTCTATCTTTATAGCCGACAGTTACGTTAGTCATTGTTTTTCAACAAGACAAAGAACTTATCACTTTTGTCACTACGTTATAACGATTAAAACTGAATCCGTGCCCAGGCAAAATAAACGTTGCCGTTGTTATAAGTGCCGGGGATGTAGGTCATCTGGAACGTCGCCGGGCCGTAGCCAATCGATGCCAGCGGCAGCACCACCGGGATCGGGATATAGTTCCAGTTGTCGCGCGCCGTTACGCCAAGGGTGTAACCAAGGCCAAGATGGAAGTTGTCGTCGGCCAGCGGGCGCCAGGTTTTTTCCCAGCCATAGCCGCCAATCGGCTCCCACTTATTAAAGGAATCTTTAAACGCCATCAGATAAAGGCCGTGCCAGTTACCTTTCTCGTCCCAACGCGACATGCCAAATCCCGCGCCCCATGGGCGTTCGTTATACTTATCGGTTTTCTCTTTGTCATAGGCAAAGCGCGCGTGCCAGGTGATCGCCGGGATGTAGAGATCGTAGTGCTCAGGCTCGTTCCAGGTTTGCGCGACATTGTCCGTCAGCGTATTGTAGCCATCGCGGAGCGTTGACGAGAACGAGGCGTTAGCATAGCCGGGCGACAGCAGCAGGCCGGACAGCGCAAGCATAAATAATGTAAATTGACGTAGTTTAAACACTTCTCTATTACCGATTGCAATTTTAAAAACGAAGTAAAGTAACAAATGTAATCTTAATAGACTGTTAACGGAATAAGGCAAAATCCTGAATTGCGCCATAGCAAAAAGCTCATGCTGGTAGACAACTTTTGTGATGTTAGCCGTGCCACGGGTTCTGATTAGTCAATTCTCAGTAGTTTATTGATTTGGGTCAGCAAGTTCTGTCCGTTTTTTGGGCACATTCCATCACTTAATTTTTGTAGTGCTTTATATATCAGCAGATTCTTTGGGTTAATGGCTTAGGGGTAAAGTATGCTTACGCTTGTTGAGATCCTTATCGGGGTCGTGGTTATTGTGGGCGTCGCCCGCTACATTATAAAAGGTTATTCCGCGACAGGGGTGCTGTTTGTCGGCGGTTTAATCTTGCTTATCGCCAGCGCCATTATGGGACATAAAGTTCTCCCGGCCAGCGCCGCCACTACGGGTTACACCGCAACCGACATCTTTGAATATATTAAAATACTGCTCATGAGCCGCGGCGGCGACCTCGGCATGATGATTATGATGCTCTGCGGTTTCGCCACCTATATGACCCATATCGGCGCCAACGATATGGTGGTTAAACTGGCCTCTAAGCCGCTGCAATATATTAACTCGCCTTATCTGTTGATGATTGCCGCCTACTTCCTCGCCTGCCTGATGTCGCTGGCGGTCTCCTCGGCAACTGGCCTTGGGGTGCTGCTGATGGCGACGCTGTTTCCGGTAATGGTCAATGTCGGCATCAGCCGCGGCGCCGCGGCGGCGATTTGCGCCTCCCCTGCCGCGTTGATCCTGTCACCAACCTCCGGTGACGTAGTGCTGGCGGCCAAAGCTGCCGAAATGCCGCTGATTGATTTCGCTTTCAAAACCACTTTACCTATCTCGATTGCCGCTATCGTCTGTATGGCCATCGCTCACTTCTTCTGGCAGCGCTACCTCGATAAAAAAGAGAACGCCTCGCACGAGATGCTCGACGTCAATGAGATAACCACCACCGCCCCGGCGCTGTACGCCATTCTGCCTTTCACACCGATTATCGGCGTGCTGATTTTTGACGGCAAATGGGGGCCGGAGTTACACATCATCACGATTCTGGTGATCTGTATGGTGCTGGCTTCAGTACTGGAATTCCTGCGCAGTTTTGACACTAAAAAGGTCTTCACCGGGCTGGAAGCCGCCTATCGCGGCATGGCGGACGCCTTCGCCAGCGTCGTCATGCTGTTGGTGGCGGCGGGCGTATTTGCCCAGGGTCTGAGCACTATCGGTTTTATCGACGGTCTTATCTCTATTGCGACCTCGTTCGGATCCGCCAGCATCATCCTGATGTTGGTATTAGTCGTCCTGACCATGCTGGCGGCGATGACTACCGGTTCCGGCAACGCGCCGTTTTACGCCTTCGTTGAGATGATCCCGAAGCTTGCCCACTCTTCCGGCATCAACCCGGCCTATCTGTCGATCCCTATGTTGCAGGCATCGAATCTGGGACGCACCATTTCACCGGTTTCCGGCGTGGTGGTGGCGGTGGCGGGAATGGCGAAGATTTCTCCGTTCGAAGTTGTTAAACGCACCTCGGTTCCCGTTATCGTCGGCCTGTTAGTGGTGATCATCGCCACCGAGATTCTGGTCCCCGGCGCCGCGATTCAATAAACCACAAACCGCAGTGAAAAGGCGCCAGCAGGCGCCTTTTTTATGCTTTAATAAATCCCAGCAATTAATCATCTCCCACTATCAGGAATAAAAATGTTCAGGAAGGATGTCGTCGCCATTGCCCTTTTACTCGGCGCAACACAGGTTGGCGCAGAACCGCTTACCGCGACGAAATACGGTGATTTCGATCGTTACGTGCTGGCATTGTCCTGGCAAACCGGTTTTTGTCAGAGCATGCTGGATAGAAATCGTAATGAACCAGAGGAGTGCCGGCTACAGCAGGAAGAACGCAACAAAGCCGATTTTCTGACGGTACACGGCCTGTGGCCGGGCCTGCCGAAGTCGATCGCCTCGCGCGGCGTCGATGAGCGCCGCTGGATGCGCTACGGCTGCGCGACGCGCCCTATCCCCAATATGCCGGAAGTCAGAGCCGGGCGTAAATGCCAGGCCGCGGAAACCGGGCTATCGCTGGAAATGGCCAATAAGCTGAATAGCGTGATGCCGGGTTCCGGCGGTAACTCCTGCCTGGAACGCTATGAGTATGCCAAACATGGCGTCTGTTTCGGCTTCGATCCGGATAGCTACTTCGGCACGATGGTGCGCCTGAATGGCGAAGTGAAGCAAAGCGCAATCGGCGATTTTCTGGCGAAACATTACGGACAAACCGTTAGCCGTAGCGATTTTGATGCCGCCGTCGCCAAAGCCTATGGCGCGCAAAACGTGAAAGCCTTTAAATTAACCTGTGACGGCAATCCCGCTTATTTAACGGAAATGCAAATCTCCATCAAAGCTAGCGCGATCAATGCTCCGCTGGGCGCAGATGCGTTCCTGCCGCAGCCGCATCCGGGCAACTGCGCTAAGCAGTTTGTGCTGGACAAAGTCGGTTCTTGATAACAGAGCGATGCGCCCATTTCATCTGCTTTTGCTAACGATGCGCTGAATGTGCGCTTAATCACTTCAAACATCAGGCAAGTCTCAGTATGATGAAGGGACATTAACCCTTGCCCCTTTCGGCGAGGGTTTTCTTTTACGGAAAAGGTTCCTGGATAACATGGAGTATGCAATGACCAGACCCGCAATCATTATTAATGAATTCGATGCTGAACGTATCGACAGACTGCTTGAACAGCCGGCGTATGCTAATTCACCGGTAGCCGATGCCCTGAACGACGAACTGGACCGCGCGCAAATGCTGGCGCCGGAAGCAATGCCGCACGACGTCGTCAGCATGAACAGCAAAGTCCGCTTCCGCGACTTAACCAGCGGTGAAGAACGCGTGCGGACTCTGGTTTTCCCGGCGCAGGCGACCGATAGCGCCACTCAGCTTTCGGTTCTGGCGCCGGTTGGCGCAGCGCTGCTCGGGCTGAAAGTCGGGACCTCCATCCATTGGGAGTTACCCGGCGGCGCATCGGCGCATCTGGAAGTGCTGGAACTGCTGTACCAGCCGGAAGCCGCAGGCGAATTCCACCGCTAAGTACCCCGCTGCCTGAGGCGTTTCACGCTTTATTCAGAGGATGCCTCGTCATCCTCTTTCTGTTTCCCCACCCTCTGTGACAAATTTTTACCTCATCCCGTGACGGCGTATACAGTTTTGCGACCTGAATGCCGCAATATCCTTGTATAATATGTTGATATAGAAACAGACAAACAAGGAGAAATGCATATGTATAAAACTATCATTATGCCGGTTGATGTCTTTGAAATGGAGCTGAGCGACAAGGCTGTCCGCCATGCAGAGTTTCTCGCCCAACAGGACGGTATTATTCATTTACTTCACGTCTTACCCGGTTCATCCAGCTTCACCATGAGCCGTTTTACCGCCGATCTGCGCCGCTTTGAAGAGCATTTGCAGCATGAAGCGGAAACCCGCTTGCAGACCATGGTCGGCCACTTCAGCATCGACCCTTCACGCATCAAGAGCCATGTGCGTTTCGGCAACGTCCGCGATATGGTTAATGAGCTGGCCAATGAAATCAAAGCTGACGTGGTAGTCATTGGTTCACGTAATCCGTCGATCAGCACCCATTTGCTGGGTTCAAACGCCTCAAGCGTGATTCGTCATGCCCATATTCCGGTAATGGTCGTGAGATAACGGAACGGTGCAATAAGCAAAAAAAAGAGGCGACCCCAGGGTCGCCTCTTTGCTGTGTGCAGGTATTGTCTTACGACTTTTTATGCGCTTTTGGTGCGAATCAGATAATCAAATGAGCTCAAAGAAGCCTTCGCACCTTCGCCAGTGGCGATAATAATTTGTTTGTACGGCACGGTAGTGCAGTCGCCGGCGGCAAACACGCCCTTCACGTTGGTTTCACATTTGGCATCAATGATGATTTCACCCATGCGGTTACGCTCAACCGTACCTTCCAGCCAGTTGGTATTCGGCAACAGGCCGATCTGGACAAAAATACCGGCTAACGCGACATGATGCTCATCGCCGCTGACGCGGTCACGGTACTGCAGGCCAGTCACCTTACTGCCGTCGCCAACCACTTCGGTGGTCTGGGCGTTGAGAATAATATCGACATTTTTCAGGCTGCGTACTTTATCCTGCAGCACCTGGTCGGCTTTCATTTCTGGCGCGAACTCCAGCAACGTCACGTGTTCAACGACGCCCGCCAAATCAATTGCCGCTTCAACGCCAGAGTTACCGCCGCCAATCACCGCCACGCGTTTACCTTTGAACAGCGGGCCGTCGCAGTGCGGGCAGTAGGTTACGCCCTTAGTGCGGTATTGGTCTTCACCAGGTACGTTCATGTTACGCCATTTGGCGCCGGTTGCGATGATCACGCTGCGCGCTTTCAGCACCGCGCCGGAGGCGGTTTCGATCTGATGCAGGCCGCCTTCGACGGCTGCCGGGATCAGTTTTGCCGCGCTTTGTGAATCAATCACATCAACATCATATTCACTGACGTGCGCTTTCAGGGCGCCGGCCAGTTTTTGGCCTTCGGTTTTCGGTACGGAAATATAGTTTTCGATATCTACAGTATCCAGCACCTGGCCGCCGAAACGTTCGCCCATCAGGCCGGTACGAATGCCTTTACGCGCGGAGTATACCGCCGCCGCGGCGCCAGACGGGCCGGAACCGACGATCAGAACATCATAAGCATCGCGTTTGTTCAGCTCTTCCACCGCGCGTTTTTCCGCGCCGGTATCCACTTTGGCGACGATTTCAGTCAGCGTCATACGACCTTGACCAAACTCCTGACCATTCACAAACACCGCCGGTACGCCCATCACGTTGCGATCGGTGATTTCATTCTGGAAGGTTCCACCATCAATCGCCGTGTGTTTGATGCGCGGATTCAGCACCGCCATCAGGTTCAGCGCCTGCACCACGTCCGGGCAGTTGTGGCAAGAGAGCGAGTAGTAAGTCTCGAATTCAAAATCACCGTCAAGGTTGCGGATCTGCTCCAGCAGCGACTGCGCTTCTTTCGACGGATGACCGCCGGTCCACAGTAGCGCCAGCACTAATGAGGTGAACTCATGTCCCAGGGGAGAACCAGCAAAACGCGGCCCCTGGTTGGAACCTGGGTTAGTAATCAGGAACGATGGCTTACGTACCGCCAGCGTGTTGTCTTCTTTAAAGGTAACTTTGTCTGACAGTTCAGCGATTTCAGCCAACAGTTCCTTGATCTCTGCCGATTTAGCGCTGTCATCCAGCGTGGCAATCAGCTCAACAGGTTTGGTCAGCTTCTCAAGATAGGCCTTGAGCTGGGTTTTCATGTTGGTGTCGAGCATTTTTATCTCCTGGGCTTAAAACATCATCATGCAAGCGGCCTTTGTCAGGCAGCCTGAATGCGCTTGCATCATGGTGTGGAATAAAACGGGCGCTGGTGCGCCCGTTGATTAGCGGGAATAAAACGAATTAGATCTTACCAACCAGATCTAAAGAAGGAGCCAGTGTCGCTTCGCCTTCTTTCCACTTAGCCGGGCACACTTCGCCTGGGTGGGAAGCAACGTACTGAGCGGCTTTGATTTTACGCAGCAGGTCAGACGCATCACGGCCGATACCTTCAGCGGTAACTTCGATTGCCTGGATGATACCCTGCGGGTCAACGACGAAGGTCGCGCGGTCAGCCAGACCTTCATCTTCACGCATATTGTCGAAGTTACGGGTCAGGGCGCCAGTCGGGTCGCCGATCATCGCGTATTTGATTTTAGCGATGGTGTCAGAGCTGCTGTGCCACGCTTTGTGGGTAAAGTGGGTGTCGGTAGAAACAGAGTAAACGTCTACGCCCAGTTTCTGCAGCTCTTCGTAATGGTCAGCCACGTCACCCAGTTCGGTCGGGCAAACGAAAGTGAAGTCGGCCGGGTAGAAGAAGAAGACGCTCCAGCGGCCTTCAGTGTCTTTTTCGGTAACTTCGATGAATTCACCGTTTTTGAATGCCTGGTTTTTGAAAGGTTTGATTTTGGTATTAATTAAAGACATCGATACTTCCTCCGTGTTTTTGTTGAGGTCTAAGTTAACGAATTTTTCCTGACTCGACCAATGCGTTTGCATTATCAAATCAATAAGCGTTATCTAACAACCGTAACAAGACAACTTTGTGAACCTGCCGTCGCGATCGCGGTTTTTCCCCGTGTTTCGCCTCATTTCGCTGAAAGTAAAAAGGCCGCCCTCTCAGGCGGCCCCGTTACCTGAAATACCCGCAGGTAGCTTCAGCGCCAGAATGGCTGGCAATATGTTGCGCTCTACACCTTAATGTAACAGCATGAAGGATTACATCATTCGCCGAACTAAAGGGCAACCAAACGCCCGGCAGGTGTTATCTATGGCTGCGATAGGTTTCGCCACCACTTCACATTAGCTTCTGATTTAAAAGGAATACTCATGTTAAAACGACTGCTTTTTCTGAGCCTGCTGCCGTTGTGTAGCTATGCCGAAGACCTCCCCGCCCCCGTAAAAGCAATAGAAAAACAGGGTATTACTATCATTAAGCCCTTTGAAGCCCCCGGCGGCGTCAAAGGCTGGCTCGGAAAGTATCAGGATATGGGCGTTGCTATTTATCTCACCCCCGACGGTAAGCACGCCATTTCCGGCTACATGTACGACGAAAAAGGCAACAATCTGAGCGAACAGCTTTTCCAGAAAGAACTCTATACCCCGGCCGGACAGGCGATGTGGAAAAAACTCGAGTCCGCTGACTGGCTACGGGAAGGTAAAAAAGAGGCGCCCATCGTCCTTTATGTGTTTGCCGACCCTTTCTGCCCCTACTGTAAACAGTTCTGGCAACAGGCGAGGCCGTGGGTTGAATCCGGTAAAGTGCAACTGCGCACACTATTGGTCGGCGTGATTAAACCAGAAAGTCCGGCCACCGCAGCGGCCATACTGGCAAGCAAAGACCCGGCGCAAACCTGGCATGATTACGAACAGTCCAACGGCAAACTGAAGCTGAACGTACCGACAGATATCCCTGCGGCCTTGATGAGGACCCTGAATATCAACCAGCAGCTGATGGATGACCTTGGCGCCAACGCCACGCCGGCTATTTACTATATGAATAAAGATAACGTGCTGCAGCAGGTAGTGGGACTACCCGATAAAGAGAAACTGCAGGTGATGATGGGTGAAAAGCAGCAGTAAAAAATAACGCATTTCCGCCAGATACTTAAGGACAAAAAAGGATCTGGCGGAAAGCGATTGGTTGGTATACATTTAGTAGGGATTAATTGTATATTTAGCTATAATAATGATATTTGATAGCATCGCCACAAATGTATAACGGTAAGAAATAATAATCCGTTCGCCTCGCTGCAACATAAACAGGACGTTAAGCATGGCCAACCTTTATGATTTAAAAAAATTCGATCTAAACCTGTTGGTTATCTTCGAGTGCATTTATCAACATCTTAGTATCAGTAAAGCGGCGGAAACGCTGTTTATTACTCCTTCCGCGGTAAGCCAGTCACTGCAGCGGTTACGTAATCAATTAAACGATCCGCTATTTGTGCGTTCCGGTAAAGGAATTACCCCGACGATCGTGGGCATGAACTTACATCATCACCTGGAAAAAAACCTCAACCAATTAGAAAAAACAATTAATATCGCCAATCATTCTGAATTAAGTAAACGATTTGTAATTTACAGCCCGCAACTTCTTATATCACCAGCAACCATGGATTTAATTAATAAATTGCACATGGACCCGAATCTACAAATCGATCATCGCGATCTGCTGCTATCCCCAGAAAGCGTTGAAGACCTGATGGCTTACCGTAAAGCCGACCTGATTTATAGTATTACGCCTCTTTCTAATCACAGTACTATTTGCCAGCCTTTTCAGGAATTAGAAATTGCACTGGTTTGTCGCGAAGGCCACCCTCGTGCAGATCATCTGAATTCATTTGAAGAGGTGTCTCGGGAAGGATTTACGCTTTACACCTCATCTGACCCGAATGTAAAGGCCTTTCAACAGCACGGGAGCGATCTCATGCCTGAAAGAAGAATTGCGTTTCGCAGCAACTCGCTAATAGCTATTTTAACGATGATCAATCAGAGCGATCTTATTGGTTTTGTCCCGAAGCACGCATTAAGTTATTTTAGCGCTTCATTTAAATTCCGCGAAATCATTTTGCCTGACCCGATCCCTCCGGTAATGGCCTATATGATTTATAATCGTTCATCATTAAACAACCCCAAATTTTCCGAATTTATTACGCAAAATACCGCAGTCAACTAATTTGCCATTACAAACATATTCACATGGTGAATATGTTTGTGTGAATTACATTGAACCCACTTAAAACATTACCATTTCATATTAACCTTACCATTAATGTGTTCTACACTACCGTGAAAGCGCATCCATCACATTAAAGGATTAATGGTAATGTCTTTGGTAAAAATTCCATTACCCGAGTCCGTTCTTCAGGCTAGCCAGCAGCGGATACAGTGGGTATTAGAAAATTTTTCACGCATCTGCATCTCTTTCTCCGGCGGAAAAGACTCCACCACCATGCTGCACCTGGCGGCGCTTTGCGCCCGGCAAATGGGAAAAAAATTCAACGTGTTGTTTATTGATTGGGAGGCGCAATTTTCCTGCACCATTCAGCATTGCGAAAATATCCGTACCGAATACCAGGATGTTATTGAGAAATTTTATTGGGTCGCCCTACCGCTCACCACGCAAAATTCACTGACTCAGTTTTCGCCGGAGTGGCAATGCTGGGAGCCGGGCGTCAACTGGGTACGCCAGCCGCCCGCTGACGCCATTACCGATCCCGGCTATTTCCCGTTTTATAGCAGCGGAATGAGCTTCGAAGAGTTCGTCCGTGATTTCGCCGACTGGTTTTCACAAAACCGTCCGGCGGCGATGATGGTGGGTATCCGGGCAGATGAATCGCTTAATCGGTTTATGACCATCTCCTCGCAGCGCAAACTGCGCTTTGCCGATGATAAGCCATGGACGACATCGGCACCGGGCGGCCATACCTGGTACATCTACCCGATTTATGACTGGAAAACCGCCGATATCTGGACGTGGTTTAGCAAAAGCGGTCATACCTATAACCCCCTTTACGATCTGATGTATCAGGCCGGGGTGCCGCTGCGCTATATGCGCATCTGCGAACCCTTTGGCCCGGAGCAGCGCCAGGGTCTCTGGCTGTATCACGTGCTGGAGCCAGAACGTTGGGCAGCCATTTGCCAGCGCGTAAACGGCGTGCACAGCGGTGGTATTTACGCAGGGTACGACAACAAATTTTATGGCCACCGCAAACTCGATAAACCCGGGCACCACAGCTGGAAGAGTTACGCCCTGTTCCTGCTGGATAGCATGCCGCGGCCAACCGCCGAGCATTATCGTAATAAAATCGCGGTCTATCTGCATTGGTATCAAAAACAGGGAATGGAGGATATCCCCGATAGCCAGGAGAGCGACATCGGCACCCGGGATATCCCTTCATGGCGGCGCGTCTGCAAAGTGTTATTAAACAATGATTACTGGTGTCGCCAGCTCTCATTTAGCCCAACTAAAGCCACCCGCTATAAAAGCTACTGCAAGCGCATAAGTAAAAAACGCCAACAATGGGGACTGCTATGCAACAACGACTAATTACCCAAATAGAAGAGTATCTGGCAGCGCTGCCGGAAGAGGAAAAAATCGACGCGCTGAATCACTTTCGCCAGGCTCTGCACCGCCATAGCCCCTTTCACAACCAGCCGGTTGACTGCGTGCTATGGGTTAAAGAGGAAGAGGTGGTTCCCAACGATTACAACCCTAATAACCTTGCGCCGCCGGAAAAGCGGCTGTTATTAACTTCGCTGGAGGCCAATGGTTTCACGCAACCGATCGTGGTGCAGAATCAACAGTCAAAACGCTATACCATCGTTGACGGTTTTCACCGCCACGAACTGGCGGGCAGCAAGCTGTCGCTGAAAAAACAGCTCAAGGGATATTTGCCGGTAACCTGTCTGTCGGCGAACAGCCCCCCGCGCGATGCCCTGATAGCCGCGACTATCCGCCACAACCGGGCGCGCGGGCGCCATCAGATCCACGCGATGTCGGAAATTGTCCGCGAGCTGGCCAATCTCGGCTGGAGCAATAGCAAAATCAGCAAAGAGCTGGGGATGGATGCCGATGAAGTGCTGCGCCTGAAGCAAATTAACGGTCTGGCCGAGATGTTCGCCGACCGTCAATTTTCTCAGGCATGGACGGTGAAATAGCTACAGGCGACGCAGCCGCTCTGCTGCCGCCAGCAGGGTCTCCGGCTGCTTGGCGAAGCACAGGCGAATCAGCTTATGCGGGAACGGATCGGCACAGAATACCGACAGCGGGATCGCCGCCACGCCGACTTCAGTGGTCAGCCAGCGACAAAAGCTGACGTCATCAAGGTCAGAGATCGCGCTATAGTCGGCCAGCAAGAAGTAGGTCCCTTCACAAGGCAAAATCTCCAGCCGGCTATCGCGTAGCGCATCGATAAACAGATCCCGACGCTGCCGATAAAACGCAGGCAGCTCGCGGTAGTGCTCCGGCTGCGCGTGCAGCATATCCGCCAGCGCCAATTGAGCCGGCGTATTGACGGCAAACGTCAAATACTGGTGCACCTTACGCAGTTCGGCGCTGATGGCGGCAGGCGCCACGCAATAACCCACTTTCCAGCCGGTCATGTGAAAGGTTTTACCGAAAGAAGAGACCGCGACTGCCCGCTCGCGCAGCTGCGGATGGGCCAGCACGCTGGTATGGCCCTGCTCTGCAAAACAGATATGTTCATACACTTCGTCGCTGATAACGTAGATTTCCCGTTCAGCGATCGCCTGCCACAACGCGGCAAAATCTTCCCGCTGCCAGACGGTGGCTGATGGATTATGCGGCGTATTAAGAATCACCAAACGGGTGCGGTCGCTTAACGTGGCGGCAAACTGCTGCCAGTCAACGCGGAAATGCGGCGGCTGCAGAGCAATACGTTTCAGCGCCCCGCCGGAAAGTTCTACCGCCGGCACGTAGCTGTCATAGCTCGGGTCAAAGCAGATCACCTCATCGCCGGCTCTGACCAGCGCGGTGATCGCCGCATACAGCGCTTCGGTCGCCCCCGCGGTGACGGTAACATCGCTATTCGCATCCGGGCGATAGCCATACAGCTCAGCGGTTTTATCGGCAATGGCTTCGCGCAGCGCCGGTACGCCGGTCATCGGAGCGTACTGGTTAGCCCCCTGGGCGACGTGCCAGGCCAACCGTTCCTGTAGGTAACGCGGGCCATCAAAATCCGGAAAACCTTGTGATAGATTGATGGCCTGATGCTGCTGCGCCAGCGCGCTCATCTGGGTAAAAATGGTGGTGCCTAATGCAGGGAGTTTACTCTCAGGAATCAGTGGCTTATTGCTCATTATCTTTGTTCCGATTGTAATGCTGTTGTTGAAGCCACTATAACACGATGTTAATATTTGGCAATCAAGACGCTTAGACGTCTAAATGCTAACGTTATTTCGCTTGCCGCAGGCAGGCGGCAAACCGACGCCACCGGCAGCACGGCGCACTATCCACTCTGGAGATACCATGATCCGCGCTATCGTGACCGATATTGAAGGCACCACCAGCGACATTCGCTTTGTCCATAACATCTTATTCCCCTACGCCCGCGAGCGGCTGGCCGCTTTTGTCAGCGCGCAGCAGTATGTCGAGCCGGTCAGTACCATTCTCGACAATCTGCGTACAGAAATCGCCGCTCCCGAAGCCAGCACCGCAGCGCTTATCGACACGCTATTCCGCTTCATGGATGAGGATCGTAAATCCACGGCGCTGAAAGCGCTGCAGGGCATTATCTGGCGCGAGGGCTATCTGAACGGCGACTTTACCGGCCATCTTTATCCCGATGTACTCCCGGCGCTGGAGAAGTGGAAGGCGATGGGCATTGATTTATATGTATATTCCTCAGGCTCGGTCGCCGCGCAGAAATTGTTATTTGGCTACAGCGACGAAGGTGATATTACTCATCTCTTCAGCGGCTATTTCGATACCCTGGTCGGCGCCAAACGCGAAGTTCAATCCTATCGCACTATCGCCGAACAACTGGGGCATAGCCCGGCGAGCATTCTGTTCCTCTCTGATATCCATCAGGAACTGGACGCCGCCGAAGCGGCAGGTTTACGCACCCTGCAGCTGGTACGCGGCGACCGCGACCCGGCCAGCCATCATCCACAGGTTCAGCGTTTTGACGACATCGACCCGGAGCAACTTCCCGCATGAGCGAATTAACTATTTTTTCCGTTAACGACGCCAGCCATCCACGCTGGCACAGCAGCAACGCCGATGAAATCCAGCAGCAATTGCGCGCAAAAGGGGTGCGCTTCGAGCGCTGGCAGGCCGATCGCTACCTGGGCCCGGCGCCAACCGCTGAAACCGTTATTGCGGCCTATCAGCATGCGATTGATAAACTGGTGGCTGAAAAGGGCTACCAGAGCTGGGATGTCATTAGCCTGCGGGCGGATAATCCGCAGAAAGAGGCGCTGCGGGCTAAATTCCTCAATGAGCATACCCATGGCGAAGATGAAGTACGCTTCTTTGTCGAAGGCGCCGGGCTGTTTTGCCTGCATATCGGCGATGAAGTCTTTCAGGTGCTGTGCGAAAAGAACGATCTGATCTCCGTCCCGGCGCATACGCCGCACTGGTTCGATATGGGTTCGGAGCCGAATTTCACCGCCATTCGTATTTTTGACAATCCGGAAGGCTGGATAGCACAGTTCACCGGCGATGCTATCGCCGATGCCTATCCGCGCTTACCCTAACCTTTATGCATAGCGGCGGCGCAGCAGCTCGCATTCGAAGAGAAATTCGAGCCCTTCCAGCTGACGCCGCGCCTCGCTAACATCCCTGCCCCAGCAGGTTAAACCGTGGCCGCGGATCAAAAATCCATAACGCAAAGGATGGCTACGGGCATACGCTTCAACCCGCTCCGCCAGCGCCTCGATATCCTGATCGTTATCGAAAATCGCCACCGGTACGCTATCGAGATGGCTATGTTGCCCGCTCAGCGTTTTTTGCATTTCATAGCCCTGCAGCTGCAGGGTATCGCTGGTTTCAAGACGTGAGAGCACCGTAGCGTGCACGGTATGCACGTGCAGCACGACGTTCGCTTCAGGAAACAGACGATAAACCAGCGTATGCAACCCGGTCTCCGCCGACGGTTTACGGCCCGACGGCGCGCGATTGCTGGTGATGTCCACCTGTAAAAAATCGTCGCTGGTCAGGCTGCCCTTATCGCGCCCCGATTCGCTCAACCAACACCAGCGCGCATCCTCGCGTACTGACATATTGCCGCCGGTTGCCGGCGCCCACCCTTTTGCGCCAATCCAGTGACAGGTGGTCACCAGTTGTGCGAGTCGCTCTTGCCACATAATCGTTCCTTATCACTGTTAACCGTTACGCCAGCGGCGCAAAAATACCGTCCGCCACCTGCTGTGGCGTGACCACGCCGCTATCCAGCACCCAACCGCTGATTAACGCAGCTGGCGTCACGTCAAAGGCCGGGTTATAAACCGGCGCGTTTTCTGGCGCCCACTGCACGGCGCCAAAGCTGCCTTTTACGCCGGTCACCTCTTGCGCCGCACGCTGTTCAATCGGGATCGCCGCGCCGTTCGGGCAGTAGCGATCGAGAGTGGTTTGCGGCGCCGCCACGTAGAAAGGAATACGATGATAGTGAGCCAGCACCGCCAGCGAATAGGTCCCAATTTTATTCGCCACGTCGCCGTTGGCGGCGATACGATCCGCGCCGACCCATACCGCATCAACCTGCCCCTGCGCCATTAGGCTGGCGGCCATTGAGTCGGTAATAAGCTGATACGGCACGCCCAGCTCCCCCAATTCCCAGGCGGTCAGGCGCCCGCCCTGCAGCAGCGGCCGCGTCTCATCGACCCAGACGTTAGCCACCTTGCCCTGTTCATAGGCCAAAGCGATAACCCCCAGCGCGGTGCCGCCCCCCGCCGTCGCCAGGCCACCGGTATTACAGTGGGTCAACAAACGGCTACCCGGCGTTACCAGCGCATTGCCAGCTTCGGCAATGCTGGCGCACAGCTGTTTATCTTCCGCAATCAGGCGCAGCGCTTCGCTCTCCAGCGCCTGCGGATAGTCTTCCTGCGCCAGCGCCTGCTTCATACGATCGAGATTATTCATTAAATTGACCGCCGTCGGCCGCGCCGCGCGCAGGGTTTCCAGCGCCTGAGTGAGCTCGTCGCGGGATAAGCCGCGCTGCGCCAACAGCGCCAGCAGCAGACTGGCGGAGAGACCAATCAACGGCGCGCCGCGCACCCGCAAAGCATGAATATGGTCCACCAGCAGCGCAACGTTATCCGCCGCCAGCCAGCGTTTTTCCTGCGGCAATGCCTGTTGATCGAGAATAAAAAGCTGATTTTCGCTTACCCGCAGGCTGGTGGTCTGTAGTGTCTGCATATCGTTAAATCCCTGTTGCGTTGTTGTATCACATTGTGTCAGGATGAAATCCAGATGTATAGACGTCTGAACGGCTTAATTCAGCACTTTTGAGGATCGAGGCAATGTCGCAATACCATACCTTCACGGCCAGCGATGCGGTGGCTTACGCACAACAATTTGGCGGGCTCGACGATCCGTCTGAGCTGGTGTCGGCGCAGGAGGTAGGCGACGGCAATCTCAATCTGGTGTTCAAAATTTTCGATGCTCAGGGCGTGAGCCGGATTATTGTTAAGCAGGCGCTGCCCTACGTGCGCTGCGTCGGCGAATCCTGGCCGCTGACCCTCGACCGCGCGCGCCTCGAAGCACAGACCCTGGTCGCCCACTATCAGCACAGCCCGCAGCATACGGTACACATTATTCATTTCGATCCCGCTCTGGCGGTGATGGTGATGGAGGACCTTTCCGACCACCGTATCTGGCGCGGCGAGCTTATCGGCAACGTCTACTATCCGCAGGCAGCAGGCCAGTTGGGCGAATATCTGGCGCAGACGCTGTTCCACACCAGCGATTTCTATCTCCATCCGCATGAGAAAAAAGCGCAGGTGGCGCAATTTATCAATCCGGAAATGTGCGAGATCACCGAGGATCTGTTTTTTAACGATCCGTATCAGATCCACGAGCGCAATAACTACCCGGCGGAGCTGGAAGAAGAGGTTGCCGCCCTGCGTGAGGACGCTCAGCTTAAACTGGCGGTCGCGGCGCTGAAGCACCGCTTTTTCTCACAGGCCGAAGCCCTGCTGCACGGCGATATTCATAGCGGCTCCATCTTCGTCGCTGAAAATAGCCTTAAAGCCATCGATGCCGAATTTGGCTATTTCGGCCCTATCGGTTTTGACGTCGGCACCGCCATTGGCAATTTGTTGCTTAACTATTGCGGTCTACCTGGCCATCTCGGCATTCGCGATGCCGCAGCCGCGCGCGAGCAGCGGCTCAACGATATACAGACCTTGTGGCACACCTTCAGCGAGCGTTTCCAGGCGTTAGCGGCGGAGAAAACCCGCGATGCGGCGCTGGCCTGCCCCGGTTACGCCTCAGTATTCCTCAAAAAAGTATGGTGCGATGCCATTGGATTCTGCGGAACTGAACTGATACGCCGCAGCGTCGGGCTTTCACACGTCGCCGATATCGATTCGATTCAGGACACGGCCATGCGCCACGAATGCCTGCGCCATGCAATTACGCTCGGCAAAGCGCTGATCGTCATCGCCGAGCGTATCGATAGCGTGGACGAACTTATCGCCCGCGTACGTCAGTACAGCTAACCGCGTGATTATTTATGTTGGGCTTCCAGGGTGGCAAACCACGGGGCAATAAAGTCTTCGGTCTGCCCCCAGCCAGGGATGATTTTCCCCAGCGACGCCACGTTGACCGCCCCCGGCTGTGCCGCCAGCAGCGCCTGCGGAATCGCCGCCGCTTTGAAATCGTAGGTAGCCGGGGTGCTTTCCCCGGCAATCTTATTGGCAATCAAGCGTACGTTGGTGGCGCCAATGAGTTTCGGATCGACCGCCACGCTAACCTTCCACGGGCTACCGGCCTCCCGCATCAGCTGTAAATCCTGATTGGAAATATCGATGCTGTAGAGTTTGATTTCGCTGCGCCCGTTTTCTTTCAGCGCCTTATAGGCTCCCTGGCTAAAGGCATCCCACGTCCCCCAGATGGCGTCAATTTTACCTTTAGGATACTTAGCCAAAATTGCGCCGACCTTGTTAGCGGTGTCACCCTGCACGTCGGATGAAACGGCGCCGATAGACTCCAGCTCTTTAATCCCCGGATTTTGTTTAAGAAGCGTCTGGTAGGCTGCCTGGCGGCGCTCCATTGGCGGGAAGCCTGCCACCCATAGCTTGATAATATTGGCCTTGCCGTTGAAGTCTTTTACCAGTTGGCCAAAAGAGAGCTCGGTCAACGAGGCGTCATCCTGCTGGCTAACCGTCACGCCGGGGACGGCTCCCTGCACCGCGGTATCGAACACCGCCACTTTGATCCCGGCATCGACCGCTTTTTTCACCAGCGCGGTCGAGTAGGGATCGCGCCCCTGGGAAAGAATAATACCGTCGTATTTCTGGCTAATGGCCTGATTGACGAAATCCTGGAACTTCGCGTCATCACCGTTGCTCAGGAAAGCGCTGACTTTAAAACCGAGCTTTTTACCTTCCTGAATCGCCCCGGCGACAAACTGGGTAGTGTTATCGTCAGAACCGAGATTGCGAATCACCGCGATGCGGATCGGGCCGTTATGCTCAGCTATCGCCGCCGGAACCGGCGTTGGGGTCTGCGCCAGCGCTGCCATCGACTGCAGCAGGCCCAGCGCCATAAGAGAAAGTGCTATCTTTTTCATTTTGTTTACCCTGTAAAGTGTTAGGTACGGCGCTGAAAATAGGTCAGTGCCAGCGCGCCAGCCAGCACCAGTCCTTTAATAATGTCCATCGCGTAATAGGGCACTGACAGCATCACCAGGCCATTGGAAAGCACGCCGAGGATCACCGCTCCCACCAGCGTCCCCAGCGCATTCGGCTTGCCGGAGCCCGCCAGCGAAAAGCCGATCCACGCCGCCGCGACCGCGTCCATCAGGTAACCGCCGCCGGCGTTCACCTGGGAAGAACCAATCCTTGATGCCAGCAGAATGCCGCCCAGCCCGGCCAGCAGCGAGGCAATCACGTAGGCCGCCACTTTATAGCGCGTGATCCGCAGGCCGGAGAGCCGCGCCGCCTCCGGATTACCGCCGATGGCGTACATCCGCCGCCCGTGGGTGGTGAACGACAGCGCCAGCTGTGCGATCAGCGTTACCACCAGCATGATAATGACGATGGTCGGCACCTGCCCCAGCGCGCCAAACGCCGCCGGAATCGTGCCTTCAGCCATATCGCCGCTCGGCAACACCATATTTTCGGTGATCGAACCGCCGTAGCTGTAGGTCATCGCCACGCCCT
The DNA here is from genome assembly GCF_057196925.1 of Klebsiella sp. SYXHC3. NCBI lineage: Bacteria > Pseudomonadati > Pseudomonadota > Gammaproteobacteria > Enterobacterales > Enterobacteriaceae > Klebsiella > Klebsiella sp. SYXHC3. The sequence goes on along the minus strand of NZ_JBXUNG010000003.1, from coordinate 390,565 downwards.
GAATCACAAACAGGCTGGCAAGCGTGGCGAGCATGTCAGGAATGCGCAGCACCACGATCAGAAACGCGTTGAATAACCCCACCAGCGTACAGAGCGCGAGGGTAATCAGAATGGCTTCAGTGGTGTTCAGGCCGTGCCAGACAAACAACGAAATCACTAACGCATTCGCCAGCGACGCCGTCGACCCCACCGACAGATCAAAGCCGCCGATGGTGAGCGAAATCGACACCCCGATGGCAATCACCGTCACGATAGCGATGGAGCGCAGAATGTTGATGATGTTAAAGGGATCAAGAAAGTTATCTGAGGCTAAACCAAAGACGCCAACCAGCAGCACCACGGTCAGCAACATACCCCATTTATAGAGAAAATCGAAAAACCGCTGACGGCCCGATACCGTCGCGTTGACTGCCAGGGCCTTGCTCACGCTGCCGCTCCTCCGGTGGAGTAATAAAGAATCGTCTCTTCCCGCGCCTCGGCGCCGGGTATTTCCGCCACAATGCGCCCATCCCACAACACGCAGATGCGATCGCACAGGCCCACCAGCTCGGAAAATTCGCCGGAGGCGTAAATCACGCCCCGGCCCTCCCGCGCCAGGCCATCAATCAACTGAAACAGATCGGTTTTCGCTTTCACGTCCACCCCTTTCGTCGGCTCGTCGAAAATCAGCACGTTTGCGCTGCCGCGCAGCCATTTGCCGATGGCCACTTTTTGCTGATTACCGCCGGAGAGACGGCGCAGTGACTGCCCCGGTCCGGTGGCACGCACGCCGATACGGGCAATTACCTCCTGCGCCCACCGCCACGCCTGCCGATGGCCGAACAGGCTCCAGCGCGAAAAGCTGTTATCGGCGCTGACCGCCAGATTCATGGCGATCGCCTCATCAATGAATATCCCCTCTTTGCGCCGCTCTTCCGGCACCAGCGCCAGCCCCTGGAGGACGGAATCGGCCGGATCGCGCGGCCGCCACGGCTGGCCGTTAAGTTCGCCGTAGCGCAGTCGGCTTTTGCTGGCGCCGAATAAGGCTTTGCAGAGTTCAGTTTTCCCCGCGCCCGCCAAGCCGGCGATACCGAGAATTTCCCCCTTATGCAGGCGTAGCGAGATATCCTGCAACAGCGCTTCGTCATGCAAACCGTCAACCTGCAACAGCACCTCTTCGCCATGCGGCGGACGCGCAGGCGGGAAAATATCGCTCAACTCGTGGCCGAGCATTTTTTCGACGATCTGTTCGCCGCTGAGTTCGGCCATCGGCCCGCTTTCGATTAAACGGCCATCGCGCAGCACCGTCAGGGTGTCGCAAATCGCTTTCAGTTCATGAATACGATGCGAAATAAAGACCACGCCGATCCCCTGCTGCTGCAGACGACGAACCACCGCAAATAAGCGTTCGCTTTCGTGCTGATCCAAGGGCGCGGTGGGTTCATCAAGAATCAAAAAACGGCAGTGGTGCGACAGTGCGCGAGCCAGCAGAATTTGCTGCTTTTCGGCAAGGGTACAGCTATCGATTGAACGTCGAGCGTCCAGCGCAATATCAAGCTGCGCCAGCGCTTCGCGCGCCTGCTGACGCACCCGCGACCAGCGAAAAACCGCACCCGGTTCAGCCAGCCTGTCCAGCATGATGTTTTCCGCAATGCTCAGCCCCGGAACCAGCGCAACATCCACCTCCTGCTGTACCAGATGGATCCCCAGTTGCTTTGCATCGCGCGGCGAACGAATGCTAACCGGCTGGTTATTGATCACCACTTCACCTTCGTAATCGGCATGCGTCCCGCACAACACCGCCATCAGCGTCGATTTGCCTGCGCCGTTGGCGCCGGTCAGCGCATGCACCGTTCCGCCCTTAAGGGTAAACGCCACCTTGCTCAGCGCCTGAAAGCCGGAAAAGGCCAGGCTAATGTTATGCATCTCAAGGCGATTCACGCTCATCACCCTCCCCAGGCAATTAATATTCTGATTTAACGAATTTTTCACAGCCGCCGATGCCTGACAACTGCGTAAAAAGCATAAGCTAAAACCAAATAATATTAGCCATCTGGATGTCCAGAGATAACATCAGGTTAGCCCAACACCTATAAGGAGCGCTTCCCGCCCTGGCAGCGCTTTAGCCTGCCGGCGACGTTAACCCCTGACGCTTTGCGCGCGACGTTTGAGAAGGTGGAATACTTCAGCCGTTAATCACCCAGACCATCTATACCTAATGATGATTCTCACCACTCTCGTAACGAGGTCATCATGCAGATCGATTTAACAGGTAAGAAGGCGCTGGTTACCGGCGCCAGCCGTGGGTTGGGTCGCGCTATTGCGCTGTCGCTGGCGCGCGCCGGCGCCGATGTGGTTATTACGTATGAAAAATCGGCCGATAAAGCCCAGGCAGTCGCCGATGAAATTAAGACGCTGGGTCGGTACAGCGAAGCGGTGCAGGCAGACAGCGCCAGCGCGCAGGCCATTCAGGATGCCGTCACCCATGCAGCCCGGGCCCTCGGCGGGCTGGACATTCTGGTCAACAACGCTGGCATCGCCCGCGGCGGTCCACTGGAATCCATGACGCTGGCGGACATTGACGACCTTATCAACGTCAATATTCGTGGGGTGGTCATCGCTATCCAGGAAGCGCTGGTGCATATGTCCGATGGCGGACGGATCATCAACATCGGCAGCTGTCTGGCCAACCGCGTAGCCATGCCGGGCATCGCGGTTTACGCCATGACCAAGTCCGCCCTCAACTCCCTGACCCGTGGCCTGGCGCGTGATTTAGGCCCTCGCGGGATCACCGTTAACCTTGTCCATCCAGGGCCGACCAACAGCGATATGAACCCGGAGGATGGGGAACAGGCGGAAGCCCAGCGCCAGATGATTGCGGTCGGTCACTACGGCCAGCCGCAAGACATCGCCGCGGCGGTCACCTTCCTGGCCAGCCCGGCCGCCGGGCAGATCTCCGGTACGGGGCTCGACGTGGATGGCGGCCTGAACGCCTGATCGCATCTTTTCTGCAAGCCTCTGTCGCCCGGCAGAGGCCTTCCCGCGCCGCCTCGACGGGTTACGCTTTGCCTCTTACCTGCGTTTTTTCTCCGCTCTACTGTACTCCATAAGAAATTCGGAATTTATCTAATAGTCTTATTATTTCCTTATGTTTTGTGTGGGCGTACAGTGGAGGTACGGATGAAGATTGTCTGGTCAAAAACGGCAAATAAGCAATTTTCTAAAATCGATAATCGGTATAAGAACCGCATTAAATCCAGGCTGGAGAAGATGAATGATAAAGCTTCACCTATCTCGGATATCAAAAAATTGTCCTTTCCCGAAAACCACTACAGGCTGCGATTAGGTGATTACAGAGTCATCTACATCTTTGGGGATCCGCCGGACGATACCTGCTACGTAGTGGCGGTTAAACGCCGAACCACCACCACCTACCTTCATGAGGAACATACCGAATATGACTATTCAGTACATCAAGGATGAAGAAGGAAAAGACCAGTATGTCGTCATTCCTTACAGTGATTACTTTCGTATGCGCCTGGCTCTGCTGGAGTACGACGACGAGGATGAAAACAATTGGGAAGATATTTCTTATGAATCAGATATCTATGATAACGTAATGCTGCCAGGGGATGTCTGCGACGTGATGCATAAAGAAAACGTCAGCCTGCAGGCCGCGTGGCGTATCCTGCGCGGACTCTCACAGCGGGAGGTCGCGGCTAAACTCGGCATCAGCCAGTCCGCGGTGTCACAGCTGGAAGCGCTGGACTCCCGTCCGCAGAAGCGGACCCGCGAAAAACTGGCGGCGATTTACGGCTGTACCCAGGAGCAAATCAGCCTCTACTTACCGAAAGAAGGCTAGCAGCACTTCGCCCCGCCCTTACCGCCATAGCGCGCGTCCTGGCGTTCGCGAAAGAACTCTTCATAGGTCATCGGCGTCTGATCCGGGTGGGTTATTCGCATATGCTCAACGTAGTTATCGTAATCCGGCACGCCGATCATCATCTTCGCCGCCTGGCCTAAATATTTTCCTGCTTTTGAAAGGGTGTCGAACATAATGAGTTTCTCGCTTATTTCCCTCACCCCAGCCCTCTCCCACAGGGAGAGGGAGGAGAAGAAAGGTAGGCCAAACAGGTTAATGCGCGCGTTTTGCCTGCGCCGTTAAGGTCTGCGCATCCGCGGGCATCGCTTCATACGGCGTCTCTTTCGCCGTCGGTTTATCCTCTTTCAACGCCGCCAGCGCGGTTTTAATCGAGAACAGCGCCAGAACCACCACCACAATCATAAAGAAGATAGTCAGCCCGGCATCAAGACGGTTATTAAACACCAGCTGCGCCAGCTGCGATTCCGTATACTGCGGCGGAATGGCGCCGCTGTCGATCATCGCCTGGAATTTATTGGCGATGGCCAGAAAACCGACTTTGGTATCCGGGCTAAACGACTTCTGCCAGCCGGCGGTCAACGTACAAATCAGCAGCCAGCTTGTCGGCAGCAGCGCCACCCACGCATAGCGCTGGCGTTTCATCTTGAACAGTACCACCGCGCACAGCATCAGCGCCATCCCCGCCAGCATCTGGTTGGCGATACCGAACAGCGGCCACAGGGTATTGATGCCGCCCAACGGATCGACCACCCCCTGATGCAGGAAGTAGCCCCACGCCAGGACGCACAGCGCGGTCGCCAGCAGGTTAGCCGGCAGCGAGCTGGTTTTTTTCAACCCCGGACTCACCACGCCCAGCAGATCCTGCAGCATGAATCGCGCCGCGCGGGTGCCGGCATCAACCGCCGTCAGGATAAACAGCGCCTCAAACAGAATGGCGAAGTGGTACCAGAAAGAGACATCCATCAGCCCGCCCAGCGAGCCGTGCAGAATGTAAGCCATCCCCACCGCCAGCGTCGGCGCGCCGCCGGCGCGTGAAATAATCGACTGTTCGCCGACCTCGCTGGCAATCTGGCGCAGCGTATCCGGGGTTATGCTAAAGCCCCAGCCGCTCACTACCTGCGCCGCCGAGGCCACGACATCGGTGGTTCCTGCCGGCGCCAGCACCGCCATCGGGCTGTTCATCGCGAAGTAGACGCCCGGATCGATAATACAGGCCGCCACCAGCGCCATAATGGCGACGAAGGATTCCATCAACATGCCGCCGTAGCCGATAAAGCAGGCCTGCCCTTCGTTGGCCAACATTTTCGGCGTGGTGCCGGAGGAGATCAGCGCATGGAAGCCGGAAACCGCGCCGCAGGCGATGGTGATAAACAGGAACGGGAACAGGTTGCCGGTCCATACCGGGCCGGTGCCGTCAACAAACTTCGTCAGCGCCGGCATGGTCAGCGTCGGGCGCATAATCAGGATGCCAATCGCCAGCCCAACGATGGTGCCGATTTTCAGGAACGTGGAGAGATAGTCGCGCGGCGCCAGCAGCAGCCAGACTGGCAGTACCGCAGCCACAAAGCCGTAACCCACCAGAATCCAGGTCAGCTGTACGCCGGTGTAATCAAACCACGGCGCCCAGGTCGGGCTTTCCGCCACCCAGCCGCCGGAAATGATCGCAAACACCAGCATCACCAGGCCTATCACCGACACCTCGCCGATGCGCCCCGGGCGCAGATAGCGAATATAGATGCCCATAAAAATCGCCAGCGGGATGGTAAAGGCGACGGTGTATGTCCCCCACGGACTGTGGGTCAATGCTTTCACCACGATCATCGCCAGTACCGCGAGGATGATCACCATGATCATAAAACAGGCCACCAGCGCCAGTACGCCAGCGGTTGGCCCCATCTCCTCTTTAACCAGTTCGCCAAGCGAACGGCCATCGCGACGGGTCGAAACAAACAGCACCATAAAGTCCTGCACGGCGCCGGCCAGCACCACGCCGGCGAGGATCCAGATCATCCCCGGCAGGTAGCCCATCTGCGCGGCAAGCACCGGGCCAACCAGCGGCCCTGCGCCGGCAATCGCCGCAAAATGGTGACCGAACAGCACTTTTTTGTCAGTCGGAACATAATCGAGGCCGTCGTTATGTCGTACCGCCGGCGTCATCCGCGTTGGGTCAACGCCGAGGACGGTTTTGGCGATATACAGGCCGTAGAAACGATACGCGATCAGATAAACGCAGACCGCCGCGACGACAATCCACAGCGCATTTATCTGCTCACCCCGGTTTAAGGCGATATAGCCGAGGGCAAAGGCTCCGATCACGGAGAGCAGTGTCCAGATAAGGTATTTCCCTGAATTATTCATTGTTGTGGTCCACCGGTAGGGTAATCAGGATGTTACAGTTTGTTTCTAGAACACAACGCAGAGTTTAACAACTTCGAAACAGCGCAGATGCCATGCCGCGGCGGAGATTTGTCTCACATTGCTAGCGAGATCACTTAAGGCAGGAAAATAAATGAAAGGATTACCGTGAACGGTGCCGTTTTTTTGTCGGGTGGCTGCCTCAAAACCCCCGGTAGCGCTACCGCTTACCGGGGCTACAGCGCTGTGTGATTTGGTAGCCCGGCTTAGCGCAGCGCAAGCCGGGGAAATAGCAGCGTCTTAGCCAAGCACCGCGGTTCCCAGACGACAGGTGCAGCAGCGCCGCCCTTTTTCGTCATACACCACAATTTCCCAGCTCTGACTCTGGCGGCCAAGATGCAGCGGTCGGCATTCGCCGCGCACTTTACCGCTGGAGACCGGACGATGGTGGGTAGCGTTAAGCTCGGTGCCCACCACACATCGCCCTTCTTCGGTCATCAGCCAACCGGCCATCGAGCCCAGCGTCTCCGCCAGCGCCGCGGATGCCCCGCCGTGCAGCAGGCCAAACGGCTGATGCGTGCGCGCATCCACCGGCATCTCCGCCTCCAGCAGCGCCTCCTCCAGCCGGGTGTAGACAATACCCAGATGCGCCACCATGGTGTTTTCGCTACTGGCGTTCAGCACCGCAAGTGTGAGCTCTCGTTTCCAGGCCATCTACGCCCCCAGCGTCGAGCCGCCATCGACCACAATATCCTGCAGCGTAATATGGCTGGCGTGAGAAGAGGCGAGGAACAAAATGGTATTGGCGATCTCCTGCGGTCGGGCGATTTTGCCCAGCGGGATGCCAAGCTTAAACTGCTCGCCAAATCCGCGGATCCGCTGCTGTTCAGCATCTTCATTGACCCACAGGGTACGTTGCATATCGGTGTCGGTGGAGCCCGGCGATACCAGGTTGCAGCGCACGCCGCTACCTGCCAGCTCAAGCCCGACGGTCAACGCCAGGCTTTTCAGCGCCGCTTTCGAGGCGCCATAGGCGCTCATGCCGATACGCGGCGTATGCGCGGCATCGGAGGCGACGGTGACGATCGCCCCGCCCCGCTGACGGCGGAACTGCGCCATCGTCTGCTGAAACAGATTAAACGCGCCGCCGACGTTCACCGCGAAAGTCTGCTGCCAGTCCTCCGCGCTCAATTGATCGGTAGCCCCCATGCGCAGGATCCCGGCGGCATTCACCAGCACGTCCAGTCGTTCGATATCGTTGAGCAGACGCGCGCAAACGTCGCGTACCTGGTCGGCATCGGCGACGTCGAGCATTTCGGTGGCAAACGGATAACCTTCGCCGTCAAAGGCAAGGTCGAAACCGGTGACGTTGGCCCCGGCCTCGACGAAAGCCAACGCGGTGGCATAGCCAATGCCTTTACCTGCGCCAGTCACCCACACGGTCTGGCCGTGAAAATCCAGCGCCGCCATTATTTCACCTCGCGGGAGAGCAGCGCCCACCAGGCGTCGATGGTCGGGTTTTTCGCCAGCATCACGAAGTCGATATCGCCGTGTACTTTGCGCCAGCGGGCGGCCAGCGCCATCATACGCACCGAATCCAGACCGTAGTCGATCAGGTTTTCATCATCCAGCGGTTCGTCGGATTCGTCGAGCAGCGGCAGAATTAGCGCGCGCAGCGCCGCTTTGGAGGCCGGCAGCGGCAACAATTCTTCGGTCATCACCACGCGTCCAGAACGGCCGGCGACGTATTTCAGCGCCATCAAATGCTCTTCGCGGCTGAAATCTGCCAGCGCGTCGGCGACAAAGAACGGTTTGATATCGCGCATAAAAGCGTCGGTGGCGGTGGTCATGCAGCCGATATGGGCGTAAACGCCGGTGATGATCAGCTGGTCGCGGCCGGTCTCTTTCAGCATCTCTTCAAGCGGTGAGCGATGAAACGCGCTGTAGCGCCATTTCACCAGCACCGTATCCTGCTCATCCGGCGCCAGCGCGGCAATCACCTGCTGCTGTTCCGGCGAGCGAGTCAACCCCGGCCCCCACATATCATTCAGCAGGGCGCGGTCTTCATCGCTCTGCTCTTTCGGCTGGGCGGTGTAGTACACCGGAATGCCGTTTTGTTTGCAGAAGTCGCGCAGGGCGGCGATATTGGCCACCACTTTTTCCATCATCGCGCTGTTTTCGCCCCAGAAGTTGAGGAAATACTCCTGCATATCATGGATCAGCAGCGCGGCGCGCGACGGCTCAAAGGCCCAGTTAACTTTGTTGGCCGGAATATCGCTGGCTTCCGGCAGCGCGTAAGCCTGTAATTTAGGGATTGCCATTTTCTGTTCTCCTTCAGCCCAGCTTGCCTTCGGCCAGCCACTGACGTAATTGTTTTTTATCGACTTTGCCCACCGGCGTCAGCGGCAGCGCGGCAACGCACTCCACGCGATCCGGCAATTTAAATTCCGCCACGCCCTGCTCGCGCAGGAAGCGGCGCACCGCGACGGCGCGCAGCGGCGATGTCACCACCAGATAAGCGCAGCTCTTCTCGCCCAGCAGATTGTCTTCAATGCTAACCAGCGCGGCGTGGATCACCGCCTCATGGCGCAGCAGCAGGTTTTCTATCTCTTCAGCGGCGATCTTCTCGCCACCGCGGTTGATCTGATCTTTTTCCCGGCCCTGGACGGTGATATAGCCATCTTCATCGATCGAAATCAGATCGCCGGAGCAGTAAAATCCATCGGCATCAAAGGCTTCAGCGTTATGTTGCGGGCTGTTGTAATAGCCGCGGAAGGTATAAGGGCCGCGGGTCATCAGACGGCCCACTTCGCCGCGCGGCAGCGGGTTACCGTCGGCATCCGCCACCCACACTTCGTCGTCAGGACACATCGGGCAACCCTGGGTGTTGATAATTCGCTGCGGGCTATCGTTGAGGCGGGTGTAGTTAACCAGCCCTTCCGCCATGCCGAACACCTGCTGCAGCTGGCAGCCGATTTCCGCCGGGATACGCGCGGCGAGCGTCGCGGACAGGCGCGCTCCGCCAACCTGCAGCAGCTGCAGCGATTGCAGTTGCGCGTTGCTGCCCCATTCATGAATAGCCTGCAGCCACAGGCTGACCGCCGGCGGCACCAGCGACGCGACGTTAATCTGATGTTTTTCGATCAGCGGGAAACACAACGTGGCGCTCGGGTCAGCGGCGAGGATCACCCGGCCGCCGGCGAGAAAGACGCCCAGCGATCCCGGCGAGCTCATCGCATAGTTGTGCGCCGCCGGCAGCGCGTTGAGATAGCGCGTGTCGGCGTTAATACCGCAGATCTCGTTGCTGCGGCGGATACTGTAGTCGTAATCGTTATGGGTTCGCGGAATAAGCTTCGGCGTCCCGGTGCTGCCGCCGGAGAGCTGGAAAAAAGCCACTTCGTCAGCCGGCGTCGGATTGGCGACAAAGTTATCCGCCGTGCGGTTAATTTCCGTTGCCAGGTCGCGCTCGCCGCCATCGTTACGCAGCAGCGCGACACGCAGCGAAGGATGCTCAGCGATAAAACCATTAAGGAAACTATCGTCAGCAAACAGCGCGTGCTCGCGATCGGCAATCAGCAGCACCGGTTTAATCTGCGCGGCATAGGCGTTGAGTTCGCTGCGCTGATGGCTAAACAAAGCGTTAACCGGTGCGACGCCGATGCGCAGCAGCGCAAAGAAAGTAATGTAGAACTCGGCGACGTTGCCAAGCTGCACCAGCGCGGTTTCTCCACGCTTGAGTCCCTGATGCTGCAGGGAGGACGCGAGGTTATCCACCAGTTGGTTAAACTGGCGGTAGCTAATCTGCCGCTCGCCGTCGATAATCGCCACGGCGTCATTGTCCGCATGACGAGTAATCAGATTGGTTAACGGCAGATCCTGCCAGTAGCCTTTTTGACGATAGCGGGCCGCAAACTCTTCCGGCCAACGGGTAAATGCAATCATCCTTGCCTCTTAATTCAAGCCAAATACGTTGAGCATGGTGGTGAGTTTGACGCCGGTTTCACGCCATTCGCCCAGCGGCGAAGAGGCCGGGACGATACCCGCGCCGGCAAACAGGCGTAGCGAGCGTTGATGTAAGCGCGCGCAGCGGATGGTCACCACCCATTCGCCGTTGCCTTCGTCATCGCACCAGCCGACAATGCCGCCAAACAGTTGGCGATCGAAGGGTTCGAGCTCGGCAATCAGCCGCTTCGCCACCTGGTGCGGGAAGCCGCTCAGCGCCGGGGTCGGGTGCAGTAGGCAGGCCAGCGACATGGCGTTTTCTTCCGCCAGCGCCGTACCTTCGATCGGCGTCGCCAGATGCCAGAGCGTCGGGGTGGTAATCAGCTGCGGCGACTCCGGTAGCGACAGATGACTGCTGCGCGGGCCAAGCACGCTCTTCATCGCCTGCGTCACCAGCTCGTGCTCATGGCGATCTTTGCCCGACGCCAGTAGCTTGTTACCCGCTTCCCGGTCCAGCACATCGTCAGGCTGGCGGCGGGCGGAGCCGGCCAGCGGCAGCGAACTGAAGTGCAGCCCTTCTTTACGCAGCAGCAGTTCCGGGCTGGCGCCCAGCAGCACATCACCATTGGACAGTGGAACATGGAAATTAAAGCTCGCCGGGTTCTGGGCGATCAGCCGCTCCAGCAGCGCGCCGCTATCGACCCGGTCGCGGGTCGTAATATCAATCAGCCTTGAGAGCACCACTTTGTCGACTTCCGGAGTCGCCGTCAGCGCGGCGGCGCGTTCCACCATCGCCAAAAACTCGTCCTGTTCCGGGATCTCCTGACGATCGACAACATCCATAGCTTTGAGCGGCGCCGCGTAACGCGCGGACTGCTGTTTGTCGGTACGGGAGAAGGTTTCCCAACGTTCGGGAATATAGAGCTCGGAAGGCTGATTGGTGTCGAACGGAATCGCCCCGACCATGACCGGCTTGCGGATCCCCGCCGCACGGGCTTCGGCAAAAGCGGCCGCCATTTTCTGCTGGAACTCGCCGTTCAGCGAATCACCGCCGACGGCAGGCTGGGAAAAACGGCTAAAACAGCCGGTGGTGCTGAAGCTGCGGTACGGCGACATAAAGAAGAAGCTTTGCGGCGACAGGGTCTGCGTTTTTTCCTGTACATCCTCAGCCAGTGACGTTTCCATATCATCCTCCAAAAACGATAAAGATATTAAGAATAATTATCATTTATATTTTTGTTGGCTAACCTAAAAGGTATTGCTCTCCTTGTCAACCGCACAAACAGCAGGTTATGCGACTTACACTTGCATCCGGACAATACAATGTTGAAAATGAGACGTATTTACTACAACTTACTCAGGATGCGAATTCGTGAATTTTGCCACTTTTTGCCGTCGTACTTTACTCGCCAGCGGGCTGTGCCTTTTAGGAATTAACTCAGCGCTGGCGGCAGACTGGCCGCGTCAGATCGCCGATAGCCGCGGCACTCATACACTGGAAAGCCAACCGCAGCGCATCGTCTCGACCAGCGTCACCCTCACCGGCTCGCTGCTGGCTATTGATGCGCCGGTGGTCGCCAGCGGCGCGACCACGCCGAATAACCGCGTGGCTGATGCACAGGGCTTTCTGCGCCAGTGGGGCGATATCGCTAAAAAGCGCAACCTGGCGCGACTCTATATTGGCGAACCCAGCGCCGAAGCGGTGGCGGCGCAGATGCCGGATCTGATTCTGATAAGCGCCACCGGGGGAGATTCCGCGCTGGCCTTGTACGACCAGCTGTCGACTATCGCGCCGACCCTTATCATCAACTACGACGATAAAAGCTGGCAGACGCTTCTTACCCAATTAGGGCATATTACCGGTCACGAAAAGCAGGCGGACGCGCGCATTGCCGAATTCAATAAACAGCTCGTTTCGTTAAAAGAGAAACTAAAGTTGCCGCCGCAGCCGGTCACCGCGCTGGTTTATACCGCCGCGGCGCACAGCGCCAATATCTGGACGCCGGAATCAGCGCAGGGTCAGATGCTGGAACAGTTAGGCTTTAAGCTGGCGACGCTGCCGGGTAACCTGCACGCCAGCCAGAGCCAGGGTAAGCGTCACGACATCGTGCAGTTAGGCGGCGAGAATCTGGCAGCGGGTATCAACGGCGAAAGCCTGTTCCTGTTCGCCGGCGATGAGAAAGACGCCGGGGCCATTTACGCCAACCCGCTACTGGCGCACCTACCGTCGGTTGCCGCTAAACGCGTTTATCCGCTGGGGACCGAAACCTTCCGTCTGGACTACTACAGCGCCATGCTGGTGCTGCAGCGTTTATCGGCGCTCTTTGCCTGATTCTCTTCCCGGCCCTGCGCCGGGATCTCATTTCACATCATCACCCACATCATCATGTTGTTATAAAAGAATTTTTTATTTCTTTCCTCTCTTGGTACCTCATCGGCGCCTCACGCGAATCATCATCGTTTCAGGTGTTGTTTTGTGATTAGCCATCGTCGCCGCCTTCCCTGAATATCTGCCCCACACCACTTGAGGTGGACATTCAACTCAGAAGGAACTTACCGTGACCACTAGCAAATTGATCAAGGGCGATACCCTGACCGAAACCAGCAATGCGGCAGATGGTTTTAACCCGGCAACTGAAGTCAGCAACTACAGCTATACGTCAGACCGCGTCGCTAAACCGGTCTATAACAAATACAAAAACGCGACCAACAAACCAAAGGTCTTCGGTTACTACACCGACTGGTCTCAGTACGATGGCCGCCTGCAGGGCAGCGATACGAAAGATAACCGCGGACGCGGCTACGACCTGACCAACGTCTCCCCTACCGCTTACGATAAAATCATCGTTGGTTTCGTCGGCGTGACCGGCTTCCATAAAGTGGATGGCCTGTGGCGTGATGTGGTAGCCGAAGGCGCTGAGCAGTGCGGCAAAGTCAAATATGAACCGACCTTCCTCGACCCGTGGGGCGACTTCCAGTCTTACGTTAACGTTGGCCACAGCGTCAGCGGCTGGGATGTCGATCCGAAAACCGTAACCCAGACAAACACCAAAGGCCTGCTCGGCGGTCTGCGCGACCTGCAGGCGAAAGCCAAACAGCAGGGCCACAACCTGGTGCTGTCCATGAGCATCGGCGGCTGGAGCATGAGTAACGGTTTCCATGAAACCGCGGCATCTGATTCCTCGCGTAAAACCTTCGCTAAAGGCGTGGTGAAGCTGTTCAAACAGTTCCCGATGTTCAGCGAAGTGGATATCGACTGGGAATACCCGAACGCCGAAGGCGCCGGCAACCCCTACGGCCCGGAAGATGGTGAAAACTATGCGTTACTTATTGCCGAACTGCGTAAGCAGCTGGATTCCGCCGGCCTGAGCGATGTCAAAATCTCTATCGCCAGCTCCGCCGTGGTGAAGACCTTTGATTATTCCAACGTCAAAGCGCTGATGAATGCCGGTCTGTACGGCATCAACGTCATGACCTATGACTTCTTCGGCACCCCGTGGGCGGAAAGCATCACCCACCACACCAATCTGAAAGCTATTGAGCAAGGCGGCTGGGCGATTAACACCATCGTTGAACATCTGCTGGCGGAAGGTTTCCCGGCTGAACGCATCAACATCGGTTACGCCGGTTATACCCGTAACGGCCGCAACGCCGAGCTGGAATCGCTGTCTCCGCTGAAAGGCACCTATAACCCGGGGAACGGCACCACCGTCGGTACCTTTGAATCCGGTACCAACGAATGGTATGACGTCATTTATAACTACCTGGATCTGGAAAACCAGAAAGGGCGTAACGGCTTTAACGTCTATACCGATCAGGTGGCTGACGCTGATTTCCTCTACAACCCGGAATCCAAACTGTTTATGTCGCTGGATACCCCGCGCACCGTCAAAGCCAAAGGGGAATACGCTGCCAGCCTGGGGCTGGGCGGTCTGTTTACCTGGACTATCGACCATGATAACGGCGTGCTGGTTAACGCCGCCCGTGAAGGTCTGGGCTACGAAATCGCCTCTGAAGTTATCGATATGGACCCGTTCTATTTCGAAGGCATTAACGTTGTGCCTGCTGATGAACAAGAAGACGATAAGTCAGAAGATGAGCCAATTGAACCGACGGTAAACCATGCGCCGGAAGCGGCAATTGAAATGATGGTCGTAGGCGGCTCCCGCGTACGCCTGTCCGGGGAAAAATCGTCTGATGAAGATAGCGACGAGCTGAGCTACAGCTGGGGCGTGCCGGCAGCCATTGATGTTGCGGATAAAACCGCCGCGGTTATTGAGTTCGATGTACCGGAAGTCACCGCGGATACCGAGTTCACTTTCACGCTGTTCGTTCGCGATACCTGGGGCGAACCGTCAACCCAGCAGCGCTTTATCCTCTCCGTTGTCGTGGCTTCCGGAAACGGTCAGAGTGATGACAAGCCAGCCGATGAGCCGGCAGATGAACCTGCTGACGAAGAAAAAGAGACTGATGACACCACGCCTGCGCAGGATGATGACGTGGTACCATCTGACGACGCCACGCCTTACCCGCTGTGGGATGCCAAAACCGTTTATGGCGGCAACTGGGGTACCTTTGAAACCGTGAGTTGGAAAGGCCACAACTATCAGGTGAAATGGTGGTCTCAGGGCAACCAGCCTGACCTGTACTGCGGCCAGTTCGACGTCTGGAAAGATCTCGGCGCGTACTAAGGGTTATAAATGAAGCCAGGCCCCGGAGCAATCCGGGGCCTTTTTGCTGTTGTCGCGCTTAACTTTCGCAGGCCTGCTCCGGACGCTGAAAACGGCGTAGCTCTCGCAATAAGCCAATCAGTAATACGCCAACAATCACCAGCGCCCAGCCGCTGGCGCTGGCTGAAGCCACCGGGGTCATTACCGCCCCTAATCCACCCAACAGCGCCGCGCCAATAGCATCGCCGGTCACGTTCTGCGCGGTCCACAGGCCATTAATGCGCCCCAGCATATTTTCCGGCGTTTGCGTTTGGATCAACGTGTACTGTAGCAGCGAGCTTATCGCGCTCAGCCAACCAAACAGCGCCAGACAGAGCGCGCCCAGCGCCCAGAACGGCATCACGCTGAACAGCGCAATCGCCACAAACGACCCTACCGTCGTTATCAGCATCAGCGCCCCCGGCTTCGCGGTATGCGCCAGTTGTCCGCTGGTTAACGCCCCCAGCGCCGCGCCAAGCGGAATGGCGGCATACAACAGGCCAATCTGCGAATTTGACATCTGCCAGCCTTCCGCCAGCGCCGGATAAAGCACCCGCACCGCGCTGGCCATCGTCAACAGGCCGCCGAGCAGCGCAATGCCGCCAATAAGCGGGCTATTAAAGAGAAATTTCAGCCCCGCCAGCAACGATTTCAGCGGATGCTCGCGCGGCTGCGGCGGTGGCGGCAGCAGCGGCAGGCGTAGCAGCGTCAGGGTGGTAATGAACGTCCCCGCCGCCGCCAGGCCATAGTTCCAGGCCACGCCGCCGGTCGCCAGCAATAGCCCGCCGATCATCGGCGATATCACCGAACCGAGACGCACGGTCAGCATGGTGATCGCTCCGGCCTGCATCAGGTTTTCGCGGCCGACTAAAGCCGGCGTTGCCGCCAGAAGCGCGGTCACGCCCAAAGAGGCGAAGAAGCCATCCCAGATCCCCAGCAGGTAAATTGCCGCCAGCGAGGGTTCCGGTAGCATAGCGTTCAGGCACAGGCCGACGAAGCCCACGCCGCAGGTGCCACGCGCCAGCAGGATCAGGCGTTTGCGTTCATAACGGTCGGCCAGCACGCCGCCGACCATCAGCCCAATGAACATCGAACAGCCGGTCAGCATCACCGAGAGCCCCACCTGCCAGGTCGAATGGGTCATCATCTGGATTTGTACCGGGATCGCCACGCCTAGCAGGCCAAGAGACAGGATAGAAATAAAGCGAGCGATAAAGACGGCGCGGAACGCCGGATGGGTGCGCAGGAGGCTGACATCAAGCAGCCGGGAAGGTCGGTTCATGCAAGGGCCTTGTCGTTATTTTTCATACCATTTTTATGGTTTCTCATGGTAATATACCTGAATAAAATCGATAACGATAATTAATATCATTATCATATCAGGGATTTGAACTATGTCGTTTTCTACGACCACGGTGCGCGCCGTCGCCGTGCCTGGTCTCTTGTTACTTTTAGCTCTCGCGATTGCGCTCAGCCTGCTTATCGGCGCCAAACCTCTGCCGCCTTCGGTGATTGTCGATGCCTTCTCCGGCAGCTGTCAGAGCGCCGACTGCACTATCGTACTGGATGCCCGCCTGCCGCGTACGCTGGCCGGATTGCTGGCCGGCTGCGCGCTTGGCCTCGCCGGCGCGCTAATGCAAACCCTCACCCGTAACCCGTTGGCCGACCCGGGCCTGCTCGGCGTCAACTCCGGCGCCAGCTTCGCCATCGTGCTCGGTGCGGCGCTGTTGGGCATCACTTCGCCGCAGGAGCAGTTGCTGATGGCCTTTTGCGGCGCCTTCGCCGCGTCGCTACTGGTCGCGTTTACCGGCAGCCAGGGCGGCGGCCAGCTTAGCCCGGTGCGCCTGACCCTCGCGGGCGTAGCGCTGGCGGCGGTCCTGGAAGGCCTATCCAACGGCATCGCCCTGCTCAACCCGGACGTGTATGACCAACTGCGCTTCTGGCAAGCCGGCTCGCTGGATATTCGCACCCTGCAAACGCTGAAAATCGTCCTGCTACCGGTGCTGATTGCCGCCGTGGTAACCCTTTTTCTCAGCCGGGCGCTGAACAGCCTGAGTCTCGGCGCCGACACCGCCACCGCGCTCGGCAGCCGGGTCGCGCGCACCCAGTTAATCGGCCTGCTGGCGATAACCGTCCTGTGCGGCAGCGCGACGGCGCTGGTCGGCCCTATCGCCTTTATCGGCCTGATGATGCCGCATATGGCCCGCTGGCTGGTAGGGGCGGATCACCGCTGGTCATTGCCGGTTACGCTGCTCGCCACCCCCGCCCTGTTGCTGTTTGCCGACGTGCTTGGCCGCCTGTTGGTGCCTGGTGAATTGCGCGTTTCGGTGGTCAGCGCCTTTATCGGCGCGCCGGTGTTGATCTGGCTGGTTCGCCGTCAGCCGCGAGGAGGTGCGCTGTGATGGCTCCCTCCCGCCGCCTGATGTTCTGCTGCCTGCTGCTGATCGCCGCCAGTCTGCTGGTGTCCCTGTTCGGTCTGGGTAATGGCCTGGTGCCGCTCAGCATTGAACAGGTGGTTTCTGCGCTGCTCGGCGACGCGCCGCGCAACGTCAGCATGGTGGTCACCGAATGGCGCTTGCCGCGCGTGCTGATGGCGCTGCTGATCGGCGCCGGGCTTGGCGTCAGCGGCGCCATTTTTCAGTCATTGATGCGTAACCCGCTGGGTAGCCCGGACGTGATGGGCTTCAACACCGGTGCCTGGAGCGGCGTGCTGGTGGCGATGGTGATGTTCGGCCAGAACCTGACCGCCATCGCGCTGGCGGCGATGCTTGGCGGCGTGCTGACCTCGCTGGTGGTGTGGCTGCTGGCGTGGCGCAACGGCATTGAAACCTTCCGCCTGATCATTATCGGCATCGGCGTGCGCGCCATGCTGGTGGCATTCAATACCTGGCTGCTGCTGCGCGCGTCGCTTGAGACTGCCCTTTCCGCCGGGTTGTGGAATGCCGGTTCGCTCAACGGCCTGACGTGGGGCAAAACCTGGCCATCGGCGCCGCTGATCCTGCTGATGTTAGCGTGCGGCGCGCTGCTGGCGCGGCGGATGCGACTGCTGGAGATGGGCGACGATACCGCCTGCGCGCTGGGGGTTCGAGTCGAACGTTCACGCCTGCTGCTGATGCTGGTGGCGGTGCTGCTGACCGCTTCCGCCACCGCGCTGGCCGGGCCTATTTCTTTCGTCGCGCTGGTCGCCCCGCATATCGCCCGGCGGATAAGCGGCACCGCACGCTGGGGGTTAACCCAGTCGGCGCTGTGCGGCGCGCTGCTGCTGGCGCTGGCCGATTACTGCGCCCAGCGCCTGTTCATGCCTTATCAGTTACCGGTAGGGGTGGTCACCGTCAGTCTTGGCGGTATCTACCTCATCGCGTTATTAATTCAGGAGTCCCGCAAAAAATGACCGCTGTAACTTCCCGTTTGCGCGGCGACCAGTTGACCCTGGCCTACGGCAAAAAGACCATCGCCGAATCGCTGAACGTCACGATTCCTGACGGCCATTTCACGGCGATTATCGGCCCCAACGGCTGTGGTAAATCAACCCTGCTTCGCACCCTCAGCCGCCTGATGACCCCGTCCAGCGGCCACGTTTATCTCGATGGCGAGCAGATCCAGCACTACGCCAGCAAAGAGGTGGCAAAGCGGATTGGCCTGCTGGCGCAGAATGCCACCACGCCCGGCGATATCACCGTACAGGAGCTGGTGGCGCGCGGGCGCTATCCGCACCAGCCGATGTTTACCCGTTGGCGTAAAGAAGACGAAGCAGCGGTAAATAACGCGATGCGGGCGACGGGTATTGTCGACCTCGCGCTGCAGAGCGTGGATACCCTCTCCGGCGGCCAGCGCCAGCGGGCGTGGATTGCGATGGTACTGGCGCAGGAGACGGCGATTATGCTGCTTGATGAGCCGACGACCTGGCTGGATATCAGCCATCAGATCGACCTGCTGGAACTGTTAAGCGAGCTGAATCGCGAGAAGGGATATACGCTGGCGGCGGTACTGCACGATCTCAATCAGGCCTGTCGTTACGCCACCCATCTGATCGCCCTGCGCGACGGTAAGATCGTGGCCGAAGGCGCGCCGAAAGAGATCGTCACGGCGGATCTGATTGAGCGTATCTACGGTCTGCGCTGCACGATCATCGACGATCCGGTGGCGCATACGCCGCTGGTAGTGCCGCTGGGTCGCCGATAATCTTTTCTATACCATCTCAACCATCGCATTCCCGGCTTGCGCTGTGCTGAGCCGGGCTACCAAAAACGGGTAGCCCGGGCTCTACCGTTACCCCAGAATCTCCCGCACTACCGGGCCTATCGCTTCAAAGGCCTGCGGCGAGATAATCTCGACGTGGGCGCAGTTCTGGCTGAACACCTCCAGCTCGCCAACCCATGGCCCCCATGCGACCTGCGGATCCATCCCTTTCTGGCGCGTTTTCTCCGCCACAAATAGCGTTGCCTTGCCGTCAAACTTCGCACTGTGTGCGGTCGTCAACAGGCGCACCGCATCGGCGTAGTTACCTTCGATCGCGCTGAACAGCTCGCCGGAAGCCTGCCCCTGCTGAGCAGCGAGAAACGCTTCGCGCTCGCGGGCGATTTCCGCCAGCACCTCGGGATCCAGGCCGTTCGCCTCTTTCTCCGCCCAGTTTTGCGTCTCCGGCGGCCAGGTATCCAGCAGGCCGAGGAACGCCACCTCTTCGCCGCGCTGGCGTAAACGGGCGGCAATCCCCTGCGCCAGCGTTCCGCCGAGCGAATAGCCAAACAGATAGTAAGGCCCATGCGGCTGCTGCGCTAAAAGCGTGCGCAGATGGTGCTCGCAAACTTCGTCGAGGTTGGCAGCGGAAGCCATCGGCCCCGTCGGACGCGGCGACTGAATACCGGTAATTGACCAGCGCGGGTTAAGATAACGCGCCAGCACGCTGAACTGCCAGGCAAAACCGGAGGCCGGATGGAAGCAGAACAGCGTCGGACCGTCGCTCTCGCGCAGCGGCAACAGCGCATCGAAGCCCAGGCGCTGCGCCTGCTCGTCGCTCAGGTCGGAAGCCAGCAGCGCGCTCAGCTTGCCGACCGTCGAAGCGACCATCACCTGCCCCGGCGTCACCTGCCGCGCCAGCTCGCGGCTAAGCTGCGCCGCCAGCCGCATCGCCAGCAGCGAATGGCCACCGAGGGCGAAGAAATCGGCGTCGATGTCATTTACCTCGCAGCCCAGCAGCTGGCTGAACGCCGCGGCAACGGCCATTTCGGTAGCCGATTGCGGCGGGCGACCGCTGCGCTCGCTGCTTAAGGAGGGGAGCGGTAGCGCTTTACGATCCAGCTTACCGTTGGCGCTGAGCGGGAAGGATTCCAGCTGGATTAACACCACCGGCACCATGTGCGGCGGCAGCTGTTCGCTAAGACGGGCCTTCAGCGCCGCCACGTCCAGCGGCTGGCCGGACTCGCTCACCAGATAACCGACGAGCTGGCGGGCATCGCCGCCGGTGGCCGCCGCCTGATTGAAGACGCAGGCGTGGCACACCGCCTGCGCGACGTCCGGCAACGCCGCCATCACCCGGTCGATCTCGCCAAGCTCAATGCGCTGACCGCGAATTTTCAACTGATCGTCGCTGCGGCCAAGATACTCTACCGCCCCGTTATCCAGCCAGCGCGCCACATCGCCGGTGCGGTACATGCGCTCGCCGGGGGCAAACGGGTCGGCAATAAAGCGGCTGGCGGTGAGATCCGGGCGGCCCAGATACCCCTGCGCCAGCTGAATGCCCGTTAAGTACAAATCACCCGCCACGCCCGGCGGCACCGGGCGCATGGCGGCATCAAGAATACGTAATCCGGTGTTCCATACCGGCCAGCCGATAGGCACGCTGGTGCCGGTGACCGCCGCCAGCTCTGGCCCGCAGGCGGGATACCAGCTGACATCCACCGCCGCTTCCGTCGGCCCGTACAGGTTATGCAATGGCGCGCCGGTTAAGCGCTCCCATTCGCGACACAGTTCCGTCGGCAGCGCTTCGCCGCTACAGAAAACGCGTTTTAGCGTCCGGCAGGACGACACATTATCGCTATCCAGCGAGGCGACAAACGCCGCCAGCATCGACGGAACAAAGTGGGTGGTGGTCACGCCGTACTGCGCGAAGAACCGCTGCATCGCCTGTGGATCGCGATGCGCCTCCGGCGCCGCCATCACCAGCTGGGCGCCGGTCATAAACGGCCACCAGAACTCCCATACCGAGACATCAAAGCTGCACGGCGTCTTCTGCGCCACCACATCGGCGGCGGTTAACGGATAGTGATTTTGCATCCACAGCAGGCGGTTCACGATGGCGGTCTGCCCGACCATCACCCCTTTCGGCCGTCCGGTGGAACCGGAGGTGAAGATGATATACGCGGTATGTTCCGGTTTTGACAGCGCCAGCGGCGTATCATCTTCAGCAGCCAGCGGCTGCTCATAACACAAGCTGGTCAGTCCCGGAATATCGCTAAACCGGGACAGTTGATCGTCAGAGGTAATCAGCAGCGATGGCTGCGCATCTTCCAGCATCATCCGCAGACGGTCATCCGGGTAGCCGGTGTCCAGCGGCAGCCAGGCGGCGCCGGCTTCGACAATGCCGTGCAGCGCCAGCGTCAGGAACACCGAACGCGGTAAGGCAACCGCCACGCTATCCCCCGGCTTCACGCCGCGTTGCTGCAGCAGGTTGGCCAGCGCCACCACCTGCTGGCGCATTTCGCGGTAGCTAAAGCGCCAGCTGGCATCCGCCAGCGCCGGGGCATCCGGCGTTTTCCGCGCCTGTTCCGCCACCAGCGCGCTGAGGGTAGTGGTCGGCAGCGGCATCGCGGTATTGTTGATCAATGCCAGCTGCGCGCCTTCTTCCGCCGACAGCATCTCCGCCTCGCCACAGCGTAGCGCCGGGTTGGCGGCGAACTGCGCCAGCAGCGCGGTCAGCCGCGACACGTGGCGGTTCAGCGTCGCCTCATCATAACGCGCTTTATTGGCGAGGATCTCCAGCGACAGACCGCCGCGTTCGTCCGGGAACAGTGCCAGCTCGAGGTCATTCACCGGGCCGGTGGCGAGGGTATGCGTCTGCGCCTGCACGTCGTCGATATCCAACTGGTAATCAAAGACTTTGATGTTCAGCACCGGGCCAAACAGCGGTTCGTCGCCCGCCGCTTTACCGCTATCGCGGACAATTTGCTCGGCATCGTAGCGCTGATGGCGACGCATTTTTTTCAGTTGTCCGGAGAGACGCGTCGCCAGTTGCGCCAGCGTCTCCTGCGCGTCGATATTCACCGCCAGCGGCAGTACGTTGAGTACCGGGCCGGTGGCGGTCAGCGCCGCCGATCCCATGCGGCGCATAAAGATAAAGCCAGCCGCGTAATCCATTCGGCCGCACAACCGCCCCAGCCACAACGTCGTCAGCGCCAACGCCAGATCGGCGCGCTGGCACTGCGGCGCGCTGGCCGCGAGCTGGCTGAAGACAGCCGGATCGGCCTCCAGTTTCAGGCGCCAGATATCGCTGCTGGTCGCCCGGCCGGCCAGCGGCGCGTCTGATAGCGAGGCCGGAGACGGCAACGCCTGACGCTGCGCCTGCCAGAAGGCTTTATCGCGCTGCCACGCCTCGCTGCCGTAGTAGCGCTGATACTCTTCCACCACTTCGGCGAACGGCGTAAACGGTGAATCCGGCGTCTCTTCGCCGCGTTGCCAGGCACGATAAATAGCGGCGATCTGGCGGGTAATGGCCGGGAAACTAAAACCATCGACCAGTAAATGGTGATAGCGCTGATACCAGTACCAGCAGTCGTCGCCAACGCGCATGAGCTGATGGCAGACCAGCGGATTACCGCTGTCGACGCGCAGATTCTGCCCGAGATCGCTTTGCATCAGCGTCAGCGCGGACATATGCGGATCGGCCTGCTGGCGCAGGTCGACGCTTTGCGGCTCGGCAAACTCGCGCGCGTCATCAACCCACTGCCACGCTTCGCCATTATCTTCGCAAAAGCGCATGCTCAGGGTATCGGCCTGCTTAAGCCCGGCGACGATCGCCTTACTCAGCAGCGCCGGATCAAGATTGCCGCGCAGTTCAACATAGTGGGCAACGCTCCAGGCGCCGGGTAGCGTGGAGAGGCGTTCAGCCATCCAAATTCCCGGCTGCGCCGCAACCAGCGGTAAACGTGTACTCATCGAAAGCTCCTCAGGAGGCGTAGTGCGCTGGGATAAGGGTTGACCAGTTGGCGGCAAGCCAGGCGTTGCAGGCCTCTAATGACTGCGGCGGACACTCCACCGTCCAGCCTGTCGGCAGCGCGCAGTGATGCGGCCACAAACTATATTGCCCCTGTGCGTTGCGCAGAATGTAAAACTGCCCTTGCGGATTGTCGAAGGGGTTGCTGAATTGCATCTCTCACTCCTCATTAAGCGCGTGTTGTTGCCCGCGGCGCAAAGGCTGCCATAGCTGGATAAGCCCGGACGTCAGCCCGCCGCGCCAGCATAGCGCGTCATGACCGCCGTCAACCTGGCGCCAGAAAACGGACGGCGTGGTCTGCCGTAGTTGCGCGAAAAGCGCCTGGTTGGCGCGAAAAATAATCGGCTCGCGCACGCCGGCTTCCAGCCAGATACGCAGCCCCTGCGGTCGAAGCTCGCCGCGCTGCAGTTGTTCAAGTATCACTCCCGGCTGGCTACTGCCGCGCTGCGGCCACCAGTACGACCCCGACTGGCTCAGAACGCAGCCAAAACGCTGCGGCCAGTGGAGCGCGGCATACATCGCCGCCAGACCGCCGAAGCTCTGCCCCGCAACTACCGTCCTGTCGGCGCGATCGCTGAATGGCGCCACGGCCTGCACCAGCGGCAGCAGTTCTTCCTGTACCGCCAGCCAGAAATCACGATTGCAGGGCAGCTCCACGCCGCGGTGTTGATTGTCGATAACGTCGATCAGCACATAGACCGCCGGCGGCAGGCGGCCTTCCCGCGTCAGCCCCGCCAGCGGCGCAAAGACAGGCATGCTTTCGGCCCAGAACTGGCCGTCAAGCAGGACCGCCAGCGGGCGATCCGCCCCACTGCCGGTGGTGTAAATCCACACTCGTCGCTGGTTTCCTAATCGCTGGCTGCGCCATTCAATACAGCGCGGCGCTGGCGAAACCGGCTCGCGATAATGCCAACCCGGCTGTTCCGGCGCCTGCGGCAGTTCCAGCGCTGAGACCGCGTGGCCGCGCCCCCCCTTCCAGCTTTGCGGATTGCGGGGATCGGCAACCGCCCGCGGCAGCAGTTTGCGCCAGCCTTCGCGCAGTAGCGCGCGGTCCGGCGCTTCACCGTTAAAGAGCTGCGGGGAAAAATCGTCGTCGCGTTCGGAGGGAATAAAACAGTAGCTGCCGCGCCAGCTGGCGGGGAGCGTGGTTTGCCAGCACCAGGCATCGGTACCTGGGATGCGCTGCAGGGTTTGCGGCGCCGCGTTGTGGTGATGATCGGTGACGCCGGTAATGTAAATCCACACCCGCCGAATCGGCGACGTGGTTTCGCTGCCTGCCGGATCGCGCCACCAGAAGGTCACCCGATATGCGTCGCCCAGCGCCTCTGTCTGCGGGCCGGCGATCTCCCGCCACCAGTCGTCACTTCCCGTTATTTGCATTCCGTCAGTAACCCTATGTTTACCGTGATTTTTATCAACAAAGGTAATATTTATTGATAATATTATTGATAACTATTTGCATTTGCAATAGCGTATTAACGCGCCTATGGGTAGCGCGTCTTCTCATTACATTAAATCAAGGTCAGAGAGGGTCTTTTCAGAGCGTTTGGCTCGGTCGGCTACGGAAAGCGTTCACCTTCTACTGGCTACATTTATGCCGCCTCCTCTCCCGGTGGGAAGGGGCTTCTGGGGAAAGCGGCAAAGAAAAGCGGAACTGACTTACAATGAATAACAGGATTAAGTCCCTGGCCTTAATGGTCAATCTGGGTATCTACGGGGTGGCATTCCCGCTGTGCGCGGCGGAAGAAACCACCGACAGTAAACAAGCCGCCGGTGAAGAAACGATGGTGGTCACCGCCGAGGTGCAAAACCTACAGGCGCCGGGCGTTTCCACCATTACCGCCGATGAAATTCGCAAACGTCCGCCGGCGCGCGACGTCTCTGAAATCATCCGTACCATGCCGGGCGTCAACCTGACCGGCAACTCCACCAGCGGCCAGCGCGGCAACAATCGCCAGATTGATATTCGCGGTATGGGCCCGGAAAACACTTTAATCCTGATTGATGGTAAGCCCGTGACCAGCCGTAACTCTGTTCGTCTCGGCTGGCGCGGCGAACGCGACACCCGCGGCGATACCAGCTGGGTACCGCCGGAAATGATCGAACGTATAGACGTTATCCGCGGCCCGGCGGCGGCGCGTTACGGTAACGGCGCGGCGGGCGGCGTGGTCAACATCATTACGAAAAAATTCGACAACCAGTGGCATGGTTCGTGGAACGCCTACATGAACATGCCGGAGCATAAAGACGAAGGCGCGACCAAGCGTACCGACTTTAGCCTCAGCGGCCCGCTGGGCGGCGATTTCAGCTTCCGCATGTACGGTAATCTCGATAAAACCCAGGCTGACGCCTGGGATATCAACCAGGGCCACCAGTCTGAACGTACCGGCATTTACGCCGATACCCTGCCCGCCGGGCGTGAAGGGGTAGAAAACAAAAACATCAACGGCGTGGTGCGCTGGGATTTCGCGCCGATGCAGTCGCTGGAGTTTGAAGCTGGCTATAGCCGCCAGGGCAACCTGTATGCCGGTGATACGCAAAACACCAACAGCAACGATCTGGTGAAAGAGAACTACGGTAAAGAGACCAACCGTCTCTATCGCAATACTTACTCCGTGACCTGGAACGGCGGCTGGGATAACGGCGTGACCACCAGCAACTGGGCGCAGTACGAACACACCCGCAACTCGCGTAAAGGCGAAGGCCTGGCGGGCGGCACCGAGGGGATCTTCAGCAGCAACCAGTTCTCGGATATCGATCTCTCCGACGTGATGCTGCACAGCGAAGTCAATATTCCGTTCGATCTGTGGGTTAACCAGAATCTGACGCTGGGTACCGAATGGAACCAGCAGCGCATGAAGGACAACGCCTCTAATACCCAGGAACTCTCCGGCGGTGAAATCCCGGGCTACGACAGCACCGGCCGCAGCCCCTATTCAAAAGCGGAAATCTTCTCGCTGTTCGCCGAGAACAACATGGAAGTGACCGATACCACCATGCTGACGCCGGCGCTGCGTTTCGATCACCACAGCATCGTCGGTAATAACTGGAGCCCGTCGCTGAACCTGTCGCAGGGTCTGGGCGACGACTTTACCCTGAAAATGGGTATCGCTCGCGCCTATAAAGCGCCGAGCCTGTATCAAACCAACCCCAACTATATTCTCTACAGTAAAGGCCAGGGCTGCTATGCGAGTAAATCCGGCTGCTATCTGCAAGGGAATGATGACTTAAAAGCAGAGACCAGCATCAACAAAGAGATCGGCCTGGAATTCAAACGCGACGGCTGGCTGGCGGGCGTCACCTGGTTCCGTAACGATTACCGCAACAAGATTGAAGCAGGCTATGCTCCGGTTTATACCAACGGCAAAGGCACCGATCTGTACAAATGGGAAAACGTGCCGAAAGCGGTAGTTGAAGGGCTGGAAGGCACGTTGAACGTGCCGGTCAGCGAGACGGTGAACTGGACCAACAACATCACCTACATGCTGCAGAGTAAGAACAAAGAGACCGGCGATCGCCTGTCGATTATTCCGGAATACACGCTGAACTCAACGCTGAGCTGGCAGGTTTATCAGGACGTTTCTGTGCAATCGACCTTCACCTGGTACGGCAAGCAGGAACCGAAGAAGTACAACTACAAAGGCCAGCCGGTCTCCGGCAGCGAGAAGAACGAGGTCAGCCCGTATAGCATCCTCGGCCTGAGCGCGACCTGGGACGTGACCAAAAACGTCAGCCTGACCGGCGGCGTGGATAACGTCTTCGACAAGCGCCACTGGCGCGCGGGTAACGCCCAAACCACCGGCGGCGACAAGGGTTATATGTACGGCGCTGGCGCGGAGACCTATAACGAATCCGGCCGTACCTGGTATATGAGCGTCAACACCCACTTCTGATAATATTAGTGTCTGACGCCCTCCCCCCCGGGAGGGCGTTTTTTCAACCCTGCGCTATTTTCTGTACCCGCGCGACAATCGACGCTGCGTCAAAACCGTGATGTTGACGCAGCCATCCGCGATCGGCGGCCGCCGCATACTCGCCATCCGGGATCCCCAGACGCTGCAAGGCAATCCCCGCGCCCGCTTCCGCCAGCACTTCGGCGACCAGGCTCCCCAGACCGCCGTTGACGTTATGCTCTTCGACGGTAATAACTGAACGGCATGACTGCAGCGCCGCCAGCAGCGCCGCGGTATCACAGGGACGAATCGACGGCACGCTGACCACTTTCGCCTCAATACCAAGGTCGGCAAGCTGCTGCGCCGCCTCCACCACTTCGTGCACGGTTGAACCGGTCGCCACCAGCGCCACCGCAGCGCCTTCGCGCAGGGTCAGCACCGCGCCGGGCACAAAACGGTACGCTTCGTCATGCAACTCCGGCAGCGCCTTGCCGTCAAGGCGGATATAAACCGGCCCCTGATACGCCAGGGCGTAGTCGATAATCTGCCGACATTCGCGCGGCGTGGAGGGGGCGAAAATCTGGATATTGCCGAAACCGCGCATTACCGCCAGGTCGTCAATAGCATGGTGGGTACTGGCCAATGGGCCATAGCTGGCCCCGGCGTTAAGGCCAAAGAGCTTGACGTTGGTGTTGTTGTAGCAGACATCGACTTTAATCTGCTCGTTAGCGCGGGAGACAAGGAACGGCGCGGCGTTACAGGTCACCGCCACTTTACCGCCGAGCGCCAGCCCCGCGGCGGTGCCGACCATGCTCTGCTCGGCGATACCGACGTTAACCAGCCGTCCGGGGAACTGCTTAATAAAGGGAGCGATCTTGGCCGTTGAGGTGGAGTCCGCGACCACCGGCACCAGATCGACGCCCTTTTCCACCGCGGCGATAAACGCCTCGACCATCACGTTCGCCAGGTGTTCTGCATTACTCATCTTTCAGTTCCTCCAGCGCCAGTGCGATTTCCTCGCCTTTCGGCACCCGGTGGTGCCACTCCGGGCGCCCCTGGATAAAGGAGATGCCCGCGCCCTTCGTGGTGTTGGCAATAATGACGTTAGGTTTACCGTTCTGCTGCAGCCCTTCGATAGCCGCGACCACCGAGGCCATATCGTTGCCGTCGCATTCGCTGACCTCCATGCCGAAGGCCCGCCATTTATCGGCCAGCGGATCGGTATTCATAATTTCACGGGTTGGCCCGGCCAGCTGAAGATTGTTCTTATCATTAATAATGACCAGGTTATCGAGGCCATAATGGGCCGCCGCCAGCGCCGCCTCCCAGTTACTGCCTTCTGCCAGTTCGCCGTCGCCGGTGATTAAAAAGATGCGGCGGGGGCTGTTGCTTTTCTTTGCGGCCAGCGCCAGCCCCACCGCAACAGGCAAACCGTGGCCCAGCGCGCCGGTGTTAAGCTCAATGCCCGGCGTTTTCTGCCGCACCGGATGACCGGGAAGGTGCGAGTTCGCGTGCTGGTAGGTCTCCAGCCAATCGATCGGGAAAAAACCGGCTTCCGCCAGTACGCAGTAGTAGCAGCCCACCGCATGGCCTTTCGACTGGATATAGATATCGCGCTGCGGGTCGTCAAGACGATCGGGCGCCGCATTGAGTACGCGGAAATAGAGCGCGGTTAACAATTCGACCTGCGACAGGTCAGCCCCGGTGTGACCGCCAGCCGGACTATTGGCGTTTAAGCGGACAATGTGGCGGCGCACGGCGCGCGCTTTGCGCTCAAGCGTCTGGATATCAAATCTGTAGGGATTCATTTAATACCTCTGAATTTATTTTCAATATGGAATATTTATTCCAACAGGAACTAAAAAAACCAGATATCCCCATGTCGGTGGTTAGCCTTACACCACTGCGCCGTACTCAGGAACATTCTGCCTCCCGCTCCAGGTAAGCCCGGATAAACTCGTTGACTCAAAGCCACCTTGAATATATATTCAATGATGATTCTTTATTCGATTATGACCTGGCTGTTTTGTTTTTGTCCATAGTCGATTTTGATGAGTGGTAAAAATTTGACCACCATCACACTTAAGTGTGATTTTTTTTCGCGTATGATAGAAGTCACTACGATAATGGCTGCAGCTAAACGCCTGAAGAAAGGCGATAAATGATTTTCGAGGATAAATATGGCTAAGCAGGATGAACAACGGCTATTGGTGAAGATTGCCACGCTTTACTATCTGGAAGGACGAAAGCAGTCTGATATCGCCCAACTTCTCTCGCTGTCTCAGTCATTTGTCTCTCGTGCGATTACCCGCTGCCAAAAAGAGGGCGTCGTCAAAATCAGCGTCGTGCAGCCATCGAATATCTTTCTCAATCTCGAAAAGGGGCTTGAGGATCGCTACGGGCTTAAACAGGCGGTGGTGGTCGATACCGAAGAAGAGGCCAGCGACCATACCATCAAGCGGGCGATTGGCTCCGCCGCCGCGCACTACCTGGAAACCCGCCTGCGGCCAAAA
Organism: Klebsiella sp. SYXHC3; assembly: GCF_057196925.1. Lineage (NCBI taxonomy): Bacteria > Pseudomonadati > Pseudomonadota > Gammaproteobacteria > Enterobacterales > Enterobacteriaceae > Klebsiella > Klebsiella sp. SYXHC3. The sequence goes on along the minus strand of NZ_JBXUNG010000003.1, from coordinate 361,082 downwards.
GATCTGATTGGCGTCTCTTCATGGAGTTCGACCATCCGCGCGATGGTTGATGAGGTCCACGCGCAAAATCTGAAGGCCAGCGGCGTCATCCAACTGCTTGGCGGCGTCGGGCCCAACGGCAACGTGCAGGCGACGATCCTCACCCAGACGCTGGCCCAGCGTCTTAACTGCGATGCCTGGCTGCTGCCGTCGCAGAGCATCGAAGGCTCCATGGAAGAGCGCAATCGCCTGCTGGCCAGCAAAGATGTCGCCGACGTGGTTTCACGCTTTGACGAGGTCGATATCGCCATTGTCGGCATTGGAATTCTCGAACCTTCCCAGTTGCTGAAAACGTCGGGTAACTATTATCACGAAGATATGCTGCAGGTGCTGGCGGCACGCGGCGCGGTTGGCGATATCTGCCTGCACTACTACGACAAATACGGCCAGCCGGTGTTACGCGAAGATGAAGATCCGGTGATCGGCATGGCGCTGGAGAAAGTCAAAAAATGTCCGAACGTGGTCGCGCTGGCCGGCGGCACCGACAAAGTCGCGGCAATTAAAGGCGCGCTTACCGGCGGCTATATCGATGTTTTAATCACCGATTACCCCACCGCCAGACTACTGGTTAGCGACTAATCCTCCGCAGTTTTATGCCTCGTCAATCCCTGAGGCTGTTTTTCAGCAACAGGGATTGCAGAATAACTCATTATAATTCAATACATTAAATAAACACCCTCCCCGCCTTCGTGTCATATTCCCAATCTGCGAAATGTGATTGCCAGCACAATTGATGATTTTTCAGGTAGCCCATCACCGGGTTGTGGCTTAAGGTATCAAATAAATAATCACTATCGAATATATATTCAGTGATTAAAAAGCGATAACGATATGTCACATCATGGCCTGCATAGACGCATGCAATGGCCGGAGACCATCTCTGTTTCCGCCGTTCCAGGACAATGGGTGACCGAGGAGAGCATCATATGCAGGCGACAGCCAAAGAGTTCATCATTGCGCTGGATGAAGGCACCACCAACGCGAAAGCCGTGGTGCTGGACGGCAAAGGCAAGGTTAGCGTCAAGTTCTCGCAGCCGCTGGCGATCCAAACCCCGCGCGGAGGTTGGGTGGAACAATCCGGCGAGGCGCTGGTGGCGGCCTCGCTGGCGGTGATCGCCAAAGCGGTGGCTCACGTCGGCGCGGAAAACGTTGCGGCGCTGGCTATCAGCAATCAACGCGAAACCGCCATCGGCTGGTATCGCGCCAGTGGCGAACCCATTAACGCCGCCATCACCTGGCAGTGCACCCGCAGCGCCGCGTTCTGCGACACGCTGCGTCGCGATCGTCAGGAGCAGCGCATTAAGCACGCCACGGGCCTGCCGATTGCGCCGCTGTTTTCCGCCTCCAAAATGCGCTGGCTGCTGGACGCCACTCCCGATGGCTATCAGCTTGCCGCACGCGGCGAGATTTGCCTCGGCACTATCGACAGCTGGCTGCTGTGGAATTTAACCGGCGGACAATCCTTCTTCTGCGATTATTCCAACGCCGCCCGCACCCAATTGCTGAATCTGCACCGCGGCGAGTGGGATGACGAAATGCTGACGCTGTTTGGTATTCCGCGCGCTGCGCTGCCGGAGATTAAACCGTCGAGCGGGCTGTTCGGCTACACCAAAGGGCTGGCGGCGATCCCCGACGGTATTCCGGTGATGGCGATGATTGGCGACTCCCACGCCGCGCTATTCGGCCACGCCCTTGGCGAAGCTGGCTGTGTGAAAGCCACCTACGGCACAGGCTCCTCGGTGATGGCGCCGGTCCAATCGGCCCAGTGCGATATTGCCGCCCTGGCGACCACCGTCGCCTGGCACGATGGCGACCGACTGGTGTGGGGACTGGAAGGCAACATTCCCCATACCGGCGATGCGGTAGCATGGATGGCTGACAGCACCGGGCTGAGCGAACTCTCAGCAGCCGATTTGGCCCACGAGCTGAATACCCTGCCCGCCTCCGTCGATTCGACCTTAGGGGTCTACTTCGTGCCGGCGCTGACCGGGCTCGGCGCCCCCTGGTGGGATGACAGCGCCCGCGGGGTGATCTGCGGCCTCAGCCGCGGCGTCAAGCGCGCGCACCTGATCCGCGCGGCGCTGGAATCCATTACCTATCAAATCGCCGACGTGGTGGCGGCGATGCGCCAGCACGCTGAATTCACCCTGACGGCGTTAATGGTCGACGGCGGCCCAACCAACAACAACTGGCTGATGCAATATCAGGCCGACCTGCTCGGCTGCCCGGTAATGCGCAGCGATATCCCGGAGCTGTCCGCCATCGGCGCGGCGCTACTCGCCCGCAAAGCCCTCACTCCGGGCGAGACCGCCGACCTGCAAGCCTTTTTAACCGAACACAGCGCTTTTCAACCCGACATGGCCCGCCACCAGCGACTACAGCAGCGCTGGCGGGAGTGGCGCCATGCGGTAAACAGAACATTATGGAAACCGGATTCGCCAGCCTGATGCCCATCGGCGTCAGATTGAGCGACGAACCTTATTAACCCACTACAGGAGAACCCCGGCCCATAACGATGTATCACACCCCCGAATTTATTCTGGGGAAATTTCAGACCGTAAAATCCTGCCCGCTCAGGGGCTCATTTGTTCGAATATAAAAATATAGGAACAGAGTCATGAAATTACGTTTAACTCTTTTAACCGCTGCGACCCTGACTGCCTTTTCCTTTGCCGCGCATAGCGCCGAAAAAGGCACCATTATGATAATGGTTAACTCGCTGGATAACCCTTATTACGCCTCGGAAGCCAAAGGCGCCAGCGAAAAAGCGCAAGCCCTCGGCTATAAAACGACCGTGCTCTCGCATGGCGAAGATGTCAAAAAGCAAAATGAGCTGATTGATACCGCCATTGGTAAAAAGGTGCAGGGGATTATTCTCGATAACGCCGACTCCACCGCCAGCGTCGCCGCCATTGAAAAAGCCAAAAAAGCGGGCATTCCGGTGGTATTAATTAACCGTGAAATTCCGGTTGATGATGTCGCGCTGGAACAAATTACCCACAATAACTTCCAGGCCGGTTCAGAAGTCGCCAACGTATTTGTTGAGAAAATGGCGGAAAAAGGCAAATACGCCGAACTGACCTGCAACCTCGCCGATAATAACTGCGTCACCCGTTCTAAATCCTTCCACCAGGTGATTGACCAGTACCCGGATATGGTCAGCGTGGCAAAACAGGATGCCAAAGGCACCCTGATCGACGGCAAACGCATAATGGATAGCATTCTCCAGGCTCACCCGGATGTCAAAGGGGTGATCTGCGGTAACGGCCCGGTGGCCCTTGGCGCCATCGCGGCGCTAAAAGCGGCCAATCGTAACGATGTGATCGTCGTCGGTATCGACGGTAGCAACGATGAACGCGATGCGGTGAAGGCCGGTACGCTACAGGCGACCGTGATGCTCCAGGCGCAGGCCATCGCCGCCCAGGGCGTTACCGATCTGGATAACTACCTGCAAAAAGGCGAGAAGCCGGCGAAGCAGCGCGTGATGTTCCGCGGCATTCTGATTACCCAGGATAACGCAGATAAAGTTCAGGACTTCAACATCAAGTCCTGAGTTCGGGTGGTTGCGCCCCTGCGGGGGCGCAGAGGAGAGCATTATGTACAAGAAAACCTGTCTCGCGCTTGCCGTTCTGGCGCTTGGCGGCTGCCGCATCGTCTCGCAGCAGGAACTGGCAGACCTGAAATCCCCGCCCAATCCGCATATGGCGAACATCGATAAAACCTGGCAGCAGAGCATCGTGCCGCAGGTGGTCGCCAACGCCCGCCCGGCGGCGGAGTTGATGAGCGCGCTGAAGGCGCAAAAAGATATCGATAGCGCCTGCAAAGCGCTGGGCTACCGCGCCCAGGACGAAAACCCGTGCATCTTTTACGTTAAGGTGACAGGCGCCGTCAGCAAGCTGGATAGCGCCTCGCGTAGCGGCAAAATGACCCTTGCCGATGGCAGCATCGGTAATGTAGTGGTGCAGATTGGCCCTACTCTGCGCGGCACCCTGCTGCGCGACGGTTACCGCGGCGCCAGCTACCAGGACTTTAACGACCAGGTGCTGTTTGGCGAATACAGCAAAAATATTAATAGTCAGGCGGTCAAAATGATTCAGGCGGCCAACCTGAAAACCGGCGACAACGTAGAAGTGTATGGCGTCTTTTCGGCCTGGGATATTCCACAAACTATTCCGGAAATCACCCCGGCGAAAATCGTTCATCCGGGAGGTCAATAATATGACGCCGCAAGATATCGTCGCTCCCCAACCAGTCGAATCTGAAGTGATTATCGAAACCCGTGGCCTTTCGCGCATTTATCCCGGCGTGACCGCGCTGGATAACGTGAATTACCGGGTCTATCGAAATAAGGTTAACGTTCTGATCGGAGAAAATGGTGCGGGTAAATCCACCATGATGAAAATGCTTGCCGGCGTTGAAACGCCCTCCTCCGGTCAAATTATTCTCGATGGCGAGGCGGTGACTTTAAACTCTACCCATCAGGCAGAGAAATTCGGCATCAGCATTATTTTCCAGGAACTGAATTTATTCCCCAATATGAATGTGATGGACAACATATTCATGGCTAATGAATTCTTTCAGAAAGGACGCATCAACGAGAAATATCAATATGCGTTAGCTAAATCGCTACTGGAGCGGCTGGAGCTCGACGTCGATCCCTACACGCAGCTGGGCGAACTGGGGATTGGCCATCAGCAGTTGGTTGAAATCGCCCGTGCGCTATCAAAAGACACCCGCGTGCTGATTATGGATGAACCCACCTCGGCGCTGAGCCAGTCCGAGGTCAAAGTGCTGTTTAAGGTCATCGAGCAGCTTAAGCGCCGCGGCGTCACCATTATCTATATTTCGCATCGCCTCGAAGAGCTGATGGAGATTGGCGACAACATCACCATTTTCCGCGACGGTCGCTTTATCAGCGAACGCAACGTCAGCGACGCCAGCGTTCCGTGGATCATCGAACAGATGGTCGGCGATAAGAAAAAGCACTTTGATTATCAGCCCGCGCCAAAAGGCAACGCGGTGCTTGACGTCAAGGGGCTGACCGCGTTGCATCCGAGCGGCGGCTACAAACTCAATGATGTCACCTTTACCCTCAGCAAAGGCGAAGTGATCGGCATTTACGGCCTGCTGGGCGCCGGGCGCACCGAGCTGTTTAAAGGGCTGGTTGGCTTGATGCCCTGCCAGAACGGCGAGGTACATCTTAACGGCGAAAGCATCGGCAAATCTCGCTTTCAACACCGCCTGAAAAAGGGGCTGGCGCTGGTGCCGGAAGACCGTCAGGGCGAAGGCGTGGTGCAGATGATGTCGATTCAATCCAACATGACGCTCTCTGATTTTAGCCTGCAGGGTTTTCGCCGCGCCTGGCGGTGGCTGAATCCGCAGAAAGAAGAGTCCTGCGTAAAAGAGATGATTCAGCAATTGGCTATCAAGGTGAGCGACGCCAATTTGCCCATCACCTCGCTGAGCGGCGGCAATCAACAAAAAGTGGTGCTGGGTAAGGCGCTGATGACCCAGCCGCAGGTGGTGTTCCTCGACGAACCGACGCGCGGTATCGACGTCGGCGCAAAAACCGATGTCTATCACCTGATCGGCAAAATGGCCCAGCAGGGGCTGGCGGTTATGTTCTCCTCTTCGGAGCTGGATGAAGTGATGGCGCTGGCCGACCGCATCCTGGTGATGGCCGATGGCCGCATTACCGCCGATTTACCGCGCCATGCGGTGACCCGCGAAAAGTTAATCGCGGCTTCAACACCTCAAGATTAATCAGGCTGGAATCCATCATGAACCAGAAATATATGATTTATATGTACCTGCTGAAGGCCAGAACCTTCATCGCCCTGCTGCTGGTGATCGCATTCTTCAGCGTGATGGTACCGAACTTCCTGACCGCCTCTAACCTGCTGATCATGACCCAGCACGTGGCGATTACCGGCCTGTTGGCCATCGGTATGACGCTGGTGATCCTCACCGGCGGCATTGACCTGTCCGTCGGCGCGGTGGCGGGTATCTGCGGGATGGTCGCGGGCGCGTTGCTGACCAACGGGTTGCCTCTATGGAACGGCGACATCATCTTCTTTAACGTCCCGGAAGTGATCCTTTGCGTCGCGGTCTTCGGCGTGCTGGTGGGGCTGGTTAACGGCGCGGTGATTACCCGCTTCGGCGTCGCGCCGTTTATCTGCACCTTAGGGATGATGTACGTCGCCCGCGGCTCCGCGCTACTGTTTAACAACGGCAGCACCTACCCGAACCTCAACGGCATGGAAGCGCTGGGCAATACCGGTTTCGCCACGCTGGGCTCCGGTACCCTGCTTGGAGTTTATCTGCCGATCTGGTTGATGATCGGCTTCCTGGTATTGGGCTACTGGCTGACCACCAAAACGCCGCTTGGTCGCTACATCTACGCTATCGGCGGCAACGAATCCGCCGCTCGCCTCGCCGGCGTACCGATCGTCAAAGCCAAAATTTTCGTCTACGCCTTCTCCGGCTTGTGCGCCGCCTTCGTCGGCTTGATCGTCGCCTCCCAGCTACAAACCGCCCACCCGATGACCGGCAACATGTTTGAGATGGACGCCATCGGCGCCACCGTGCTCGGCGGAACCGCGCTGGCAGGAGGCCGCGGCCGGGTGACCGGCTCGATTATCGGCGCCTTCGTGATCGTCTTCCTCGCCGACGGCATGGTGATGATGGGCGTTAGCGACTTCTGGCAGATGGTCATTAAGGGCCTGGTGATCGTCACCGCCGTTGTCGTCGACCAGTTCCAGCAGAAGCTGCAGAACAAAGTCATCCTGATGCGCCGCCACGAAGAGAAGCTGGCCGCCATCCCGCCGAACGGCGCCACCTCCAGCTAATCGGCAACCGTATACACGTATTCCGCCGGGCCTGGCGCCCGGCTTATCGAAAGGGAAAAAATATGCAACGAGATTTCCATAATAAAACGGTGGTTATCACCGGCGCCTGCCGCGGCATCGGCGCAGGTATTGCGGAGCGCTTTGCCCGCGACGGCGCTAATCTGGTGATGGTCTCCAACGCCGAGCGCGTTCACGAGACCGCCGAAATCCTGCGTCAGCGCTATCAGGCGGATATTTTATCGCTGCAGGTCGATGTGACCGATGAAGCCCAGGTACAGTCGCTGTATGAGCAGGCCGCCGCGCGCTTCGGCACCATTGACGTCTCCATTCAGAACGCCGGGGTGATCACCATCGATTACTACGATCGGATGCCAAAAGCCGATTTTGAAAAAGTGCTCGCGGTTAACACCACCGGCGTGTGGCTGTGCTGCCGCGAGGCCGCTAAATATATGGTGAAACAGAACCACGGCAGCCTGATTAACACCTCTTCCGGCCAGGGGCGTCAGGGCTTTATCTACACGCCGCACTACGCCGCCAGCAAAATGGGCGTGATCGGTATTACCCAAAGCCTGGCCCACGAACTGGCGCCGTGGAACATCACCGTCAACGCCTTCTGCCCCGGCATTATTGAAAGCGAAATGTGGGATTACAACGATCGCGTGTGGGGAGAAATTCTCAGCACCGAGCAAAAGCGTTACGGCAAGGGCGAACTGATGGCGGAATGGGTCGAAGGGATCCCGATGAAGCGCGCCGGTAAGCCGGAAGACGTAGCCGGGCTGGTGGCCTTCCTCGCCTCCGACGATGCACGCTACCTCACCGGGCAGACCATCAATATCGATGGCGGTTTGATTATGTCCTGAACGCGATAGCCCGGATAAGGCGCTACGCGCCGCCATCCGGGAAAGCGGGCTCCCGACGTTCGACACTATATTGAAGAGAGTAATCACTATGATCGGCAAAGACTTTGCACAGCAGCTGTTTAACCTACAGGAGCGCGTCGCTTTCGTGACCGGCGCCGGCAGCGGCATCGGCCAAACCATCGCCTGCGCGCTCGCCAGCGCCGGCGCGCGGGTGGTCTGTTTTGATCTTCGCGACGACGGCGGGCTGGCGGAAACGGTCAGCCATATTGAATCCATCGGCGGCCAGGCCTGTTCTTATACCGGCGATGTCCGCCAGCTTGCCGACCTGCGCGCCGCCGTTGCGCTGGCCAAAAGCCGCTTTGGCCGCCTCGATATCGCCGTTAACGCCGCCGGTATCGCCAACGCCAATCCGGCCCTGGAGATGGAAAGCGAGCAGTGGCAGCGGGTTATCGACATCAACCTCACCGGCGTATGGAACTCCTGCAAAGCAGAAGCGGAATTGATGCAGGAGTCCGGCGGTGGATCGATTATCAATATCGCCTCGATGTCGGGGATTATCGTGAACCGTGGCCTCGATCAGGCGCATTACAACTGTTCGAAAGCCGGCGTTATTCATCTGTCGAAAAGCCTGGCCATGGAGTGGGTTGATAAAGGGATCCGCGTCAACGCCATCAGCCCAGGCTATACCGCCACGCCGATGAATACCCGCCCGGAGATGGTGCATCAGACCCGCGAGTTTGAAAGCCAGACCCCGATGCAGCGCATGGCGAAGGTAGAAGAGATGGCCGGCCCGGCGCTGTTCCTCGCCAGCGACGCCGCCTCATTCTGCACCGGCGTGGATCTGGTGGTCGACGGTGGGTTTGTCTGCTGGTAAAACCGGTCTTGCCCCGGCTAACGATGCACAAGCCGGGGCGTTTTCTTTCCGCACGCACCTCTCCCGGCGCAATTTTCTTCAGCCGTCTTGCACATCTATGCAGAGCACATGATGGATCATGAAGATGGCTCATGCAGTATTGAAATTAACTCTCTTTCACTCACTCAATGACTCTGGCAAAAATAGTCTTCAGCAACTGCAGACAATATGAATGCTACTGAATAATAAATCCAGATAAATCGCAAGGTCATTCTGGGAATGTGAAATACCTGCATTTTTATATCAGAACCCAGGGTGGAAAGAGACGATGACAGACTTTACCTTTACGATTAAACGTAGTCGTTTTGATGAACACTATAACCCGGCGGAAAATACGCGTATTACCACCAATTTTGCCAACCTGGCGCGGGGCGAAAACCGTCAGCAGAACCTGCGCAATGCGCTGGCAATGATTGATAATCGCTTTAATAACCTGGTGCAGTGGGACAACCCGAACGGCGACCGCTACTCCGTCGAGCTCGATATCATCTCGGTCGAAATGAATATTAGCGATAACGGCCATAATGCGGCATTCCCGGTGATTGAGATTCTGCAAACCAATATTATTGATAAAGCCACCAACGCGCGAATCGAAGGTATTGTTGGGAATAACTTCTCCTCTTATGTGCGCGATTATGATTTTAGCGTATTACTGCCGGAATATAATAAAGATAAAGCAACATTCAGCGTGCCGGAAAATTATGGCGTTCTGCATGGCAATATTTTCAAACATTTCATACGCTCTGCCGAATACCATGAATGTTTTAAAAAGTCGCCGGTCATCTGCCTGAGCGTATCTAATAAGCATACCTATCGCCGGACCGGCAATCAGCACCCTATTCTCGGCGTCGAGTACCAGCAGGATGGCGTGGCGCTGACCGAGGCCTATTTCAATAAGATGGGCCTGCAGGTGCGTTACTTTATGCCGGCCAATAGCGTAGCGCCGCTGGCCTTCTTCTGCGCGGGCGATCTGCTCAGCGATTACAGCAACCTTGAGCTTGCCAGCACTATTAGCACGATGGAGACGTTCCAGAAGATTTATCGCCCGGAAATTTATAACGCTAACTCTGCGGCCGGGCAGTGCTATCAGCCGAACCTGAATAATCAGGATCATTCGTTGACCCGGATTGTTTATGACCGCGAAGAGCGCAGCCGCCTGGCGATTGAACAGGGCAAATTTACCGAACAACAGTTTATTAAGCCGTACCAGCATATTCTTGAGCAATGGTCAGCTCATTACGCTCTCTAAATCATAAAAAAATAAAGGTCACCTGTATGAAAACATTGCTCCCGACATCCACCGCAGGCAGTTTACCGAAACCGACCTGGCTGGCGCAGCCTGAGACGCTGTGGTCACCGTGGAAATTACAGAATGAAGAGTTAGTATTGGGCAAACGCGATGCGCTGCGTTTATCGCTCGACGATCAGCTGCGCGCAGGCATTGATATCGTCAGCGATGGCGAGCAGACGCGTCAGCACTTTGTCACCACCTTTATTGAACATCTTAGCGGCGTCGATTTTGAGAAACGGCAAACGGTAAGAATTCGCAACCGCTATGACGCCAGCGTGCCGACCGTAGTCAGCGCCGTCGAGCGCCAGCAGCCGGTGTTTGTGGAAGATGCAAAATACCTGCGTCAACTCACCAACAAACCGATTAAATGGGCCCTGCCTGGGCCAATGACGATGATCGATACGCTGTATGACAATCACTATAAAAGCCGTGAAAAGCTGGCCTGGGAATTTGCCAAAATTCTCAACCAGGAAGCCCGGGAATTAGAGGCCGCCGGGGTAGATATTATTCAGTTTGATGAACCCGCGTTTAACGTCTTCTTTGATGAAGTCAATGACTGGGGGATCGCCGCGCTGGAAAGAGCCGTTGAAGGGCTGAAATGCGAAACCGCCGTGCATATCTGCTATGGCTACGGTATTAAGGCCAATACCGACTGGAAAAAAACGCTCGGCTCCGAATGGCGCCAGTATGAAGAGGCGTTCCCGAAACTCCAGACCTCCTCTATCGATATTATTTCGCTGGAGTGCCACAACTCGCGCGTACCGATGGACCTGCTGGAGCTTATCCGCGGTAAGAAAGTGATGGTCGGAGCTATCGATGTGGCGACCAACGCCGTTGAGACGCCAGAAGAGGTGGCCAGCACGCTACGCAAAGCCCTGCAGTTCGTTGACGCCGACAAGCTCTATCCATCAACCAACTGCGGCATGGCGCCGTTATCGCGTCAGGTCGCCAGCGGTAAGCTACATGCGCTAAGCGCCGGGGCGGATATTATTCGCCGGGAGCTGGCGGCGAAATAATCGCCGCCCGCCGTTCACTTCTGAAAATAAAACAGGATCCGCTCACATCTGGATCCTGTTGTTAGCTATGGCTTCCTCAAAGAAAGAACGACTAAGCGCTAGTTAATCTTTTCAATTTTAGGCGGCTGCCAGGTTCCATCCAGAATCGGTTTCTCTCCCCAGTATGCGCGAATATAGAGCGAGAATGTCCCATCCGGCGCCGGAAGCCAGTTGTTGATTTTGTCTGCAGCCGGACGATCTTTGCTGACGTAAAGCGTCAGCGAGCCATCATTATTAAATTTGAGATCCTTATTCTTGGTACCCAAAGAATAACGATTAAGCTCATTCGGGCTGAAGAGATGCTTACTGTTATACAGTGTCAGCGACCAGAAGCCTTTCACCGGCGGCAATTCGCCTTTCGGGAAAGTAACGGTATAAGCATGATCGCCCGAAAGCTGAACGCCGCCCGCATCATTATCCGTGTAGAAATATTGCGTTTCGTCCGGCTTATTATCGAACATGTTTGACTTCGCGGTGCCGGTACGGTTGTAGTAATCAACACCAAACTGGGCGTTGTTCTTCGAACGATTCCAGCCGTTGCCTGCCGGAACACCGTTATTTTTCCATTTAAAGAACTCGGCGATAACCGTTTTATCGGTCTCAACGGCTGCTTCATCCATCCACTTACGGATTTGCGGATCTTTCTTACCGGCTTCAATCAAATGACGATACTGGGCGTACATCGCCTCTTCACCCGGCAACGGCGCAACTTTATTCAGTACATTCGCTAGCTGATCGAAATATTTTTCCGGAACCACCCATTTCGTCTCACCGGCGTTTGGATCCGGTTTATCGCCAATTGCCGGAATTTTCGCGTATTCATAAGACTTCATTTTGCCGTTGAATTCGCTGAGCGGGTACGACATCACCTCTTTAATTGGCGCCTGGATAGCGGCACGATCTTCCGGTGTATCATCCATCTGGATACGCGGGATCATATTCGCCATCTCGGTAGACGAGTGGATCACCCCGTTAAATCCTTTCGGCGTTTCGCCTTTCCAGTTTGGCCCGACAAGCAGATAGAAACCCGGTTTAGTCGCGTAAGGTTTACCGACGTTACCGATCTGGTTAGTACGCGCGTCATAAATCGCATATACCCAGAAACGATCGCCAAAATCAGGCACCTGAATGACGACCGGCTCTTTATCCAGTTCATAAAAACCTAATCCATATGCCACGTCCTGGTTAGGACAGGTGACAAAGGTCTCCTGCGGTTTGATGTAGTCGGTCAGCATGCTCAACTGACCCATCGGCGCCACCGGAACCATCCCGCCATTAAGCGCTGGGTAAGGTGCTTTAGTGATGGTTTCACGACGGTTAAACTGGTTAACCATCGGCCACCCCCAGATATAGGCCTGTTGAGCAATTGCTTTCACGTACGCCTCAGGCATTTTGACATCGGTCGGCGTAGTCGCTAACTGGTCAAACTGAGTGGGGTGAGGGATAGTTAACGGCGCCGATTGTGCCGCCGCGCCAGCGCTGAACGCCAATGCGGTCAGCAGTGCCAGAGATTTGAGTTTCATTATTTTTCCCTTCGTATTCATTTATTTGTCTGAACCAGATCGTCAGGTACCCAAGTCTGATCGTAGAAACCGTCTTCGGTGCCATATAGCCTGAGGGCAACGAGGAAGTTGCGATCCGGTACCGTCTTGATAAAGGCGTTATCCGCCACACCATCCGGTTTTTGCGGACCAAACCAGATATCAATCGAGCCGTCGCTGTTTTTCGGCAGATTGTAATAACCATTGGTGGATGGCAGTAACTGGTCGGTTTCCGGCATAGTGCCATCGGTAATGTTGTAAGCCGTTACTGCCCAGAACAATGCGGCTGGCGGATTAGGCGGCAGATGCAGCTTATACGTATTGCCGCCGTTGAGGAATTTGCCCTCTTTGTCTCGGGTGGTATAAGGATATTTCGAACCCGCCCCCGTGGTATGCATCACCATCGCCGCTGCGCTGGAATACGCAATCTGGAAGAACGCCGCGCGCTGATTTTCATCCAGGGTACCGTATTGCATCCACTCAGCGGTAGCGCCTGCCCAGGAGTTTTCGTACTGACGGTCTTTGTAGTACAACTGACGCTGATCGTCTCGGCCAACCTGACGACGGGCGAGGATCATCCGCGGTGCCGTTTCTACCGCTTTCTTCAGCAGTTCTTGCTGTTTCGCCGTAGGCTTAAACGGTTTTCCTTTAACAATACCGATACTCAATAACGCGCTGCGGGTATCTTCCGGGATAGCGGTCAGCGGTTCATAATCGACGAAGTCTTTGAGTTTTTTCCAGTAGTTGTTGTCCGTTGGATACATCATGTTGACACGCTTACCGCTGGCATCAGGGAACTGCATTGGTTTGACTTCTTTTTCAACATCCCAGAGCGGATAAATACGGGTAGTTTCCGCATTTTTGACCGCCGGCGCTGGGTCAGGTTTGCCCTCTCCTTTACCCATAATGGTGCGGAAGAACAGGAATACGTTGTAGGTGGAAGATTTAAATGCGTAATACCCCTGCGGAACTGGGCCGTTATAATCTGGCGGTAACAGCAGGTATAACCCACCACGAGCACGATCGGGACCAATGGCGCCGACATCGGTGATAGTTTTCTGGAAGAAGTCCGTAAACATGCCGATGACATTCGCCGGGGCCTTAATCACTAATGGACCCGTTTCTTTCAGATCCAGATAGCTCATGGAGTAGATGACATCACCATTTGGCGTGGGCACCACCGCCCGGCTGTCCATACGCTCCTTCCAAATTGGCAGCACGTTATAGCCTTTGCCGAATGCCGCTTCTGAACCATCGCGTAAACCAATAGTGTTCAACAGAGGCAGCGTCTGAATGTAGGCGTGGATTGCATCCTGATAATAGAGCTCATCGCTTAGCGATTGCGCTTCCTGTTGCGGTAGCCAATTGCCGTTATTTAATTGTTTCATCAGCGGTGAAAGCGGCGCGCTGGCAGGGGCTGCAAACGCCGAACTACTGCTAAGGCAAGCAAACAGCACTGCGCTTGCGATAAGGCGCAGGGCCGGTTTTTTCTTGGTCATCATATACTCCATCAGGTAAGCGTCAATCCACTAAGCATAGACACTAATTCTCGAAAAAATATAGTGTTACTAACATTTTTGACGGCACGCTATGTAGCACTGGAAATGAGAAGTTAAGGATTGGATAGCCGTAACTCATCCAAACTCACTTAAGTTTAATGACTGCAGCATTTCAAAAAAGTCCCGGTGGGGACCTTTTGTAAAAAAAATGGCCTGGAGATTGATACCATGTCGCTAAACTGACATAGTGCTCTGTGCTCAGGAGGGACCGTATCGATGTTAGCCTTTGAAACTATTCATGAATTCTACCGCAAACAGAATTTTAGCGAACATCGTCACCGCGTGATCGAGGCAGGCATTCGATTTAATATGAAATCAAATGAAATCCTCAATATGGAGAAAAATTTTATTTACTATGTTGATACTGGGGTAATGTCTATCGCCGTTGATGACGATGAGCGAATTATCGGTACAACCATTGAATATATGCCGATTGGGCTTTTAGAAAGATTTTGCCCTATCGCTCAATTCCGTTACTCCGCGCTCACCCCAACTTCCATGATTAAAATTTCTCAACAAGAGTTTGATCGGATATTTTTTGGCAATACAAAAGAGTATATGCAAGAACTCGCAGCGATCCTTTCGTATATGCTGATTTTTATTCTGGATGTGCATGTAGAGCGCAGAACAGACTCTGGCTATCATACAATCAAGGCGATGTTGCATCGTTACATGTATCGTAGAAGCGTTAATTCATTTGAAAGGGAAGGCATTGCCAATTTTATTATTCGTAGAACCAACCTTTCCAGAAGCTATGTTTTCCGTGTTTTGGCAGAATTGAAAGAAGGCCAATACATTACAATACAGAAAGGAAAATTGATCGCTATTAACCGGAAGCTACCCAATGATTTTTAACTAACCGGGGATCGCCCCCCAATAAATAAAAAACACTCAAAATCTATCTACGCCTGGGGCGCCAATCCGCTAGCAAACTCTCAATACTTTAATTCTTCATGATAATAATCTAACTGACTGAACTTAGGATTAGCCCGGTAGTAGATCACGGGTACCTCTTTTCCCACATAAACCTTATCGAGATCCACCGTATTAATAGTCATAAACTGATTGGCCTTACTATAAATTTTACCTTCGGCACTAAAGCTATACGTTAATACAATACTCACCTCACCACGATCGTTTGGCGTTTTTGGGTAGTAAGTCACGATACTGGCGCGGGTCGCTACAGGATCCCTTTTGATCATCCAGTAGAGGAAAAAACCTCTGGAAAAACAGAAGACAACCGCGGCCATCATCGCATAGAAGGGCCCACGAATAATGATCCCTGAATATTTTTCCATTATATTTCTCATGTAATGATTGTTATTGTTAATAGTGCGATTTATACGAATTTAAAACGTGATATCGTTGTCGTCCCTGGAAGCAATCCTGCAGGCCCCATTATTTCATTTCATTATTTGCAAATAACGATATTTAAGCGTAGATACTCCCCCATGACTATATGACAACCAGTAATAACACAAATAAAAAAATTTAATTAAGCACAAATAGTACATTAAATGGCTATTTAATAATTAAAGCTGTAAATTGACAATGTATTAGATTGCAAAAAAAGGGCGTCATTTATTACATGACGCCCTGGTAAAAGCGGGTTTACATTCCAGGGAAGGTGACGCTATTCCCCGGCGCTTCCCTGTGTAGATGAATAAAGTTCAGGTGTCGCTCGTACTGGTCGAGAATATCGGTGATCACCTGCTCTTTGCTGTAATCCATCAGGTCATTGCCCTGGCTCCCCTCCAGCAGGAAAGTCTCAAGACGGTAGTAGGTCGATTTGCCGCTGCGCGCCCGGTAGGTAAAACCAGGAATCGAGTACTGCTGCGGCCAAATCTGGTAGACGAAGTTTTGTTCGTCGCCCATATGCACCAGCAGATCGAGGTGACCAAGGTTATCGCCCTCTTCCGGCGGCAGGCTTTTCAGCTCAACGTAAGCGCCGCGCAGCTTCAGCTCCTGCGCCACCTCTTCCATCGCCGGGAAGCACACCGTCTCCATCATCTGGCGGGTATAGCGCGTGCCGGGATAGTTCATTAAGCGTGACAAGCGCTTTTTCCAGCTCAGACGATCCTGCACGCCCAGCGGGCGCGGCGCAGTGTCGCGATTGGCGCTTTCGCGGCGATAATCTTCCACCTTCAATGACTTATATAACCCCGCCATCACGAAGAAAATCACAAAGCTGAACGGTAGCCCCATGATCACCGTCGCGTTCTGTAGCGCGGAGATGCCGTTAGTCATCAGCATACCGAGGGTCAACAGGCCAATCACCACCGACCAGAAGATGCGCAGCCAGTTCGGCGCATCGCTATTAATATCCTTCAGCTTCGAAGTGAAGTTGCCGAGCACCAGCGCGCCGGAGTCCGCTGAGGTGACGTAAAACAGCAGGCCGGTAATGGTGGCGACCGAGGCGCTAAAGGTAAACGCCGGATACTGCGCCAGCAGGTTATAGAAACCGCGCTCCGGGTGAGCGATGGCCTCGGCGGCAAAATCTGCATTGCCATGAATAATTTCATATAACGCGCTATTGCCGAATACCGACAGCCACAGCAGGGTGAAGGTGAACGGAATAATCAGCGTACCGACCACAAACTGACGAATGGTGCGCCCGCGCGAAATACGCGCCAGGAACAGGCCGACAAATGGCGACCACGCCACCCACCAGGCCCAGAAGAATAACGTCCAGTTATTCATCCATTCAACCGGGCGGTCGAAGGCGAAGCTGTTTAGCGTCATTCCCATAAAGCGATTGACGTAATCCCCGACGTTCAACACCAGCGCATTGAGCAGGAACTCGGTATCGCCCATAAACAGAATGAATAAGATCAGCCCCAGCGCCAGTACCACGTTGAGCTCGGAAAGGATACGAATGCCCTTATCCACGCCGGAGGTCACTGAAATGGTGGCGATAATCACCGACAATACAATCAGCGCCGCCTTTGCGCCCAAGGAATCAGGAATATGGAACAGCACGCTCAGGCCGTAATTGAGCTGCACCACGCCGATACCGAGGGTAGTGGCGATGCCGAAAATCGTACCGATCACCGCGGCGATATCGACGCTGTGGCCGATGGGGCCATTAATCTTTTTCCCGAAGATAGGATAGAGCGCGGAGCGAATGGTGAGCGGCAAATTATAACGATAGCTAAAGTATCCCAGCGCCATTCCCATCAGGGCGTACATCGACCAGCCGGTGAGGCCGTAGTGGAATAGCGTCCATACCATCGCCTGGCGCGCCGCTTCCATGGTCTGCCCCGCCCCTTCCGGCGGCTGCATATACTGCGTGACCGGTTCGGCGACCGAGAAGAACATCAGGTCGATACCGATACCGGCGGCAAACAGCATCGCCGCCCAGCTCAGCACGCTGAACTCCGGCTTCGAGTGTTCCGGCCCCAGCTTCACCGAACCAAAGCGCGAACAGGCAATACAGACGACGAACACGATATACAGCGTGGCGGCGAGTAAATAATACCAGCCAAATGTCTTAGAAACCCAGTTCAGGGTACGGCCAATCCAGGCCGCGGAAAAATCGCTGAAGAAGATAGTCATCAGGGAAAACAACAAAATCAGTCCTGCGGAAGTGTAAAAAACCACCGGATTGATTTTGTCCTTTTCTCTGCTCGGCGAAAGGTCTGTCATCCATTCTCCTTACATTTATTGCAACTATTAAAAAGCAAATCGGCAACAATTAAGACACATTTTATATTGAACGTCCAATCAAAAACCGCTTTAATAGATAAACAAATCTGATGAATGGAGTCCGGGAAATGCCAAAACTGGGGATGCAATCGATACGTCAGCGGCAGCTGATCGACGCCACGCTGGCGGCGATTAATGAGGTCGGCATGCATGACGCCACCATCGCGCAGATCGCCCGCCGGGCGGGCGTATCGACGGGCATCATCAGCCACTATTTCAAGGATAAAAACGGACTGCTGGAAGCGACGATGCGCGACATCACCGGCCAGCTACGCCATGCGGTGTTACAGCGGCTGCGGGCGCTACCCGGCGCCAGCGCTGAACGGCGCCTGCGGGCCATCGTCGCCGGCAATTTCGATGACAGCCAGATAAGCGGCGCGGCGATGAAGGCCTGGCTCGCCTTCTGGGCCAGCAGTATGCATCAGCCGATGCTCTATCGCCTGCAGCAGGTCAGCAGTAAACGTTTGTTGTCGAACATCGTGTATGAGTTTCAGCGTCAGCTACCCCGCGAGCAGGCGCAGGAAGCAGGTTACGGTCTGGCGGCGCTGATCGACGGCCTGTGGCTGCGGGCGGCGTTAAGCGGTAAACCGCTCGACAAAACGCGTGCCGAAACCCTCGCCGACCATTTCATCAGTCAGTATCTGCCACCGACTTCGCAATAATGGAGGAAACCATGTCCCGAATGGCCGAACAGCAGCTTTATATTCACGGCAAGTTTGTCGCCGCCACCAGCGGTAAAACTTTCGAGACCATCAACCCTGCCACTGGGGAAGTGCTGGCAACCGTCCAGGCCGCCGGGCGTGAAGACGTCGACCGTGCGGTAAAAAGCGCCCAACAGGGGCAAAAAGTCTGGGCGGCGATGAGCGCGATGGCGCGCTCGCGGATCCTGCGTAAAGCGGTTGATATTCTGCGCGAACGTAACGATGAGCTGGCGCGTCTGGAGACGCTCGATACCGGCAAACCGCTGAGCGAAACCGCCGCCGTCGATATCGTGACCGGCGCCGATGTACTGGAGTACTACGCCGGATTGATCCCGGCGCTGGAAGGCAGCCAGATCCCGCTGCGCGACAGTTCTTTTGTCTACACCCGCCGTGAACCGCTTGGCGTGGTCGCCGGTATCGGCGCCTGGAACTACCCGATCCAAATAGCGCTGTGGAAATCGGCCCCGGCGCTGGCCGCCGGTAACGCGATGATCTTTAAACCGAGCGAAGTCACTCCCCTCACCGCGCTGAAGCTGGCGGAAATCTACCGAGAAGCGGGTCTGCCGGAAGGGGTCTTCAACGTCCTGCCGGGGATCGGCGCCGAAACCGGCCAGTACCTGACCGAGCATCCGGATATCGCCAAAATCTCCTTCACCGGCGGTGTCGCCAGCGGCAAAAAAGTCATGGCCAACTCCGCCGCCTCTTCTTTAAAAGAGGTGACCATGGAGCTGGGCGGTAAATCACCGCTGATTATCGCGGAAGATGCCAACCTCGACCTCGCCGCCGATATCGCCATGATGGCCAATTTCTACAGCTCCGGTCAGGTCTGCACCAACGGCACCCGCGTGTTTGTGCCCGCGAAGTTTAAAGCCGAATTTGAACACAAGATCCTGGAGCGCGTGGGCCGTATCCGCGCCGGAGACCTGTTTGCCGATGATACCAATTTCGGCCCGCTGGTCAGCTTCCCGCATCGCCAGAATGTCCTGCGCTATATCGAGAGCGGCAAAAGCGAAGGCGCTCGCCTGCTGTGCGGCGGCGATGTGCTGAAAGGCGAAGGCTTCGAGAATGGCGCATGGGTCGCTCCGACGGTCTTCACCGACTGCACCGACGACATGACTATCGTGCGCGAAGAGATCTTCGGACCGGTGATGTCGATTCTTAGCTATGACGATGAAGCGGAAGTGATTCGCCGCGCTAACGCCACCGAGTACGGCCTTGCCGCTGGCGTGGTCACGCCGGATTTGAACCGCGCTCACCGCATCATCCACCAGCTGGAAGCCGGCATTTGCTGGATAAACAGCTGGGGAGAATCGCCGGCGGAAATGCCGGTCGGCGGCTATAAACACTCCGGCATTGGCCGAGAAAACGGCGTGATGACGCTACAGAGCTATACCCAAGTGAAATCCATCCAGGTTGAGATGGGTCAGTTTCAATCCATATTTTAACCAGGAGGTCATTTTTGCAGTTTGACTACATCATTATTGGCGCCGGCTCCGCCGGCAACGTCCTCGCGACGCGTTTAACGGAAGATCCCAACACCACCGTCCTGCTGCTGGAAGCGGGCGGCCCGGATTATCGCTTTGATTTCCGCACCCAGATGCCCGCCGCGCTGGCTTTCCCGCTGCAGGGCAAACGCTACAACTGGGCCTATGAGACCGAACCGGAACCCTATATGAACAACCGCCGCATGGAGTGCGGACGCGGTAAAGGGCTCGGCGGCTCCTCGCTGATTAACGGCATGTGTTATATCCGCGGCAACGCCATGGACCTTGATAACTGGGCCGCCGCGCCGGGGCTGGAACACTGGAGCTACCTCGACTGCCTGCCCTATTACCGGAAAGCGGAAACCCGCGACATCGGCCCTAACGACTATCACGGCGGCGACGGCCCGGTGAGCGTCGCTACGCCGAAACAGAATAATAACCCGCTGTTTCATGCAATGGTGGAAGCCGGCGTGCAGGCGGGCTATCCGCGTACTGACGATCTCAACGGTTATCAGCAGGAAGGGTTTGGCCCGATGGACCGCACCGTGACGCCGCAGGGACGCCGTGCCAGCACCGCCCGCGGCTATCTCGATCAGGCCCGCAGCCGCGCGAACCTGACCATCCGTACCCATGCCATGACCGATCACATTATTTTTGACGGCAAACGCGCCGTTGGCGTCGAGTGGCTGGAAGGCGACAGCAGCGCGCCGTCGAAAGCAATGGCCAATAAAGAAGTGCTGCTCTGCGCCGGCGCCATCGCCTCGCCGCAGATTCTGCAGCGTTCCGGGGTCGGCAATCCGGAACTCCTGCGCCAGTTTGATATTCCGCTGGTCCACGCCCTGCCCGGCGTCGGTGAAAATCTGCAGGACCATCTTGAGATGTACCTGCAGTACGAGTGCAAAGAGCCGGTATCGCTGTACCCGGCGCTACAATGGTGGAATCAGCCGAAAATCGGCGCGGAATGGCTGTTCGGCGGCACCGGGATCGGCGCCAGCAACCAGTTTGAAGCGGGCGGATTTATTCGCAGCCGCGAGGAATTCGCCTGGCCGAATATTCAGTACCACTTCCTGCCGGTGGCGATTAACTACAATGGATCCAATGCGGTTAAAGAGCATGGTTTCCAGTGCCACGTTGGCTCGATGCGTTCACCAAGCCGCGGTCACGTGCGTCTGAAATCGCGCGACCCGCATGCCCATCCGGCAATCCTGTTCAACTATATGTCGAGCGACCAGGACTGGCAGGAATTCCGCGACGCCATCCGTATTACCCGCGAAATCATGAACCAGCCGGCGCTGGATAAATATCGCGGGCGCGAAATCAGCCCTGGACTTGAGTGCCAGAGCGATGCCGAACTGGATGAGTTTGTGCGTAATCACGCCGAGACCGCGTTCCACCCGTGCGGCACCTGTAAGATGGGGTACGACGACATGGCGGTGGTCGACGGAGAAGGCCGCGTCCACGGCATGGAAGGATTGAGAGTCATCGACGCGTCGATTATGCCGCAGATTATTACCGGCAACCTGAACGCCACCACTATCATGATTGGCGAGAAGATGGCCGATGCCATTCGCGGGCGTCAGCCGTTACCGCGCAGCACCGCGGCCTACTATGTCGCCGGCGACGCGCCGGTTCGCCGCTAAACGAGCAGGTCCCCGGATTGCGCTGCGCTAATCCGGGCTACCAAATCGCACAACTCTGTAGCCCCGGTAAGCGACAGCACCACCGGGGTTTTTGAAGCCACCAGCACCGGTGTCAGCGATACGCCACCCGCCCTCCCGGATTGCGCTGCGCTCATCCGGGCTACCAAATCGCACAACTCTGTAGCCCCGGTAAGCGACAGCGCCACCGGGGATTTTGAAGCCGCCAGCACCGGTGTCAGCGATACGCCACCCGCCTTCCCGGATTGCGCTGCGCTAATCCGGGCTACCAAATCGCACAGCGCTGTAGCCCCGGTAAGCGACAGCGCCACCGGGGATTTTGAAGCCACCAGCACCGGTGTCAGCGATACACCACCCGGCCTCCCGGATTGCGCTGCGCTCATCCGGGCTACCAAATCGCACAACTCTGTAGCCCCGGTAAGCGGCAGCGCCACCGGGGTTTTCTCATCCCGTCCGCACTCACTGCGCTTCTCCTATACTTGCAGTTTAAGCGGGGACAGGAGAAAGACGATGACGCTACCCGATTTTCACGTTTCAGCGCCTTTTACGCTTGGTATTGAGCTGGAGTTACAGGTCGTCAACCCGCCGGGATACGACCTCAGCCAGGATGCCTCCACGCTGATTGCCGATATCCAACGCGAACTGACGGCGGGAGAGGCCAAACACGACATCACCGAAAGCATGCTGGAGATAGCCACCGGCATCTGTCGCGATATCAGCCACGCCACCACACAGCTAGGCGCCATCCATCAGGCGGTACAGCGCGCCGCTCTCCATCACCACCTGCAAATCTGCGGCGGCGGTTCGCATCCTTTCCACGCCTGGCAGCGTCAACAAATCAGCGATAACCCGCGCTATGTGAAAACCGTCGAGCACTTCGGCTATCTGGCAAAGCAGGCGACGGTGTTTGGCCAACATGTCCACGTCGGCTGTCAGAACGGCGACGACGCCATCTATTTGCTGCACGGGCTGTCACGCTTTGTACCGCACTTTATTGCCCTCAACGCCGCCTCGCCGTGGTTCGACAGCACCGATAGCCGCTTTGCCTGTTCGCGCCTGAACCGTTTCTCTTCCTATCCCGATAACGGGCCGATGCCGTGGGTAGAGAACTGGCAGGCCTTTCAGCGTTTATTCCGCCGCCTGAGCTACACCAGCATGATCGACAGCATGAAGGATCTGCACTGGGATATTCGCCCGAGCCCGGTTTTCGGTACCGTCGAGGTGCGGGTGATGGATACGCCGCTGACGATAGGCCAGGCGGTGAATATCGCCGGATTTATCCAGACGCTAGCCTGTTGGCTGTTAAGCGAACGGCCGTTTAAACATCAGCCGGAGGATTACCTCCTCTACCCTTTCAACCGCTATCAGGCCTGTCGTTACGGCCTCGACGGGGTGATAACCGATGTCTGGTCCGGAGAACAACAAAGCATCCGCGCGAACATTCTACAGTTAGCCGACAGACTGGCGCCCTTTGCCCATAAGGTGCACGCCAGCGCGGCGCTGGAATCGGTTGTGCGCCAGGCCAGGTCCACCATCAGCGAAGCGCAGCAGATGCGCGAATTCATCGCCAACGGCGGTTCGCTGATCGGCCTGGTACAAAAGCATTGCGAGATTTGGGCGGCATAAGGAAGCGAAACGGGTATACTCGGCGCAGGATATTCAAAAGGATTGTTCATGTTATTACGCCGCCTGCTCCCTCTTGCGCTTCTTCCCTTCACCGCCTTTACCCATGCTGCCTGTACGCTCACCGACCCAACGATGACCTTGCAAAGCTATACGGTTAATCCGCAGCAAGAGCGCATCGTGATGTACTGGCAAAAGCAAAATGGCAAAGCCTGGGGCTCGCTACGCTCGCTGCTTGCGGATATCAATAAAGACGACCGCGTCCAGATGGCGATGAACGGCGGGATATACGATAAGGCCTACGAACCGCTGGGCTTGTATATCGAAAATGGCGAGCAGATAAAGCCCCTCAACCGCGCCTCCGGCGGCGGCAACTTTTTCATTCGCCCCGGCGGCGTATTCTGGCTGAAGGGCCAGCGGGCGGGAATAACGCCTATCAATAAATTTAAGCTATCGCCTGAGATAACCTACGCCGTGCAGTCCGGGCCAATGCTGATTGAAAACGGCGCCATCAACTGGCGACTGAAGCCCTCCGCCAGCTCGCGCAAACTGCGCAACGGCGTCGGCATTGATAAGCAGGGACGGGTGGTATTTATGCTTAGCGAGCGCGAAACCAATTTCTACGATTTCGCCTGTTACGCACAGTCCAAACTCCACGTGCGCCAGATGCTCTACCTCGACGGTACGATTTCAAAAATGTATCAAAAGGGCGGCAGCATACCGTGGCAATACCATCCGTTCGTCACCATGATCGCGGTGGAAACCCAAAAACCTGGCTAAACGAAAATGGCGCCCGCTCTATCCTGAAGGGGCGCCATTCGGTATCAGGTAGGTTTACGCAAACGGCGGGTTAGCCGCTTCTCGACTTCGACCACCAGGAACATGGCCACGCCAATCGCCAGGGTCACGAACCAGTAGCGCAGCGGTAGTGCTTCGGTGCCGAACATGTTCTGCATCAGCGGCACATAGATGATGACCAGCTGCATCAGCAACAAGACGCCGGTCACCAGCCAGATGCCTTTGTTGCGCAGCAATCCTTTGTTCAGGGAGAAGCTGTCGCTGCTGCGGCAGTTGATCATATAGACCCACTGGGCGGTCACCAGCATCTGCAGTAGTACGGTGCGGATGAACTCAGCACTGTGGCCGCGCGGCGCCAGCCAGGCTTCGAGAACAAAAGCGGCGACGGCAATCATCGAACCGACAAAAGCGACGCGCCAGACGGCGAACCCATCCATCACGTGCTGGCCGGTCTTACGCGGCGGACGGTTCATCACGTTGCGCTCGGCGGCTTCAAAGGCCAGGCCGAAGGAGAGCGTGGCCGAGGTCGCCATGTTCATCCACAAAATCAGCACCGGCGTCAGCGGAATAATATTGCCCGCCAGCAGCGCAATGATGATCAACAGTCCCTGCGCGAGGTTGGTCGGCATGATGAACAGGATAGTCTTTTTCAGATTGTCGTAGACGCGGCGTCCCTCCTTCACCGAGCCGGCGATGGTGGCGAAGTTGTCGTCGGTAAGCACCATATCGGCGGCCTCTTTGGTCACCTCGGTTCCTTTAATGCCCATGGCGATGCCCACGTCGGCCTGACGCAGCGCCGGGGCGTCGTTAACGCCGTCACCGGTCATCCCGACCACTTCGCCGCTATCCTGCAGCGCCTTGACCAGACGCAGTTTATGCTCCGGACTGGTACGGGCGAAAATATCAAACTCCACCGCCGCCTTCGCCAGCTCGGCATCATCCATATGCTCAAGTTGATAGCCGGTCATCGCCTGGCGGCTGTTGGCGATCCCCAGCATCTGCCCGATGCTCATCGCCGTCTGCGGGTGGTCGCCGGTGATCATCTTCACGCGGATCCCGGCGGTCTGGCAGGCGTGGATCGCGTCAATCGCCTCCGGACGCGGCGGATCCATCATTCCGGCGATGCCGAGGAACACCAGACCTTCCTTCAGATCATCGTGGGTCAATGTGGCGCTGCCGACGGTTGCCGGTTTACAGGCGGCGGCAACCATCCGTAACCCCTGACGGGCGAAACGCGCCATTTCGTCTTCCCAGTATTGACGGTCAAACGGCCTTGGCCCCTGCTTGCTCATCTGCTGGCCGCACAGGGCAAAGATGACATCCGGCGCGCCGGTAATCAGCACCCGCTCCTCATCGCCGATCTGCTGATGGGTGGCCATATATTTGTACTGCGAGTCGAAGGGTATTTTCGCCACCAACCGGGTGGCGACCGGCGCTAACTGGGCTTTCGCCGCCAGCACCTTCAGCGCCCCTTCGGTCGGGCCGCCGGTGATCCCCCACAGGCCACGCTCGTCCTGAACGATCTGGCTGTCATTGCACAGATCGATGGTACGGAGGTAGGTTTCCAAAACGCTGCCCGGCTGGACCACCACCGGCTCGTCGCTGCCCTCCTGGAAAATGCGCCCCTGCGGCTCATAGCTGTCGCCTTCAACGCGGTAGCAGCAGTCGGCGGTGATGATCGCTTTCACCGTCATTTCGTTCATGGTCAGGGTGCCGGTCTTGTCCGAACACACCACGGTCATCGCGCCAAGCGTTTCAACCGTCGGCAGCTTGCGGATAATTGCCCGCTTGCGCGCCATCGCCTGTACGCCGAGCGACAGGATAATCGAGATAATCGCCGGCAGGCCTTCCGGCACCGCCGCCACCGCGAGGCTAATCAGCGACAGCAGCAGCTCGCCCAGCGGGATATCGCGCAACGCGAGGCTGAAGAAGAACAGCGCCACCATCATTGCGAGGATGATGACAAAAATCGCTTTCCCCAGCTTATCCATCTGCACCAGCAGCGGAGTACGGTGCTTTTCAATAGCCGCCATCATCTGATTGATGTGGCCTAGCTCGGTCTCTTGACCGGTAGCGGTGACCACACCGACGCCGCTGCCGGCGCTGATAGTGGTGCCGGAGAAGACCATATTGGTGCGGTCACCCAGCGGTAGCTCGCCCTGCAACGCCACAGTGGTTTTATCCACCACCGTTGATTCGCCGGTGAGAATCGCCTCTTCGACCCGTAGATTGTGGCTTTCAATCAGGCGCATATCCGCCGGGACGCGATCGCCAGCGCGCAAAATAACAATATCGCCCGGCACCAGGTCACGGGTGGGGATGGTTTCATGCTTGCCGTTGCGCTGGACGCGGGCGTCGCTGGAGAGCATGTTGCGGATCCCCTGCAGCGATTTTTCGGCATTGCTCTCTTGAATATGACCGATCAACGCATTAATGACGGTAACGCCGAGAATAACCAGGGTATCGACCCAGTGGCCCATCACCGCGGTGAGCGCGGCAGCGGCCAGCAGGACGTAAATCAGGACATCGTTGAAGTGGGCAAGAAAACGCAGCCAGGCCGGTTTGCCTTTCTTTTCCGGCAGCGCGTTAGGGCCGTATGATTTCAGGCGCCCGACGGCTTCAGCGGTGCTGAGACCGTCGGCATGGCTCTTTTTTTGCGCCAGTACCGCTTCGACTGTTTGCTGATAAACCTGCTGTGGCGCGCTGTCGCCCGAAGGCGTGATGTTGTGGGGGTTAATCATCCGGGTCAAAATTAAGTTTCCTTTTAAATTCCGTCATTCGGAAAGCCTGAAATCATTTCTGGCCAATGAATTAATGCGTTTTGCGAGCAAGATCAAATTATCCAGCCAGAATATTTATTTACTCGCAAATTAAAAAATACATGGTAAGTTGGTTCTGAAAAACAAATATTACAGGGTATTTCTAAACCATTTATAAACGAGGTGAAACATGTTTGGAATCTACCGTGGACGCCGGCTGGTGCTGTATGTCGCACTGGCAATTATTATCGCCACAATAGTGGGATATAGTACCTATACTTTTGTAAAAATGCTGGGATAATAAATGACGTTAATTTACCTCGCGGTGCAATTAACTTAATCACAAATATTACTCAATAAATTAACAGAGGGGGTTTAATTAATAGTATTAGAAATAATATGAATGACGTAAATTAATAAGCGGATAAAGCATATTGCGTTAACGGACTTTTTACCAGACAATATGTTTTTTAACTGACGATTAACATTATAATGAAACACCCGCTGGAAACGCTGTTATCCGCCGCCGGCATTTTGCTGTTAGCCCTGATCTCATGCTTATTGCTGCCGGCGCCCTCGCTCGGCCTGACGCTGGCGCAAAAACTGGTCACATCCTTCCACCTGATGGATCTCAACCAGCTCTATACCTTGATCTTCTGCCTGTGGTTCTTAGCGCTGGGAGTCGTTGAGTATCTGGTATTGCGCTGGATATGGCGCCGCTGGTTCTCGCTGGCAGATTAAGCCGTACGAGAGCAAAAAAAGCCCGCCGATAGAGGCGGACTGGTATGCAGCCGGCGCTCAGTGCGCGCGGCTGTGGTTCTCTTTGCGATACGCGCCCGGCGGCTGATTGAAGGTACGGGTAAAGATACGGGTGAAAGTCTGCTGCGAATCAAAGCCGTATTTCAGGCAGATATCATAAACCCGCTGATCGGTATCGCGCAGGTCGCGCGCTGCCAGCAGCAGTTTACGCTCGCGAATGTAGCGCCCGAGACTTTCCCCTTTGTACTGTAAAAACAGCCGTTGCAGATGCCATTTCGAATACCCGGCATGGCGCGCAATATCATCAATACGCAGCGGTTGATGCAGATTGTCATCAATCCATTCCACGATAGTGTCAATCACCTGAGCGGATATATTCATATCTCTTCTCTCCTTCTGAACCACTCTGGCGGTTAGCGCCACCAGGCGTTAAATGATTGTGTCTTATCAGCGACCCACACCGGTTCGCCCAGCATTGGCGTGACTAAACGCCACTCACGTCCTTCGCTGGCTGCCGCCAGCCGCTGGTACGGATCGTCCCAGCTGTGTTTTGCCAGCACAAAGCGTCCGGCATGCCCCGGTAATACCGACCGGGCGCGTAAATCATCGGCGGCCTGCGCCGTTTCTTCCGGCATCATGTGGATGTACTTCCAGTCCTGGTCATATTGACCGTTTTCCATGATTGCCAGGTCGATAGGGCCAAACTGTTCGCCAATGGCCTTAAAATGCGGGCCATAGCCGCTATCGCCGCTGTAATAAATCTTTTCCTGCGGAGTGACGAACAGGAAGCTGGCCCATAAGGTCTGGTTGCGTTTCAGCCCACGGCCGGAGAAATGGCGAGCCGGCAGCGCATGTACGGTGAGTTCATCGCTGATTTTTATCGTCTGGTTCCAGTCCACTTCATCAATAATCGCCGCATCCATTCCCCAGTAGCGCAGATGCGAGCCGACGCCGAGCGGCGTCACCACGCGTTTAACTTTCGGCATCAGCGCCTTAATGGTGGCGTAGTCGAGATGGTCGTAGTGATCGTGGGAGATAATCAGCAGATCGATCTCCGGCATCCGCTGCGCGTTCCACGGGTAATCACCGGGGAAAGCCTTATTGATGAAAGAGAACGGCGCGGCGTAATCGCTAAATACCGGGTCGATCAGGATACGTTTACCCGCCAGCTGCAGATACCACGATGAGTGACCGAGCCAGACCATGACGTCTTCACCAGACGGCAAACCGGCAAGATCGGTATTCACCAGCGGCAACGGCTGCTGCGGGCGCGCGTTTTCTCGCTTCGTGACCAGAAAATCCCACCACGCGGCCAGCATGTTTTTCTGGCCGGTGAATCCCGGCGTCGGCAGTTGGTTATGGAACTGGCCGTCACGGTAGTTCGGCGACTGTTCGACAAGACTGAGCTGCGCACCCTGCGGCGCTTTGCCAAAACCGGCATTAAGAACAAACGGCAATGTCGTTGCTGCTGCTAATAACATAATGGCGACCACGCTAAAGGTGACACGGTTCATATCCTGACCAGACAAAAGCCCCATCCAGGGGACTTTATGATATAACTTGATTATGAGTGAGTAAGCACTCATTATTAGGAAGGAGTAGAAAATCGTCAAGACTATTTTCAATTTTTGACATCTGGCGTTGCAGTTGTGCGGTCCGCCGTGATTAGATCGAGGTTTAACTTTCAGCGAGGTAAAATGTAGTGGCTCGTCCTAAGAGTGAAGATAAAAAACAAGCGTTACTGGAAGCCGCCACGGCCGCTTTCGCCCAGTCCGGCATTGCCGCTTCAACATCGGCGATAGCCCGCAGCGCGGGGGTTGCCGAGGGAACGCTGTTTCGCTATTTCGCCACTAAAGATGAGTTGCTCAACGAGTTATACCTCGCCATTAAGATGCGCTTAGTACAGACAATGATCGCCGGGCTCAATCCTGACGAAAAACGCCCAAAAGAAAACGCGCGGAACATCTGGAACAGTTATATCGACTGGGGGATGCGTAACCCTATGGAATACCGCGCCATTCGCCGTATGGCATTGAGCGAACGCATTACCGATGAAACCCGCAGCCAGGTCAAAGAGAGTTTTCCCGAGCTGAACGAGATGTGCCAGCTGTCGGTGAAAGCGGTTTTCCTTAGCGACGCCTATCGCGCTTTCGGCGATGCCCTGTTCCTGTCGCTGGCCGAAACCACCATCGAGTTCGCCAGCCACGATCCACAGCGCGCCCGCGAGATCATTGCCCTCGGTTTTGAGGCCATGTGGAATGCGCTGCATGAGAGTGAGTCGTAATGGATAACGAAGCGCTACACCATCACGCGCAGCGTATCGCGCTGACCTACCCTTTTACCGAACACTGCTGGCCGTTTGGCCCGGAGTATGACGTGTTTAAAGTCGGTGGGCGTATTTTCATGTTGACCATGACCCTTCGCGGGCGTGCCATAGTCAACCTGAAGGCCGATCCGCAAAAATCGCTGCTCAATCAGCAAATATACCGCAGCATCGAACCGGGCTATCACATGAACAAAAAGCACTGGATCACCGTGGTCCCGGGCGAGGATATCAGCGAGGATTTACTTGCCGAGCTTATTGACGACTCGTGGAATCTGGTGGTGGATAAGCTGGCGAAAAAAGACCAGCGTCGGCTGCGTCCCGGCTGATTTTCAAATAAATGCGATAAGTGTTATCGCATTTTTCACTCTTATCATTTCCCGCGCATCGCTGTACTCTTCCTCCCACGAAATGTGCCCGTAAGGGGCTGAAAATTGTGAGGAAGAGTCATGGATATTATCTCAGTTGCCTTAAAACGTTACTCCACTAAGGCTTTCGATCCGGCGAAAAAACTGACGGCTGAACAGGCGGAAAACCTGAAAACGCTGCTGCAATATAGCCCGTCGAGCACCAACTCCCAGCCATGGCACTTTATCGTCGCCAGCAGCGATGAAGGTAAAGCTCGCGTCGCGAAAGCAGCCAGCGGCACCTATGTGTTCAACGAACGTAAAATCCTCGACGCTTCCCACGTTGTCGTGTTCTGTGCGAAAACCGCAATGGACGATGCGTGGCTGGAAAAAGTCGTTGATCAGGAAGATGCCGATGGCCGTTTTGCCACTCCGGAAGCCAAAGCCGGTAACCACAAAGGCCGCACCTTCTTTGCCGATATGCACCGCAAAGAGCTGAAAGATGACGATCAGTGGATGGCGAAGCAGGTTTATCTTAACGTGGGCAACTTCCTGCTCGGCGTGGCGGCAATGGGTCTGGATGCGGTGCCGATCGAAGGCGTCGATTTCGCTATCCTCGACGAAGAATTTGGCCTGAAAGCGCAAGGTTATACCAGCGTGGTCGTGGTGCCGGTCGGTCATCACAGCGTGGAAGACTTCAACGCCGCGCTGCCGAAATCCCGCCTGCCGCAGTCCACCACCATCACCGAGATCTAATCTCCGCGCGCTGCCCTCCCCGGATGGCGCTAACGCTTACCGGGGCTACCAACCGAGTGCCGGATCGTAGCCCGGATAAGGCGCAACGCGCCGCCATCCGGGGAGGGCTGCGGCGATCGCTTACGCTTAGCAGGGAAAAACCGTTACTTTTTCTCCCCCTCGCCGGCGTGCCAGATCCGCTCGGCGTAACGGCCAATCATCGCCAGCGATACCGCCAGGATCAGGAAAAACACCACCTTGTGCAGGCTGTACCAGAAGAATTCGAAGAAGCGGGTGTAGAGGTTGATGGCAAGAAACGTCAGGCCAAATCCACGCAGCATGCCATCGTCGGTTTTCAGGCTGATATAAATACAGATCGCCGCCGCCAGCGCAAACAGCAGCCCCCACGGCAGCAGTTGCGCCTGGCTCACCCCATACCAGCTATCGGAATCGTAGTTGCCGAAAATCGACAGGATCCACAGCGCGACAAACAGCCAGGTCAGCCCCATCGCCTTACTAACGGTAAACAACTGCCGCTGACGTAACACATTTTGCATCAAGTAGCACAGCGCCAGCAGCACGCCACCGAACAGCACGAAACGAATCGGGAAGCTCATCCCCAGCCAGTAGGCGCCCCAACCTGATATATAGCCGGTTTCCGCGCCAAACCAGTTACCTAACGCCAGCAGGAAGAACAGCCACACCAGCCCGGAGCGGGCGAAAAACCCTATCAGGCCGTAAATGGCGCAGCCGAGCAGTATTAGCGGCGCCACGTGGCCGCTGCCGTCGTCCAGCCGATCGCCTAGCTGCCACAAGGCAATGGCGGTACAGACGACGCCGAGGAACAAAATCGCCTCGGTGCTGTAGTGCCACTGGGATTCGCGCCGCTGGCGGCGGAACCCCCAATAGTAAAATGCGATGGCCAGCAGCGTCGGCAGGATAATCCGCGCCACGGCGGAGTCGCTGAACAGATTGATAATCGCCGCAATCAATTCAGCATCGGCGAACAGACTCCCCAGCGCAATCAAGACGCAGGCTATCGCGGTCCAGAAGGCATAGCGGCTCAGGCGCTGCCAGTCGAAAGTACGGACAGATAGCGACGCTGACAGCCGTTGGCCGTCACTGCTGTTCAGGACCCCCTCCTGCTGCCATTGCTCAATAGCGCGTTGAAGAATCCGCTGCTGCTTGCGGGTGACGTTCATAAGCGTTCCTTGTCCATTGCGGGCTTAGCCCTGTTGATCCAGCCAGGCCAGCGCCTGTTCTCCGGTTTCATCCAGCGGTAAATAGACCAGCAGACGCGAACCGTTGCGCGGCGCGGAATACCAGTACATTTGCTGCAGGCTAAAGCGCCCGAGCTGCGGATGGTTAAAATTTTTCACCTGGTTTTCGACGCCGCGCACCTCATAGCGCTGGTGCCATAGCGCTTCGAACTCCGCTGAAGCGGCGAAAAAGCGCGCCAGCTTATCTTCCCACTCTGGAGAACCGCGATGCTCAGCCATCGCCGCGCGAAAATAGGAAACAAAAGTCGGCAACACGTCACGATTTTCAATGCGGCTACGCCAGGCTTCGCAGGTGAGATAGAGATAGATGCAATTGCGGTCTTCTTCGGCAATCGTCGCGAAATCAACGCCCATCAGGCGGCAAAAGCTGTCATTCCAGGCGACGATATCAAAGTTCGGTTTCTGAATGCTGGCGGGCTGCGGCATCAGGCTATCAAGCATGCGTCGGGTTCCGGGACTGATCCCCTCGCAAACCGTGGCCTGCGTATTCTCCGGCGGCGTTAAGCCGGCCAGTACGAACAGATGGCGGGTTTCCAGCGGGCTGCACTGTAGCGCGCTGGCCACGCCGCTTAATACCGCCGCCGACGGATTCACTTCTCGCCCCTGCTCAAGCCAGGTGTACCAGGTCACGCCGACGTCCGCCAGCATCGCCACCTCTTCCCGGCGCAGCCCCGGCGTCCGCCGCCGCCCGACGCGCGGCAGGCCGAGTCGCTGCGGGTCAAGACTCTCGCGGCGGGCGCGCAGAAATGCTCCCAGCTGTTTACGGCTATCATCGGGCGCGAGATTCAGCGCCTCACGTTGCAGCATTAGCGTCATTGTTCCTCCAGCATGGTAGTACCAATACCAGTATAGACAGGAACTGGTACCCGTTTAATTAATCGGAGATGCTACGGCCATCCGCTGAATGACGCAATGGAGAGATCCGATGAATTCGTCTGCTGTTTCACCCGGCCGCGCCGGATTACTGCTGTTACTGACCGGCCAGATGCTGCCGTTAATTGATACCTCGATAACCAACGTGGCGCTGGACTCGATCACCCACTCCCTCGACGCCAGCGCCACCCAACTGGAGCTTATCGTCGCGCTGTACGGCGTGGCCTTTGCCGTCTGCCTGGCGATGGGCAGCAAACTGGGCGATAACTATGGACGCCGCCGCCTGTTTCTGTGGGGGGTGGCGGTATTCGGCATCGCCTCACTGCTATGCGGAATGGCTAACTCCATTAACGCCCTACTCGCCGCACGAACGCTGCAGGGCGCGGGCGCGGCGCTGATCGTGCCGCAAATCCTCGCCACCCTGCACGTCACCCTGAAAGGCACCGCTCACGCCCGGGCGATAAGCCTGTACGGCGGTATCGGCGGCATCGCGTTTATCGTCGGCCAGATGGGCGGCGGCTGGCTGGTCTCCGCCGATATCGCCGGGCTCGGCTGGCGTAACGCCTTCTTTATCAACGTGCCAATCTGCCTGCTGGTGCTCGCTTTTAGCCGCCGCTATGTGCCGGAAACCCGCCGCGAAAGCCATTCCAGCATCGACTGGCAGGGAACTTTCAGCCTGGCGTTAATCCTCTGCTGCCTGCTGTTTCCGATGGCGCTGGGGCCGGAACTGCACTGGCCATGGGAGCTACAGCTGCTTTTGCTGGCCGTATTCCCCCTGCTCGCCTGGATGCGCCTGAGCGCGCTGCGTAAGCAGCAGCGCGGCGAGCAACCGCTGCTGCCGCCGCGGCTGTTGAAGCTCACCAGCATCCGTTTTGGTATGGCTATCGCACTGCTGTTCTTCAGCGCCTGGTCCGGCTTTATGTTTTGTATGGCGCTGACCATGCAGGCCGGGCTGGGGATGGCGCCGTGGCAGTCCGGCAACAGTTTTATCGCTCTCGGGGTGGCCTATTTTATCTCCGCGCTGTACGCGCCAAAGCTTATCGCTCGCTACAGCATGGGACGGATTTTGCTGATTGGCCTGGTGGTGCAGATTAGCGGCCTGCTGCTGCTGAGCGTCACCTTTTATCAACTTGGCCTGCGGACCACGACGCTGGCGCTGGTGCCCTCCACCGCGCTGATCGGCTATGGTCAGGCGTTAATCGTCAACAGTTTCTATCGTATCGGGATGCGGGACATTCGCGCTTGCGATGCCGGAGCCGGTAGCGCCATCCTCAGCACCTTGCAGCAGGCGACGCTGGGGCTGGGGCCGGCCATTCTCGGCTCACTGTTCTTAACCCTGGCCAAGCGCGGCGGCGGTGACTATACGCAGGCGCTGATCGTCTTCCTGCTGGTCGAGGTGGCGATGATGCTGCTGCTGGGCGCTATTGCCCTTTGGCTGCGCCATCACCTGAACCTGCAGCCGGCGGCGACGGCGTCCTGATTCACAACTGTGTAACCTCTGATTTGCATAATAGTCATCCAGCGGTCATCATAACCGCTGGATGTACAGGAGACGTTATGCAGGAATTAATATCGCAAATCGCCGCATTAGGCATCAAAATCACCCCTACCACCTCGCTCATCATTACTTTTGGCATTATTTTTCTGACGGCGATTGTCGTTCATCTCATTCTGCACAAAGTGGTTCTACGCACCTTTGAAAAGCGGGCGCAGGCCAGCAGCCATTTATGGCTGCAGATCATTACGCAAAATAAACTCTTCCACCGCCTGGCGTTCACCCTGCAGGGGATTATCGTCAACGTTCAGGCCGTGCTCTGGCTGCAGAAAGGCAGCGAAGCGGCGGAAATCTTATCTACCTGCGCGCAATTGTGGGTCATGGTTTACGCCATGCTCTCTTTCTTCTCGCTGCTGGACGTGATTTTCAACCTGGCGCAAAAATTCCCCACTGCCTCGCAGCTGCCGCTTAAAGGTATCTTCCAGGGGATTAAGCTGGTCACGGCAATTATTATCGGCATCCTGATCATATCGCTGCTGATTGGACAATCGCCGGCGATTCTGATTAGCGGTCTTGGCGCGATGGCCGCCGTGCTGATGTTAGTATTTAAAGACCCGATTCTTGGCCTGGTGGCCGGGATCCAGCTTTCCGCCAACGACATGCTCAAACTCGGCGACTGGCTGGAGATGCCGAAATACGGCGCCGATGGCGCGGTTATTGATATCGGCCTGACGACGGTAAAAGTGCGCAACTGGGATAACACTATCACCACGATCCCCACCTGGTCGCTGGTCTCGGATTCGTTTAAAAACTGGAGCGGGATGTCGGCCTCCGGCGGTCGTCGTATTAAGCGCAGCCTGAACATCGATACCACCAGCATCCATTTTCTTGACGAGCAGGAGCAGCAGCGGCTGATTCAGGCCAAATTGCTGAAGCCCTATATGGACTCGCGCCATCAGGAAATTAATGAGTGGAACCAACAGCACGCTAATGAACCGTCGGTGCTTAACCTGCGCAAAATGACCAATATCGGCACCTTCCGCGCCTATCTGCAGGAGTATCTGCGTAACCATCCGCGGCTACGTAAGGATATGACCATGATGGTGCGCCAGCTGGCGCCGGACGCTAACGGCCTGCCGATTGAGATCTACTGCTTCACCAATACCGTGGTGTGGGCGGAGTATGAAGGCATTCAGGCGGACATCTTCGACCATATCTTTGCGGTGGTTGACGAGTTCGGCCTGCGTATTCACCAGACGCCAACCGGCAACGACATTCGTTCACTGTCGGGCGCGCTGTCGTCCTGATTCCCGGCTGGCGCGCATTGCGCGCCAGCGTACTCTCACTCCACTATCATTTCTCAGGGCTAGCCGTCGACACAGTTTAAGCAGATGATCTTTTCACCAACATGGATTATCGCCAAAGGACGCTCTGCATAATGAAATTAACCACAACGTTTGTCGCGCTTGGCTGCGCTTTAGCACTCCTTTCCGGTTGCACATCATCGAAGACCTCGCCAGAACGCCATGCTTATAGCTTCGTGTCTCACCGTTCAGATTTCGTCGGCGGTAATTTCACCGTTAACCGTCAGCAAAATTATCAGATGAACCTGCCTAACTTCCGCGATATCTATGCCCGCGGGCAAGAAGATCGGAAAAAAGGGGTGAGTGAAAGCGATGCGCAGCGGGTTGCCGACGCCATTAAGCAACAGGCGCTGGAAGGGGTGAAGTCACAACACTCCTTCAACGGTAATGCGAGCGATCGGTGGAGCGAAACGATGGAAGCGAAGGATGCTCGTCTGTTTGGTAATGAGCTGGCTGGCGCCTATCTGGACGGCTTCCACGGGATAAAATAAGCTGTGTCGCCCCGCCAGTCCGCGGGGCGATAAGCCTTACGCCGGGCGGCGCAGCAGTTTGAAGGCGGCAAACAGGAAGATAATCCACACCGGCAGCAGTATTGCCGACAGACGCATCCCGTCAATGGTGCACATCAGCACCAGAATCAAACCGAGAAAGGCGATACAGAAGTAGTTGCTGGCTGGCGCCAGTAACGCTTTGAACTTCGATTCACGCCCCTTACGACGCTGCGCGGCGCGAAACTTCAGGTGCGCCATACAGATCATGATCCAGTTCAGCAGCAGCGTCGCCACCACCAGCGCCATCAGCAGCCCCAGCGCTTCATGCGGCAGCAGATAGTTGAGCACCACCACCAGCGAGGTAATGACGCCTGACAGCAGCAACGAATTCACCGGCACGCCGCGTTTGCTGACGCGGGCGAGAAACTTCGGCGCATTGCCCTGTACCGACAGGCCGAACAGCATCCGGCTGTTGGAATAGACGCCGCTGTTATAGACCGACAGCGATGCCACCAGAATGACGAAGTTCAGCGCGGAGGCCACCACGTTGCTGTCAAGATTATGGAAAATCATCACAAACGGGCTGCTGTCGGATTTAATCTCCACCCACGGGTAGAGCGCCAGCAGCACCACCAGCGAACCGATATAAAACAGCAGGATACGGTAAACCACCTGGTTGACCGCTTTCGGAATGCTCTTTTCCGGATTTTGCGCTTCCGCAGCGGTGATGCCGATAAGCTCCAGCCCGCCGAAAGAAAACATAATCACCGCAAGCGACAGCACCAGGCCATGCCAGCCAGTGGCGAGGAAACCGCCATGCTTCCACAGGTTATCAAAACCGGCTTTGCTGCCGCCGTGGCCGCCAAACAGCATCCACAGGCCAAAGGCGATCATGCCGATAATCGCCAGCACTTTTATCAGCGCGAACCAGAACTCCGCCTCGCCGTACAGGCGTACGTTGACCAGGTTGACGGCGTTAATAATGATGAAGAAAGCCGCCGCCCAGACCCAGGTGGGAACATCGGGGAGCCAGTACTGCATATAAATCCCGGCGGCGGTCAGTTCCGCCATTCCTACCAGCACGAACATCACCCAGTAGTTCCAGCCGGACAGGAAACCGGCGAACGGGCCCCAGTATTTATAGGCAAAGTGGGCAAAAGAACCGGATACCGGCTCTTCCACCACCATCTCGCCAAGCTGGCGCATAATCAGAAAAGCGACAATACCGGCCACGGCGTAACCCAGCAACACCGCCGGGCCAGCCATTTGAATCGCGGGACCAATGCCAAGAAACAGGCCGGTCCCAATCGCGCCGCCAAGGGCGATAAGTTGAATATGTCGGTTCTGTAAACCGCGATGAAGCGTCGGGCCGCTCTCTTCTACGGCATCCGACGACGTTGACGCGTCTTTCACGTCGTTCCCCTGTGTGTTTTTGTGAAGGGGCACCTTTTATCACTTAGGGGGGATTGTCGCAAGTTGCGCGGGGCAAGCATCAGCCGCCCGCCCCGCTTTTTTAGCGTTAGAAGTCGTAGCTCATTGAGACGCGAACGGTACGCGGATCGCCTTCGAACAGATAGGTTCCGGTATCGTCAATGCCGGACCAGTACTTCTCGTTGGTCACGTTGGTCACCCCGATGCGCCAGGTCATTTCGTTCTGGTCGGCGTTCAGGCGCATACGATAGCGCAGGCCTAAATCCAGGGTGGTGTAGCTATCCAGCTTCTTGGTGTTGGCCGCATCGGCATACTGCGAGCCGCTATGATTGACACGCGCTGTCGCGGTCAGGCCTTCCACCGGCTTAATATCATACTCGGCGCCGAGCACCGCGTAGAAATTAGCCACCCCGATGGCATCTTTACCATCGGTTGCGCCTTTAGCGGTTTTAGTCTGTTTGGCATCCAGCCACACCGTACTGGCGTTAAGACGCAGCCCCAGCATCGGCTCGCCGAAGACGTTCATCTCTACGCCGCGGTTACGCTGCTCGCCGTCGAGGCCGTAATTGCCAGCGGTATCGGAAATGGCGTTCGGTTTTTTGATTTCAAACAGCGCCAGCGATCCGCCGATCGTTCCGTAGTCGATCTTGACGCCCACTTCGTCCTGCTTCGAGTGCGCTATCCCGGTACTCTGCCCGGCATTGGCCGCCGTAGTCGGCGCCACAGAGCCCGGCTGCAGCGCTTCGGTATGGTTAGCATACAGCGACAGCTGCTCCCACGGCTTGTACACCAGGCCAAACGTCGGCATCCAGCGGCTTTGGGTATAACGCGAAGAGGTATCTTCCAGTCCGGTGGCGTTGCTGTAGTTGCGCACGACCACTTTCTGATGACGAGCAGCCGCGGTAAACAGCACCTTATCGTTAAAGAAGCCGAGAGTGTCGCTCAGCAGCCAGCCCTGCGTACGGCTGCGCGAGGTGACCAGCGGATCGTGGTAGTTGCCGCCAAAATAGGCGTTATCCGGCATTGCCACATCGCGGTTGTCATAGATATTGGTGGTCGGATTCTTCGCCGACATCCGCCAGGCGGTCGCATCGGTATGCACCTGCGCCGCATAGCCGAGATTCACCTTATGCGAAATCGCGCCGGTATTGAAATCGCCGCGTACCCCGCCCATGCCGCTGATCGCGTCGATGATGCGGTTAGTATCAAGGCGGCCAACCGTTGCATCGCCGTTTTTATTGAGCAGCTTCGGCGCGCTGTAGGTGCCGATTTCATGCGAATGCTGACCGCCGAGGGCGCTGTATACCGTCCAGCTATCGCTCAGGTCATATTCCGCCTTCGCCATGCCGAACTCGCTTTCAATATCGCTATAGCCCCACTTCTGGCTGTAGTTTTTGCTGTTGTCCGGCAGCGCCGGGATGAAATCTACGCTGCTGATATTGACGCCCATCGTACCGCCGTGGAACGTTTTCTTCTGATAGCCGAAATCGAGCGAGGAGCGGAAACGATCGCCACGGTAATCAAGCCCCAGCGAAGCCAGCGTGGTACGGCGTTTATCGTTATCGATAGCGCCTTCGCCCTCGCGATGCACCAGGTTGACCCGGGCGCCGAACTGGTTGTTATCGCCGAAACGGCGTCCCAGGTCGAGGGTACCGCCAACCTGCGAATCAGAGGTATAGTCGACGCCAACACGTGCGGTCGGCAGATCTTCCGCCCGTTTCGGCTCGAGGTTAATCATCCCGCCGACGCCGCTGCTGGCCGCGCCGTTAAGCAGGCTGTTAGCCCCTT
Organism: Klebsiella sp. SYXHC3; assembly: GCF_057196925.1. NCBI lineage: Bacteria > Pseudomonadati > Pseudomonadota > Gammaproteobacteria > Enterobacterales > Enterobacteriaceae > Klebsiella > Klebsiella sp. SYXHC3. The sequence continues at coordinate 321,362 of NZ_JBXUNG010000003.1, read as the reverse complement.
TGAAAATTTCAACGCGCTCCAGCATCTGGGTGTCCATCACCTGACGCGGCACCACGCCCGCCAGACCGCCCATGGTCATGTCATCGCCATCGAGCTTAAACCCGCGGATTCGATAGGTCTCGGCGAAGTTTCCGTAGCCCTGTACGGCCTGCACGCCAGCGTCGTTACTGACGACATCGGCGATGGTTTTCGCCTGCTGATCCTGAATCAGTTTCGAGGTATAGCCGATGACGTTAAAAGGAACGTCCATCGCCTTTTGTTCGCCAAGCATCCCCAGACGGCCGCCGTGGGCGATCTGCCCGTCGAGGAATGCCGGAACCACCAGGTCGCCGCCGGATTTAAAATCGCTGGTTTCGTTAGCCTCGACGATGAGGGTCTCTTCGCCAGGTTGCTTCGCGGCGGTAGCGTCCGCGGCCATCGCCGTTTGACTGGCGGCGCCGATGGCTAAGGCCAACAGCGTTTTACGCAGCGGGAAGGATGAATAGTGCGTGGTGTGCATAATTTGCCCCATGGATGAGGATAAATGGATCAAAGGGCCCGTCGCCGGGCCAGTTATTTTTATTGCTCGTTCAGGTCGATGCGTACGACGCTGTCCGGGCCTTTAGTGGAGTGGTCTTTATTGAAGGGCTGTTTGACGGTGACAAACAGCGTCTGACCATCGGCGGAAAGCAGCAGGCTGTTGGGATTGGCCGGCAGCGCCCAGCTTTTCTTCAGCGTATAGCGGCTGTCGTCAAGGCTGATAACCTTGCCGGATTCACGCTGTGAAATATAAATTTCGTGGCGTTTCCCATTGAACTGCACCGCCAGCGAATCGCCGACCTCGAGCTGTTTAAGCAGTTTGCCACTGTGGATATCCAGCACCAGGGTGGTTTTCGCTTTCGAGTTATCGGTCACGAACAGACGACCGGTGTCGCTATCTTCGGCCATATTAAGCAGCAGCGCCGGCTTGTCGCCCAGCGGCTTCCAGCGCTGTTCAATGCGTTGGTTACGCGGGTTGATCACCAGAATTTCACCGCTGCCGTTGGCGGCGTATACGCGCCCGGTTTGTGCAGAATAGTGCAGGCCGGTCATCCATTTACCGGTGTTTTTAATCCGCGTTTTCAGCTTCATGGTAGTGGCGTCAACCACCCAGATTTGCGCCGGGTCGGCGACCGCGCCAACGTAGAGGGTATTATTTAACAGCAGCAGCTGACGCGCCCCATAGGGGAGCCCTTTTTCATTGCGCTCGCTGAACAGCAGGCGGTTTTTTACCTTGCCGGTGGCGGTGTCGATAGCGCTGATGCCGCCGTCAAGCGAATTGCTGACGTATAGCGTTTTACCATCCGCAGAGAGCTGCAAAGCGAAGTTTTTCAGATCGGTATGCGTCAGGCCTATGGTATTAAGGGTTTGCGGATCCAGCTTGTAAACCGCCCCGCCCTGCACATCTTTAAAGCCTTCGGCGCTGGCGACGTACAGCGCATCACCCTGCGGGCTTAGCGCCATCTCGTACAACCCTTCCGCTAGCTGGCGCTGCAGCGGTTGCGCCACGTTAGCCGCAGGAGAGTTAACAACCGGTTGCGCAACGGCAGCGGAATGGTGAGTCGCGCAGCCGCCTAACGTCGCGCTGATGGCCAGCGCCAACGCAGGAAGAGTGTATTTCATTGGAACAACCCTATAAAAAATCAATGACCCGGTGGTCGCGCAGTGGCCGATATTGTGTGTTTCCGGCCTGCTGTCTTTGCGTCACCCTACGCCTTTGCTGTTCCTTGTGAACGACTCACTGGCGCAGATCGATCCCTGCTTAGTCTGCGAACAAAAAAGAGAATGAGAACTATACGCATTATCATGTATCAGGCAACCCCCGGCGGGCAAAAAAGATAATCTGCTGATTATTTAACGTGGAATAGCGGATTGATAGGGGAAGAAAGAAACTTCGGGATCGATACATACCCGGATAGCGGGACACTACGCCTTATCCGGGCGACAGGAGGCTATGCCGCACGCTTCTTGCGAAGGGCGGCTTAGCACGCTTAATGCAATTTCAGGCGCGGGCGAATAATCCGGTTAATCCCGCCGGACAACATCATCAGGCCGGTTTTAAAATAACCGTGCAGCGTCACCTGGTGCATCCGATACAGCGAATCGTAAACCATCCGCGCAATACGGCCTTCGACCATCATCGGGCCGATCGGTAGATGCCCCATGATGCTGCCAAAGGTCGTGTAGCCGGAGAGCGAAACCAGCGAACCGCGATCGCGATAGGAGAACGATTTCAACTGATGCCCCTTCATCCGGGCGATAATATTGTCGGCAGTGAAGAGCGCCATTTGATGCGCCGCCTGGCCACGCGGTGGAATAAATCCACCTTCCGGACGCGGGCACGCCGCGCAGTCGCCGAAAGCAAAAATATCAGCGTCGCGCGTGGTTTGCAGCGTCGGGGTCACCATCAGTTGATTAATACGGTTGGTCTCCAGCCCGGCAATATCCTTCATGAAGTCCGGCGCTTTTATCCCCGCCGCCCAGACGATTAAACTCGCCTCGATAAACTGGCCATCTTTGGTATGCAGGCCACCTTCTTCAACGCCGGTGATCATGGTATTGGTCATCACATTCACGCCAAGTTGGGTCAGCTTTTCGTGCACAGCGCTGGAAATCCGTTTTGGCAGCGCAGGTAAAATACCGTCGCCGGCTTCTATCAGGCTGACATTTAACGCTTCGTTGGTCAGATCTTTATAACCGTAGCTACGCAGTTCTTTTACCGCATTATGTAATTCGGCAGATAATTCAACCCCGGTAGCGCCCCCGCCAACAATGGCAATATTGACCTTACCTGACGTCTGAGGGTCGGCAGAATAGCGCAGAAATTGGTTCAGCATTTGCTGATGAAATACTTTTGCCTGCTCAGAACTGTCGAGAAAAATACAGTGCTCTTTAACACCCGGCGTATTGAAATCATTGGAAGTACTGCCCAGCGCCATTACCAGAGTGTCCCAACATAATTTACGCTCCGGCACCAACACCTCGCCTTGTTCATCCCGCAGTGCGGCGATAGTAATCGTTTTATTCTGCCGATCGATATCCATTACCGAACCGTGCTGGAAGGAAAAGTGGTGTTTGCTGGCATGGGCAAGAAAGCTTAACGCGTCCACGCCTTCATCCAGCGAACCGGTGGCGACTTCGTGCAGCAGCGGCTTCCACAGATGGCTCTGACTGCGGTCGACAAGGGTGATATTCGCTTTCCCTCGGCGCCCTAATTTACGTCCCAGTTGGGTCGCTAGCTCCAGCCCACCGGCGCCGCCGCCGACAATAACGATCTCTTTTAATGGCGTAGTCAATGTGACCTCCAAAATAATTAATTAAATGTTAATTAAAAACACTCTAAATAATTTTTAGTTAACAATAATCCAAACAATAAAATGCCAGATATCCATTAGATGATGACGCGGTGCATATTGGTAATCGCAAATTTAATTGGCGGCAATTTTTAATCGGGGTATTATTGTACAAGTTTCCGGGTAATTTTCCTGCACGTATATTCGAGGTAAACAAAAAGGCCACCAAATTATTATTTGGCGGCCTGGTGGTGGGTTAGATAATAATAACCAGCAAGTCTTATGTTTCACTAATTAATGGTGATTAGCGGCATTCCGGTATTCCTGTGGTTTAATAACGCATCATCACCGATTTAAGTTCAGTATAATCATCAATAAACGCGCTACCAAACTCACGGCCAATACCCGATCCTTTCATGCCGCCGAACGGCACCGCCGGGTCGAGGAAGGTATGCATATTGACCCAGACAATCCCGGCGTCAATGGCCTGAGAATAGCGCAGCGCCTGGCGGATATTATCCGACCAGACGCTGGCCGCCAGTCCATACGGCGAAGCATTAATTCGGGCCAGCGCCTCTTCTTCACTGCGATAGCCAATAAAGCTGCATACCGGGCCGAAGGTCTCCTCGCGCATCAGGGTGCTCTCTTCGCTGCGCACCTTAACCGCCGTCGGCTGCAGGAAATAGCCCTCGCCGGGCAGCGCTTCGCCGCCGCAGACGATGGTATCCCCCTCTTCGCGTGCGGTCTGAATGAGCCGCAAGACCTTGTCATACTGCTGGCGGTTGGCCAGCGGCCCCATCAGCGTTTGTTCATCCAGCGGCGACCCCGGCGCGAAAGCGCTGAGCCTGTCTTTCAGCAGCGCCAGCACCGCATCCAGTTTGCCCTGCGGCAGATAAAAGCGCTCAGCGGCGGCGCAAATCTGCCCCTGGTTGAGGTAACCGGCTTCGATAATGCCGTTCACCATGGCCTCCGGCGTCAGGTCATCGAGAAACAGCGCGGCGTTTTTACCGCCCAGCTCCAGCGTAACCCGTTTACCTGACGCACTGGCCGACTGCTGGACTTTTTCCCCGGTCGCCACCGAGCCGGTGAAGCTCACCTTGGCGCAGGTCGGATGCGTGATAAGGCGTTGGGCAATTTCGCCGCCGGCGCCGTTGACCACGTTAATGACGCCATCCGGGATACCTACCGCTTTCGCTAGTTCCGCCACCCGCAGCAGCGTCAGCGGCGTATACTCGCTCGGCTTGAGGACGATAGTGCAGCCGCAGACCAGCGCCGCCGCCATCTTCCAGATGGCAATCATAATCGAGAAGTTCCACGGTACGATGCCGACCACCACGCCCAACGGCTGGCGGCGGGTAAAGGCGGTATATTTCTCCCCGGCCATCGAAGGCAGCGAGACATCCAGGGTTTCGCCGGTGATTTTTCCCGCCCAGCCGGCGAAGTAGCGCAAAAACGCCACCGACTGATCCAGCTCGAGCATCCGCGCCAGCATGATGGTTTTACCGGAGCAGAGACTTTCCAGCTGCGCCAGCTCTTCGCGATGCTCTGCCAGCGTGTCCGCCAGCTTTAGTAGCAGCGCGCCGCGCGCCAGCGTCGGCATCTCGCGCCACTGATTAAACGCCTGGCGGGCGCTTTCCATGGCGCGGTCCGCCTGGCCGACATCCGCCGCCGTGATTTCGGCAATCGCCTCTCCGGTCGCCGGGTTTATCACCGCGAACGGCGCGCCGTGGCCCGCCTCCCGATGACCGGCAATAAACTGCCCGTGCGGCTGGCGTAAAAAGGCGGTCACTTCCGCCAGTAAGGTTATTTCGCTCATCGTCAGCACTCGTTTTTCAGCAAAGTTAGCCCATCACAGCACGGTTGTTCCGCGACGCCCATCGTTCTAAAGAACGTCATTCTTCCGGACGATATTCAACGCCCGCGCGGCGTGCTGTGATGAGGACATTGAGCCAGGCAAGACGACAGGGTAACGCGATGAATATTAAAATCGATGCGCTGAACTACTACGGCGCGACGAAGAAATACCAGCTCCATTTTCCGGCGCTGCGGGAAGATATCGAAGCCGATGTAGTGATTATCGGCGGCGGCTTCTCCGGCATTAACACCGCGCTGGAACTGGCGGAACAGGGGATCACCAACGTGGTGGTGCTGGAAGCGCGCCATCTTGGCTATGGCGGCACCGGGCGCAACGGCGGCCAGGTGATGGCCGGGATCGGCCACGATATCGAAGCGGTAAAAAAACACGTCGGCAAAGAGGGGCTGGAAACGCTGTTTAAAATCGCCAACCTCGGCGCGGGTATCATTCGCGAACGCATCCGCAAATACAACATCGACGCCGATTTCGTACCCGGCTACGGCTACCTGGCCTATAACCAGCGGCAGCTTAAAACGCTGCGCCAGTGGGAAAAGGAGTTTAAAGCCGCTACCCCGGATGAAGAGATTGAACTGTATACCGGGAAAGAGGTACAGCAGGTGGTCGGCTCCGAGGTCTACTGCGGCGCGCTGAAACATATGGGCGGCGGGCAGATCCATTCACTCAATATGCTGCTTGGTTCGGCACAGGCCGCGCATTCTCTGGGGGTGAAGATTTTCGAATCCTCACCGGTAGTAGAGGTGAATTACGGCAAACAGGTGCAGGTGCGCACCGCGATGGGCAGCGTTAAAGCCGCCAAACTACTGTGGGCCTGCGACAGCTTCCTCAACAATATGGAGCCGGAGATCTACAACAAAACGCTGGTCACCTACTCCTATCAGGTATCAACCGAGCCGCTCTCCGATGAACTGATCGAGCGCATCAGCCCGCTGCGCGGCGCCTTCAGCGACATTCGCCCGGTGATTAACTACTACCGCGTCACCCGCGAAAACCGCCTGCTGTTTGGTAGCGCCACCCGCTTCCTGGAGTATACGCCGAACGATTTCGCCGCCTGGAATCGTACGCTGCTGGCGGAGGTCTTCCCGTACCTGAAAGATGTGAAGATCGATTTCGCCTGGGGCGGGCCGATGGCCTGTAGCGCCAACCTGTTCCCGCAGATTGGCACCTTACGCGACCATAACAACGTCTTTTACGTCCAGGGGTACTCCGGCTTCGGCGTCACCCCCTCGCACATCGTGTGCAAAATCCTCGCCGAAGGGATCAATGGTGGTTCCGACCGCTATCGTCTGCTAAGCAGCATTCCCCACGCGACCATCCACGGCCGTGACAGCCTGCGCTTGCTATTAGTCACCGCCGGAAAACTGATGCATCAAACCGCCGGTTTCTGGAAAGGCCGGAGTTAATCAGGAGAACGCTATGCACGCTTTTAAACTCAAACACCCGGTACCTGAACTGCAGCCGATCGGCAGCGTCAGCCTGCTCGGCGCGACGCCGACCGTCGGCGACCCGCAGGTAGCGGGCGCGATGATCTACGGCGAGCCGCAGGATGCCTTTACCTGCGGACTGTTTTCGTCCACCGAAGGGAGCTTTACCATGACCTATCCGTTTACCGAACACGCCACCGTGCTGGAGGGCGAAGTTGAACTGACCGTCGCCGGCGGCGAGCCGCAGCGCTTCGCGCCGGGGGACAGCTGGTTTGTCAAACAGGGTACCGAAGTGGAGTGGAAAATCCTCACCCCGCGTTTCGTCAAACACTACCTGGCGAACGTCGAGACGCGCTAACACGCTGATAATGCCCGGCGGCGCATTACGCCTTCTCCGGGCTACCAAATCGCACAGCGCTGTAGCCCCGGTAAGCGGCAGCGCCACCGGGGATTTTGAGGCCAAATTAAAGGCAGGCCGCACGGACCGTAGGCCGGGTAAGGCGCTAGCCGCCACCCGGCAGAAATACGCGCAACGTGGCAAGACAGATGGCCCCGCTTTCCGGGGCTATTTTATTTATCAACCGCCACATTCATGGACTACGTCACAGATTCACCCGTTGCTCTCCACCTTCCGGACGATATTCGTTGAGCAGGATGCCCGCCTAAATTATGACTATCCGGGAGTGGCGCTGGCTATTCCCTGCCCTCCCCTACATTGTGCAGAGGTTGACTATGTTTAGTAACAGACTCGCCAGCCATCTTGAACGCGGCGTCGTCGGCTTTCCGACGACCCTCGCCAGCTCGGTTGGGCTGATTATGGCAAGCCCGGTGATCCTGACGGTCACCAGCGGATTCGGCATGGGCGGCGACACCTTCGCGCTGGCGGTACTGCTGGCTTTTATTATGATGCAGGCGCAGGTCACTACCTTCGCTGAAGCCGCGACGTTAATCCCCACCACCGGTTCGGTGTACGACTATATCTCCTGCGGTATGGGCCGCTTCTTCGCCATTACCGGCGCGCTGTGCGCCTATCTTATCGTCCATATCTTCGCCGGCACCGCGGAGACCATTCTCGCCGGCATTATGGCGCTGGTGAACTTCGAATCGGTCAACGCGCAGATGGCCGCCCATCAAAACACCTGGATGGTCGGCGTCGGTATGGTGGTCATTTTCGGCCTGCTGAACGCCATTGGCGTGGAAATTTTCGGCAAGGTCGAAGTGGTGCTCACCTTTGGCATGTGGACGACGCTGACCATTTTCGGCCTGTGCGGCATTTTTATGGCGCCGGTGACTCACCTTTCCGGCTGGTTCGGCACACCGCTGAACGTTAGCGATATCTCCGGCCTGTTCGGCTATATCGGCATGGCGATGTTTATGTTCGTCGGCTGCGAACTGGTGACGCCGATGGCGCCGGAAATCAAAAAAGCCCACCGCACCATTCCGCGGGCGATGGCGCTGGGTCTGCTGGGCGTCGCCAGCTGCATGTTTATCTACGGCGCGGCGATTAACCGCCAGGTGGAAAACGTGGTGGTCGATGCGGCGAATAACATCCATCTGCTGGACACGCCGATGGCGATCCCGGCCTTCGCCGAGCGGGTGATGGGCCACGCCGGCCAGTATTGGCTCGGGGTCGGCCTGCTGCTGGCGGGCTGCGCCACAATTAATACTTTGATGGCCGCGGTGCCGCGTATTATTTACGGTATGGCGCTGGACGGCGCGCTGCCGCGTTTTCTTACCTGGCTGCATCCGCGCTTCAAAACACCGGTGATCGCGATTGCCATCGGCGTGGCCATCCCCTGCCTGCACGCCTGGTACCTGAACGGCGATCTGGACCGCATCGTGCCGCTGATCCTCGCCGCGGTCTGCGCCTGGGGCGTAGCCTATCTGCTGGTCACCCTGTCGGTGGTGATGCTGCGCATTCGCCGCCCGGACCTGCCGCGCGCCTACCGCTCGCCGTGGTTCCCGCTACCGCAGATTATCTCCAGCGTCGGAATTATCATCGCGATCGTGAATATTACCCCACCGGGAATGGACAGCCGCGAGGTGCTGGTGCCGTTCGGGATTATGCTCGGCCTGACCGCTGCCTATGCCCTGTTCTGGACGCTGTGCGTACAGCGCGTTAATCCGTTCAAGCCGCTGGAGGTGGAAGAGGTGGTCGAGCGCGCTATCGGCAATTACGAGAAACAGACCCGCGGGGAGATGACGCCTGATGTCCTCCGTCCCCTGGTTTGAAACGCCATTAATGAACGCGGTGCAGCGCGACTTAGCGGGCTGGCCGAGCGAAAAACTGAGCGAAAGCAGCGCGATGTTGCGGCTAAACGACATCACCGCCGTCACCTTCAGCGTGCGCCAGAAGCGGCTATTTATGGCCAGCATTCACAGCTGCGAGTTTGTCGTCGAGGGGCCGGTTACCCGGCCCGCTCGCGGCAAGATCCGCGCCCACCAATCCGGCTGGCTAAAACGCCTGCCAATCCGTTTTATCGGCAGTAAAGAGAGCGCGGAACTCGCCGGCTATCTCAATGGTTTTCCTAATCTCCAGCAGACCTTAAGCGAGCTGGACTACCGCCGCTTTTCGTTGACCTTTGACGATAGCGGCTGGCGCTGCTGCATTGAACCCTGGGCCGCCAGCGAAGTGGTCTGTAAAATGCCGCCGCTGCGCCGTTATCTGAAGCTCGAAGCGCAGCAGCGGATGCTGCTGCTCAGTGTACTGGCGATGATTAATCAGGCGATAAGTCAGTGGATGCGCGGTGAAATCGCAGAAGAGAAAGCATTGACTTCCCCGCCATCACCGCGGGGAAGCTGAGGTGGTTTATAGCAGACCAAACTGCTGCGCCAGCCGATCGATGGCCTCGCGCTGGAACTGCGCAAATGCGGCGCGCGGCTGCTGCTGCTGAATAAATTCCAGCAGCGGATCCTGAACCTCGGTGCGCACCCCGCTCAGCGTTTCCATCACCGCCAGGCCGCAAAACGGCACGTAGGACTCGGCGTAGCCGCCTTCGTGCACCATCACCAGTTTCCCGCCGCACAGGCGATCCGCCGCCTGCTGGACCTGTTCGGTCATCGCGCGGAAGCTGTCGCTATGTAGCTGCATCCGCGCTAATGGATCCATCGCGTTGGCGTCATAGCCGCAGGCGACAATGATCAACTCCGGTTCAAAACGCGCCAGCGCGGGAATGACGATAGTTTCCAGCGCATAGCGCCAGCTGTCGTCGCCCGCCCCGGCCAGCAGCGGAATATTGATGTTGTAACCTTCGCCCGCGCCAACGCCGCGATCGTCCTCCCCGGAGTAGCCCGGCGGGAAGCAGCCATCCTGATGCAATGAGATAGTCAGCACATCATCGCGCTGCAGATAGATATGCTGTGTACCGTTACCGTGGTGAACGTCCCAGTCAATAATCGCTACCTTGCCGAGCCCCAGCAACGCTTTCGCCCGTTCAACGGCAATGGGAATATTGGCGAGGAAACAAAACCCCATCGACTGATCCGGCAGGCAGTGGTGTCCTGGCGGCCGCGACAGCGAATAGGCGTTATCCAGCTCCCCTTTCAACACTGCTTCCACGGCGGCACAGGCCAGTCCGGCGGAAAGGCAGGCGATTTCATAACTCCCCGGCCCCAGCGGCGCTTCTTTGCCGAGCATGCCGCCGCCGTTATCGCTGATTGCCTTAAAACGCTCAAGATAGCTATCGGGATGGATCCGCCGCAGGTCCTCAAGGCTCGCCGCCGCCGCGCTGCATAGTTCCAGCTGCGGCGTCAGCCCGGAGACGTCCATCAGGTTTTTCATCCGCCGTTTGGTCTCCGGCGACTCGGCATGGCCGCCGCCAGCCGGCGGCTGCACCCAACCACCGACCGGCAGTGTTACCGCGTGCAGGCCGGTACTGTGCCAGAAACAACGTTCATCAAAGAAGAAACCGGTTTTTCTTTTCACTCTATCCTCCCGTTGGCTAAACCTTTTCCGGCGGACGACGCCGCCGCAATCAAAATCAGCGACAGCAGCGCGCAGGCGCCTGCCGCCGCCAGCAGCGGATTGGCGCTGGCGAAGTGTTGCAGTAAGGCCCCCGCGAGCGCCGGACCGGCGGCCATTCCGCCGCCGATCACCAGATTGATGCTGTTCATCAACCGGCCGTTATTATCGAGCGCGGCCACGCGAGCGAGGATAAAGGGCAGCACGAATGTCCAGGTGAACTTAAACAGCAGCGCCGCAATGGCGTAACGCACCAGCAGCGGATGGCCCGTCAGTAACAGCACGCTGGCGATCAGCAGCGCGTATCCCAGCCACACCGCCAGCCGGTCCGGGCGATGAGTACCGCGCAGCGCCGCGCCGCCTGCGCCGATAATGCCGAACACCGTCGCCGCCGCCAGCACCAGACCGACCTGTGTCGGACTCAACCCCGCCCCGCTGCCGATGGTGCCGATAAAGGTCCATACCGCGCTGAGGCTGATATAGAAGGTGAGAACTGCGAGCACCGCCAGCGCCTTTCGCCACGACGCCGCAGGCGGCTGGCGATGGGAAGCCGATCGCGCTTGAAAACACGACGGGAAGGCGGAAACCAGCGGCAAACAGCAGAGCATGATGGCGGCGAGAATCAGATAAACAACCTTCAGGCCAAAGGTCACGAACAGGCCGGGCAACACCAGCAGGCCAAGCATGCCTAACAGCAGCTGCCCCAGTACCCAGAATGCGTACACCCGCGATGGATTCGGCGTTCCCGCCGCGCAGCTGATGCACAAAATCATTAGCGTGCCGCCCGCCAGGGAAGCAATAAAGCGTACCGCCAGCAGCGACGCATACTGAGTTACCACCGCCGAAGCAAGGTTAGCGAGCAGAAATACCGCGCAGGCGACGAGTGCCACCCGCCGCCAGTCGAGGCGGTTCATCCACCACCACGCCGGGAGCGTCGCCAGGCTCATCGCGCCGAGCTCCGCCGAAAATAGCCAGCCGATCTGTCCTGGTTTAAGGTGCCATTCGCTGGCCAGCTGCGCCGCCACCGCCGGCGCGGTCATTAAAATCCCCGGCGCAATGGCGGCGAAAATAACAATCGCCGCCAGCAAACGCAGCGACACCACCAGCCCGTCAGGCCGGGAAAGGGTATTTTCAGAAAGAGGTGTACTCGACATCGTAGGGCGTGCTCCAGTCAAAAAAGCCTCCCCCCGGACGGTTATCCAGGGAGTGATACCCACAGGCATCAGGAAAACGCCGTGCTGCCACGGCGCGCGCGGGATGCGATAGTCAGATTACAGATGCAGCGTACGCTGAGCGGCAGGCATCCAGGTTCGGGAAACGAGTTCAGTCCGGTTGACGACTTCGGTCTTGGCGAAAATATTGCGCAGGTGGGTTTTCACCGTCGAGAGCGAGATATCCAGCTGGCGGGCAATCAGCTTGTTGCTGGCGCCTTCACGCACCATGCCGACGATTTCGCGCTCTTTGGCCGTCAGGATGGCAGGGAGTTCATCCTCTTCCTGCAGGAAATCGCGAATAGCCAGTTCCACCAAAGGCAGTACCGCCTGGGCCCGCAGTCGTTCCTCGCTGGAAAAAGGCACGTCGCGCATCAGCGAGATACCGGCAACGATCCGCCGTTCGCGGCGAATAAAGATTTCGGTCATGTCGCGTACGTTATTCGGCAACATAAATTCATGATAGTAATGGCGGTTGCGGTCACAGAGTCGCGGCGTCATCGCTGCCATGGTCGTACTCTGGTGGCTAAAGTGCGCCGGCAGGTGTGGATCCAACGGCTGGAAGCTCTCCAGATATTGTTGGTGTGTATTATCCGAAATATTATGCAATATATAGTTTTCAGGTTTTAAACGATTATTTACTCGATAAAAAACCGCTGAAGACAGTGGAATTAACTGTGAAATAGTCTGTAAACAACGGGCTATTATCGCATCATTACGACTGGCTTTTAATAAAGCAGACATGATATTTCCCCCCGTCAAGGTGGTGGTGCGTAACACGCGGATTACCAGAGTAAGATGAAGCATACATTTCACATTTAAGTAACACAATCATTAACATGTTAACAATGTGATATCCATTACAAATTTTTCATCAATACATTGTTATTTAAAGCATTTAAAAATCCCCCTGCTATCTGTTAACGTAGCGGCGTTAAAACATAAACAAAAGTTATTAACATTACGCGTTATTTTCCGGCAAGGATTAAAAACCCTTATATTGGCAGGTCCGATCTCATCCTTAAGAACGATAGTTTTTTGCATTTTTTCATTTATACCCTAAAAAGGATGTCGATAATTTAACGCCGCGGCTTAATCAACGGATTACGCCTGACTTGCTATTGCCCAAATATGCCGCCCAGGCCAGCAATTAATAGAGGATAAGCCGATGCTGAATATCGCCGCCTTACGCCAGCAGCAAATTCCGCTGGCCGTTGAACCGCGCTCATCGCTGCCGTTTCATATTCTGATGAAACCGATTGGTCCCGCCTGCAACCTCGCCTGCCGCTACTGCTACTACCCGCAGGATGAAACGCCGGTCAGGAAGATGGACGAGGCGCGGCTGGAGCAGTTTATCCGCCGCTATATTGCCGCCCAGCCCGCCAGCGCGCGGGAAATCAACTTTGTCTGGCAGGGCGGCGAGCCGCTACTGGCCGGGTTAAGTTTTTATAAAAAAGCGCTCGCCCTGCAGCAGCGCTACGCCCCTGATGGCGTAACCATCAGCAATAGCCTGCAGACCAACGGGACGCTGATCAACGACGCCTGGTGCCGGCTGTTCCGCGAACATGGCTTTATTATCGGCGTCAGCCTCGAAGGTAGCGAAGCGCTGCAAAACCACCATCGTCCTGATAAACGCGGGCAGGCTTCCTGGCCGGCTGCGCTGCGCGGTATCGCCCTGCTCCACCAGCATCAGGTGGAGTTTAATCTGCTGGTAGTGGTGCATAACGAAATCGCCGCCCACGCGGCGGCGATTTATGACCGGGTGGTCACGCTTGGCGCGCGCTATCTGCAGTTCCAGCCGCTAATGAGCGAAGGCGCCGCGCTGCGTGAGGGTTATCAGCTCAGCGCCGATAACTGGGGGCGTTTTATGGTCGGTATCTGGCGACAGTGGCAAAAGCGCTGCGATATGGGGCGGGTGTTCGTCATCAATATCGAACAGGCGTGGGCGCAATACTTTACCCATACCAGCGGCAGCTGCGTGCATAGCGCCCGCTGCGGCAGCAATCTGGTGATGGAATCGGATGGACAACTTTACGCCTGCGATCATCTGATCAATGCCGAACATCGGCTGGGTCGCCTTGACGAGCAGACGCTTGCCGCCGCAGTTGACGCTTCAGTTCAGCTCCCTTTCGGCCAGCAAAAAAGCCAGCGCCGCGAATGTCAGACTTGCTCCGTAAAAATGGTCTGCCAGGGCGGCTGCCCCGCGCATCTCAACGCCGCTGGCAACAACCGCCTCTGCGGCGGTTATTACCGTTTCTTTAGCGAAATCCTCGCGCCAGTACGCCCCTTTTCCCGCGACCTTAACGGCCTGAAAGCCTGGCGGGCCGCGTTTGTTGGGGCCGCGCATCCCGCGTAGCCCTTTGCCCTGATGGTTGTCCCACTATGAACAGGAGAGTCAGTCGTGAACAAAAAAGCCATGGCCGCGGCGGTCAGCATGATCCTCGCCGGCGGCGCGCACGGCGCGCAGAATGAGCATCCAAACGTCATCGTGATTATCGCCGATGATATGGGTTATTCCGATATCAGCCCCTTCGGCGGTGAGATCCCCACCCCCAACCTGCAGGCCATGGCGAAGCAAAGTATCCGCATGAGCCAGTATTACACCTCACCGATGTCGGCCCCGGCGCGTTCGATGCTGTTGACCGGCAACAGTAACCAGCAGGCCGGGATGGGCGGCATGTGGTGGTACGACAGCACCATTGGCAAGGAGGGTTACGAGCTGCGGCTGACCGACCGCGTCACCACCATGGCCGAGCGCTTTAAAGATGCCGGCTATAACACGCTGATGGCCGGCAAATGGCATCTCGGTTTTGTTCCCGGCGCCACGCCGAAAGATCGCGGCTTTAACCACTCCTTCGCCTTTATGGGCGGCGGCACCAGCCATTTTAACGATGCAATACCGCTCGGAACCGTCGAGGCGTTCCACACTTACTATACCCGCGATGGCGAGCGCGTCTCCCTGCCAGATGATTTTTACTCCAGCGAAGCTTACGCCCGCCAGATGAATAGCTGGATTAAAGCGACGCCGAACGAGCAGCCGGTCTTCGCCTGGCTGGCTTTCACCGCCCCTCATGACCCCCTGCAGGCGCCGGACGAGTGGATTAAGCGCTTTAAAGGCCAGTATGAGCAGGGTTACGCCGAGGTCTATCGCCAGCGCATCGCCCGCCTGAAAGCGTTGGGAATTATTCATGACGACACCCCGCTGCCGCATCTGGAGCTGGATAAAGAGTGGGAAGCGCTAACGCCAGAGCAGCAGAAATATACGGCGAAAGTGATGCAGGTATATGCGGCGATGATCGCCAATATGGACGCGCAAATCGGCACGCTGATGGAGACACTGAAACAAACCGGGCGCGATAAAAATACCCTGCTGGTGTTTTTAACCGATAACGGCGCCAACCCGGCACAGGGTTTTTATTACGAATCTACTCCCGAATTCTGGAAGCAGTTCGATAACAGCTATGACAACGTGGGCCGCAAAGGATCCTTTGTCTCCTACGGCCCCCACTGGGCCAACGTCAGCAACGCCCCCTACGCCAATTATCACAAAACCACCAGCGCCCAGGGCGGCATCAATACCGACTTTATGATCTCCGGCCCCGGCATTACCCGGCGCGGTAAAATCGACGCCTCAACGATGGCGGTGTACGACGTGGCGCCGACGCTATATGAATTCGCCGGCATCGATCCCAACAAATCGCTGGCTAAGAAACCCGTATTGCCGATGATTGGCGTCAGCTTTAAGCGCTATCTGACCGGCGAAGTCCAGCAGCCGCCGCGCGGCAACTACGGGGTCGAATTGCATAATCAGGCGGCCTGGGTCGATGGCGAATGGAAGCTGCGACGGCTGGTACCTCGTGGCCTCAGCGCCGGCGACGCGCCGTGGCAGCTGTTTAACCTGCATGACGATCCGCTGGAAACGCACGATATCGCGGCCCAACATGCCGACCGGGTCAAAGCCATGAGCGACGCCTACGAGGCATTTGCTAAGCGCACCATGGTTACCAAAGCGCAGGGCAAGATGATCGATTATGTCGGCATCGATAGCAAAACCGGACGCTACCTGGCGGTCGATCCGGCGACCATGAAGCCGGTGCCCGCGCCGCAAGCCATTCCTGTGAGCGAGGGCAAATAAACGAACCCGGTTATCGTTCTTCCGGGCGATAGCCGGAAGTAGACTCGCTTTCTAAGGTAATCCTGAACCCCATTACAGGAGAGAGCGGATGGCGAGAGTCGTGGTGATTACCGGAGGCGGAAGCGGGATCGGCGCCGCCTGCGCTCGGTTGATGAGCGCGGCGGGAGATCGGGTGTTTATTACCGGCAGACGTGAAGCGCCGCTACACAAGATCGCCGTTGAAACCGGTGCGACGGCGCTGGTGGGCGATGCCGCCGACGGCGACGTCTGGCGGGAACGGCTGCTACCGCCGATTCTCGACCAGACTCACGGTATTGATGTACTCATCTGCAGCGCCGGCGGCATGGGCAATAGCGCCGCCGCCGATACCAGCGATCGCCAATGGCGCGAGGCGCTGGACGCGAATTTAAACAGCGCTTTCGTCAGCGTGCGCGCCTGCCTGCCTTCACTGATTGCCTGCCGCGGCAATGTGCTGTTTGTCGCCTCCATCGCCTCACTCGCTGCCGGGCCGCAGGCCTGTGGCTATGTCACCGCCAAACACGCGTTAATTGGCCTGATGCGCTCCATCGCCCGCGATTACGGTCCACAGGGCGTCCGCGCCAATGCGATTTGTCCCGGCTGGGTCACCACTCCGATGGCGGATGAAGAGATGATCCCACTGACGCAGGAACACGGGCTGTCGCTTACCGAAGCCTATCAACGGGTGTGCCGCGACGTTCCGCTACGCCGCCCCGCCAGCCCCGAGGAGATAGCCCAGGCCTGTCAGTTTCTCTGCTCTCCGCAGGCCGCCATCATCAGCGGCGCGACGCTGGTCGCCGATGGCGGTTCCAGCATCGTCGATGTTCCAACGCTGGCGTTCACTTAACGCCCTACTCTACTCAGGAGCTCACATGACTTCAGAAGCCGTATTTATCCAGGTCGGCGCGCTGGCCGATGGTTTCGCCCCGCACGGCAACCTGCTGGCCACCGCCAGTCTGCCCGCAGGCGAACGCTTTACCTTTTATGCCGACGGGAGCGAGCCGCAGCAGTTGGTTATCGAAAATGACCAGACACTGCTTTGGAACGGCAAACGCGCGCCCTGGCGGGCAACCGCCCTGCGCCCCGATATTCTGTTTATCGATTTTCTTGACCCGGAGCGCGATAACGCCAGTCTCAGCGCGGTATGCAACCTGACGCAGCGCAACGCCACGCTGGTATACGGCCAGCTACCGGACGAAGCCGCCGCGCGGCTGGACGCCTTCAGCCGGGTAGAGCAAGGGTTGCCGCTGACCGCCGTCGAGGCGCGATTTGTCTTCGCCCGCCTGGATACCCAGCCGGGACCGCTGCCGGACTTTACCACCGCGCTGGTCGGCATGCGCAATCAGTACACCTATAGCCCGACCGAGCGTTATGAACACATCTATCTCAACGATAATTTTTACGCCTGGCAGTGTCTGGATGGCGTGGAAAAGGGGCTGGCGGATGTCGATCGCTGCCATTACGTGCAGGTGGCTGAGGATCTCTATTTGTTCGTCTGGCGGGAGAAAATCATTCCCACGTTGGGGGCTATCTTGATCGATCTTCAGCAGATGCGTACCGATGGTAAGATCATGGGTTATCAGGGCAGTGATTTTGGCGCCTTGAGTAATTTCCCGGTCGGCGCGAGCGCGAAGATCCTCAACGTCACCCGCCATCAGGAATAATATTGCGTGGCCGGGAGACGCGCCCGTTCAACCGGAAGCGCCCCATCCGGTTGAACGGGCCCTGCGGGCGCGGGTGCTTCGGCATCAGGCACTGACGGAAATGCATGTTCAGGAGCAGAAACGGCGGGTGAGCCTGATGAGTAAAGGGGGTCATGTGTCGCTACGCCGGGCAACATCCGCGGATAAGGAGCAGCTTTGCGCCGGATGGCGGCTGCGCCTTATCCGGCCTACCGTTCGTGGGGCCCGCCATTAATTATTCACCACGCTGGCTGAAACTGCCGAGGTTGGTGGCCTCAAAATCGCTGAGACGTTCCCGGCAGGCCGGGGCAGCCCGCATGGATGCGGGCTGAGGGCCGTGATTTGCAGGGACGCTGCCTCGGCCCGACCCGAAGCCTGCCGGGATAAGTCGAAGGCACCACGAAGTGGCGATTTTGGCGGCCAGAGCCCGGGAGTACAGAGGGCGGCGGCGACTGGCCGCCCTCTGTGCGCTCCCTGCGCCACAGAAAACATATTGCAGAAAAATTAACCGGGAGCGCAATATACTCCGAAGCGCCACGGGATAAACGCTTTTCTCAGGCTAAAAAAGTTGAAAAGTGGTAACAGTATCTACGGTCCGGGTGGCCTGCCATTAATTATTCACCATGGTGGCTGAAACTGCCGAGGTTGGGGGCCGCAAAATCCCCGGTGGCGCTACCGCTTACCGGGGCTACGGCACTGTGCGATTTGGTAGCCCGGACAAGGCGCAACGCGCCGCCTCCGGGGATGAGCGACTGACTCAGGCGCTGGCGCTGTCGAGCCGCGCCAACTGCTCGCTGCTAAGGCTCAGCGCTGCCGCGCGGGCGAAGCTTTCCACCTGCGCCAGGCTGGTGGCGCTGGCAATCGGCGCGGTAACGCCTTCCCGGCTCATCAGCCACGCTAACGCCACTTCTGCGGGCTTCGCCTGCTGTTCTTCCGCCACCGCGACCAGCGTGTCAATAATCCGCATTCCGCGTGGATTGAGATATTTAGCGATGCCGCTACCGCGCTGGCTTTGCGCTAAATCGGACGGCTGGCGATACTTACCGCTCAGGAAGCCGGAAGCCAGGCTGTAGTAGGTCACCACGCCTATATCGCGGCTGACGCAGAGATCGCGTAGCGCCCCTTCAAAGGCGGAGCGGTGATAGAGGTTATATTCCGGCTGCAGCACCTGCCAGGCAGGAAGGCCGCCTTTACGCGCCACTTCCAGCGCCGATGACAGCTGTCCGGCGTCGAGGTTTGAAGCGCCAATCGCCCGCACCTTGCCGGCCTGCTGCAGCGCCTGGAATGCTTCTAACGTTTCATCGATTGGCGTTTCAGGATCCGGCCAGTGGGCGAAATAGAGGTCGACGTAATCCGTATTCAGGCGGCGCAACGAGTCGTCAATCGCCTGCTGGATCCAGGCTTTTTTCAATCCTTTATGGCCGGGTAGCCCCATATCAGAGCCAACTTTAGTGAAGATTTTGACTTTATCGCGTATGCCAGGGCGCGCCTGCAGCCAGCGGCCAATAATGGTTTCGGATTCACCGCCCTGATTGCCCTCCGCCCAGCGGGAATACACATCCGCCGTATCGATAGCATCAAAACCGTGGTCAACAAAAGCATCAAGAATGGCAAAACTGGTTTTCTCATCGATGGTCCAGCCAAAGACGTTGCCGCCAAATACTAATGGGGCGATGGAAAATCCGCTTTTGCCCAATGGACGTGTCATCATGCCGATTACTCCTTAGCTTATATTCTGTTTCCCTCAGATAACCGCAGGGGGTCTGAAGAGGATGTCGAGTGGATAATCAGAAAAGGAATCTTGCGGCGGGCAGTCCATGCCCGCAGGGTACACTCTGACATTATGTCCCGGAATAAACGTCAAAGCTAAAATATTTCCCGGCCAGTTTTTTGTAGGTGCCGTCGGCAAGCATTTTCGCAATCGCGCCATTTATCTCTTCGCGCAGCGCATCGTCGCCTTGACGCAGGCCAATCGCCGCCCCGGCGCCGAACAGTTTATTATCCTGCAGTTGTCCGCCAACAAAGGCGAAATCCTTGCCCTGCGGCTGCTGCAGGAAGCTGTAATCGGCCATCATGCCGGAGAGTACCGCGCCATCGAGACGACCTGACTCAAGGTCGCGAACGACGCTATCGGCGCCCTGATAGGCGACAATGTTAATCCCCTGCGGCCGCCAGTACTGGTTCACATAAGTTTCCTGTGCCGACCCCTGCTCGACGCCGATAGTTTTCCCCTTCAGTTGCTCTGGCGTATTGCCTTTGAGGGTATTTTTGCGCGCCACCAAAAACACCGGCCCGTTGTACAGCTTATCGCTAAAAGCAATCTGCTCTTTACGCTTCTCGGTCATATACATCCCTGAGAGGATCGCGTCGAATTTACGCGCCTTCAGCGCCGGGATGATGCCGTCGAAGTTGCTTTCCACCCACACGCACTTCGCCTGCAGTTGCTGACATATCGCGTTGCCCAAATCGATATCAAATCCCGCCAGCTTGCCCTGCGGATCTTTCCATTCAAACGGCGCGAAGGTCGGGTCAACGCCAAAACGGATCTCTTTCGCCCCGGCGGCCAGCGCCGAAGTCGACGCCATTAATGCCAAACACAACAACAGTGATTTTTTCATTCGAAGTCTTCTCCAGGGATTAACGGCAATGGGCTTGCACTAAACGCGCGAACAGCGTCGCGCCGGTGCAGATAATGTCATCGTTAAAGTCATAACCGGGGTTATGCACCATGCAGCCGCCCTTCTCGCCTTTTTCACCGTTGCCGAGCAGGAAGTAACAGCCCGGACGCTCGCGCAGCATAAAAGCGAAATCTTCGCTGGCGTTCATTGGCGATACCGACTCCAGCACCCCTTCGCGGCCAAAGACTTCCAGCGCCAGCGCCTGGGCGAAATCGGTCTCTTCGTTACTGTTGGTTAATACCGGGTAAGAGTCGTAAATCTCGACTTCGCTGCTGGCGCCATAGCTTTTGGCAGTAAACTCGGTCAGCTCTTGAATACGCTTAATCAGCAGATCGCGAATTTCCGGTTTCATCGCCCGCACGCTGAGCTCCATCACCACGCTCTCAGGAATCACGTTCGAGGCGATGCCGGCCTGGAAAGTCCCCACGCTGACGACCGCCGTTTCACCCGGCGGCACGTTGCGCGCGACGATGCTCTGCAGCGCCATCACCAGCGCCGCGCCGGCCACGATAGGGTCGACGGTTCGTTCCGGATGCGCGCCGTGGCCGCCGTAGCCGGTAATCGTGATTTTGACCGTGTCCGCCGAGGCCATAAAGTTGCCGGCATAGAAGCCCAGCTTGCCAACCGGTAGCCCCGGCATATTGTGCAGGCCGAAGATGCGTTCGCAGGGGAACTGCTCAAACAGGCCATCTTTAATCATCAGATCCGCGCCGCCGATGGCTTCTTCCGCGGGCTGGAAAATCAGATGCACCGTGCCGTTGAACTGGCAGGCCGGCGAGGCGATATATTTCGCCGCCGCGAGCAAAATCGTGGTGTGGCCATCATGGCCGCAGGCGTGCATTTTTCCGGGTACGGTACTGGCCCAGGGTAAATCGGTGGTTTCATAAATCGGTAATGCGTCCATATCGGCGCGCAGGCCAATAGTGCGCGGCGAGTCGCCTTTGCTCAGGCTGCCGACGACGCCGGTTTTACCGAGGCCGCGGGTCACCTGATAGCCCCATTCTGTCAGCTTACCGGCAACCAGCTCGCTGGTATTAAACTCTTCCAGACTTAATTCCGGATTGGCATGTAAATAATGACGGATAGAAATCATTTCATCTTCCGTGGCTTTAATTTCTGGAATTACACAATCAGACATGCCGTTCTCCGGGAATAGATTAAGAACTTAACAAGTTATCCTGGCGCAAAGTTTATGCAAGTAGCATTTCTAATTGCTGGAACACCATCCATCATATTTTTAATACAGACAAATCGCAGAACAATAACCATTAAAACTGGCAAAATTTAAATATAAACGTTTATTTTATGGGTTACACACCAACACTTACTCTACTATCCCCGCTTAATTCAGTTTTAAATAAAAATAAACAGCCATGAAATATCATTTACTTTTACTTGCCTGCGCGCTGACGCTAACAGGCTGCAGCGCTGAGGGCGACACCGCCAGCCAGCAACGCGCCAGCATCCAAAAGATGCGTACCAACACGCTCAGTAAACTCTATAGCCTGTACCCGGAAGCGCGTAGCGATATCCAGCATTCAAAGGGCTACGCGGTCTTCGCCAGTAACAGCAGCAAGATATTAGTCTTTGGATTCGGTAGCGGTTACGGCGTGGTGAAAAATAGCGCCACCGGCAAAGATACCTATATGAAAATGGCCCAGGGCGGCGCCGGTGTGGGTATGGGCGTGAAACAGTTGCGTACCGTACTGGTATTCCACGATAAAGACGCATTGAATACTTTCATTACTAAAGGCTATATGGTCGGCGCGGATGCCAACGCGGCAGCGAAATATGACGACAGCGGCATCGCCCCGATAGGCGCGTCAGCCAACGGCGTGGCGAAAGATACCTCTTCGCTGCCGTCAAAAGTCAATGTTTATGAAATCACCGAGAAAGGTTTGGCGGCTCAGGCAATGGTCAACGGTTATAAATACTGGCCGGATGACGAGCTGAATAAAAGGTGATCCACTGCGGTCCGTACAAGTTAGCATCCATAAGCCGGGTCAGACGTTAGCCTGACCCGGCGCGAATGCCATGCCGCAAGTATCATTATTTAATGACCGAGGGCGCCGCTTACCAGTATTGAGGTAATGATTCCTGTCGCTGCGGCGATCAGCACGTAATTGCCATCGATATAAGACCAGTGATGACCCTCCGGGGGGCGCGGCAGGCCACGTTCGTTCCAGTTACTAACACGATATTCATCACCGCGATAATGCTCCGGCGCCGGATGGCCTTTACGGAAATCGTTACCCCTCCAGGCGAAATGGTCCTGTTCATGGCGTTCCTGGTGACGATCGTCATGACCTCTTCGGTCCGGGCCGCGGCTATCATTGTTGCCCTGATGGTGATCGCCAGGACCGCCCGGCTGGTGGTGTCCATTCTGGTCACCCTGCTTCGGGCCATTCTGCCATACCTGCTGTTGCCCCGGACGATGACCGTCATTTGGGCCATCGGCAAAAGCCTGAGCGCTCAGCACACAGGATAAAATAACCGCCAGAGAAATCATCTTTTTCATAGTACACCTCCTGATATATCTCTTTTCTACCCTGCAAATGTGGAGAAATAGTGATTAGCAACCTATCCAGGACTATTCCTGGCTAATTCAGGAGGAAAGCAAACAATAATTTCAGCGAGCGCCAGACGTAAAAAAGGCCGCTAACGCGACCTTTTTTGTTCTCAGCGAGTCAGTATTACTCAGAGACTTTATTCTTTAACTCTTCAGCGCCTTGCTTGGTTTTATCCCAGCCTTTCTCGCTGACTTCTTTGGTTTTATCCCAACCTTTGCTGGCGCCTTCTTTAGTGGCGTTCCAGCCTTTCTCAGTGCCTTCTTTGGTCTTATCCCAGCCCTTCTCGGCGCCTTCTTTGGTTTTATTCCAGGTATTCTGCGTGCCTTCGCTTATCTGGCTGCCGACGCTATCGCTTTTCCCTTCAGCAGCATGTTTGGACTTGAGCTTCATCTCTTCGCCCTGATTCTGCGCCTGGTGCAGTTTTTCTTTTGCCGTGTTGGCATTTTCGTGGGCTGCGGCCACGGTATCATCGGTTGCATGTGTAGTGGTTGCCGCGAATACCGGAGAAGCGACCAGAATAGCGGATAGTGCAATCATTGCTTTTTTCATATTTTTCCTCTCTTAACGCGTGCTTTATGTTACGAGTCACATTCAGCATGGCATAAGCTTCTGCGCTTGGCATTAGGAAAAGTTCTTAAAACTGCCTGACCGCTATTCCGTCGTTTTAGTGATCGAGATAGAGATAGCTTTCCCAGCTTTTCATACGGATGAGGATCTTTCTTATCAGCGACAGGTGCTCAAAATGTTCCGAATAGACGGCGGCTTCGACATCCGCGCCCTGCGGCAACTGATAATTTGCCAGACGATCGTCGGTCACTTTTAATACCACCAGCGCTCGGCCGCGCGCCGCCAGATCGTTGGCCGTCAGCAACGTCCCCTGACCCTGAAACTGGCTTTCGCCAATCGCCGGCAGCACTTCCGCAACCTGCGCTTTAAATACGGTTCCCGGAATAGAGGGGAACAGTAATTCAGCCTGTTCACCTTTTTGCAAACGCTGCAGCGCGTTCTGGCGGAATGCGGCGACGTATTCACGTGAATTCGCATTATCCGTTGGCACAAACGTCATTACCGGCTTCAGCCCCAACGCGGTGGACATGGTCCCAGGACGCAGACCGACGGTACTGACATAGCCGTCAGACGGCGCGCGCACCACCGTGTTATCGAGCTTAAATTGCGCCTCGCGCAGCTGCGCCAGCAGCGAAGCGACTTTGGTGTTCTCGCCGTGCACCACCGAATTGAGATCGTTACGCGCCTGTGCGACCTTTGCCCGGGCGGCGTCAACCGCCGCCTGCGAGGCTTTCCAGTTCTGGCGACGGGTATCGACCATCTGATCGGAAAAGGCCCCTTTATCATGACCTGCCTGGAAGCGGGCGTATTCACGCTGGGCCCGGTCGCGCTCGGCGACCGCTTTGCTTAAATCAGCCTGCGCGCTGGTTAACCCCGCATCCAGCGACAACGCCTCCTGGCTGGCCGCTTTCACCTGCGCGGTCAGGTCGTCCACCTTCGCCTGGAACGGGGTTGGGTCGATGGTGAACAAGATGTCGCCTTCATGCAGCATCTGATTTGGTTTCACCGGCACGCTGGTGACTCGACCGCGGGTTTGCGAAACAATGGGCACGGTGCGATAAACCTGCTTCCCGACTTCGCTATAGGGGAAGTTATAATTCATACCGAGGATTAACATGCCAATCAGTATCACGCCACCTAATACCGCAGTGGGAACCGTCCATTTATTTAATGGAATACGGAATACTTTAAATATCACGATACACAAGGCGGCATAACACAGCAGTAATAACGTTTCCATTATTTACCCTCCTGATTGACGGCGCTATTTTTCAGACGGTTTAATTCCGCCTGCATCGCATCCAGACGCTGATGTAAATCGTGCTGGTCGGTCTTTAACTGCTGCATTCCCCAGCCGCGGTCTTCTCGCCACAGCGTGGCCCAGATCCACAGCAGCGGCCACAGCACGTGCAGGGTGAACAAGCTCACCCAGCCAGCGTAATGAATCGCATCCTGGTGCGGATGATTTCTTTTTTTGGCTATTTCATACGGAATATCGTGGATCATGATAATTCCATAAAATAAAATCAGCACCACCGCAATCAGGATGGCTAAAGCAATATAATCCAGGGTCATAAAATAACTCCAGAATGTGTGACGTATTTCACATTCACTTTATACAGGCGTCAGCAAGCCGGGCATAATCGCCCTGACAACTGACCATATTAATCAGAATTTATCCGGTATTTTTCGGTCGATAGAAATGAGTTGACCTTTTTTCACCGTGATATAACCGCCTTCTTTTAACGCCGCTAAAACCTGATATACATAGCTGCGCGAAAGATTGGTCCGTTTAATAATAAAAGCGGACAGGCTTTCACGTTTTCCACAATCGATCTCGTTACGGTACAGATAACGCGATAGCATCGATTTTATGGTCTGAAAACCGGACAGGTTGCCGCGCTCGTTGTGCGCATCGAGAGCAAAAATGCCCATGTAGGCCAGAATAGTCGTCAGCTCTTTCATATACTCCGGCGAAGAGTAAAAGAAGATACGCTCGAAATCCTCCACGCTGATTCTGGCAAAACGGCAGCGATCGAGACATTGATATAGTAGCTCTACCGCCGGGCAGTAGTGCTCAAGCAGGCCCAGCGGCATATGCTCGATCACAATCCCCAACAGGTTATCAGGGTCGTTGACTGCGAGGGTGATTTGCCCGGACAGCAGAAAGTAAATGAACCCATCCTGCGGCTGAAAACGCTCGCCGGTGGCGCACTCGACGTTTTCGCTACAGGCGATGACGTGTGGGAGATGCGCATTTAACTGCAGCTTCTGGTAGCACGCATGGATACGACCAAAACTGCTATTCAACTTCCCCGTATCCATTGCCGTACTTTCCCGTATCACCGACGTCATCAAATATATATAAGGCAAAGCGAGGGGAAAAGTCCACAGCTGGAGTTTTGGCGTAAAGATATGTCTGGCAAGACTATTTCCCCTCTCCACGATGCAATAAATCAGCATAGATCGCCGTTAAAATCCCGCCGGGGCGGAATTGCTTCTTAATCCACTGCGTCACCTGGCCGGTAGCCGCGTGCTGAGTGGCCAGCAACATGCCGGAATCCTGGCGCGGGTTGTGGATCTGGCGGATCACCAACAGATTCTCCGCAATGGCTTCATGAGCCATATAGTCGGGTAAGAAGCCGATCCCTTCGCCGAGGATCTGACACTGACATTTGGTATTGAAGTCGGGAACCAGGATCGCCTCCTGGCCATGCAGAAGCCAACCGACCTTTTTATTAATCGTACTGGCGGTGTCCTCAACCATGATATTGGGATAGAGGCGTAACTGGCTTTCTGAAATAGGTTCGGGCATAAACGCCAGCGGATGATCCGGGGCAATAGCAAACACCCAGCGGATCGCGCCGATCTCGGTATAATCGATACCGCCGCCGTCAAGTAGTGTATCCGGCGCGCCGATAGCAATATTCGCCTGGTTATTGATGATCGAATCCCAGACGCCGTTGTATACCTCGGTGGTAACGGTTATCTGGCAGGTGGGAAACTGTTTTTTCAACACCTGCAGCAGGCGGGCGGTATGGCGCGGCGTATATAACAGTTGATTGATGCAGATGCGCACCCTCGCTTCAATGCCCTGCGAGATAGTATCAATGCTGCGCTTTATCGCATGGAAATCATTAAGCAGATCGGTGGCCTTGCGAAACAGATAGTAACCAGATTCCGTCAGTTCAATGCTGCGGGTGTTGCGGGTAAACAGCACCACGTCCAGCCCGGCTTCCATCCGTTTGATGGTATAGCTGATGGCTGAGGTGGTTAACCCCAGCTCATCGGCCGCCTTGCTGAAGCTGCCAAAACGCGCCGCGGTGGTGAATGCCAGCAGATTTTCTTCAGTAAAAATCGAGTTCATGCGCCCTTCCCGCCTTCGCTAAACCATACATGAGCTGAATGTATTGGTTACTGTGGCGAGGGGCAATCATTTTTGAACAATGCTTAATACCCGTCGCGGCTTCAGGCTCGCTCTTTACTGGTCGCCTCGCTGAGTTTGCGCCCGCTATATTCTGAAATAAAGCCGACACAATTGCCCGCCAGAAATCCCAACAGAGTCACCGTCCAGTTCAAACCGGTGGCGAAAAAGAGCGTCATGCCGAGGAAACCGCCGGGAATAAACGAGGTCAGCGTAAATCGCCCCTGCCAGACGATGACTGCCGAAAACGGCACCGTGGTAATGACGCTTGCCCAGAACCCCGACATACCGCTGGCTGAAGCGAGAGCGCCGGCGGCCAGCGCCGCCAGCCACGCCCACACTGCCCCGGAATAGTTAACGCACAGGCTTTTGACAAAGCCGGATTGACCCCCCCCTGCCGCATAGAAACTACAGAACGCGACGAAGCCGATGGTTCCCAATAATTCCCAACCGTGCTGCAGCCCGACGTGCGAGGAAATGAGCTGCCAAACGCCTGCGCAAATACCGACGGTGATCCCCGTAGCGGTGAGTCCGTTCATCTCTTTCCCCTCTGAAAAATAGATTGATGACGTTGCTTTCTGACGGCAACTATATCGAAAGAAAACCCGATTGCGTTAAGGGGTATAAGCGTAAAGAAGTAAACATTGCTCTGCCGCACAGTCTGCATCGATTATTGAAATTTATTCAATAATCCACCGGATTATGGCGAATAAAATTTAAGCGGGTTCTTTTATCTATTTCTGGTTGCTATGCTCAAGCCATCGAGAAAGTCTCAGCCGCAACAACAGGAGCAAGATGATGGCCACGGAAAATATTATTGCTGACTATCTTTTGGCTGCAGAGCAGGGAAATATTGCGAAATTAACAGCCTGCCTGGCAAGTGGCGTCGATATTAATGCCAGTAATCGTCAGGGGCGAACCGCCATTACCCTCGCCAGCCTGAATAAACATTATGCTTGTGTCTCGGTTCTTATTGCCGCTGGCGCGGATATTAATAAGCAGGACCAGACCTGTTTTAACCCGTTTTTAATTAGCTGCCTGAATAACGACGTCGAACTACTGCGCTTAATTTTGCCGGCAAATCCCGACCTCGAACGATTAACGCGTTTCGGTGGTGTAGGCCTGACCCCGGCCTGTGAAAAAGGCCATCTTGAGATCGTCAAAATATTGCTGACGGAAACCAATATTAACGTTAACCACACCAATTTCGTTGGCTGGACACCGCTACTGGAAGCGATTGTCTTAAACGACGGCGGTGCGACGCAGCAGGAGATCGTCAAACTGCTGCTGGACCACGGCGCCAACCCGCATATGACCGATAAGTACGGTAAATCGCCGCTGGAGCTGGCATGGGATAAGGGATTCAGTGAAATCGCCCACCTGCTGGTCGCCGCCGGAGCCTGAGGAAGGAGAATCGCCATTAACACCTCCTCATGGCGGTGTGTGCAAGCGCTAACTGCGGATGAGAGCTTTCTCTCGCAGCGCGGCGGCGGACAGGTCGAGCAGGTTTTCACTCATGCGGTGAACCTGCTCATCCCCGGCAAACCAGGGCTTCTGACGCTGCTGTGTGAAACTTCTGATAATGCGCCCAATAGCTGTAGGTTAGCACTCACCCACTTTGACAACCTGCTCTGGCCAGGGGAAAGCGTCCGGTTTACCGATTCAGGGATTTACATTGGCGATAATACATGGATAGACATCCACCGTTGTGAGCGCTGGCAAACGCCGCAGGCAGTATTAAACGCGGCAACATTTAGCCAGATAGCCTGGCGACGATGGCGCAACATTATCGTTACGCAGTTACATGAGGATGACACGTTATTTCTCTATCGCGGCGACAATCCCTTTTATCACGCGATGCGTCATGAACTCCAGCAGCGACGGGAAACCTTATTTAAAGCGCTTGGCGAAAATAAAAATATCAGCGCCGCCGTGGCGAACATGATCGGATTAGGCATTGGCCTGACGCCATCGGCGGATGATTATTTGCTAGGTCTAAGCGTTATTTTATTCATAAAGGGGCACCCGGCTAATCAATACCGGGAAGCATTTATAACCGCGCTGCAAAGCGCCCGACAAAATACTACGCCGCTCAGCGCGATAACGCTGGAGGCAGCGATAAACCAACGTTATCGAGAAAGTATCGCCGTGTTGATTAATCTGCTGGTTAATCAATCGACAACCTTTTCTATTGAGGCTATTGCCGATATTAAAAATATTGGCTCAAGTTCCGGCAGCGACATGCTATTGGGCATGGCGGATGCCTGCGCGCTGAGCCAAACGTATGGAGGGAATAATGTCAGTTAAAATAGTGGTGAAGAAGAATACCTATTTTGATTCCGTCTCATTAATGTCGATTTCCACCCGCGCTAATAAGCTCGATGGCGTAGAGCAGGCATTTGTGGCGATGGCGACGGAAATGAATAAAGGGGTGCTGAATAACCTTGGGCTGCTGACCCCGGAGCTGGAAGCAGCGAAAAACGGCGACCTGATGATCGTCATCAAGGGCAAAGACGGCGCCGATTGCGAACAAATACTCAGTGAAATAGAAGCGCTGTTCAGCAAAAAGGCCGAAAGCGGCCAGCACGAAGCGCGCTACGCTACCCTCGCCAGCGCCAAAAAACATCTTCCGCAAAGTAACCTCGCGATTATTTCGGTCAACGGCCTGTTTGCCGCTCGCGAAGCGCGTCAGGCGCTGCAAAACGATCTTAACGTGATGCTGTTTTCCGATAACGTCTCTATTGACGACGAACTGGCGCTGAAACAGCTGGCCCACGAAAAGGGGTTGTTGATGATGGGGCCAGACTGCGGCACCGCCATTATTAACGGTGCGGCGCTGTGCTTCGGTAACGCGGTTCGCCGTGGCAACATCGGCATTATCGGCGCCTCCGGCACCGGTAGCCAGGAGCTGAGCGTCCGTATCCACGATTTCGGCGGTGGCATCTCGCAGCTGATTGGTACCGGAGGCCGCGATCTGAGTGAGAAAATCGGCGGCCTGATGATGCTCGACGCCATTCAGATGCTGGAAGCCGATCCGCAAACAGAAATTATCGTCCTTGTTTCAAAACCACCGGCTCCAGCGGTGGCGAAAAAAGTGCTCGAACGCGCTCGCGCCTGCCGTAAACCGGTGGTGGCGTGCTTCCTCGGCCGCGCCGAGCCCCCCGCCGATGAGCCAGGCCTGCAGTTCGCCCGCGGCACTAAAGACGCGGCGCTGAAGGCCGTCCTGCTGAGCGGTATTAAGCAGGAAAATCTCGATGTGCATCCGCTGAACCAGGCGCTGATTGCTGACGTTCGCGCGCAGCTCACGCCACAGCAAAAGTACATTCGCGGCCTGTTCTGCGGCGGTACCCTGTGCGATGAAACCATGTTCGCGGTACTGGAAAAACACGCGGATGTTTATAGCAACATTCAGCCGGATCCGGCTTATCGCCTGAGCGATATCAATCGCAGCATCAAACACACCTTCCTCGATTTCGGCGATGACGACTTCACTAACGGTAAGCCGCACCCGATGATCGACCCAACCAACCGTATCAGTCGCCTGCTGCAAGAAGCGCGCGATCCCGAAGTGGCGGTCATCGTCATGGACTTCGTGCTGGGCTTCGGAGCGCATGAAGATCCGGTGGGTTCGACGATCGCGGCGATCAAAGAGGCCAAAGCCATTGCCGCCGCCGATGGCCGCCCATTAGCGATTCTCGCTTACGTGTTAGGCACCGACATCGATACGCCGTCGCTGGAGCAACAGCGCCAGATGCTGCTTGACGCTGGCGTCATTCTGGCCAGCAGCAGTACCAATACCGGTTTGCTGGCGCGTGAATTTATCTGCAAAGGGGAGCAAGCCTGATGAGCCAGTCGCTATTTAACCAGCCGTTGAACGTGATTAACGTCGGTATCGCCATGTTCAGCGACGATTTGAAAAAGCAGCACACCGCCGTCACCCAGCTCGACTGGACGCCGCCGGGCCAGGGCAATATGCAGGTGGTCGAGGCGCTGGATCGCATCGCCGACTCGCCGCTGGCGGATAAAATCGCCGCCGCCAACCAGCAGGCGCTGGAGCGTATTATTCAGTCGCACCCGGTACTCATCGGCTTTGATCAGGCCATTAACGTCGTGCCGGGCATGACGCCAAAAACCATTCTGCATGCCGGCCCGCCGGTGGAATGGCAAAACATGTGCGGCGCCATGAAAGGCGCGGTCACCGGCGCGCTGGTCTTTGAAGGGCTGGCGAAAGATCTGGATGAAGCCGCCGAGCTTGCCGCCTCCGGTGAAATTACCTTCTCACCCTGTCACGAACACGACTGCGTGGGTTCGATGGCGGGCGTGACGTCGGCGTCGATGTTCATGCACATCGTCGAGAACAAAACCTACGGCAATATCGCTTATACCAACATGAGCGAGCAGATGGCGAAGATCCTGCGCATGGGGGCTAACGATAAGAGCGTGATCGATCGTCTGAACTGGATGCGCGACGTGCTGGGCCCCATGCTGCGCGACGCCATGAAGATCATCGGCGAAATCGATCTGCGCTTAATGCTGGCGCAGGCGCTACACATGGGCGATGAGTGCCATAACCGCAACAACGCCGGCACCACCCTGCTGATTCAGGCGCTCACGCCGGGGATTATTCAGGCCGGTTATCCGGTAGAGCAGCAGCGCGAAGTGTTCGAATTTGTCGCCAGCAGCGATTACTTCTCCGGGCCGACGTGGATGGCGATGTGCAAAGCGGCGATGGACGCGGCCCACGGTATTGAATACAGCACCGTGGTGACCACCATGGCGCGTAACGGCGTCGAGTTCGGACTGCGGGTCAGCGGCCTGCCGGGACAATGGTTTACCGGCCCGGCGCAGCAGGTGATAGGCCCGATGTTTGCCGGTTTTAAACCGGAAGACTCCGGCCTCGATATCGGCGACAGCGCGATTACCGAAACCTATGGCATCGGCGGTTTCGCCATGGCGACGGCGCCGGCTATCGTCGCGCTGGTCGGCGGAACGGTAGAAGAAGCGGTCGATTTCTCGCGCCAGATGCGTGAAATCACCCTTGGCGAAAACCCGAACGTCACCATTCCGCTGCTCGGCTTTATGGGGATCCCGACCGCGATCGACATCACCCGCGTCGGCAGCAGCGGTATTTTACCGGTGATCAACACCGCTATCGCCCACAAAGACGCCGGGATCGGCATGATCGGCGCCGGGATCGTTCATCCGCCGTTTGCCTGTTTCGAAAAAGCGATCCTCAGCTGGTGCGATCGTTACGACGTTTAGCGTTGTAGCCCGGGCGAGGCGTTTACGCCGACCCCGGGAAATCCCCGGCAGCCCTACGCCTGGCCGGGCGACTACCACGACCACACAATAACAATAACCACATCACCTTCTGTAGCGGAAGCCGGATATGAAAGAACTTATCGTCGTTGCCATTGGCGGCAACAGCATTATCAAAGATAACGCCAGCCAGTCGATCGAGCATCAGGCCGAGGCGGTCAAAGCGGTGGCCAGCACGGTGCTGGAGATGCTGGCTTCGGACTATAACGTGGTGCTAACCCACGGTAACGGCCCGCAGGTTGGGCTGGATTTACGCCGCTCGGAGATAGCCCATGAACGAGAAGGTCTGCCGCTGACGCCGCTGGCTAACTGCGTCGCCGATACCCAGGGCGGCATCGGCTACCTGATCCAGCAGGCGTTGAATAACCGCCTTGCCCAGCGCGGCGAGCAAAAGGCGGTTACCGTCGTCACCCAGGTTGAAGTCGATAAAAACGATCCCGGCTTTGCCTATCCGACCAAGCCTATCGGCGCGTTCTTTAGCGAAAGCCAGCGCGATGAACTACAACAGGCGCATCCTGAGTGGCGCTTTGTGGAAGATTCGGGCCGCGGCTATCGCCGGGTGGTCGCCTCGCCGGAGCCGAAACGCATTGTCGAAGCGGAAGCTATTAAAGCGCTGACCCGGCAAGGCTTTGTGGTGATCGGCGCCGGCGGCGGCGGGATCCCGGTGGTGCGCAGCCCGCAGGGCGACTACCAGAGCGTGGATGCGGTGATCGACAAAGATCTCTCAACCGCCCTGCTGGCCCGCGAAATTGATGCTGATATTCTGGTGATCACCACCGGGGTGGAGAAAGTGTACGTGAATTTCGGCAAGCCTAATCAGCAGGCATTGGGTCGCGTCGGTATCGACGAGATGAGCCGCTATATGCAAGAAGGACATTTCCCGGCTGGCAGCATGCTGCCAAAAATCGTCGCCAGCCTCGCGTTCCTGCAACACGGCGGCAAGCGGGTGATCATCACCACGCCGGAATGTCTGCCAGCCGCGCTACGTGGCGAAACGGGAACTCATATTGTGCATGACTGACACAAAAGGAAGAAAGAATGAATAAAGACAATAGCCGCCGTGAATTTCTTACCCAAAGCGGAAAAATGGTCACCGCCGCCGCCCTGCTGGCGGCAGGCGCGCCGGCGGCGTATGCCGCAAGCAACCCGCCATCCGCGGCCACCTGCGATAATAAAGGCGCGGTCAACGTCGCCGATAAACATTACTACCTTGATAACGTGCTGCTGGAAAGCGGCTTCGAATATGAAAACGGCGTGGTGGTTCACACCCGGACCGAGCGGCAAACACTGGAAATAAAAGACGGCAAAATCGTCGCCCTGCGCAGCAATCTGAGCCACCCGGACGCCACGCTGCCGCGCTACGATGCGGGCGGTAAACTGATGCTGCCTGCCATGCGCGACATGCATATCCATCTGGACAAAACGTTTTACGGCGGCCCGTGGCGCTCGCTTAACCGCCCGGCGGGCACCACCATTCAGGATATGATCAAGCTTGAGCAGAAATTGCTGCCGGAACTCCAGCCTTACACGCAGGCGCACGCCGAGAAGCTTATCGACCTGATTCAATCCAAAGGCTCGACCATCGCCCGCAGCCACTGCAATATTGAGCCGGTGTCCGGGCTGAAGAACCTTGAGAATCTGCAGGAAGTACTGGCGCGGCGTAAGCCAGGCTTTGACTGCGAAATCGTCGCTTTTCCGCAGCACGGGCTGCTGCTGTCGAAATCGGAATCGCTGGTTCGCGAAGCGATGCAGGCCGGCGCCCATTATGTCGGCGGCCTCGACCCGACTAACGTCGATGGCGCGATGGAGAAATCGCTCGATACCATGTTCCAGATTGCGCTCGATTACGACAAAGGGGTGGATATTCATCTGCATGAAACCAGCCCGGCGGGCGTGGCGGCGGTGAACTATATGGTGGAAACCGTGGAGAAGACCCCGGCGCTGAAAGGCAAGCTGACCATCAGCCACGCTTTTGCGCTGGCGACGCTCAACGAGCAGCAGGTCGATGCCATCGCGACCCGCATGGCGGCGCAGCAGATCACCATCGCCTCCACCGTTCCGATCGGCACTCTGCACATGCCGCTCAAGCAACTGCGCGAAAAAGGCGTCTTCGTGATGACCGGTACCGATAGCGTAATTGACCACTGGTCGCCGTACGGACTGGGCGACATGCTGGAGAAAGCCAATCTCTACGCCCAGCTGTATATCCGCCCCAATGAGCAGACCCTGTCGCGCGCGCTGGCCATCGCCACCGGCGACGTGCTGCCGCTGAATGACAAGGGCGAGCGCGTATGGCCAAAAGCGCAGGACGACGCCAGCTTTGTGCTGGTCGATGCCTCCTGTTCCGCCGAAGCCGTGGCGCGAATTTCGCCGCGCACCGCCACCTTCCATAACGGTAAGATGGTCTGGGGCAGCGTCGGCACCTGAAGCCAGCGTCATGTAAGAAACCCCGGCAAGCCGGGGTTTTGTCATTTACCAGACGCAATTACTTCTGCGGACGCATGGCCGGGAACAGAATAACGTCGCGGATGGTGTGGCTGTTGGTGAACAGCATCACCATGCGGTCGATACCAATCCCCAGACCGGCGGTCGGCGGCAGGCCGTACTCCAGCGCGGTGACGTAGTCTTCGTCATAGAACATCGCTTCATCATCGCCCGCCGCTTTGGCATTGACCTGATCCTGGAAACGCTGCGCCTGATCTTCCGCATCGTTCAGCTCGCTGAAACCGTTACCGATTTCGCGGCCGCCGATGAAGAACTCGAAGCGGTCGGTGATTTCCGGGTTCACGTCGTTGCGGCGTGCCAGCGGAGAAACTTCCGCCGGATATTCGGTGATGAAGGTCGGCTGGATCAGATGCGCTTCCGCCACTTCATCGAAAATCTCGGTCACGATACGTCCCAGACCCCAGCTTTTCTCTACCTGAATACCGATAGATTCCGCCAGCGCTTTCGCCGCGTCGAAGTTATCCAGATCCGCCATGTTGGTTTCCGGACGGTGTTTCTTGATGGCTTCGCGCATGGTCAGTTTTTCAAACGGCTTGCCGAAGTCAAACACCTGGTCGCCATACGGCACTTCGGTTTTGCCCAGCACCGTCTGCGCCAGAGTGCGGAACAGCGACTCGGTCAGTTCGATCAGGTCTTTGTAATCCGCATACGCCATGTACAGTTCCATCATGGTGAACTCTGGGTTATGGCGTACGGAGATCCCTTCGTTACGGAAGTTACGGTTGATTTCGAAGACGCGTTCGAAGCCGCCAACCACCAGACGTTTCAGATACAGTTCCGGCGCGATACGCAGGTACATATCCAGATCCAGCGCGTTGTGATGGGTGATGAACGGACGGGCGGAAGCGCCGCCTGGGATCACCTGCATCATCGGGGTTTCGACTTCCATAAAGCCGCGAGCAACCATGAACTGACGCATGGTGGCGAGGATCTGCGAACGGATACGGAACGTATGACGCGACTCTTCGTTGGCGATCAGATCCAGATAACGCTGGCGATAGCGGACTTCCTGATCCTGCAGGCCGTGGAATTTATCCGGCAGCGGGCGCAGGGCTTTGGTCAGCAGACGCAGCTCGGTGCAGTGAATGGAGAGTTCGCCGGTTTGCGTTTTGAACAGCTTGCCGCGGGCGGCGATAATGTCGCCGAGATCCCATTTTTTAAACTGTTCGTTGTAGACGCCTTCCGGCAGGTCATCGCGCGCGACGTACAGCTGAATGCGGCCGCCGACGTCCTGAAGAGTGACGAAAGAGGCTTTACCCATGATGCGGCGGGTCATCATACGGCCTGCAACAGAGACTTCAACGTTCAGGGAAGCGAGTTCATCGTTATCCTTCGCATCGAATTCAGCGTGCAATTGGTCAGAGGTATGATCGCGACGGAAATCGTTCGGAAAAGCGACGCCCTGCTCACGCAGCGCAGCCAATTTTTCGCGACGAGTTTTCAGTTCATTATTAAGGTCAATTGCCTCATCGGCACCTTGTGCTTGTTGTTCAGACATGTTGGTTCCTCATAACCCTGCTTTCAAACTAGCTTCGATAAATTGAACCAGGTCACCATTCAGCGCGGCCTGTCTCTGGTAACACACCAGAGAACAATCTTAACGACTCTGGATTCACTACAAGCTGATCTCACTCAGCTATGGCTTCACTAACGGTATTTTTTATCGTTGGCTTCCGCGCCTGCCAGAATATCCACCTCCTGTTCACTTGGCTGTTGAGTTAATGTCCCCGGTCGCGCTGCGCTGGCCGGGGCTGCAAATCGCGGCAAAGGCGACAATGACAATCACCGCTACGCAGCCGATAGTCCATTCGCCCATCTGCGAAAAGAAATGCTGATAGGCGGCAATCGCCGTGTCGCTGATTTGCGATTCGGTGGTTTGCTGCGCCACCACCCCGGCCAGCCAGTTGGCGACCGCGCCGGTGGCCAACATATAAATGCCGGTTAATACGCCGGTGACGCCGGGCATGTTCAGACGGGTTATCTGCGCCATCGCCACCGGGTCAATAAACAGTTCGGCAAAGCCCATCATTGCCAGCCCGGCGACCATCATGCCCATCGAGGCCTGACCGTCAGCCGCGCCGTGGCGGGCATTTAGCGCCAGCAGCATAAATCCACCCCCCATCAGCAGCAGGCCGAATGCGAATTTCAGCCATACTTTTAACACCGAGCGGGTACGCCCTTCCGGGCGGATAAGCCACGCCAGGATCACGCCAGCCGCCATCACCGCTACCGCGTTAACCGACTGGAATAGCGCGGTTGGTACTTCAATATTGAACAGCCGGCGATCGACAAAGTGGTCGATAAACAGACTAATCGAGCTGCCGCCCTGCTGCGCCAGTACCCAGAACAGCGTTCCGGTCAACATCAGCAGAACGATTTGCCACAGCGCGCGGCGATGCTGCGGCGATTTGATCATGATCCGCGCCACCATCTGCGCGGCGAACAGGCAGACAATCGCCAGCAGATAACCGGACCAGTTGTTTTCTAACAGCAAGGTGAAGAACACCGGCGCCAGGCACAGCATCACCACCAGCCAGCCCCAGGTCGGCAACACGAATTTCACCGCGCACAGCGCCTGTTTATCGACACCCCGGGTGTCACGGAAATAGCGGCTGCCGCTTAAGAAAATCATCAGGCCGATGAACATGCCGATCCCCGCCAGCGCAAAGCCGATATGCCAGCCGTACCACTGCGCCGCCAGCCCGCAGGCAATGGGCGCGGCGATCGAACCGACGTTACCGGCGGCATACAGCAGCGAGAAACCGCCATCGCGACGATGGTCGTCAGCGGCGTACAGTTCGCCAAGCAGGCAGCTGATATTGGATTTGAACAGGCCATAGCCGCAGATAATGATCGCCAGCGCCAGATAGAGGCTCCAGGTGGAATCAGATTCGACGCCCAGCACCACGTGGCCGAGGGTCATCAACAACGCCCCGGCAATCACCGCCGTGCGGTTGCCGAGCAGGCGGTCGGCAAGCCAGCCGCCGAGAATGGGGGTTACGTAAACTAAAGATGCGTAGGCGCTGAACAGACTGATGGCGTGGCTATCATCAAAGCCAAGTTGGTGGGTGAGATAAAGGATGAGTAAGGCGCGCATGCCGTAAAAGCTGAAGTACTCCCAGATCTGGATCGCTACGATGTAGTAAATCGCGCGCGGCTGTGAGGGTGTTTTCATAGGTTCTCCTTGCAGCGTGAAAAAAGGGAAGTGGCAAGCCACTTCCCTTGTGTGCGTCTATTACTTGTTGTTTTCTTCTTTCAGCACTTTAACGGTGTAACGACCATCCGCCTGACGATATGCGCCGTGGATATCGGTTTCGAAGCCCGGGTAGTGAGCGCCGATTTCGCACAGCATCTGCAGGAATTCCAGTACCGGGCGGCTTTCTTCGGTGATCATCTCACCAGGCATGACCAGCGGTACTCCCGGAGGATACGGCAGGATCATGTTGGCGTTGACGCGGCCTACCATCTCTTCGAGGTACACTTCTTCAGTCTGACCGTGCAGCTCTTTCTGGAACGCGGCATACGGGGTCATCACCATGGATGGCAGCACTTCGAATGCGCGGAACATCAGGTCCGGCAGGTTGTGATGCTCAACCAGTTTATGGATGTTCTGCGCCAGGTCCTGAATACGCATGTTTTCATAGAATTCAGGATCTTCACGGTACAGAGACGGCAGCATGTTTTTCACCCGCAGGTTCAGGTCGAACGCGCGTTTGAAGTCGGTCAGCGCACGCAGCAGGCTCAGCGCTTTGGTCTTATCGATACCGATGCTGAACAGGAACAGCAGGTTATACGGACCGGTTTTCTCAACCACGATGCCGTGTTCGTCGAGATATTTCGCCACGATGCTTGCCGGAATACCGAACTCATCCATGGTGCCGTCTTTCTTCATCCCCGGAGTCAGCAGCGTGACTTTGATCGGGTCGAGGTACATGTGCTCGTTATCGATGTTTTTGAAACCGTGCCATGCGCTATCGGAACGCAGCGGCCAGCATTCAGCGCCATCGATATGTTCCGGCTGCCATACATCGAAGAACCAGCCTTCAGACTCGCCTTTCAGACGTTTGATCTCTTTACGGAACTTGATAGAACGTTCGATAGAACCGTCGATCAGGCGTTTACCGGCGTTACCGCGCATCATCGCCGCCGCGGTTTCGGTGGAAGCCACGATACCGTAGTGCGGAGAAGTGGTGGTGTGCATCATGTAGGCTTCGTTGAAGGTTTCTTCGTTAACGTCGCCTTTCACGTGGATCATCGAAGCCTGAGAGAATGCCGCCAGCAGTTTATGCGTGGACTGGGTTTCGTAGATCACTTTCCCTTCAACGCGACCGCCGCTCATCCCGCATTTGCCTTCATAGATCGGCGAGAAGTTGGTGTAAGGGACCCATGCGGAGTCAAAGTGGATGGATTTCACATCCAGGGTTTTCTTGATGAAGTCGGTGTTATACAGCAGACCATCATAGGTTGAGTTGGTGATAACCGCGTGTACCGGCCAGGTCGCATTCGGCGTCTCTTTCACACGCTTGGCGATAGTCGCGTGCTGGAACTCGCTCTGCGGGATCCCGCCGAGGATACCGTAGGCGTTACGGGTCGGACGGAAGTAGATCGGCGTAATGTCGCTCATCATCATCAGGTGAGTCAGCGATTTGTGGCAGTTACGGTCAATCAGCACGGTGCTGCCGGCAGGCGCGGAGTACATACCGACGATTTTGTTAGCGGTAGATGTACCGTTGGTCACCATGTAGCTGCGTTCAGCGTTAAACACACGAGCGATATACTCTTCCGCTTCTTTGTGCGGGCCGCTGTGGTCGAGCAGTGAACCCAGTTCAGAAACCGAAATGGAGATATCGGATTTCATGGTGTTGGAACCAAAGAAATCATAGAAGATGCTGCCTACCGGGCTTTTCTGGAATGCGGTACCGCCCATGTGGCCTGGGGTACAGAAAGTATATTTGCCTTCACGTACATATTTGAACAGCGCTTTGGTCAGCGGCGGCAGAATGGTATCGATGTATTCATCAGTGTTCTGTTTGATTTTGTTCGCGATATCTTCAGCGGCGCCCAGCGCATATTCGAAGAAGCGAACCTGCATGCGCAGATCGTTCAAGCTAACGTCCAGCGTGGAGTAGGTGTTAGCGAAAGCGTACAGCGGCATGTACTCGTTCATTTTGCTGATTTCTTCGCACAGTTCGAGATTGTATTTATCCCAGTCGAAGATCACGCCGCACAGACGAGAATTGTTTTCGATAAGTTTTAATAAGTCGTCACGGTCGTTCGGGTAGACAATACGGAAGTCCAGGCGTTCGAGAGCACGATGCAGTTCACGGATGGGTTCTTCTTTGAAGTAAACACCCATGTGATTCATGATTGCAATAACGTTCATAGTCAAATCTCCAGATGTAGAAAGCCCCTCCCGTCTCGATGTGACAGGTGATGGAAGGAGCCTCAGGAAAAAGGGTTACTGATTAGTGCGCGTTAGCGGGGCTGTTGTTATCCGTTGCGTTGTTCTGCTGGCGCTGGTGCATTTTGCGACCGTAGAACATCAGGATAATCAGGCTAACGATGAAGGTGCCGGCCAGTTCGAAGGAGCTTGCGCCCATCAGCGCGATGAAGCAGAACACGCAACCCAGTACCGAACAAATCAGGCTAACGAAGTTACGAATATTGATGCCTTCGAAACGAATCAGGTCAACACAGGAGTAGAAGTAAGGCAGCATGGTCAGCAGTACCGCGATACCGGTCAGTTCGCCGAACAGGTCAGAAGCTTTACCACCGGCGGAGTTCATCAGGGTAATCAGCACCATCAGCGCGGTCATTTTCACCGCCGCCAGCAGCAGGCCTTTTTTCGGGATACCGTTGCTATCGACTTCGCCATACACTTTCGGGAAGTTACCGTCGTTGGCGGCACGTACACCGGCCTGGCCAACCAGCATCATCCACGAGCCCAGAGAAGTCAGGCAAGCAAAGGCGGTGAAAGCGGAAACCATCGGAGCAGCCCAGCCGCCGAGAATGGTAGAGGCGCTAATCGCGAACGGCGCGCCGGATGCGGCCATCTGAGAAGCAGGATACATACCGGCGATAACCTGAGTCGCGGCGATATAGACGATACCAGCCATCGCAGTACCCAGCATGGTTGCCAGCGGTACGGTACGTTTCGGGTTTTTCACCATCCCGGTACTCACTGCGGCGGATTCTACGCCAACGAAGGCCCACAGGCAGAGCAGGATACTTTTAATGACCGCGTGGCTATCAGTGGTGCTGGAGGTGTTCCAGTTCGCCTGATAAGTTGCCGCGTCAAACCAATGCCAGCCGACGACCGCTGTCATCACTACCGGAATAAGCACCAGTACCAGACCAATTGTGGTCAGACGGCTTACCCAGGTCCCGCCGAGCATATTAACGAAAGTAAAGATCCACACGATGGCAATACAGGCAATACCTGCTGGCACCGGGTTATTTAAAATTGGGAAGAACGTAGAGAGATAAGAGACGGCGGTAATACCGATTGCCAGGTTACCAATCCAGTTTGCATGATAATAAAGGACGCCGGTCTGGAAACCGAAGGCCGGAGAAATTTCCCCTGCGTACGCAATTGGACCACCCTGCTGCGGGTTCTTGGTCGCCAGTCGGGCATAAACATAAGCCAAAGACATCGCGCCAATAATAGAAATCACCCAACCCCAAATGGCAATACCACCGATGCTGGCGAGGTTCGCAGGTAATAGTGCAATACCGCTCCCCATCATATTACCGGCGACTACGCCGGTACAGGCAAATAGCCCGATCTTTTTGGCAGAACTCATGGTTGTTTTTCTCCTAAGTTTATTTGGGAGGTACAGATCATGATAGAGAACCATTTATTGACCCGACCAACTGCCAACAAGATTACTGATTCGTACGAGATAAATCCTAAAGATAAAGTGAAATAACTACAAACATCAGACAAATGATATTTTGACCTTTTTCGATTAACATATAAACATGACATGTTGATATCAAAAAAAGATAAACATCGCCGAATTACAAAGAGTTAGAGAGACATTATGGTGTTGAAATTGTGTTACCAGGCAGGAAAATAACGCTTATTTCAGGTAACAATCAGAGTGCTCATGAGATACATAAATTTAACCTCATCATACTCAAAACCATGAGCATGATGAGGGTTTACTTATTCTGAAGCGAGGAAATTGTCGAGATACGGTACTACGCGGGTAACGGAGGTCTGGAATACTCCGTTTTCAATCCAGTACAAGGTGTTTTCGCCAGGGCGTAAATTAAACGCCGTCAGGTAGGCATCGGCAGCTTCGCGGTTCTGTCCTTTCATCTCATAGACTTTTCCGAGTAGCACGTAATTCATCCACGACATTTCTAAATCAATGCCCGTGTTGATCGCGCTGTACGCTTCATCTATTTTCCCTTTGCCTAACATATCTACCGTTTTTATCTGGTAGAAAATCGCCATATCTTTAATGCCGGGCATTTCACCTACTTTTTCAACCTCGGCATACAGCGTCGCTAATTGTTTTTCATCCAACGGCTGCTGCGAATGACGTAATACATCCACCAGCGCTTTTTCGGCGTAAGCATAAATAAAGTCCGGCGATTGTTTAATGACGTCATCGAGTATATCGCTGGCTTTACCTAATGAATCGACATCACCTTTCATTAACAGCTGATGGGCCTGATAAAGACGGGTTAATGAAGGGCTTTGCGCGGGTTGATACTGTTTCAGCATCGCTTTCATGCGATCCGGCCACGGCTGCATTAGCGCGGTTGACAGACTATCCAGCAGGTCATTCTGAATGGTGAGCTGGTTATCCATGGTAATAAAGTAGCGTTTATCGAGCATCGTCGAGCCGTCGGCGTTATCGACCAGTTGCACCGACATAAAGCACTGCTGGGCGCGATAGTGGCGCTGATTAACGAATTCGATGGTCAACGTTTTACCCGAACTGCTGGGCTCGTTGATGTTGTAGTTCGTTTTATCGTGGACCATAAAGGTCGAGAAAGTGTTGAGCGAGGTGGTTACCAGGCTGCCCAATCCTACCGCATAGGCATGCTGCGATGCCCAGTTGTTGCATGAACTGCCGTTTACCAGGTGTATGTCGATATCGCGCGGGTTGAGCAGCAGGCGAGTTTTGGTTTCCGGCGGCCGCGATTCTATCGACGACAAAGCAACTAACGCGACGCAACTGCCCAACGCCAGCAGGAACAGCGTCCACACCCAGAAGGTGGTGATCCGTTTACGTTTTTCCGGCACTGCCGCCGCCGCTGGCGCAGCAGATGAAGGAGAAATAGTCGGTGGCGACGTTTCAGGAACGGTGACAGGGGCCACTGGCGGGACAACCGGCGCCAACTCTTCGCCCTCTTCCGTACACCAAATTACCGGGACCGTCAGCTTGTAGCCGCGTTTGGGCACCGTCGCAATATATTCCATGCTGCCGTCATCGCCGTCTTTCAGTGACTTACGCAACTCGGAAATACTTTGGGTGACGACATGGCTGGTCACCACGTTGCGCGTCCAGACGTGATCGATAAGCTCGTCCCGGCTAAGTACCTCGCCAGGATGTTGAGCAAAGTAGACCAGAAGATCGATTAAACGCGGTTCGAGAGTAAGCTGACGTCCGTTCCGGCTAATTTGGTTTACAGAAGGAGTAACGAGCCATTCCCCAACGCGAACAACAGGTTGTTGCATAAAAAAACCCCAGGACGAAAAGGGAAAGGCGCGATAATACC
Organism: Klebsiella sp. SYXHC3; assembly: GCF_057196925.1. Taxonomy (NCBI): domain Bacteria; kingdom Pseudomonadati; phylum Pseudomonadota; class Gammaproteobacteria; order Enterobacterales; family Enterobacteriaceae; genus Klebsiella; species Klebsiella sp. SYXHC3. Next base: position 277,948 of record NZ_JBXUNG010000003.1, on the reverse strand, counting down.
ACATTTCGCCTACCTAATTATGCGGGTGGTCAATACCCCACACGTTTGGCATAAGCTACTCCCTTTATATACAAATCAGTTAACAGTCTATGAACATCGTTGTCATTTAATCCACAATAGCCAGGGTCTATGCTGCGTCCATCAAGTCGTTAAGGAGACGCATTATGTTATTCGACCACTATTCCTTGCAGGACCTATCGTTAAAAAACCGTATCGTTATGCCGCCGATGACGCGTTCCCGCGCCGGAGCCGGTGATGTCGCTACCGATCAGATGGCGGAGTATTACGCCCAACGCGCCAGCGCCGGTTTAATTATCAGCGAAGGCACGCAGATTAGCCAACAGGGACAGGGTTATGCCTGGACGCCGGGCATCTATAATGAAGCGCAGATCGCCGGCTGGAAAAAAGTCACCTCTGCGGTACACCAGTCGGGAGGCAAAATTTTTGCCCAGCTCTGGCACGTAGGGCGTGTCTCCCATACTGTACTGCAGCCGGGCAATGCCGCGCCGGTTTCCTCGTCTGCTATTCAGGCTGAAGGGGTGAAGGTCTTTGTCGATGTCGAAGGCCGCGGCCCGGAAAACGGCGTCGGTGAAATGGTGCAGCACTCGATGCCGCGCGCTCTGACTCGCGAAGAGATCCCGGCTATCATCGAACAATATGCGCAGGCCGCGCGTAACGCTATGGCCGCCGGTTTTGATGGCGTAGAACTACACGGTGCGAATGGCTATCTGATTAATCAGTTTATTGATTCTCGAGAAAACCAGCGCACCGATGAGTACGGTGGTTCATTAACCAATCGCCTGCGTTTCCTCAAAGAAGTCGCGCAGGCCGTTGCCGATGCGATTGGGAAAGAGAAACTGGGTATCCGCCTGGCGCCGCTGACCACCTTAATGGGGTCGAAAGACGATACGCCGGAAGCCACTTATCTGGCGGCGGCCAGCGTCCTTAATGATATCGGCATCGCCTATATTCATATCGCCGAAGCCGACTGGGATGATGCGCCGGTGATGCCCGCCGCCTTTAAAGAAGCGCTGCGCCAGGTGTTCCGCGGCACGATGATTTATTCAGGGAAATACACCGTAGAACGTGCCGAAGAGGCGCTGGCTAAGGGCTGGGCCGACCTGATTGGTTTCGGCCGTCCGTTTATCGCCAACCCGGATCTGCCCTATCGCCTGCAACACAACCTGCCGCTGAACCAGCCAATCAGAGAGCAGTTTTTCGGCGGTGGTAAAGAGGGCTACCTCGACTACCCTACCGTCGATGGGAAGTAAACGCAGCAAATCGCTTCATAGCACTTAAATAAAAAACCCGGCAGCGCTATGGCATGCCGGGTTAAAAATAAGACTTTCGACGTTTATGTATAATTAATCAATGTGATTAATTATTTATACACTTCCGCCGTTGCTTCAAAGTTCGGCCCATGTTCACGCGCCGCGGTAATAATATAATATTTACCGCCCTTCTCATCTGCCAACTTAGAAAGTTGGTCGTGCAGGTCAGAAGGTGAAGAGAATTGCCCGCCAGACGGCCCCACAGAAATACTGCCCACGTGAGTCAGTTTGAAATGCGAAGCTTCTTCTTTAGTAATTAATTGCGCTGCCGAGGCGCCAAAGGCAACAGCAGAAAGAGCTAAAGCGACTAATACCTTTTTCATCCTACATTCTCCTTGGATTAGAGCCTAATTGAGGCTCTTTCAGTATAGACACTAGATTAATAAGCGCGCTATTTATCGGATTATTTTTCACCGTTCACCGCGCTTAGTAGCGCGACGGTACCCCTTCCGGACGGGTCTTAAAACGACGATGCAGCCACATGTACTGTTCCGGCGCCATCAGGATACATTGCTCAATAATTTTGTTCATCCAGCTGGCGGTAGTTTCCGGGGAATCCAGCGGCGGCGTCGCCTCTGGCTGCAGCGCAATCAGCTCATACCCGGCACCATTGGGCTTTCTTCGCGGAACAAAAGGAACGATGGTGGCTTTTGACATTCTCGCCAGCATCCAGGTACCGGTGGTGGTCGCAGCATTATCCACATTGAAAAAGGGAACAAATACGCTACTGGCGCGACCATAATCATGATCCGGAGCGTACCAGAGGATCTCGCCCTCTTTCAGCGACTTAACCATACCTTTCAAGTTTTTACGATCCAGCATCGTCTTGTTAGAACGCAGCCGTCCCCAGGTTTGCAGCCAGTCGATCAGCGGATTATCATTTGGCCGGTAAACGCCAATCCCCGGCGTGAACATGCCAAACATCCGCGCGCCGAGTTCCAGGGTCAGAAAGTGAATGCCAATTAGCAAAATACCCTGCTTCTGTTCCTGCAGTTCAACGACTTCATTGACGCCACTGGTCTCGGTCCAGCGCTCGACGCGATGGGTTGGCCAGAACCATGCCATGCCGGTTTCCATCAACCCCATGCCCAAAGATTCAAAATTCTTAACCAACATTTCATGACGCTGCGCCGGGCTGAGGTGAGGAAAGCAGAGCTCAAGATTGCGCTGCGCAATACGTACCCTTCCGCGCAAAAAATGCATAGATAAACGCCCCAGACCATGGCCCAGACGATAGATCAGCGGATAAGGAAGTTGTACCACCAGCCACAATAAGCCAATACCCAGCCATGCCGGCCAGTAACGCGGGTGTAATAATGAAAGAGAGAATTTGGGTAAATGCGACATCTGACTATTGCTCTTCAGGATCCTTGATTTACATGCCAGTGGGAGGCCTCAGTCCGAATTTGCGGATAAGGTACCCGATCCACAACATTTAGTTTTTTCCTATTCGTGCGGTAATACGCATACAAGCGTAGAGTATAACCTCTACACTGCCCTGGTATTAAACGAACTGTGTAACAAATTTATTATTAATTTTTGGTATAGCGGTACTCAAGCTTGCGTTATTTATCTTCAACAATAAATAAATAGCCTTCGAAGAAACCTCCCCGAAGGCTGAATATTGTTATGAACGAATGAAAGCCAGCAGATCGGCGTTAATCACATCCGCATGTGACGTGTGCATACCATGCGGTAAGCCCGGATAAATTTTCAGCTCGCTATTCGCTAAGAGTTTATCCTGCAAAATGGCGGCATTCTTATAAGGAACAACCTGGTCGTCATCGCCCTGCATCACCAGCACCGGCACCGTAATCGCTTTCAGATCGTCGGTCTGATCGGTTTCAGAGAAGGCTTTAATCCCTTCATAATGGGCTTTCGCGCTACCGGTCATCCCCTGACGCCACCAGTTTTGAATGGTACCTTGCGAAACCTCTGCGCCATCTCGGTTAAAACCGTAGAACGGGCCACTGGCAACATCGAGATAGAACTGTGAGCGATTAGCCGCAAGCGCCTTGCGGAAACCGTCAAATACTTCGATGGGCGTACCGCCGGGGTTATTGTCGGTTTTCACCATTAACGGCGGTACGGAACTGATTAATACCGCTTTGGCTACCCTGCCCTGCGGCTGGCCATATTTAGCCACATAGCGCGCGACCTGACCGCCGCCGGTTGAATGACCAACGTGAACAGCGTTATGCAAATCCAGACTTTCGACCACAGCAGAAGCATCGGCCGCATAGTGATCCATATCATGGCCTTCGCTTACCTGGTCGGAACGCCCATGGCCGCGGCGGTCGATAGCGATGACGCGAAACCCTTGCGCGAGGAAAAACAGCATCTGGTTATCCCAGTCATCAGCGCTTAACGGCCAGCCATGGTGGAACACAATAGGCTGAGCCTCTTTCGGACCCCAGTCTTTAAAATAAATATTAACGCCATCTTTAGTTGTTACGAATGCCATATCACGAACTCCTCTATTGAAAATATGACAACTTCTCATTAACATTCAATTGGTTACATTCAGCGCTGATATGATGTTTTTCCCTTACTTGCGAAAAACCTCAATGGCAACGGTGCCACAAAGTGTAGAAGATGATGGCTCATTTAGCTCATCCCTCAGCAATTTAATATCATCGCAGAAGCTAAAATACGCCTTGTGCCGTTGAGAGTTAGTTCATATTACCTATTGATTAAATATGCCTTTTCGATATCTTTTATTTTATAGATAAATATCAGCGCGTTATGCCAAAAACAAATAATTAAAATATTTTTATCTTATACTTACGCTCTGCTGTAAATTTCTCTCAAATAGATTTCTTCAGATTATTCCCCGAGAAAAAAGAATAAACCAAATGCCCCACACGCTCATTTTTAAACCACTGCGTTTACGCCTTACTTACCTTATCCACGCAGAATGTTTGCTGTTAATTGTGAGCCAGGCAACGTCCTGAGCGATACCCTTCCTCCAATGCTGTACAAACTGCAGAAAACCGCCATACTCAGGCACAAAACCTGTGATTTTCAAGGGGTAAAATTTGCCTGTAGCAATCCCGGATAGCAAAACGAATAAGAAAGGAATGACTGCGATGCACTACAAATTGGTTAAGCAACTCAAAGATGATAATACATTAAGAAAAAGCTTTATTGATTTAGCCATCAAAACGTTCGATCTATCCTTTGACGCCTGGTATCAGCAGGGATACTGGAGCGAATCCTATATCCCTTACGCTTTCGTTGATAAGAATAAAGTTATCGCCAACGCCTCCGCGAATATTATTGATCTGGTCTGGCAAGGCCAACCCCGACGCTATATTCAAATAGGTACGGTAATGACCAATATTGATTACCGTAATAAAGGGCTTGCCGGACAGTTGATACAACATATCCTTGATGACTGGCGTGACAAAGCGGATGCTTTTTTCCTGTTCGCCAACTCTACTACCGTCGACTTCTATCCCAAATTTGGCTTTACGCGGACCGACGAATATCAATATGTGGCGCCCGTTTCGCCGACTCCCGGCGACTTCCGTAAACTGGATATGGATAGTGCGCAGGATATCGCCCTGCTTAAGCACTACTACCAGAAATCCAACCCCTTTTCACAGCTACGAGTGGAGAATAACTTCGGTCTGCTGATGTTTTACTGTTCGGCGTTTATGAAGCATTTTGTCTACTACTCGGAGAAAAACCAGGCCGTCGCCATTGCGATGCAAAGCGCCCATGAGCTTATCTGCTTTGATATTTTTTGCGATGCCGGACAATCCATGGCGACCATTATCAATGAACTCGCCCAGCCGCAATCGCAACAGGCGGTGCTAGGTTTTACGCCGAAGGAAGCGCGCCTGGGCGAGTACGAAAAAATAGACGGCGACGATATGTTGTTTATCTATGCGACTAAAGAGAACATCTTCCACGACAACAAATTGATGTTCCCGCTGCTGGCGCACGCCTGATGCCGGGCCGCAGGTCATCTATTTAACCTGCGGCTGGTCGGTGTTGTTTCTTCCTGGAAAACCAAATAAACAGTACAATTGATTGTTGTTTTTTTGTTAAATCCAGGAGAAGCGCCACTTGCCCCTTTTTGACCTGCAGGATCTCTACGCCTTTTTAGCCCTCAGCGAGCACGGCAGCTTTCGCTACGCCGCCGAGGCGATTTGCATTTCGCAATCGGCGTTAAGCAGGCGAATTGAGAAGCTGGAAACCGCTTTAGGGGTGAGATTGTTTGAAAGAACCACTCGCCGGGTGACCCTCACGCAAACCGGCAGAGCTTTCGCCCCAAAGGCGCAGCATCTGCTTTCCGAATTCGAAGATGCCCTGGACGGTATTAGCGACCGCGCCGCCTTCGGCAACGGGCTGGTGACGGTTGCCTGTGTCCCCTCAGCCGCCAACTATTTTATGCCGCAGGTTATCAGCCAATTCCGTCTGCGTTTTCCCAAAGCGCGGATCAAGGTCATTGATACCAGCGCCGGAAATGTTTATAGCGCCGTGCAGAATCACCAGGCGGATTTCGGCCTGAGTTTTCTCTCCGAAATCGCGTCCGAGGTGGTATTTACGCCGCTGGTCCATGAACGCTACCTGGCGGTTTGCCGACGAGACGATCCGCTGGCGCAGCGTAACAGCCTCAGCTGGCAAGAATTTTTTAACCACGATTACATCTGGCTTGATAAGATCTCCGGCAATCGCCACCTGCTGGACGGCGCCCTGAGCGACGTAGGGCCACGACGCACTGCAGTTTGTGAAACCCGCCATGTGACGACCATGCTGGGTATGGTTGATGCCGGCCTCGGTATTGCGGCCATCCCGGCGATGGCGCTGCCGGCCTATGCACACCACGCGTTAGCCAGTATTCCGCTAGTGGAACCAGAGGTGAAAAGGCAGGTGGGGCTGATAAAAAAAGCGGGCAGAGCATTACCTCCTCTGGCCGCCGAACTCGAAAAAGCCATTACCGATTTTTACCGTCCCACCGCATAATTAGCCCTCTTCCGGTAATTCGCAGGCGTTGGAGGGTAAAGGATCCATGCCTGTGCGACGGATTTCCGCCTGCGCCGGGACTGAAGCCAGATAGCACAGCAACTGCTTCGCCTGCGACTGCGCGGATGAATCGGCAACTACGGCGCCCGCGAAGCGGGTAACGTATTGCACTTCATCCGGCAAACGGCCAACGAACGTCACGCCGCTGACCGGCAACAGTTCGCTAACCTGCTGAAACCCTATCGCGTAGTCCCCTTTTGCCACCAGCGAAGCAACGGGGATTTTTTCGATCATTTTTGCTTTGGGGCTCGCCTGCGCGGCAATATCCAGTTTGCTGAACAGCTCCTTTTCAACATAGCGCCCACTGGCGCTATCCGAATAGGCGATGGATTTCGCCTGCAGCAATGTTTGTTTCAACGCGGCGACGCTGCTGATATCCGGTACCGGGGCCCCTTTTGGCACGACGGCGCCAATACGTGAATCCGCCAGTTCAATACGCGACCCCGGCATCACTTTGCCCTGCTTCTGCAGATCATCCAGGGCGTATCCCACCATAATCACCACATCCGCCTTTTGCCCTGCCGCCAGGCGGTTCGGTATCGCCTCCGCGGATTTCCCCATCGAGGGACCATGAATGATATGTAAGGTATTGCCGCTTTTTTGCTGATAGTCGGGCGCCAGTTTATCCAACGCCGCGGAGAAGCCGCCGGAAATCATCACCGTGATCTCCTGCGCGACGGCAACATGCGCATAGCCGCAGGTGAATACCAGTAACGAGAAAACCCATGATTTACGTTGCATGTTCACCTCTTAACCTAAAGAATTTTGCGTTTTCAATGCCTGTCGGGAAACGCGTTGATAGAGATACAGCGTCGCCAGTAGCGCGCAGATTGCCGCAAAACTCATCCAGTAGCCGGGCGCCGCCTTATCCCCGGTGATTTTAATTAACGCAGTGGACATCGCCGGCGTAAAACCGCCAAACAGAGCGGTAGCCAGGCTGTAAGCCAGGGAAAAACCAGCGACCCTGACCGACCTGGGCATAATTTCCGTCAGCGCGGGGATCATCGCGCCGTTGTAGATGCCGTAAATAAAGGAGAGCCACAGCAGCACGGACAACATCATGGCGAAGTCCGGCATGCGGGCCAGCAGCGATAACGCAGGCCAACTGGTGAAAATAGCCAGCAGCGTCATGCTGACCAGCACAGGTTTACGACCAAACTTATCGGAAAGCATGCCGCCGATAGGCAGCCAGATGAAATTGGAGATAGCCACCAATAGCGTGACCAGCAGGCTATCCGAGGCGCTTAATAACAAAACGTTTTTGCCAAAGGTTGGCGCGTAGACCGTGATCAAATAGAACGCGGTAGTGGTCATGGCCACCATTAGCATCCCCGCAATCACCACCCGCCAGTTTGCCAGCAGAATAGTCAGCGATTGTCCTAAGGTCGGATGTTCCTTACGCTCCGTATACTCCGCGGTTTCATTCAGGTTGCGGCGTAAAAAGAAGATAAAAGGCACGATCAGGCAGCCAATCGCGAACGGGATTCGCCATCCCCACTGATGCAGACTCGACTCGCTGAGCAGCATATTGAGCAGATAGCCCAATGAAGCGGCCACCATAATCGAGACCTGCTGACTGGCAGATTGCCAACTGGTATAGAACCCTTTACGTCCAGGTGTCGCCATTTCTGCGAGGTAAACCGAGACGCCGCCCAGTTCCGCACCAGCAGAAAAGCCCTGCAACAGTCGGCCGCACAGCACCAGCGCCGGCGCCCACAAACCGATAGTCTGATAACCTGGCACCAGCACGATCAGGATGGTCCCCATCGCCATAATCGACAACGTGCCGATTAAACCTTTACGTCTGCCGACCTTGTCAATCCAGGCGCCTAACACCACGGCGCCAACGGGCCGCATCAAGAACCCAGCGCCGAAAACGGCGAAGGTCATCATTAATGAGGCGAATTCATTTTCGGAAGGAAAAAAAGTATGGGAGATATAGGTGGCGTAAAAACCAAATAAAAAGAAGTCAAACTGCTCAAGAAAATTCCCTGAGGTCACCTGCAGGATCACTTTGGCCCTGGCGCGAAATACTGAAGTTGCGGCAGTTGCGGACATCACACTCTCCCTGATTAACTGAATAGTTAACTCTCATTAACATTTAGGTAACCGTAAGAGTGCGGGAAGTTGTAGCCAGGAATAAGCGCATTTTGCGCATCTATTGATGCGTCTGACACATTAATAAAGCCTGCGAGTTAAGCGACATCAACAATGACGGGGCGACGGGTCTCCCCCTCCGCCCCGCCTCTATACGCTGATAGTGTGAACTCCGCTGCATTTCCATCCCCGGCAATCCGGGCTTGAGGGGGAGTTTTAACGAAGATCGCGTACGGCGACGTGATCCATATCGTCGAAGACCTGGTTCTCGCCGACCATCCCCCAGATGAAGGTATAAGCGCGGGTACCCACCCCTGAGTGAATCGACCAGCTTGGCGAAATCACCGCCTGCTCGTTATGCATCACAATATGACGGGTCTCCTGCGGCTGCCCCATCATGTGGAAGACACAGGCGTCCTCATCCATGTTGAAATAGAAATAGACCTCCATCCGCCGCTCATGGGTATGGCAAGGCATGGTGTTCCACAGGTTGCCCGGCGCCAGTTCGGTCAGGCCCATGCTGAGCTGACAGGTTTCCAGTACATCCGGCACGAAATATTTATTGATGGTGCGGCGGTTGCTGGTCAGGTTGTCACCCAGCGTCACCGGCGCTACATCGGCAGGAGTGACTTTCTTCGTTGGATAAGTGGTATGCGCCGGGGCGCAGTTGTAGTAAAACTTCGCCGGTTTTGCGTGGTCGACGCTGGTAAAAACCACCTCTTTCGCCCCCTTACCGACGTACAGCGCCTCACGGTGGCCGATTTCATAACATTGGCCATCAACGGTAATACAACCCGGGCCGCCGATATTAATCACCCCTAACTCACGGCGTTCGAGGAAATAGCTTACCCCAAGCTGTTTACCGACTTCGCCACCCACCGACACCCCGCGCTGCACCGGCATAACGCCGCCAACAATAATGCGGTCAATATGGCTGTACACCATGGTGTATTCATCAGCCACAAACACTCGTTCAACTAAAAACTCATTACGCAGCCCCTGGGTATCCAGAGTTTTCGCATGCGCGCTGTGGATACTTTGTCTTACGTCCACGTTAGCCTCCAGGCAGATTCTTGAATGACAAAGCCCTCCGCAGGAGGGCGAGAATAGATTAGTGATTTGCCGATGGCGCCACGCTGGCGCCAGGCGCTTTCACCACCTGCGCGTTGCCAAAGCGTTTGGCATACAAGGCGGTAATAATCGGTACTAAAATCGCGGTGACGATGACGCTTGCCGCGACCAGCGCCGTCGCCGAAGCGGCCACCGGTTCAAAGGCCGGATTAATCTGCGCGATGATCACCGGGTTCGCGACCGCCGCGCCCGCTGCGGAAGAGGCCGCGACGCCAGCTGTCCCGTTACCGCCGCCGATAACCCGGTCAGCAATAATCAACGGGATGCCGGTAATGATGATGACCGCCACGCCAAGCACAATCCCCAGCAGTCCAGTATCCAGAATCACGCTCAGGTTGATGGTGTTGCCCAGCGCAAAGCCAAAGAACGGAATCAGCACCGGAGTGGCTTTGCTAAAGAAGGCGCGGAAGTCGTGGTCGAGGTTACCTAAGGCAAAGCCCACCAGGAATGGCAGCACCGCGCCGATAAAATGGTGAGGCTCGAAGGAAGCCAGACCGGCGGAGCCAAGGATAACCATCGTCATCAGCGGCCCGGACTCCAGCGACATCAATACAAACGCGCCGGACTCTTCTTTACTGCCGTACTGATTCATCAGGCTGGCGTACAGGCCACCGTTGGTCATATCCATTGCCGAGACAATTGCCAACACCGACAATCCGGCAAAGAAACCGGTCTGGACGCCGTTTTCCGGAATGACCATCGCGGCGATAAAGGCCACAATCCAGGCGACGGCAATTTTGGTGATCACTAACGTGCCGGACTTACGTAATACGGTGCCGGTGGCGCGCAAATCGATCGATGCGCCGATACAGAAAAACCACACCGCCAGGATCGGTACCGTGCCGCCAATCATGCCTTTGGTGAATGAACCAAAGTAATTACCGGTATCCGGCGCCAGGGTATTAAGCACCGCGCCCAGCAGCAATGGAACCAGCATCATACCGCCTGGGATACGTTCAATGGTTGCTTTGATCTTCATTTTTTGTCCTCATCTCCACCCCACCTGAACGGCAAGGATGTGACTTATTCTTTCAATAGCGTTTGAAAAAATTATTACTGTTCATTGCATTACGAACAGATGAGAAAAGTCAGGAGTCTCAGGGTTGTGCGCACCACACTGATACCATGCCGTTATCATTGATCATGTGAAATGATGATTCAATGAAAACAAAACAGTGTTTTAGTTACCGTCATCACATATCAAAAAGAAATCGAACGACAGATGGTTTATTGAAAACAAAAGGGAGGTGTAGCCACGATGTTGCGGCAATCAGGGGTAGGATGAAATGTTAGACAGATGTTTTAGTGGATTCGGTGACACGTGCCGGACAAAGCAAGACACGGCGGTCTTCGCTTTGCCCGGCCTGCAGATGGGCGAGGATCAACTACCGCGGTAGGTAGAGTAGCCATACTGGCTCAACAACAGCGGGATATGTAACTTTTGGTTCTGTTCCATTACGCTGAAAATAACCGGAATGACGGGAAAGAAGGTGCTCATATTATGACTTTTAAAGTAGTCACCGGTTTTGAAGGTTACTTTATACACCCCGGGCTCCATATTATCGGCCTGCGGATAAAGCGACTTGATACGGCCATCGGCATCCGTTTTACCGCTGGCGATATGCTGCCAGCCGCTGCCCTGCTGCTTATCGAGCTCAATCTGCACCCCTTGAGAAGGCAGACCGGTCTGCTGATTGAGAATATGTACGCTTAATGTCCCTTCCGGGGCCGCAAGCGCGCTGAAGCTCAACAATGAAATAACGGAAGCGATAATTAACTTCATGAGCGATGACCTTAATAAGCAAGTGAATGTGTCATCACTATAGTCAGCGCGATGGGAAATAAAATTAAACTTTTCGTTATTAGTTAACGGGTAATAGCAGCGCGGATCTACGCCAAAGTCTTGTGTGGGATGGAGGAATCGAACGTAAGAGAAGCGATAATGGCACGCCCTACAGGATTCGAACCTGTGACCTACGGCTTAGAAGGCCGTTGCTCTATCCAGCTGAGCTAAGGGCGCACTGAGAAGCAGGAGCTTCGGGAGGTGCAATCGCGTGAAATTATACGGTCAACCTCCGGTGAGTCAATGCATTTTGCCCGGAAAAGACAGCAGCATAGCGAGCTTGTCGATTATTAACGCGATGTCTGGTTAAGGATTGTTCGCCCTTTCCGTTCGCGACTGGCCCTCTACGTCGCCACGGCGCAGATAAATAGCCTGTTTCGCCCTTCTCGCGGCGGAAAACCGATAAAAACGCAAACGATAACTGACAGCGAGGCTGGCTTCTGACAAAATATCCACATCCCCCTTTCGTAAAGTGACAGATGGAATCCTCTCTCTGATGGCAGCAAAAATTATTGACGGTAAAACGATTGCGCAGCAGGTGCGCTCTGAGGTCGCGGAAAAAGTGAAGGCGCGCGTAGCGGCCGGAAAACGCGCCCCCGGGCTCGCCGTTGTGCTGGTCGGCAGCAACCCTGCGTCGCAGATTTATGTCGGCAGCAAACGCAAGGCATGTGAAGAGGTGGGTTTCGTCTCCCGCTCTTACGATCTCCCGGAAACCACCAGCGAAGCCGAGCTGCTGGAACTTATCGACACGCTGAATGCCGATAATACTATCGACGGCATCCTGGTACAGCTGCCGCTGCCTGCCGGTATCGACAACGTTAAAGTCCTCGAGCGCATTGCGCCGGACAAAGACGTCGACGGCTTCCATCCGTATAACGTTGGTCGTCTGTGTCAGCGCGCGCCGCGTCTGCGCCCATGTACGCCGCGCGGTATCGTTACCCTGCTTGAGCGTTACAATATCGATACCTATGGCCTCAACGCGGTGGTGATTGGCGCTTCTAACATCGTCGGTCGTCCGATGAGCATGGAGCTACTGCTGGCGGGCTGCACCACCACCGTCACCCACCGTTTCACCAAAAACCTGCGCCACCACGTTGAAAATGCCGATCTGCTGATTGTCGCAGTCGGTAAACCGGGCTTTATCCCGGGCGAGTGGATTAAAGAAGGCGCCATCGTGGTGGACGTCGGCATTAACCGTCTGGAAAGCGGCAAAGTGGTCGGCGACGTGGTGTTTGAAGACGCGGCGGAACGCGCGTCCTACATTACGCCAGTGCCTGGCGGCGTCGGCCCGATGACCGTAGCGACCCTCATTCAGAATACGCTGCAGGCGTGCGAAGAGTATCACGACATTCAGGAGGCCTAAGATGGCGAATTTTTCTCTGGGCAAACACCCGCATGTTGAACTATGTGACCTGCTGAAGCTGGAAGGCTGGAGCGAGAGCGGCGCGCAGGCCAAAATCTTCATCGCCGAAGGGCTGGTGAAAGTCGACGGCGCGGTGGAAACCCGCAAACGCTGTAAAATCGTTGCCGGGCAAACGGTGACCTTTGACGGTCAAAGCATTACTGTGATCGCATAAACAAAAACGCTCGGCTAACCGGGCGTTTTTTATGGTTTACTTACGGCGCCAGGTAGTGCCCTGCGGGCCGTCTTCTAACACAATACCCATCTCGTTAAGACGATCGCGCGCCGCATCCGCCGCCGCCCAGTCCTTCGCTTTACGCGCATCCAGACGCTGTTGAATAAGCCTTTCGATTTCCGCCACTTCGCCATCATCGGCCTGCGCGCCGCTCTGCAGGAAAGCGTCCGGCTCCTGCTCAAGCAGCCCCAGCACCGAAGAGAGCTTACGCATATGGGCCGCCAGCGCGTTCGCAGCCGCCGCGTCTTCCGTTTTCAGGCGGTTCACTTCACGCGCCATATCGAACAGCACCGAGTAGGCTTCCGGGGTATTGAAGTCGTCATCCATCGCTTCAATAAAGCGCGCTTCGAAGGCTTCGCCGCCGGCAGGCTGCGCGGATTTGTCGGTCCCGCGCAGCGCGGTGTACAGACGCTCCAGCGCCGAACGCGCCTGCTTGAGGTTCTCTTCGCTGTAGTTCAGCTGGCTGCGATAGTGGCCGGACATCAGGAAGTAGCGGATGGTTTCGGCATCGTAGTACTTCAGCACGTCGCGAACGGTAAAGAAGTTGCCCAGCGATTTCGACATTTTCTCGCGATCGACCATCACCATTCCGGAGTGCATCCAGTAGTTGACATATTCGCCGTCGTGGGCGCAGGTCGATTGCGCGATTTCGTTTTCATGATGCGGGAACATCAGATCCGAACCGCCGCCGTGAATATCAAAGTGATTACCCAGCTGTTTGCAGTTCATCGCCGAGCATTCAATGTGCCAGCCTGGACGCCCTTCACCCCACGGTGACGGCCAGCTCGGCTCGCCCTCTTTTGACATCTTCCACAGGACGAAGTCCATTGGGTTACGCTTGACGTCAACCACGTCGACGCGAGCGCCCGCCTGCAGCTGGTCGAGATCCTGGCGCGATAGCAGACCGTAGTTAGGGTCGGTCGGCACGTCGAACATCACGTCGCCGTTATCCGCCACATAAGCGTGACCGCGGGCGATCAGCTGCTCGGTGATTTCGATAATTTCAGCGATATGGTGGGTGGCGCGCGGCTCGTTGTCCGGGCGCAGAATGTTCAGAGCGTCAAAATCTTTATGCATTTCGGCGATCATGCGATCGACCAGCGCGACAAAGCTTTCGCCGTTTTCATTAGCGCGCTTAATGATTTTATCGTCGATATCGGTAATGTTGCGCACGTACTTCAGCTTGTAACCAAGAAAGCGCAGATAGCGAGCGACAACGTCGAAGGAGACGAAGGTGCGGCCATGGCCGATATGACAGAGATCGTAAACGGTAATTCCACACACGTACATGCCAACTTCCCCGGCATGAATAGGTTTAAATTCTTCTTTTTGGCGCGTCAGTGTATTAAAAATTTTTAACATCGAAGATTCCGTGTAGACGTGTGTGGATATAAGTCGCTTATTCTAACCCTAATTCAAACCGGAAGCAGCACACATTGCAAGGTGCATCGACCCCCGCGGTTATGCTATAACAGCCACCTATGTCATACCCAACCTTGGGTTCAGCACTACAATCATCGGAACAGGATGCAAAAATGGTTACTTTCCACACCAATCATGGCGATATCGTAATCAAAACGTTTGACGACAAAGCGCCGGAAACAGTTAAAAACTTCCTGGACTACTGCCGCGAAGGTTTCTACGACAACACCATTTTCCACCGTGTTATCAACGGCTTCATGATTCAGGGCGGCGGCTTTGAGCCGGGCATGAATCAGAAAGCGACCAAATCTCCGATTCAGAACGAAGCTAACAACGGTCTGAAAAATACCCGTGGTACGCTGGCGATGGCCCGTACTCAGGCCCCGCACTCCGCCACCGCGCAGTTCTTCATCAACGTAGTAGACAACGACTTCCTGAACTTCTCTGGCGAAAGCCTGCAGGGTTGGGGCTACTGCGTCTTTGCCGAAGTGGTTGAAGGCATGGACGTGGTCGACAAAATCAAAGCGGTTGCCACCGGCCGCAGCGGCATGCACCAGGATGTGCCGAAAGAGGATGTTGTCATCAAAAGCGTCACCGTCAGCGAATAATTCGTGGCGACACTTTTTATTGCAGACCTGCATCTGCAAACAGAAGAACCGGCGATCACCGCCGGTTTTCTGCGTTTTTTACAGGGGGAAGCCCGTCAGGCTGACGCCCTGTATATCCTTGGCGATCTGTTCGAGGCGTGGATCGGCGATGACGATCCGAACCCGCTGCATCAGCAAATCGCTTCGGCCATCAAAGCCGTCGTCGACGCCGGCGTACCCTGCTACTTCATCCACGGCAACCGCGATTTTCTCGTCGGCCAGCGCTTCGCCCGCCAGAGCGGCATGATCCTGCTCGCCGAAGAAGAGCGGCTGGACCTCTATGGCCGTGAAGTGTTGATTATGCATGGCGACACCTTATGTACCGATGACCCCGGTTACCTGGCGTTTCGCGCTAAAGTCCATACCCCGTGGATCCAACGTCTATTTCTCGCCCTGCCGCTGTTTATCCGCCGCCGCATCGCCGCTAAAATGCGCGCCGATAGCAAAGCCGCTAACAGCAGCAAATCGATGGAAATTATGGATGTGAATCCGCAGGCGGTCGTTGACGCGATGGAGCGGCATCAGGTGCAGTGGCTGATTCACGGACATACCCATCGCCCGGCCGTCCATGAACTGCTGGCCAACGGTCAGCCCGCATGGCGCGTGGTCCTCGGCGCGTGGCACAGCGAAGGGTCAATGGTGAAAGTCAGCGCCGATGGCGTCGAACTCATCCATTTCCCGTTTTAATTTCGCCAACGATTTCCCTGTATTTCCGCCGACGCAACCGTTTTCCTTGCCGGGATATCGTGCTATTCTCTGTGGCCTCTAAAGCAGTGTGAAGCACACCCACAGGAGTTTTCAGACGCATGTCTTCCCGCAATAATCCGGCGCGTATCGCCATCGTGATGGGGTCCAAAAGCGACTGGGCTACCATGCAGTTCGCCGCAGAAATCCTTGATACCCTGAACGTTCCGCACCATGTTGAAGTGGTTTCCGCCCACCGTACGCCCGATAAATTGTTTAGCTTCGCCGAAAGCGCCGAAAGCAACGGTTATCAGGTGATCATCGCCGGTGCGGGCGGCGCGGCGCATTTGCCGGGCATGATTGCAGCGAAAACTCTGGTGCCGGTGCTTGGCGTGCCGGTTCAGAGCGCGGCGTTAAGCGGCGTTGACAGCCTCTACTCTATCGTTCAAATGCCCCGCGGCATCCCGGTCGGCACACTGGCCATCGGCAAAGCCGGCGCCGCTAACGCCGCCCTGCTCGCCGCGCAAATTCTCGCCCAGCATGATGCCGAACTGCACCAGCGTCTGAGCGCCTGGCGTCAGGCGCAAACCGATGAGGTGCTGGATAACCCGGACCCGCGAGGTGCGGCATGAAACAGGTTTGCGTCCTCGGTAACGGACAGTTAGGCCGCATGCTGCGTCAGGCCGGTGAACCGCTGGGCATCGCCGTCTGGCCGGTTGGCCTGGAAGCCGACCCGGAAGCGGTGCCATTCCAGCAAAGCGTCATCACCGCTGAAATCGAACGCTGGCCGGAAACCGCCCTGACCCGCGAACTGGCGCGCCATCCGGCTTTCGTCAACCGCGACGTTTTTCCGATCATCGCCGACCGCCTGACCCAGAAACAGTTGTTCGACAAACTTGGCCTCGCCACCGCGCCGTGGCAGCTACTGGCGGATAAAAGCGAGTGGCCCGCCGTGTTTGCCCGTCTGGGCGAACTGGCTATCGTCAAGCGCCGCGTCGGCGGCTACGATGGCCGCGGGCAGTGGCGTCTACGCGAGAACGAAACCGCACAACTGCCGGATGATAATTACGGCGAGTGTATCGTCGAGCAGGGAATTAACTTCTCCGGCGAAGTGTCGCTGGTTGGTGCCCGCGGCCGCGACGGCAGCACGGTGTTTTATCCGCTGACCCGCAACCTGCACCAGGACGGCATTCTGCGCGCCAGCGTCGCCTTCCCGCAGGCCAATGCGCGCCAGCAGGCGCAGGCCGAAAGCATGCTGACGGCGATCATGAACGAGCTCAACTACGTGGGCGTGATGGCCATGGAGTGCTTCGTCACCGCCGAGGGACTGCTGATCAACGAACTGGCGCCGCGCGTGCACAACAGCGGCCACTGGACGCAGAACGGCGCTTCCATTAGCCAGTTTGAACTGCATCTGCGCGCCATTACCGATTTACCGCTGCCGCCGCCGGTGGTCAACAGCCCATCGGTGATGATCAACCTAATCGGCAGCGATCTGAACTACGACTGGCTAAAACTGCCGCTGGTACATCTGCACTGGTACGACAAAGAAGTTCGTCCGGGGCGTAAAGTCGGGCACCTGAATCTGACCGACAGCGATACCGATCGCCTGAGCGCCACGCTGGAGGCGCTGAAACCGCTCCTGCCAGCCGAATACGCCAGCGGCGTTTTCTGGGCGCAGTCGCAGCTTAATTAAGCCATTCGTGCCGGGGATTTGATCTATCCCCTTCCCCGGCATGCCCTTCGGCGCGTAGAATCCCCACCTCGCAGTAAGCACATCCCGGTTTTAACTCAAAAGGACGACCCATGGAAAATGGGACACACTATCGCGCCATCCTCAGCGCGGATACGCCGCTTATCGACGTCCGCGCGCCGGTGGAATTTCTGCAAAGCGCGATGCCCGCGGCGATTAACCTGCCGCTGATGAACGATGATGAACGCGCCGCCGTCGGCACCTGTTACAAGCGCCAGGGGCCGGAAGCGGCATTAGCCCTCGGACATAAACTGGTCGATGGCGACCTGCGCGCCAGCCGCCTCAAGGCGTGGCTGTCGGCCTGCGCCCGCTATCCACAAGGCTATCTGTGCTGCGCCCGCGGCGGCCAGCGCTCGCATATCGTGCAGCAGTGGCTGCGTGAAGCAGGCGTCGATTATCCGCTGATTGTCGGCGGCTACAAAGCGCTACGCCAGGCGGCAATCCAGGCTACCGAGGAGCTGGTACAGCGCCCTATCGTGCTGATTGGCGGCTGCACCGGCAATGGCAAAACCCAGCTGGTTTGCTCGCGCCCGGACGGTATCGATCTTGAAGGTCACGCCCACCACCGCGGTTCGTCATTTGGCCGTACGTTGCAGCAGCAACACCCGCAGGCGACGTTCGAAAACCATCTGGCGGTCTCCCTGCTTAAAAAGGCTGAACAACAAACACGTTGGGTGCTGGAAGATGAAGGCCATATGATTGGCGCGAACCACCTGCCGGAGTGTCTGCGTATCCGCATGGCGCAATCGCCGCTGGCGGTGGTGGAAGATCCGTTTGACGTTCGTCTGGAGCGACTGCGCGAAGAGTACTTCGATCGTATGCACCGCGACTTTATTGCCGCCTATGGCGAAGAGAAAGGCTGGCAGGAATATAGCGAGTATCTGCATCACGGGCTGTTTGCCATCCGGCGTCGGCTGGGGCTACAGCGCTTTGCTCAGTTAACCGAACTACTCGACGCGGCATTGTTGCAGCAACAGCGTACCGCCAGTACCGAAGCTCACTTCACCTGGCTGGTCCCGCTGTTAAATGAATACTACGATCCAATGTATCGCTATCAGTTGGGGAAAAAAGCCGGGAAAATTATTTTTCGCGGCAACTGGCAGGAGGTCGCCGCCTGGCTGGCGAAGTAGCTCTCCCAACCAGACGGCTTCGCGGGTAGCGGCGGGCGCCTTACCCGGGCTACCCATGGCACTGGGCCACCCATTGCACTGGATCTGTAGGCCCGCGCAAGCGCAGCGCCGCCGGGCAATATCCGCGGATAAGGAGCCGCTTTTGCGCCGGATGGCGGCTGCGCCTTATCCGGCCTACGGTCCGTGCGGCCTGCCTTTAATTTATTCACCACGCTGACTGAAACTGCCGGTGTTGGTGGCCTCAAAATCGCTGAGACGTTACCGGAAGGCCGGGGCAGCCCGCATGGATGCGGGCTGAGGGCCGTGATTTGCAAGGACGCTGCCTCGGCCCGACCCGAAGCCTGCCGGGATAAGTCGAAGGTACCACGAAGTGGCGATTTTGGCGGCCAAAGCCCGGGGGTACAGGGGGCGGTGGCGACTGGCCGCCCCCTGTGCGCTCCCTGCGCCACGGAAAACATGTTGCAGAAAAATTAACCGGGAGCGCAAGATACTCTGGAGCGAAACGAGATAAACGCTTTTCTCAAGCTAAAAGGTTGCAAACCGTTAACAGTATCTACTCCCGCTTAGCGCAGCGCAAGCCGGGGAAATTCCCGGCTTGCGGCGGCTCATCGTCAGAAGTCGTAGCGCAGACGCACCAGGTTCATATCGCCCAGATCATCGGTGCTGGAGGTAAACACGTGCTCGTAATCAACACGGAAACCGTAATCCAGCTGGAAGCTAACACCCAAACCGTTATCAATACGCTGGTAGTTGCGGCCATTCACGTACTCCAGACGGTCGCCCATAAAGTACGGCTGAATAGATTTAACAGCGTATTGATTGATCGGGAATTTATAGCCGGCAAAGTATTCAATACCCCAGGCATCGCCGGCGAAGTAATCATGCACATTGGTTTTCTTGGTAGTCAGGAAGTTCTGATACCAGCCGCCGCCGAAGGAGAAGGTCCAGTTATCCGGAGTCCAGCTCAGCGCGGTACCGACAATATTCTGGTCGTAGGTTTTGCTATCGGAGCTTGACGGGTCGCGCATCTCGGCGCGGGTGTAGTTCCACGCGGTACCCCAGGTCAGGTCCTTCATGATGTGGTAATCCACGCCGATAGACCCGCCGCCTTTACGTTTGTAGCGCAGACCATCGCCCGGCAGATACTCGCTATCTTCAAACAGATAGGATCCGTACAGATCGACATCACCGACGGTTTTCTTATATTTCAACATATTGCGTGAACGATAAGAACCATCGTAGTCGCCGTTAATACCGTTACCCGGAGCCTGACCGATCATATCGTAGTCCCAGATATCGGTTTTCACGCCGACGACATCATAGTAAATACTGTTCTGCTGACCGTAGGTTAATGTCCCCCAGGTATCGCTCTTCAGACCGGTATAAAGCATACGACGAGTGGTATTGTTCGCCCCTTCCGCGTAGTGATTGTCCCAATCGAACAGCGCCGGAATATTCACGCCCAATTCGTAGTAGCTGATCCAGCTAATATCATCAAACAGATAGTAATCAGCCGCAAAGCGGAAACGGGTGCCGCCGTCGAAACCGTTACGCTTGTAGGAACCTTTATCGCCATCGCCGGTCATCATGTTGAACTGCGGACGAATACTGCCGCCGACGGTAAAGTTAAGGCGGCTTAACGGATCGCCCGCCTGCGGATCTTGTTTCAGCAGCGTAATCTCAGCCTGGGATGCAAAAGAGGTTAACGCTAATGCTGCGCCGATCGAGATCGCCAGCGCTTTTATTTTATGTGCCATGCTTTTTCCTTGAGTAATAAGCAACCTTATATTTGCCAGTTGAATATTAACTGCGAATTAGCACGACGTGTTGTTGGGTTTTTAATGTTTTGTGCGCTTAAAAATCAAGGAATTATCATTTTGTGCCGTTAAAATAAAAGCGCCGCGAAATTGCGCGGCGCTTCATAAAAATGAAATCTATTTACTGGTTAAATTGTCGGAATAACGCTTTTCCTTTTAATAAGCGTAATCCCAACCATCCGCCGCACAACGATAATAATATAGCGCCGGATAATGGCAGCATAACCCACAGCCGCCAGTCCGGCGTCCATGGAAAATCAAACACTTTGGTTTGCAGCATCGCCAGCGCCACCTCGGCGCCAATGGCCGCCACCAGCCCCGACACCACGCCAAGCAGAGCGAACTCCGCCCACAGCGTGGTACGTAGCAAGTTTTTACCGGCCCCCAGCGTCCGCCAGACGACCAGCTCCTGATGCCGCTGACGCATCCCGACCTGCACCTGAGCCAGCAGCAATAGCACGCCGCAGGCGGTGACCAGCACCACCATGACCTCCAGCGCGCGACTTACCTGCGTCAACACCTGGCCTACCTGGCGCAGGATGGCGCCGATATCCAGCAGGCTAACGGTGGGGAATTCGCGATTAAGCTGGGTCAGCATCGCGTTGCCATTATCCCAGCGGAAGCTGGTGAGCCAGCTTTGCGGCTGCCCATCCAGCGCCCCTGGCGGGAAAATAAAGAAGAAGTTTGGCCGCAGGCTCTCCCAGTCAACTTTGCGCACGCTGGTCACCTTAGCGTTAAATTGCTGAGTGTCGCCGGTAAAGGTGACGCTATCACCGATCCTGACGCCCAACCGCTGCGCCAGCCCCTCTTCAATCGACACCTCGCCCGCCTTCGGCGGCCAACTGCCGGCCACCAGCGGATTATGATCCGGGCGCTGCTCGCTCCAGGTGAGATTAAGCTCGCGGTTTAGCGCTTCGTCTTTATTGCCCTCGGTGGTTTGACCGTTAATCTGCGTCAGCCGCGCGCGCACGATGGGGTAAAACTCCGCCGCCCGGGTCTGGTGTTCGGCAAGGAATGTCTTCACCGGCACCACCTGTTCGGGAGCGATATTAATCAGGAAGTAGTTCGGGCTTTCCGGGGGGAGTTGCTGTTGCCAACGCTCGAGCAGATCGCCGCGCAGCACCAGCAGAAGCGCCAGCAGCATAAACGACAGCGAAAACGCCGCCAGTTGGCTCAGCGTAGACCACGGTTGACGCAACAGGCGATTCACCGCCAGGCGCAACGGTAACGCTTTCAGCGTTAAGCGCTTGAGCAACCACAGCAAGGCCCAGCCTACCAGCCCGCACAACAGCGCCAGTACCAGCGCCCCGACCAACACCGACCACAGCAGCGGGCTACCGCCCATCAGCCATGCCAGTCCGCCGACAACCACCGCGCAAACCACCGGAATATAGTGTTTTAGCGGCCAGACGTTAGCCACCACATCTTGCCGCAATACCCGCAGTGGCAGAGTCGCCAGCAGCAGCCGGTACGGCCGCCAGCCGACCAGCAGCGAAATCACCACCATCGCGCCGATAGCCCACAACCACGGCCAGCCGCTGGCGGGCGGCAGCGCGGCGGGCAGCACCGGTTTAAGCATCAGCAGCAGGGCTTTTTCCAGCAGCAGCCCCATCGCGCCCCCCGCCACCACGGCCAGCACCAGCAACATTAGCCACTGACCGACGATAAGTTTACGCAGCTGCGCCCGCCCGGCGCCCAGCGTCTTAAGGATGGCGACCAGATCGTAGCGGCTACGGCAGTAATGGCCCATCGCTACCGCTACCGCGGCGACCGCCAGCAGCAACGTTAGTAACGCGGACAGCAGTAAAAATTGCTGCGAGCGCTCCAGCGATTTACCCAACGCCCTATCATCCTGCTCCAGGCCAATCCAGCGATGTTCCGCGCCAAGCTTCGGCAGCAGCCACCGCTCGTAAGCCGCCAGCTGCTGTGCGCTACCGGCGAATTTATAGCGCCAGGAGACGCGGCTGCCGGGCTGTACCGCGCCGGTTTTCGCCACGTCGGCGATATTCATCATTAGCCGCGGCGCCATCTGGAAGGGGTTGAATCCGGCGTCCGGCTCTTGAATGACCTCGCCAGCGATGCGCAAGGTGGCGTCGCCAACGTCAATGTTATCGCCGGTTTTCAGGTTCAGTAATGCCATCAGCCTTGGCGCCAGCAGGACGCTGCCGCGCTGCGGTTTTAATCCCGCCGGTGCGGTCTCCAGCGTGCCGTACAGCGGATAAGTATCATCAACCGCCTTCACGTCCGCCAACTGCGGGGTATCTACAGCGAAAGTCATGGTGGCGAAACTCAGCTGTTCGCCGACGGTTAACCCTAGCGTACGCGCCTGGGAGAGCCACTCGGCAGGCACTTCGCGTGAACTGCGCAGGGTGCGATCCCCGGCCATGAATTCGCGGCTTTGCTGGCTCAACCCTTTTTCCATACGGTCGCTGATTGAGCCCAGCGCCAGCACGCAGGCCACCGCCATGCTTAATGCCAGCCAGACGATGAGCAGCGAAGGCGAGCGCCATTCGCGCCAGAACCAGCGGGCTATCATGCTTCCTCCTGCAGCTTGCCATCCACCAGGCGTAAGCGACGATCGCAGCGCGCCGCCAGCAGCGGATCGTGGGTCACCAGAATCAGCGTGGTGCCGTGTTCGCGGTTAAGCGAGAACAGCAGATCGGCGATTTTATCGCCGGTGTGACGGTCGAGATTGCCGGTCGGCTCATCGGCAAACAGCAGCGCCGGACGGCCGTTAAAGGCGCGGGCCAGCGCCACTCGCTGCTGCTCGCCGCCGGAAAGCTGCGCCGGCAAATGGTGCAGCCGTTTGCCAAGCCCCAGTTGTTCAAGCAGCGCGTGCGCATCGCCACGGCTCTGGCTATCGCTGGCGCCGCGCAGCAATGCCGGCAGCTCGACGTTCTCAAGGGCGTTTAGCGTCGGAATCAACATAAACGATTGAAAGACAAAGCCTACGTGCTTTGCGCGTAGCCTCGCGCGCGCCTCTTCATCCATTTGATGCAGCGGCTGCCCCAGAAGAGACACTTCGCCGCTGCTGCCGTCGTCAAGCCCGGCGAGAATCGCCAGCAGCGTGGATTTCCCGGAACCGGACTCGCCAATCAGGGCGATGGTTTGCGCCGGTTTGACAACCAGCTCAACTCCGGTAAGGATGGACAGCTGATGCTCTCCCTGACCGACGGATTTCTTAAGATGATGAACTTCAAGTATGTTTTCCGCTGGCATTTGCCTTTCCTGTTTATGGTTCTGTTTACCTGCCGCGCGATGGCGGCGGATACGCTGTTAGTGCTTGGCGATAGCCTGAGCGCCGGCTATCGAATGGCGGCCAATACGGCCTGGCCTGCTCTGCTCAACGACAAGTGGCAGGCCAAAACGACGGTGGTCAACGCCAGTATCAGCGGCGACACCTCGCAGCAGGGCCTGGCGCGCCTGCCGGCGCTACTGAAGCAGCACCAACCGCGCTGGGTGCTGGTGGAACTGGGCGGCAACGACGGGCTGCGCGGTTTCCCGCCGCAACAAACGGAGCAGACGCTACGCACCGTTATTCAGGATATCAAAGCGGCGAAGGCCCAACCGCTGCTGATGCAAATACGCCTGCCTGCCAACTATGGGCGCCGTTATAATGAAGCCTTTAGCGCGATTTATCCGCAGTTGGCCAAAGAATTCGATATTCCTCTGCTGCCCTTTTTTATGGAGGAGGTTTATCTCAAGCCACAATGGATGCAGGACGACGGCATTCATCCTAATCGCGATGCGCAACCGTTTATTGCCGACTGGATGGCAACCCGGTTGGCTCCCTTAGTTAATCATGACTCCTGAACGCCGGGAGTCATTCACAGGTAAAGTTATGCAAAAATCGGTTTTAGTTACAGGATGTTCCAGCGGAATTGGCCTCGAAAGCGCGCTCGATTTAAAGCGTCAGGGCTTCCGGGTACTGGCAGCCTGCCGTAAGGGGGATGATGTCGCTCGTATGCAGGAACTGGGTCTGACCGGTATTTTGCTGGATCTCGATGATCCGCAAAGCGTCGAAAATGCCGCCGCCGAGGTCATCGCGCTGACCGAGAACCGCCTGTATGGCCTGTTCAATAATGCTGGCTACGGCGTCTACGGCCCGCTCACCACCATCAGCCGTCAGCAAATGGAACAGCAGTTTTCCGCCAACTTTTTCGGCGCCCACCAGCTCACCATGCTGCTGCTGCCCGCTATGCAGCCGCACGGCGAGGGCCGCATCGTGATGACCTCTTCGGTGATGGGGCTGATTTCCAGCCCCGGCCGCGGCGCCTATGCCGCCAGTAAATACGCGCTGGAGGCGTGGTCCGATGCGCTGCGCATGGAACTCCGCCACAGTGGCATAAAAGTCAGCCTGATTGAGCCTGGACCAATCCGCACCCGCTTTACCAACAATGTTAACCAGACCGGCGACAAGACGGTAGAAAACCCCGGTATTGCCGCGCGCTTTACGCTCGGCCCGGAGGCAGTGGTGGAAAAAGTGCGTCACGCCTTCGTCAGCGATAAGCCGAAACTGCGCTATCCGGTGACGCTGGTCACCCACGCGGTAGGCTGGTTAAAACGCCTGCTACCGGCCCGTGCGATGGACAAAATTATCCAGGGCTGAGTTGAAGCGCTGAATGTCGCCCCCATCTAAAACAGAAATCGACCAACGAGATACGCTCATGTCCGAACAGAATATTGTCAATATTACCGAAGCCAACCTGCAGCAGACGCTGCAGCAATCCATGAACGCGCCGGTGCTGTTTTATTTCTGGTCCGCCCGCAGCCAGCACTGCGAACAACTGACGCCGGTGCTTGAGCGCCTGGCCGCCCAATACCACGGTCAGTTTACGCTGGCGAAAGTAGATTGCGACGCGGAGCAAATGCTGGCCTCGCAGTTTGGTCTGCGCGCGATTCCAACGGTGTATCTGTTCCAGAACGGCCAGCCGGTAGATGGTTTTGAAGGCCCGCAGCCGGAAGAGGCCATCCGCGCCCTGCTGGATAAAGTGCTGCCGCGCGAAGAAGAATTGAAAGCGCAGGAAGCGCTGGCGCTGATGCAGGAAGAAAAATACGCCGACGCGCTGCCGCTGCTGAAAGACGCCTGGCAGTTGTCTAACCAGGATAGCCAGATTGGCCTGCTGCTGGCGGAAACGCTAATTGCCCTGCAGCGTTCCGATGAAGCTGAAAGCGTGCTGAAAACTGTGCCGCTGCAGGATCAGGACACCCGTTATCAGGGGCTGGTGGCGCAGATTGAACTGCTTAAACAAGCGGCTGATACCCCTGAAATCCAGCAACTGCAGCAGCAGGTCGAGCAGAACCCGGACGACGCGGCGCTGGCGTCTCAGCTGGCGTTGCAGCTGCACCAGGTCGGGCGCAACGAAGAAGCGCTGGCGCTGCTGTTCACGCATCTGCAAAAAGATTTAGGCGCCGGCGATGGCCAGGTGCGCAAAATGCTGCAGGAGATCCTCGCGGCGCTCGGCACCGGCGACGCCCTGGCGGCGAAATACCGCCGCCAGCTGTATTCATTGCTGTATTAATCAGAGGCGCTGACCCGGATAGCGCTACGCTTATCCGGGCTACAGATTACGCCGTGGTAGCCCGGAGAAGGCGCAACGCGCCGCCTCCGGGAATACTTACGGGCGCTTTTTCAACTGCGTCACAACCAATTGATGGCGGGCATTGAAGAACTTCCGGTAGGTCAGATAACCGGCGATAATCGTCGACAGACTGGCGGTCGATAGCAACATAAACGTGACCATAATCTGATACTTAATCGCCTTCACCGGATCTATCCCGGCGAAAATCAACCCCGACATCATGCCCGGTAAACTCACCAGCCCGACCGTTTTCGCCGAATCTACCGTGGGAATCAACGATGCGCGTATGCTATCGCGGATCAGCCGCGCGGAGGCCATCTTCGGCGTCGCGCCAAGACTTAGCTTCTCCTGAATCTGCTGCTGCTCGCTGTTAAAACGCTGGCCCATATTGTTGTAGCACAGCCCTACCGCCACCATGGCGTTACCGGCCACCATGCCGGCAATCGGAATAACCTGCATCGGCACAAAGGCGATCGACCCCGAGAAGACCAGCACCGCCAGGGTTAGTCCGGCGCCAGTGGTAATAGCGATAAACGATGAAACAAAAGCTTTATCGATATATTTACTGCGCTTCTTCGCATTCCACGCCGCGTTAAAGCAGATAAACAGCACCATCAATAGCGTCAACACCGCATGATTGACGTTAAAGATATATTTCAGCACGTAGCCGACGATAATCAATTGCACTATCGCCCGGCAAATACTCCAGATGATATCTTTTTCCAGCGCCAATTTTTCCCGATAGCTGACGACGATTGCCACCAGCACCAGCACCATCGAGAGCGCCAGCGACTCGTTAGTAATATTATGCCCGTTCATTTTTTACCTCCTGCATTTTCCCGCCGGCAGGCTGTAGCGTGATCACTTCATCAGCGTGGGCAATTTCGTTCTGATCGTGAGTGACCCACAGAATGGCCACCCCTTTTTCCGTCGCGTAGCGATGAATAATCTCGTTAACGTTGCGCTTATTACTTTCATCCAGCGCGCTGGTAATTTCATCAAGCAGCAGAACCTGCGGTAGAAACTGCAAATTACGAATGAGCGAGACCCGCTGTTTTTCACCGCCGGAAAGCTCATTAATGGATTTCTCCAGCGTATTATCCGCCAGCCCGAAGCGTTCGAGATCGGCAACCAGCGCTTTAGGATCCGGCTGTTTGTTGCGGATCTGCCATGGGAAGACCAGGTTGTCATAAACCGAATCGCCGAACAGCGCCGGGGTTTGCGCGCAATAAGAAACCTGCTGGCGATAGTTTTCCGGCGACAGCGTGGCGATATCTTTATCGTTGAAAAAAATCTCTCCGCTGGTCGGGCTCAGCAGCGAGGCGATAATTTTCAGCAGCGTACTTTTGCCGCATCCGGATGGCCCGGTAATCAACTTAAATTCCCCGGCCGCAATCCGGAGATCGATATTATTCAGGATGACCGCGTCGTCGGTTTTAAAACCGACGCCCTCGAGGCGCAAAATCGCGTTATTTTCCTTCATTATATGTCCAGTTTATTTCCTAAAACCCAAACAGTTTACTCCAGTTTTCTTTCACCGGAACAAGGAGAAAGTTATACTCTGTTTAAACATGCGCCATTTCGCTGCGGCGCCCATCAGGCAACAAGACAGGAGGTTTTTGATGCTGATTTTTATCCCCGTTCTTATTTTTGTCGCACTGGTCATTGTGGGGGCGGCAGTAAAAATCGTGCCGCAGGGATATCAATGGACCGTCGAACGCTTTGGCCGCTACACGCAGACGCTGCAGCCGGGTTTAAGTTTAGTGGTGCCGTTTATGGACCGCATCGGCCGTAAAGTGAACATGATGGAGCAGGTGCTGGATATCCCTTCGCAGGAAGTCATCTCTCGCGATAACGCCAACGTCACTATTGACGCCGTCTGCTTCATTCAGGTGATCGATGCGCCAAAAGCCGCCTATGAAGTCAGCAATCTTGAGCTGGCGATCGTCAATCTGACGATGACCAATATTCGTACCGTACTCGGCTCGATGGAGCTGGATGAAATGCTCTCCCAGCGCGATAGCATTAACACCCGCCTGCTGCATATCGTCGACGACGCCACCAATCCGTGGGGGGTGAAAATCACCCGCGTCGAAATCCGCGACGTTCGCCCGCCAGCGGAGCTTATCTCCTCAATGAACGCCCAGATGAAAGCCGAGCGAACCAAACGCGCCTATATCCTTGAGGCTGAAGGGGTGCGCCAGGCGGAAATTCTCAAAGCCGAAGGCGAAAAGCAGTCGCAGATCCTCAAAGCCGAAGGCGAACGTCAGTCTGCCTTCCTGCAGGCGGAAGCCCGCGAACGTTCCGCCGAAGCGGAAGCCCGCGCCACCCAGATGGTCTCATCGGCAATCGCTTCAGGCGATATTCAGGCGATTAACTACTTCGTGGCGCAGAAATATACCGACGCGCTGCAGCAGATTGGCGCCGCCAACAACAGCAAAGTGGTGTTGATGCCGCTGGATGCCAGCAGCCTGATGGGCTCGATAGCCGGGATCGGCGAACTGCTGAAAGAGAGTAGCGCCGAGCGGAAAAAATCATGATCGCCCTGATCCTCGCCCATCCGCATATTTTCTGGCTGACTCTCGGCGGGCTATTGCTGGCGGCGGAGATGCTCGGCAGCAACGGCTACCTGCTGTGGAGCGGCGTAGCTGGCGTCGTCACCGGCCTGCTAATATGGGCTATTCCACTCAGTTGGGAATGGCAAGGGACGCTGTTTGCCGTCCTTACCCTGCTGGCGGCGTGGCTGTGGTCAAAATGGCTGCGTAAACGCATGAGGCAGCAGCGCCCCGCCGACGCACAGCTTAACCAGCGCGGCCAGCAGCTGGTTGGCCGCCGTTTTACTCTCGACAGCGCGCTTGAAAACGGCCGCGGCCACGTCCGCGTCGGCGATAGCTCCTGGCCGGTGCTTGCCGATGAAGACCTCGCGGCGGGCTGCAAGGTGGAGGTGGTCGCCGTAGAAGGGATTACCTTGCGGGTAAGAGCCACCGTCCGTTAAACCTGCGCTTTGCGGTGACAACAGCCGGAAAGATTATCAATAATCGGGCAATCCGCGCTCTCATCGCCGGGGCAGGCGTCCGCCAGCGCCAGCAGATGCGCACGCATGTTTTGCAACTCGCGGATATGGTTCTCAATATCCGCGACTTTCTCCAGCGTTCGTTTTTTCACATCGGCGCTGTGCCGCGACGGATCGTTGAATAACGTCACCAACTCGCGGCACTCTTCCAGGTTAAATCCCACCTGCCGCGCCTGACGCAGCAGCGTCAGTTCATCAAGGTGCTTCTGAGTGTAGGTACGGTAGCCGTTATCGCTGCGCAGCGGCGCCGTCACCAGCCCTTTCTCTTCGTAAAAACGAATCGCTTTGCTGGTTAAACCGGTTTTTTTCGCCACATCGCTAATATTCATTTTTCCCCCTTGACCTTCCCCTTGCTGGAAGGTTTAACCTTCTTAATACTCGATGAAAGAGTGTGTTCGGTCAATCATTAACCGGAAATTATTCAGGAGTTTTTTATGTCTAACACTATCGACCTGACGCTTGATGGCCTCTCCTGCGGCCACTGCGTTAAACGCGTGAAAGAGAGCCTCGAACAACGTCCCGACGTTGAACAGGCTGATGTAACCGTTACCGAAGCCCACGTCACGGGTAGCGCCAGCGCTGAAGCCCTGATTGAGACCATCAAACAAGCCGGATACGGCGCGGAACTCAGCCACCCAAAGGCTAAACCGCTGGCAGAATCATCAATCCCGTCGGAAGCACTGACAGCGGCCACTCCTGAGCTTCCGGCAGCCCATGACGAGGATGACAGTCAACAGCTGCTGATCAACGGCATGAGCTGCGCCAGCTGCGTTTCCCGGGTACAAAACGCGCTTGCCGCGGTGCCGGGAGTCTCACAGGCGCGGGTAAACCTGGCGGAACGCACGGCGCTGGTGATGGGCAGTGCGTCCGCCGCAGAATTAGTGCAGGCGGTGGAAAAAGCCGGCTACGGCGCGGAGGCGATCGAAGACGATCTGGAACGCCGCGAACGGCAGCAGGAAACCGCCATCGCCACCATGAAACGTTTTCGCTGGCAGGCGATTGTCGCCCTGCTGGTCGGCGTACCGGTTATGGTCTGGGGCATGATCGGCGATAACATGATGGTCAGCGACGACAATCGATCGCTGTGGCTGGTCATCGGTCTCGTCACCCTCGCGGTGATGGTCTTCGCCGGCGGTCACTTCTACCGCAGCGCCTGGAAAAGCCTGAAAAACGGTACCGCCACCATGGATACGCTGGTCGCCCTGGGTACCGGCGTCGCCTGGCTGTACTCCATGAGCGTTAACCTGTGGCCGCAGTGGTTCCCGATGGAAGCGCGCCACCTGTATTACGAAGCCAGCGCAATGATCATTGGTCTTATCAACCTCGGCCATATGCTGGAAGCCCGCGCGCGCCAGCGCTCCTCGAAAGCGCTGGAAAAACTGCTCGACCTAACACCGCCTTCGGCACGCGTTGTGACGCCTGAAGGGGAAAAGGATCTGCCGCTCGCTGAAGTAGAGGCGGGTATGACCCTGCGCCTGACCACTGGCGATCGCGTTCCGGTTGACGGCGTGATAAGCCAGGGCGAAGCCTGGTTTGATGAAGCGATGCTCACCGGCGAGCCAGTGCCGCAGCAAAAAGGCGATGGCGACGCCATTCATGCCGGTACCGTGGTGCAGGATGGCAGCGTACTGTTTACCGCCAGCGCCGTCGGCAGCCAGACCACGCTGGCAAGGATTATTCGCATGGTACGTCAGGCGCAAAGTAGCAAACCGGAAATTGGCCAACTGGCCGATAAAATCTCGGCGGTATTTGTTCCGGCAGTGGTAGCCATTGCGCTGATTAGCGCCACTATCTGGTACTTCTTCGGCCCGGCGCCGCAAATCGTCTATACCCTCGTCATTGCCACCACGGTACTGATTATCGCCTGTCCATGCGCATTGGGCCTGGCGACGCCGATGTCGATTATTTCCGGCGTCGGCCGGGCGGCAGAATACGGCGTGCTGGTGCGTGACGCCGATGCTCTGCAGCGCGCCAGCGAGCTCGATACCCTGGTGTTTGATAAAACCGGTACCCTGACCGAAGGCAAGCCGCAGGTGGTGGCCGTGAAAACCTTCGCCAGCTTTGATGAATCCACTGTCGTGCGGCTTGCCGCCGCGCTCGAGCAGGGTTCAAGCCATCCGCTGGCGCGGGCGATCCTCGATAAAGCCGCTGACAGCACTTTACCGGAGGTAAGCGGCTTCCGTACCCTGCGCGGGCTCGGCGTCAGCGGTGAAGCGGAAGGCCATCAACTGCTGCTCGGCAACCAGGCGCTGCTTAACGAGCAGCATATCGCTACCGCTGAACTGGAAAGCGAGATGACGGCACAGGCCTCGCGCGGCGCCACGCCGGTGCTGCTGGCGATCGATGGTCAGGCCGCTGCGCTGTTCGCCATCCGCGACCCGTTACGGGAAGATAGCATCGACGCGCTGGCGCGCCTGCATCGTCAGGGCTACCGGCTGGTGATGCTGACCGGGGATAACCCTACTACCGCCAATGCCATCGCCAAAGAAGCGGGCATTGATGAAGTGATCGCCGGCGTGCTGCCGGACGGCAAAGCTGACGCGATTAAACGTCTGCAGAGCCAGGGGCACAAAGTGGCGATGGTCGGCGACGGTATTAACGACGCCCCGGCGCTGGCGCAGGCGGATGTCGGTATCGCCATGGGCGGCGGCAGTGATGTCGCTATTGAAACTGCGGCGATCACCCTGATGCGCCATAGCCTTAACGGCGTGGCCGATGCTTTAGCGATTTCGAAGGCGACGTTACGCAATATGAAACAGAACCTGCTGGGCGCGTTTGTTTATAACTCGCTGGGCATCCCGATTGCCGCCGGGATCCTCTGGCCGCTGACCGGTACCCTGCTGAACCCGGTGGTCGCCGGCGCGGCAATGGCGCTGTCGTCAATCACCGTGGTGAGTAACGCTAACCGCCTGCTGCGCTTTAAACCGAAAGATTAGCGCAATCACAGGAAAACGGGCGCTGAGGTTACTCAGCGCCCGTTTATTTCCTGGCGACAAGAAAAACCCGCGGGAAAGATGACGGCCACCACCAGATGCGCTAGCATGATTACCTCACACTTCGGAGCGCGTATGGGCCTGTTAAACCGAATAAAAATGCTGTGGCGAGCCGCCGTCGGCTCGTCT
Organism: Klebsiella sp. SYXHC3; assembly: GCF_057196925.1. NCBI lineage: Bacteria > Pseudomonadati > Pseudomonadota > Gammaproteobacteria > Enterobacterales > Enterobacteriaceae > Klebsiella > Klebsiella sp. SYXHC3. The sequence goes on along the minus strand of NZ_JBXUNG010000003.1, from coordinate 245,645 downwards.
TATTCCTGGCCTGCAATGGATATCGTCCTGCCCGGCGACCGTTATTTACATCTCGTCGGCAGCATTCATATGGGCACCCGCGACATGGCGCCGCCGCCGGCCAAGCTACTGAAAAAAATACGTCAGGCCGACGCCTTAATCGTCGAAGCGGACATCACCGGTAATGAAACGCCTTTCAGTAATCTCCCCTCTTATCCCCCGCTGGCTGAACGTCTGAGCGAAACGCAATTAGCAGAATTACGCTCACGCGCCGGCGAGCTGGGTTTGTCGGCCGATCTTTTCGATAGCCAGCCACTGTGGCAGGTGGCGATGGTGCTACAAGCCACTCAGGCGCAAAAACTGGGATTACGGCCCGATTACGGCATTGATTATCAGTTGCTGATGGCTGCCCGCGAGAGCAACATAAGGGTGATGGAGCTGGAAGGCGCCGATAGCCAAATCGCGCTCCTGCGCAATCTACCAGACGGTGGTAAGGCGCTGCTGGAAGATACGCTGACCCACTGGCGCACTAACGCCCGTTTACTGCAGGTGATGATCGGCTGGTGGCTGGAGCAACCGCCATCGCGCGGCGCGGAAACGCTGCCAACGACCTTCAGCCAATCTTTATATGATGTACTGATGCATCAGCGCAACATAGCCTGGCGCGACACGCTGCTTGCTCTGCCGCCGGGGCGCTATGTGGTCGCCGTCGGCGCGCTGCATCTATATGGCGAAGGGAACCTGCCGGATATGTTGACGTAAAAAAATGGCCAATATTGCTATTGGCCCGTCAAAGAGGAATTTCATCATTATTATTATCCCGGGATATACATCCCGGATCGTCTGATTGTCGCTCAAAGTGACCATCACTGCCAATACTATTGCGCAAGATGGTACTATTTTTTATACAACCCTCACGCGTATGCTGGTCATACGTTAGGTCGGTTGGTAAGAAGGATTACTATGACTCCCGCCGTTAAATTACTCGAAAAAAACAAAATTACCTTTCAGATCCACAGCTACGAACACGATCCTCAAGAGACCAATTTTGGCGATGAAGTGGTTCGCAAGCTGGGGCTCAATGCGGATCAGGTTTACAAGACGCTATTAGTGGCCGTTAACGGCGATATGAAACATCTGGCGGTCGCCGTCACCCCGGTTGCCGGACAGTTGGATTTGAAGAAAGTGGCCAAAGCGCTGGGCGCCAAGAAGGTAGATATGGCCGACCCAATGGTCGCACAGCGGATCACCGGATACCTGGTCGGCGGCATCAGCCCGCTAGGGCAGAAAAAGCGCCTGCCGACGGTGATTGATGCCCCGGCGCAGGAGTTTGCCACCATCTATATTTCCGGCGGCAAACGCGGGCTCGATATCGAACTGGCGGCAAGTGATCTGGCGAAGCTTCTGGACGCGAAGTTCGCCGATATCGCCCGCCGCGATTGAGAGACCGGATCCCGGATAGCGGCACACGCGCCTTATCCGGGATCCGTTAAGCGATAGCTTACTGCCAGCTGACCTCGCCCTTCGGCTCGTAAGCCGCCGCATCCAGCGGCGAGTTCTTCTCGATGTACTCTTTCAGCACCTCGGCATCGATAAAGCCGGTATTGACGTATCCCGGTTTATTATCGATGTGCGGGTAGCCGTCACCGCCGGTGGCGTTAAAGCTCAGCGTCGCCATACGGTAAGTTTTCGCCGGATCCACCGGTTCGCCTTTGATTTTCAGATCGTTAAGCTTGCCATCTTTGGCAACGAAACTGACGTTGGCGAACTGCGGATAAGCGCCGGAATCCGGCTTCATCTGCGCGACGGCGGTCAGGTACTCAGTCACCTCTTTACCGCTCATATCGACGTAAGTCAGCACGTTGCCGAACGGCTGCACTTTCATCACGTCTTTATAGGTAATATCACCCGCTTCGATAGAGTCGCGAATACCGCCGCCGCTCATCACCGCGAAATCAGCATTGCTGCGCGCCATCTGCGCCGCCAGCAGCAGACGCCCCATATTGGTTTGTACGAAGCGAACTTTGCTGCGATCGCCTTCAAGATGGCCGTTGACGCTGCCTATTTTCACCTGTAACTGCGCCTTGCCTTTATTCTGGAACGGCGTTAACAGCGAGAGCATCTGCGGGTTTTCAGCAATTTGCGGCGTATACAATACGCGCTCGCTCTGACCGTTATCCCAGGTGACTTTCTTCTTCAGGTTGACCGGGATCAGCTGATAGTGCACCAGCTTCATCTCCCCGTTGCGGAATTCAAAATCGGCGCGTCCGACATATTTACCCCACTCGTGAGCCTGCACGATCCAGATGCCATTCTGGCGATCCGGCGCGCACGGGGTGCCGGGGATATAATCGACCTGCTTTTTATTTTCCGAGGCCATGCAGACCGGATCCTGCGAATGGCCGCCGACGATCATCGCCAGCGATCCCGCAGGTAAACTCCGCGCCATTTCAACGTCGCCAGGCGCGTTAGAGCCGTGATTACCGTTGTCATAGTGGCCCATATGGGTGGTCGCCAGAATCACGTCCGGCTTTTCATTTTGCTGCAGTTCCTGAATCACCAGCTTGGCTTCTGCCGCCGGATTACGGAATTCGATATCGGTGAAATATTCCGGGTTGCCGATTTTCGCCGTATCGTCGGTCGTTAAGCCAATCACCGCAATTTTAAGCCCGCCGCGCTTAAACAGCGCCCAGGGTTTAAACAGGCGTTCGCCGGTGCTTTTCTGATAGATATTGGCCGACAGGAAAGGGAACTTCGACCACTTCTCCTGCTGGCGCAGCACGCTGAGCGGGTTATCAAACTCATGGTTGCCAACCGCCATGGCATCGTAGCCAATCAGGTTCATGCCGCGAAAATCAGGTTCTGCATCCTGTAAATCAGATTCCGGCACCCCGGTATTGATATCGCCGCCGGACAGCAGCAGGACGCTACCGCCTTCGGCCGCCACCTCTTTGCGGATACCGTCCACCAGCGTCTTCTGTGCCGCAAGGCCATATTCGCCATAGTCGTTGCGCCAGAAATGACCGTGGTGGTCGTTAGTGTGCAGGATGGTGATTTTATAGGTTTTGTCCTGCTCATAGGCCTGCGCTGACAGGCTGCCCAGCGATAAGGCGGCGAATAACGCCAGCGCTACGCCGCGTTTTAAATAATGCATGTTTCACTCCCTGACTTAATAACAAGTGCCGAAAGTATAGCGAGTCAGCCGCTTTGACAAATATGTTTTCAGAATTGCGACTTCCTTCAAACCTTAGGGACAGGTATGTTAGTCGGATAATAATTCAACCTGCATTCTCTACAACAAATAGAACTCGCTGAAGTGAACCTATGACAACCAACCAATCCGCTCAGTCCTTACCCGGTACCGGCGCGCCGCCGCAAAAAGCGCGCACCTCATTTGGCATCCTGGGGGCAATCAGCCTTTCCCATCTGCTAAACGACATGATCCAGTCGCTCATCCTGGCGATTTATCCGCTGCTGCAGGCGGAATTCTCGTTAACTTTCGTGCAGATCGGTATGATCACCCTCACCTTCCAACTGACGTCATCGCTATTCCAGCCGGTGATTGGTTACATCACCGATAAACGCTCGATGCCGTGGTCATTACCGGTGGGGATGTGTTTCACCCTCTGCGGCTTAATTCTGTTAGCGCTGGCCGGCAGCTTCGGCATGGTGCTGCTGGCCGCCGCGCTGGTCGGTACTGGCTCTTCGGTCTTCCATCCGGAGTCCTCACGCGTGGCGCGGATGGCTTCCGGCGGCCGTCACGGCCTGGCGCAATCACTGTTCCAGGTTGGCGGCAACTTCGGCAGCTCGCTGGGGCCGCTGCTGGCGGCGGTAATCATCGCCCCCTACGGCAAAGGCAACGTCGCCTGGTTCGTGCTGGCCGCGCTGCTGGCGATCGTCGTGCTGTCGCAAATCAGCCGCTGGTATGCCGCGCAACACAGAATGAATAAAGGCAAACCGAAGCCGGTTATCGTTAATCCGCTGCCGCGTAACAAGGTCATCCTGGCCGTCAGCATTCTGTTAATGCTGATTTTCTCCAAATACTTCTACATGGCGAGCATTAGCAGCTATTACACCTTTTATCTGATACACAAATTCGGATTATCGGTGCAAAACGCCCAACTTCACTTGTTCGCCTTCCTGTTTGCAGTGGCTGCAGGAACGGTGATTGGCGGGCCTGTTGGCGATAAGATAGGTCGTAAATATGTAATTTGGGGCTCTATCCTCGGCGTGGCGCCATTTACCCTTATTTTACCGTACGCATCGCTGGAATGGACCGGGATCCTGACGGTGATAATTGGTTTTATCCTCGCATCAGCCTTTTCCGCTATCCTGGTCTATGCCCAGGAGCTGTTGCCGGGGAGAATCGGTATGGTTTCCGGCCTGTTCTTCGGCTTCGCGTTTGGCATGGGCGGCCTTGGCGCCGCGGTGTTGGGGTTGTTAGCCGACCATACCAGCATCGATCTGGTTTATAAAATCTGTGCTTTCCTGCCGCTTCTCGGCATTCTGACGATATTCCTGCCTAATAACCATCAAAAAGCCTGAGTATCTGGCGGCCAAAGTGAAAGTTTGGCCGCCACAACCCCTTATCCCATCAGCATTACGCCGCCATGACCTGTCGCCATTTTCCTGTCTGTGCTTTTTGTTGCCGTAATTCCAATTTTTCGCAAATTTCAATAATTATTCATAAACAAAACGAGCAAAAGTGTCATAAACTATTAATCGGTTTTTTGCTTTAAGTAGCGAAAATGGATCGGCTCACCACACGCAAGGAGACGGAATGCATCACGCAACACCGCTAATCACCACCATTGTCGGCGGCCTTGTGCTCGCCTTTATCCTCGGCATGATTGCCAATAAGCTACGTATTTCACCACTGGTAGGATATTTATTAGCGGGCGTGCTGGCCGGTCCATTTACTCCTGGTTTTGTTGCGGATACCAAGCTTGCGCCTGAACTGGCCGAACTTGGCGTCATCTTGCTGATGTTTGGCGTCGGGCTGCACTTTTCGCTGAAAGATCTCATGGCGGTAAAGTCGATAGCCATTCCCGGAGCCATCGCCCAGATAGCCGTGGCGACGCTGCTCGGGATGGCGCTCTCTTCCCTGCTCGGCTGGTCGCTGATGACCGGCATCGTTTTTGGCCTGTGTCTTTCCACCGCCAGTACCGTGGTGCTGCTGCGCGCGCTGGAGGAACGGCAGCTTATTGATAGCCAGCGTGGGCAAATCGCCATCGGCTGGCTGATCGTTGAAGATTTAGTGATGGTACTGACGCTGGTGCTGCTGCCCGCTATCGCCGGAATGGTCGAAAAAGGCGATGTTGGGCTGGCGTCGCTGGCGCTCGACATGGGCATTACCATCGGTAAAGTCGTCGCCTTTATCGCCATTATGATGCTGGTGGGCCGCCGTCTGGTGCCGTGGATCATGTCGCGCAGCGCGGCAACCGGCTCACGCGAGCTGTTTACCCTGTCGGTACTGGCGCTGGCGCTCGGCATCGCCTTCGGCGCCGTTGAGCTGTTCGACGTCTCCTTCGCCCTCGGCGCATTCTTCGCCGGGATGGTGCTTAACGAATCCGAACTCAGCCACCGCGCCGCTCACGATACGCTGCCGCTGCGCGACGCCTTCGCGGTGCTGTTCTTTGTCTCCGTCGGGATGCTATTTGACCCGATGATCCTGGTCGAACAGCCGCTGGCGGTGCTGGCGACGCTGGCGATTATCATCTTTGGTAAATCCGCCGCCGCTTTCTTCCTGGTACGTATGTTCGGTCACTCGCCGCGTACCGCCCTGACCATCGCCGCCAGCCTGGCGCAAATCGGGGAGTTCGCTTTTATTCTTGCCGGTCTCGGCATGGCGCTGGATCTGCTGCCGCAGGCCGGGCAGAACCTGGTGCTGGCTGGTGCGATAATTTCGATTATGCTTAACCCGGTGCTGTTTACCCTGCTGGAAAAATATCTCGATAAAACCGAAACTCTCGACGAACAGACACTGGAAGAGGTGCTGGAAGACGAAAAACAGGTGCCGGTGGATATCTGCAACCATGCGCTGCTGGTCGGCTTTGGCCGCGTCGGCAGCCTGCTTGGCGAGAAACTGATGGCCCAGGGGATCCCGCTGGTGGTGATTGAAACCTCCCGCACCCGCGTGGATGAGCTGCGTGAGCGCGGCATCAGCGCCGTGTTGGGCAATGCGGCCAACGAAGAGATCATGAATCTGGCGCATCTCGACTGCGCCCGCTGGCTGCTACTGACCATCCCTAACGGCTATGAAGCCGGTGAAATTGTCGCCTCAGCGCGGGAAAAATGCCCGAACATTGAGATTATCGCCCGCGCCCATTACGACGATGAGGTCGATTATATTACCGAACGCGGAGCCAATCAGGTGGTGATGGGGGAACGCGAAATCGCGCGGGCAATGTTACGTCTGCTGGAAACGCCGCCGGCTGGCGAGATTGTTACCGGTTGATCCGACGCCCCGCTCGCGGGGCGTACGCTTATCCACGGGATTAACGGTCCCAGTAGGCCTCTTCCAGACTATCTTCCCGCTCCGGCAGGCCGCGGGTTAAACGCGGCGAATGCTGATTCAGCACCTGATAGCTGACGCGGTTGGCGTATTTGCACACCTGCGCCAGCGATGAGTAGGTCAGCCATTTGCATTTATGTTTGCTGGAATTCGGCACGTTATTACGATGGTAGTTATTGGCGGTGATATCATGCAACAACGCCGCCAGCGCGCCGTCGCCTGCGCCGTTGGTGTTCATGATCTTCTCCGGGCCGCCCATATAAGGCGCGATGTGCGAATAGATACGCAGCGGATTAACGCAATCCTGATGGCGCATCGCGCGGCTGAATTCATACTGGTTGAACTCGGCAATCGCCCCCGGCAGGAGCGGATGTTGCGTTTTACGCTTCGCTTCCTCTTCGGTGAAGCTCGCCATATAGAGACCCGCCGGTCCTGCGGTGCACAGCACCAGGTCGACCCAGTCTAGCGCTTTATCCGCCGCGGTGAGCGGATCGGCGATACCGGTCAGCGCTTCCGCTTCTTCTTCATTCATCGCCAGAATCGAAACGTGTTCCTTGAGGAACTGCTGCCACCATTGCGGGTTGTCAGCAATCACGTATTTCGTTCCCAGCGTCAGCACCACCGGCACATCATGCTTTTTGGCATACTCAATGGCTTTCATCGTCGCGTCCGGCATCGGCTCGCCCGGCTTACAGCGCACGAGGTAGGAGGTCAGCACCAGCGCGGAAGCGCCGGCAATCACCTCTTCCGGAATGCTTTCCGGACGCAGCTTGTTCATGTGGCCAGGACTGATGGCAAAGGTACGTTCGCCGCTATCGCTAATCAGCGTAAAACAGCGGCCAATGGCGCCATCAACGCCCTGCAGGTAGTTCAGGTCAGTACGGCTGGAGGTATTGCACAAGTAGCGATAAGCGTAGCCGCCGATCTCAATGTTGCTGCACATCACGCCGAGCAGCACCGAGCGGTCGTCCGCCAGCACCGAATAATTGTGCATGGTATTGCCAATGGTGCCGCCGGCAAATTGATGTGTGATCAGGCCGTCGCGTACCAGTTCCTGATACAACGCTTCGGCGACATCATCTTCAATTACCAGCGAATGACCGGCGCTCAGGCCGTAGCGTACGATAAACGCCTCATCCACTTTCGCTTCGATATCCACCAGCGTCTGGTCGATGCCAACCACCCAGGAGACGTTGGACTCATTTTCTGGCTGAATTTGTTGCAGCAGCGGATCGCGAGCGCTAACGGGGAAATAGTGTTTAGATTTGCGTTTACCGGGAAATTTCATAGTGGCGATTTAATGACAGGGAACAAGCGGGGAATAGTAGCATATTCCCCGCCACGCGCGCGATCAGCGATACGACGCGGTCAGGTTCACCATCATCTCAATATGTGCAGGATCGGCATTAAGCGCCGGAATATACTCATATTGCTTACCGCCGGCCTCAAGGAAAATTTCCCGGTTCTGCACCGCGATTTCTTCCAGCGTTTCCAGACAGTCGGCGGAGAAGCCCGGACAGATAACCTGTACGTGCTGTGTGCCCTTCTCGCCAAGCATTTTTAGCGTTTCGTCGGTATATGGCGTCAACCAGGGTTCACGGCCAAAGCGCGACTGGAAGGTCATCATCACCCGCTCCGGCGGCAGCCCGAGCACTGAAACCAGCTCGCGAGTCGTTACCCGGCAGCGCTGCGGGTAATCATCGCCCTCATGGGCGTAGCGTTGCGGAATACCGTGATAGGAGAGCAGCAGCACATCCGGTTCGCCGTGAACGGCGAACGAAGCGCGTACGCTGGCCGCCAGCGCGTGGATATAGTCAGCGTCGTCGGCATAGTCGCGGATAAACGAAACGCCCGGAATGGCGCGCTTTTTCGCGAGGATCCGCGCCAGTTCATCCCATACCGCCGCCACGGTAGAACACGAATATTGCGGATACAGCGGCAATACCACGATATGGTCAACGTCCTGGGCCAATAGCTCATCGACCGCGCTTGCCAGCGACGGCGAGCCATAGCTCATCCCCAACGCTACTGGAACATCGGGTAGCCTGGCCGCCAGCGCCTGCTGCTGTTGCCGGCTATACACCATCAACGGCGAGCCTTCCGCCATCCACACAGACTGATAGAGCTTCGCCACGCGGGGAGCGCGAATCGGCAGTATGATGCCGCGCAGTAGCGGCCACCACAGCAGACGAGGCGTATCCACTACCCGTTTGTCGCTAAGAAATTGTCGCAGATAGCGCTTTACCGCATCGGGCGTGGGCGCATCGGGAGTGCCTAAATTGGCTAGCAAAATACCTGTTTTCGTCTGATGCATTACCGCCTCTTAACCATTTGAATCGCTGACAATTGTAGCGTAAATGGCGTTAAACGGAACCAATCATAGCAAAAGGTAGAAATGAGAGGTGTTCTCATCCTGCCGCAGCAGGATGAGAAAGGGCTTAATTAGCCGAGGATTTTTTCCAGATCGGCGCGCACGTCAGCCACCGCTTTGGTGCCGTCGACTTTCGCGTATTGAGTGTTACCCGCCTGCGCTTCTTTCTGATAGTAGCCGATCAGCGGCGCAGTCATCTGATGGTATTCCACCAGACGCTTACGTACGGTCTCTTCCTGATCGTCTTTACGGGTGGTCAGCTCTTCGCCGGTCACGTCGTCTTTACCTTCCACCTTCGGCGGATTGAATTTGATGTGATAGACGCGGCCGGAAGCGGCGTGTACGCGGCGGCCCACGATACGATCGACGATTAGCTCGTCCGGTACCGCGAACTCCAGCACGTAGTCAACGGCGATGCCGGCTTCTTTCATGGCGTCAGCCTGCGGGATAGTGCGCGGGAAGCCGTCCAGCAGGAAACCGTTACGGCAATCTTCCTGGGCGATACGCTCTTTCACCAACGCGATGACCAGCTCATCGGTCACCAGTTTGCCGGCGTCCATAATGTCTTTCGCTTGTTTACCGAGCTCGGAGCCGGATTTTACCGCGGCGCGCAGCATGTCGCCGGTGGAGATTTGCGGAATACCGTATTTCTCCATGATGAACTGAGCCTGAGTTCCTTTACCCGCGCCCGGAGCGCCAAGCAGAATAATACGCATTACGAAAATCCCCTCAAATGTCGTTTCAATTTTTCAAAAAACGCTAAACCATACCACCAGAACGGCCATGGCTCAAGGAAGGCGGTGCGGCTGAAACGGTTAATGGTCAGATATTTTATGCAATCTAATGTGAAATGCCCCGTATGAGCAAATCACTCAGACGGGGCATTTATTCCGTTCCCGGCGTCGCGTCGCTCGGCCGGGCTACTCATTCAGGTTCGCGTCAGGATGCCAGCAGCTGGTTCATACGGCGGATGAACTGGTTAGGATCCTCCAGCGTACCGCGTTCCGCCAGCAGCGCCTGATCCAGCAGCAGTTCGACCCACTCGCCAAACTGCGCGTCGTCCTGGGTATCGGCAGCGCGTTTCACCAACGGATGCGCCGGGTTCAGCTCGAAGATGTATTTCACTTCCGGCGCCGCCTGACCGGCAGCGGCGAACAGCTTCGCCATCTGGGTGCTCATTTCGTCGGCATCAGTGGTGACAATCGCCGGAGTGTCGGTCAGACGATGCGTCAGACGCACCTCTTTCACGCGCTCACCCAGCAGGCCTTTCACACGCTCAACGAACGGCTCCAGCGCTTTTTCGGCTTCTTTGGTGGATTCGTCAACTTCGTCCGCCAGTTTCTCCAGCGACTCGTCGGCTTTGGCAACCGACTGGAACGCCTTGCCGTCGAACTCGGTCAGGTAGCTCATCATCCACTCGTCAATGCGATCGGACAGCAGCAGAACTTCGATACCTTTTTTACGCAGCAGCTCGAGGTGCGGGCTGCTCTTCGCCGCCGCATAGCTGTCGGCGGTGATGTAGTAAATCTTCTCCTGCCCTTCTTTCATGCGCGAAACGTACTCTTCCAGCGACACGGTCTGCGCGGAAGAATCGGTATGAGTAGTGGCGAAGCGCAGCAGTTTAGCAATCGCTTGCTGGTTGGAGGCATCTTCCGCCGGGCCTTCTTTCAGCACCAGGCCAAACTGTTTCCAGAAGGTCTGATATTTTTCGGCGTCGTCTTTCGCCAGCTTTTCCAGCATCTGCAGCACGCGTTTGGTCAGCGCGGTGCGCAGATTACGGGTGACGTTGCTATCCTGCAGGATTTCACGCGACACGTTCAGCGGCAGATCGTTGGAATCTATCAGGCCGCGCACGAAACGCAGGTAGTTCGGCATAAACTGCTCGGCGTCATCCATGATGAAGACGCGCTGCACATACAGCTTCAGGCCGTGTTTATGATCGCGGTTCCACATATCCCACGGCGCCTGCGACGGAATATACAGCAGGCTGGTGTACTCCTGCTTACCTTCGACGCGGTTGTGGCTCCAGGTCAGCGGATCGCTGAAATCATGGGCAATATGCTTATAGAACTCTTTGTATTCGTCATCGCTGACTTCAGATTTGCTGCGGGTCCACAGCGCCTGCGCCTTGTTGATTTTTTCCCACGAAATAACGGTTTCGCCGTCCACTTCTTCGCGTTTTTCAATCTCAACCGGCAGCGCGATATGGTCAGAATATTTACTGATGATCGAACGCACGCGCCAGTCGTTGAGGAAGTCGTCTTCGCCTTCACGCAGATGCAACGTGATTTCGGTTCCGCGATCGGCCTTAGTGATATCGGCAACAGTATATTCGCCTTCGCCAGCGGACTCCCAAAACACGCCGTTTTCCGGCTTGTCGCCCGCGGCGCGGGTGCGCACGGTGACTTTGTCGGCAACGATAAAGGCTGAATAGAAGCCGACGCCGAACTGGCCGATCAGCTGGCTATCTTTCGCCTGATCGGAACCCATAGATTCGAGGAACGCTTTGGTGCCGGATTTGGCGATGGTGCCGAGATGGTCAATGACCTCGTCGCGGTTCATCCCGATGCCGTTATCAGCGATGGTCAGCGTGCGGTTGTCTTTATCAAACGATACGCGTACGCGCAGCTCGCCGTCGCCTTCATACAGATCCGGCTGGGACAGTGCGCGGAAACGCAGCTTATCCGCCGCATCCGAGGCGTTGGAGATGAGCTCGCGCAGGAAGATTTCTTTGTTGGAATAAAGAGAATGGATCATCAGGTGCAGAAGCTGTTTCACTTCTGACTGGAAACCACGGGTTTCTTGTCCTTTCATGTAAGTCGACCTCAACAATGCCATTTATTATTAATGGAAATAACGTGTTGGGGAGGAGATGGGGATAGGTGCGGGAAATTTCAAGCGGAGGCAGCGAACGCCGCCTCCATTTGTTCAGAAAATAATCTTGTGGCGCCCGGCCAGTGAGTGCGACAGCGTGGTGCCGTCGACCATTTCCAGCTCGCCGCCAACCGGTACGCCGTGGGCGATGCGGCTGGCGTCAACGCCATACTGCGCGCATAGCTCAGCGATGTAGTTGGCCGTCGCCTCGCCTTCAACCGTTGGGTTGGTGGCGAGGATCAACTCGCTGATTGACTCGGCTTCGAGGCGCTGCTCGAGGCGGTCAAGCCCGATGTCATCCGGCCCGATACCGTCAAGCGGCGACAGGTGGCCCATCAGCACGAAGTAGCGGCCGGAATACTGCCCGGTCTGCTCAATGGCGTAGATGTCCGCTGGACTCTCCACCACGCAGATCTGACCGTTTTCCTGGCGACGCGGGTTGCTGCAAATATTGCACACCTCCTGCTCGGTGAAGGTGCGGCAATCGGCGCAGTGGCCGATTTCCGACATCGCGCGCGTTAGCGCCTGCGCCAGACGCATACCGCCGCTGCGATCGCGCTGCAGCAGCGTAAACGCCATGCGCTGCGCCGACTTCGGGCCAACGCCCGGCAGACAGCGCAGCGCTTCCATAAGCTGAGTTAACAGCGGGCTGGTTTGCATCAGAACGGCATCTTGAAGCCTGGCGGCAGCTGCATGCCGGCAGAAACGGAGGCCATTTTCTCTTTCTGGGTCTCTTCAATACGGCGCGCTGCGTCATTGAATGCGGCAGCCACCAGATCTTCCAGCATCTCTTTGTCGTCTTCCAGCAGGCTTGGGTCGATTTCCACGCGGCGGCAGTTATGCGCGCCGTTGATGGTTACTTTTACCAGACCCGCGCCGGACTCACCGGTCACTTCCAGCTGCGCGATCTCTTCCTGCATTTTCTGCATTTTGTCTTGCATCTGCTGGGCCTGTTTCATCAGGTTACCCAGGCCGCCTTTTCCACCAAACATAGGCTTCTCTCTCAGTAAGTCATCGTTAAGGTACTGAACGCCAGTCAGACTGCCGCTCAAATGGGGCGGATACTCTCTTCATCCAGATCGGCGTCGAAGAATCGTCGCAGGGTCTGGATGTTGTTATCCGCAATAATCGCGTCGCGCGCCTGCGCGAGCTTCTCTTCATAAATTGCCTGTCGCCACTCCAGCGGCGTGCGCATCGCCGAATTATCATCTTCAACGATAGTCAATTCAACCGGCGCACCGTACAACACGCCCAGCGCTTCAGCAAGTTTCTGCTGTGCGCCGGTGGAGTTGAGATGCCGCTGACTCGGGCGTAAATGCAGACATATGCGATTGCCGTCCTGCTCTTTCCACGCGTTCAGCGCCACCTGTTCAACCAGTTTCGGTACCGCCAACTGGCTCACTTCCGCCGCCCAGCTATCGCGCTCGACCGCTTCCACGGCTAGTTTTGCCGCCAGCTCCGGCGTTTTTTCATGCTCCAGCGCTTTTTTCAGCGCTTTCGGCGTGGCGACCTCGACCTGGGTCTCTTCAATCGGGGCCGTCGATTTCCAGCGATAGGCTTCTTTCTTCGCCGGGGCCTGCTCAAGCGCGGCCGCAGCCGGACGAGCCTGTACGCGCTCGGTAATCGAACTCAGTCGTTCCAGCGCAGCGTTATTCACCGGCCGCGCGCGGGATGCGGCTGCCGGTTCACTCTTTTTTGGGGTGGTTGCTCCCGGGGTTCGCTGCAGCCGACTGCGCGCCGCCAGCACCTGGCTGGTGCTTTGCGGCAGATTCTGCGGCGGCGGAGCCGATGCGACCGGCGGCGCTGTTTGCTGCTGCGGCGCAGGCGCAGCGGTCTGCATGGGCTTCGCTTCCGGCTCCGGCAGCGGCTGGCGCGGATGGAAAGCCAGCGCGCGCAGCAGCGTCATTTCAACCCCCATACGCCGGTCTGGCGCATAAGGCAGCTCTTTGCGGCCAATCAGCAGCGTCTGATAGTAAAGCTGCACGTCGGCCGGCGGCACGGTACGCGCTAGCTCACGCATTCGTAGCTCGACGGCGGCCATATCCGCCCCCAGCGCCGATGGCGAGAGCTGAACCATCGCGATACGGTGCAGCAGACTTTGCATTTCCACCAGCAGCGCTTCCCATTCAACGCCGCGCGAGGCGGCGTCGCTGACGCCCGCCATCACGCGCTCGCCGTCGGCGGCCACCAGCGCTTCTATCAAGGATAGCGCCTGATCGTCGTCGAGGGTGCCGAGCATTTCGCTGACGGACTGCGCGGTTAAGCGGCCATCGCCGCTGGCGATTGCCTGATCGGTCAGGCTTAATGCATCGCGCAGGCTGCCATCCGCGGCGCGCGACAGCAGCTGCAGCGCACGCGGCTCAAACGCGATCTGCTCTTCGCCAAGGATGTGTTCAAGCTGATGGCGGATCTGTTCGACATCCAGCGCCTTGAGGTGGAACTGCAGGCAGCGGGACAAAATCGTCACCGGCAGCTTTTGCGGATCGGTGGTCGCCAGCAGGAATTTGACGTGCGCGGGCGGCTCCTCCAGCGTTTTCAATAACGCGTTGAAGCTGTGACGCGACAGCATATGCACTTCATCGATCAGGTAGACCTTGAAGCGGCCGCGGGCCGGCGCGTACTGGACGTTGTCCAGCAGATCGCGGGTATCTTCCACTTTGGTGCGCGAGGCGGCATCGATCTCAATCAGATCGACAAAGCGGCCTTGTTCTATTTCGCGACAGTTATCGCAGACGCCGCACGGCGTCGCGGTAATACCGCTTTCGCAGTTTAACCCCTTCGCCAACAGACGGGCGATGGAGGTTTTCCCTACTCCGCGGGTGCCGGAAAAGAGATATGCGTGATGGATGCGCCCTAACGATAAGCCGTTCGCCAGTGCGGTCAGCACATGTTCCTGGCCGACGACGTCAGCAAAGGTTTGTGGGCGCCATTTACGGGCTAAGACCTGATAACTCATGGGCTGGCTCTGAAACGCTGGAAGGTGAATTCACGAGGGGGTAATGCTATCACAGCCCCGCCGGATCGGCGAGGCTATGTGTCGGGATTTGCTTAGTGGCCCGGGAAAGGCACCAGGCTAAAGCAATTGATGCCCAGTTTTTCCAGGCGCTGTTCACCGCCCAGATCGAACAGATTGATAATAAAAGCGGCATCGTGAACTTCGCCGCCCAGGCGACGAATCAGCTTCACGGTGGCGTCAATGGTGCCGCCGGTCGCCAGCAGGTCGTCAACGACCAGCACTTTATCGCCTTCTTTAATGGCATCAACGTGGATTTCCAGCTGATCGGTGCCATATTCAAGCTCATAGCTTTCGGCGATGGTTTCGCGCGGCAACTTGCGCGGCTTACGAACCGGAACAAAGCCAACGCCCAGCGCCAACGCAACCGGGGCGCCGAACAGAAAACCACGCGCTTCGGTCCCCACCACTTTGGTGATGCCGGCGTCTTTATAACGCTCGGTCAGCAGTTCAATGCTAAGCGCATAGGCTTTAGGGTCTTCCAGCAAGCTGGTGACATCGCGGAAAAGGATGCCCGGTTTCGGATAATCCTGGACGCTTTGGATGCTGTTCTTCAGATATTCAAGCTGCTGTGCAGTTGCGGTCATAAGTTTATGCCTGATTGAAACGGTGTTACCCACGGGCGTGCAAAATGGGCCAAAGAAACATTTGTTTAACCTTTGACCAGGCTTACCCGCGCTCGAAAACGCCAGAATTTACTGGCTGTCGCCAACAATTGCAACAGGCATTATTGCGCATCAGTGCTTTTGTTGCTTTGCGTCAACCACCGGAATGCGCCACATAAATATCAACAGGCAGACGAGGATCGCCAGCAGCATGATGCGCACCCACATAAGCTTAACCAGCCACAGAGAAATGGCAAAGGTCAGTAAAATCATGATAATGGCTCGCGGCTTGGCCCCCGGCGGCATCGCCCGGTACTGCTGCCAGTGGCGAAGATAGCCGCCAAACCACGAGCGATACAGCAGCCAGTGGTGAAAGCGCGGCGACGAGCGGGCAAAACACCATGCGGCGAGCAGGATAAATGGCGTTGTCGGTAACAGCGGTAAGAATACGCCCAGCGTCCCCAGCACTACCGCCAGCCAGCCAATGATGATTAAAATAATACGTGGCATAATGCGAATCGTTATCAAGCAGATGTCGCTACTGTAGCACAGTTGCTGAGTAGGGAATGGAGGAGTTATTTGAAAACCACCCGGCTTTTACAAACGCTGAAAAATCAGCTGGCTGAACTGGCGCTTCAGGTGGCGCCGCTGTCCAGCCACGCTACGTTGAGCCCGCGTTTCGACCGCCAGCTGTTCCGTACCCGCGACACCCAGATGCAGGCGTATCTCGACGAAGCACAGCATAATCTCGCCGAGCTCCAGCATGCCGTTGAGCATCAGCATCTGCCCCAGGTCGCCTGGCTCGCCGAGCGGCTGGTGGCGCAGATTGCCGCCATTAGTCGTGAGACGGCGACCTGGTCGTTACGCCAATGGGACAGCGCCTCGCCGACGCTAAACCGCTGGCAACGCCGCCGCCTGCAGCACCAGGAGTATGAGCGCCGCCTGCTGGCAATGCGCAACGATCGCCAACGTCAGCTGGCGTCGGCAACGACGCTTGCCGAACAGCAACGGCTAACGAAAGAGGTCGAGGCCTATGCCGGGCGCCTGGCCCGCTGTCGCGATGCGCTGGAAAATATTGAAAACGTACTGGCGCGTTTAACGCGCTAACAGGAGAGGACTATGTCGCTGGAAAATGCACCGGACGAGGTCAAACTGGCCGTCGATTTAATTATGTTGCTGGAGGAAAACCGGGTCAGCGCAAAAACGGTGCTGGGAGCGTTGGATATTATTAAGCGTGACTATGAAAACAAACTGAAAAACGCCCAACCTGACGCGCCCCTGTCAGAAGAATAAAACGATTCGGGGCGGCATATGCCGCCCCGATTAGCGATTATGCGACGCCTGGCGCCGTATCATCCCCTTTATTATCGCGCTTCACTTCCGTCACTTCATCTCCCTTCTCGTTACGCAGATGAACTTCCAGCTGGTTGAAGGCAATATCGATATTGTTTTCACGGCACAGGCGATCGATAGAACGGTTAAGCTCATCCACCGCGTAGCTGCGATCGCGCAGTTCACGCACATAGAGGCGCAGTTCATGATCCAGCGTGCTGGCGCCGAAGGTGGTAAAGAAGACCGACGGCGCCGGTTCCTGCATCACTTTCGGATGTTCATGCGCCGCCTGCAGCAGCACCTCTTTCACTTTATCGAGATCGGATCCGTAGGCCACGCCCAGGCGGATCACCACGCGGGTGATGGTATCGGAGAGCGACCAGTTGATCAGCCGTTCAGTCACGAAGGCCTTGTTTGGAATAATCACCTCTTTGCGATCGAAATCGGTGATGGTCGTCGCGCGGATACGGATCTTACTGACGGTGCCTGAGAAGGTACCGATAGTGACCGTATCGCCGATCCGCACCGGGCGTTCGAAGAGAATGATCAGGCCGGAGACGAAGTTACCGAAAATCTCCTGTAAGCCGAAACCTAAACCAACCGACAGCGCCGCGGCCAGCCACTGCAGTTTATCCCACGACACGCCCAAGGAGCCGAAGACCGTCATCGCGCCGATGGCGATAATCGCGTAGTTGAGGATCGTCGTGATGGCATAGGAGGCGCCCTGGCGCATATTAAGACGCGACAGCACCAGCACTTCCAGCAGGCCCGGCAAGTTGCGGATCAGCGCCCAGGCGACCATCGAGGCGACAATCGCAAACAGCAGGCTGCCCATCGTCACGCTTTTCACCACGCTGGCCCCGGCTTCGGTGCCGTTGTAGTGCCAGAGCGTAATGCTGTCGAGATAGGCGAACACGGTTATCAGATCGGACCAAATCGCCCAGAACAGCACCGCGAACAGCGCCACCATCACCAGCATGGTGATGCGCAGCGTTTGTTGGTTAACCTGTTCGAGCGCGATCGTCGGCTCTTCCTGCGGTTCGGCGCCTTCCGCCCCTTCTTTCACCAGATGCTGGCGACGCGCCAGCGCCCGGCGCCAGGCAATACGTCGCGCCGCCACACTCAGGCCGCGGAGAACGGTCTGGTACAGCAGATTCCACATCATCACCAGATAGACGGTCTCAATCCAGCGGCCAGCCAGACGCAGCGTGGTATAGAAGTAACCGGTCGCCGTGAGGACCATCAGCGCGACGGGCACAATCGACAGCACGGTCACCGTCAGCAGACGCAGGCTGTGCGACTCTTTGTCACGCCAGCTTTCGCGGCACATCGGCCACACCAGCACCGCAATGAGCAGCAGGTTGACGAAGATAACAAACTGCCCCAGAACGTCGTCCATCAAATTAAGCGGAGAGAGCTCAGAAACAACCGACCAGAAATTCAGCGGCAGCAACGCCAGGCTGACGCGGACGATCTGCCGCCGCCAGTGGCTGGTGAGCTGCGCGGGCATATTGAAATGCTTCACCGCCACGCCGTCTTTTTCCAGCACCTTCCAGCACAGGCCGAACACCAGCCAGAACATCGCTAGTTTTTTACTGTAGGCCCATAGCAGGTTGCTGACATTCAGCTGCATCGTCAGCAGGATAAGCCCGGCGGCGAGGATGAGCAGCACCACCGGCAGCGCTCTGATTAAATCTATCAGGATCGCTTTTGGCGTGTTTAGCTGAGTATCATTGCGTAACTGGCCTACCTGGGAGGCCAGCTTAGCCTGGTAATCACGCAGCCACTGCAAGCGCCAGCGGATCAGCCCGGCAATCAACAGCAGCGGCAGCCCGGCGAGGAACGCGATAAATACCGCCGGCCAGGCTTTCTCCCAGTTGACGGTGATTTTCATCGATTTGAACTGGGCTTTCAGCGCTTCCGGGAAGGATTTGATCCACTCCCAATCCATCGGCTTATTGCTGTTCACCCAGAAAATCTGCTGGGTCAGGATCGATTTCAGATTGCTGGAGACGCTCATCAACTGCTGCTGGTTAATCTGCAGGTTGATGGCCATCATCAGCTGGTTCCCCAGCTGTTTGTTAAACTGGTCGAGCAATTCACGGCGCATGTCCACGACTTCCAACAGGGCGTCGTGAACTTCCGGCGTGACTTCGCTGCTATGGCCCTCTTCCAGCTTTGCCACAAAAGCATCGCTCTGGAATAACGCATCGCGCTGCTGGTTAACTTCAAACTGCTCCAGGCGCAGATCGGCAATGCGGTTAGTCATATCCTGCAGCTCATCCGCTGATGGCAATGTTTGCTGCTGCTGATAGAGGATACGCGACAGCAGCAGGCTGCCTTTCAATACCGAAATCTGCTCTTTGATATCGCGTTCGGATTGCAGCGCGCGGTCGAGCCAGTTTTTCACTCTGATATTGCGCTGCACCAGTTGGTTGCCGTTTTCCGTCGCCTGAATCAGCTTTTCGCTAAGCTGATGGTTAACTTCAAGCTCCTGCTTGACCAACGGGTTATTTTGGATCCGCGAGGTCTCCTCCGGCGAGACCGCTTCCTGAGCGGTTTTCTCGGTGAGGGTCAGCCGCTTGCTGTTCACCGCTTCCTGCAACAGTTGCAGCTGATGTTCCAGCCGGTTGCTATGGGCAGTCACGTAATCGCGCTGTTTCTGCAGCGTATCCTGCAGCACAGTATTGCCTTCCAGGCTCTTACGCTGCTGTTCGATCTCCGCATTCAGCAAGGCCTGCTGCGCCAGCAGCAACCCCTGCTGCGTCGGGCGCAGCGTCTCTTCGCCCGGCGCGGTGCCGTTGAGACGGTTACGAATTTGCTGTAGCTGCTGGGAGGCGGAGTACATCGCGTTCTGCACGCGCTCCGGCTGCGTCTGCAGCGAGACCAATTGGCTGTTGTAGGTCGCAAGATCGTTCTGCGCGCTTTGCAGATCGTCGAGCGCCTGAGACACCCTGGATTCAAGCTGTCGCAACGATAACGTGCTCAGGGTTTTACGGGTGACCTCATCATCAGGAACGTCGCTCAGCGCATTCAGGCTGTCTACCGCCTGACGCATTTTCGCCGGCGCCTGTTCAACCTGCTGACGCAGTTGCACAGTTTCAGACTTTATGCGCTCAATCTTATCGAGCGTTTCTAAAGTCTGCGTCAGGTCCTGCTGAACTAATTTTTCCTGCGGCGTGAGTTCTTTTTGCTTATTTAGCGTAGTGAGCTGGCTTTGAATGTCAGAACGGTCAGGTAAATCTGCAGCCTGAACCTGGCTGAAGCTCAGAGTGCCAACTATAAGGACCAGTGCAAAGACAATGGTGGAAATAGCATGAGGCCAACGATTTGTATGCTGCATAGTATTAACATGAATGGTTGCAAATGCCGGAGAATACCGGGGGTCGTCGCAGCGCGCAGAATAGCACTTCTCCCTGCGCGCGAATAGCGGCAGAGATAAGTAAAATTTACCTTTATTTACGCCTGCGGATTCAGGCCATGACCTCAGACGAACTTCGTAGCGACGGGCAGGTCTGATACATCTCAATGAGGGCATCGACATAAGCACGGGCTTCCGCATGAAGGTTAAAACTCTCTGGCGCAAAGAGCCAGTTTTCCATTAATCCGGAAAGATAACTGCGCATCAGAATTGCCGCACGGCGAGTGAGTAAATTCGCAGGTAATTGTTGAGCAGTGATACAATCTTTTAATGTTTGCTCAATACGATCGTAGCTTTCAAGCCATAAACTGCGCTGTGCTTGTTGGACAACGGCCATTTCTCCGACAAATTCGCATTTATGGAAGATGATTTCCATCATCAGGCGTCTACGCTCCTCTACTACTGTCGCTTCGAGGATATAGACGAGTATTTCGCGAACAACTGACAGTGGATCGTTAGGGAATTTTGCCCGATACTCAACTTCGAGATCGCTAATGCTGGCGTCAGAGAGACTCCATATTTCATTAAACAGATCGGATTTGTTTTTGAAATGCCAGTATATAGCGCCCCTGGTCACTCCAGCAGCTTTTGCAATCGCGGCCAACGAGGTAGATGATACCCCCTGCTGCGAAAACAATCGCAGGGCGACGTCAAGAATCAGTTGCCGGGTTTCAAGTGCCTGTTGTTTGGTTTTTCGTGCCATAGGTTGATGACTTTACAGAGGTTGCGTTTACATACATTTGTGAATGTATGTACCATAGCATGACCATAATAGAAAGACTGTAGTGGGTTTGTGGACGTTTGAGCCACTAAAAAATTTGAAATTGGACACTCGAGGTTTACATATGAACAAAAACAGAGGGTTAACGCCTCTGGCGGTCGTTCTGATGCTCTCAGGCAGCTTAGCGCTAACAGGATGTGACGATAAACCGGCTCAACAAGGAGCCCAGCAAATGCCGGAAGTCGGTATTGTCACGCTCAAATCCGCACCTCTACAAATCACCACTGAACTTCCTGGTCGTACCAATGCTTATCGTGTCGCAGAAGTCCGTCCTCAGGTAAGTGGCATTATTCTGAAACGTAACTTCACTGAAGGCAGCGATATTCAGGCGGGGGTGTCTCTTTATCAGATCGATCCGGCAACCTATCAGGCAAGCTATGAAAGCGCTAAAGGCGACTTAGCGAAAGCCCAGGCCGCCGCAAACATCGCTCAGTTGACGGTCAAACGTTATCAGAAACTGGTTGGCACCAAATACATCAGCCAACAAGAATATGACTCAGCCGTTGCCGACGCTCAGCAAAGCAACGCCGCCGTCGTCGCGGCGAAAGCCGCAGTTGAAACCGCGCGTATCAACCTGGCTTATACCAAAGTGACGTCGCCAATCAGTGGACGCATCGGTAAATCCGCGGTCACCGAAGGCGCGCTGGTGCAAAACGGGCAATCTACCGCGCTGGCTACCGTTCAGCAGCTAGACCCTATCTATGTTGACGTTACCCAATCGAGCAACGATTTCCTGCGTCTGAAACAGGAACTGGCGAACGGTAAACTGAAGCAAGAAAACGGTAAGGCGAAAGTCGAACTGGTCACCAATGACGGTCTGAAATATCCGCAAGAGGGTACGCTGGAATTCTCCGACGTCACCGTTGACCAGACAACCGGTTCTATCACGCTGCGCGCTATCTTCCCGAACCCGGACCACACTCTGCTACCAGGAATGTTTGTTCGCGCACGTCTGGAAGAAGGTATTAACCCGGATGCGCTGCTGGTTCCGCAACAGGGTGTTACCCGTACCCCGCGCGGCGATGCCAGCGTGATGGTGGTCGGCGAAGGCGACAAAGTTGAAGTGCGCCAGGTCACCGCGACTCAGGCTATCGGCGACAAGTGGTTAGTGACCGAAGGTCTGAAATCAGGCGATCGCGTGATCGTCGCTGGCCTGCAAAAAGTCAAACCAGGCGTACAGGTAAAAGCGCAGGAAGTAGCTTCAGACAACCAACAGCAAACCGCCGGCAACGCGAACGCTCAGTCTGAACAAACCAAGTCTTAACTTAAACAGGAGCCGTTAAGACATGCCTAATTTCTTTATCGATCGCCCCATATTTGCATGGGTGATCGCCATAATCATCATGTTGGCAGGGGGGCTTTCGATTATGAAACTCCCCGTGGCGCAATATCCAACGATTGCGCCGCCAGCAGTGACGATCTCGGCCACCTATCCGGGGGCTGATGCGAAAACGGTGCAGGACACCGTGACACAGGTTATCGAACAGAACATGAACGGTATCGATAACCTGATGTACATGTCCTCGAACAGTGACTCCACCGGTACGGTGCAGATCACCCTGACCTTCCAGTCCGGTACCGACGCAGATATCGCCCAGGTACAGGTGCAGAATAAGCTGCAGCTGGCAATGCCGCTGCTGCCGCAGGAAGTACAACAACAGGGCGTGAGCGTGGAGAAATCCTCCAGTAGCTTCCTGATGGTTGTCGGGGTTATCAACACTAACGGCACCATGACGCAGGAGGATATTTCCGACTACGTGGGCGCCAATATGAAGGATGCCATCAGCCGTACCTCCGGCGTCGGCGACGTTCAGCTGTTCGGTTCCCAGTACGCGATGCGTATCTGGATGGACCCGACGAAGCTAAACAACTTCCAGTTAACTCCGGTAGATGTCATCAACGCAATTAAAGCGCAGAACGCCCAGGTCGCGGCAGGTCAGTTAGGCGGTACGCCGCCGGTGAAAGGCCAGCAGTTGAACGCCTCGATCATCGCCCAAACGCGTCTGACTTCCGCTGATGAATTCAGCAAGATTCTGCTGAAAGTCAATCAGGATGGTTCACAGGTTCGTCTGCGCGACGTGGCGAAAGTTGAACTCGGCGGCGAAAACTACGACATCATCGCGAAGTTCAACGGCCAACCGGCTTCTGGTCTGGGGATTAAACTGGCCACCGGCGCTAACGCCCTGGATACCGCCAACGCCATCCGCGCAGAGCTGGCGAAGATGGAACCGTACTTCCCGTCAGGCCTGAAAATCGTCTACCCGTACGATACTACCCCGTTCGTGAAAATCTCTATTCATGAAGTGGTAAAAACGCTGGTGGAAGCGATCATCCTGGTGTTCCTGGTCATGTATCTGTTCCTGCAGAACTTCCGCGCCACGCTGATCCCGACCATTGCAGTACCGGTGGTATTGCTTGGGACATTCGCCATCCTGGCGGTGTTTGGCTTCTCGATAAACACCCTGACGATGTTCGGGATGGTGCTGGCCATCGGCTTGCTGGTGGATGACGCCATCGTGGTAGTAGAAAACGTCGAGCGCGTAATGGCGGAGGAAGGATTGCCGCCGAAAGAAGCGACCCGTAAGTCGATGGGTCAGATTCAGGGCGCGTTGGTCGGTATTGCGATGGTACTGTCGGCGGTATTTATCCCGATGGCCTTCTTCGGCGGTTCAACCGGCGCGATTTATCGCCAGTTCTCGATCACTATCGTTTCCGCGATGGCGCTGTCGGTACTGGTTGCGCTGATTCTGACGCCAGCGCTGTGCGCTACCATGCTGAAACCGATTCAGAAAGGCGGCCATGGCGAGCACAAAGGCTTCTTTGGCTGGTTTAACCGCATGTTCGATAAGAGCACGCACCACTACACCGACAGCGTAGGCAACATTCTGCGTAGTACCGGTCGTTACCTGGTGCTGTATCTGATTATCGTCGTCGGTATGGCTTACCTGTTCGTTCGTCTGCCAAGCTCCTTCCTGCCGGACGAAGACCAGGGCGTGTTCCTGAGTATGGCGCAGCTTCCGGCGGGCGCGAGTCAGGAACGTACGCAGAAAGTCCTCGACGAGATGACTGACTACTACCTGACCAAAGAGAAGAACAACGTTGAATCGGTGTTCGCGGTTAACGGTTTTGGTTTTGCTGGTCGCGGTCAGAACACCGGTATCGCCTTCGTGTCGTTAAAAGACTGGAGCGAACGCCCGGGTTCAGAAAACAAAGTTGAAGCGATTACCGGCCGCGCGATGGCCCGTTTCTCGCAGATTAAAGATGCGATGGTCTTCGCGTTTAACCTGCCAGCGATCGTCGAACTGGGTACCGCTACCGGCTTTGACTTCCAGCTCATCGATCAGGGTGGTTTAGGGCATGAGAAATTAACTCAGGCGCGTAACCAGCTGTTTGGTATGGTTGCTCAGCATCCCGATCTGCTGGTTGGCGTGCGTCCTAACGGCCTGGAAGATACGCCGCAGTTCAAGATCGATATCGATCAGGAAAAAGCGCAGGCGCTGGGCGTTTCAATTAGCGACATCAACACCACCCTCGGCGCGGCATGGGGCGGCAGCTACGTCAACGACTTCATCGACCGCGGTCGCGTGAAGAAAGTGTACGTCATGTCTGAAGCGAAATACCGTATGCTGCCAGAGGATATCGGCAACTGGTATGTACGCGGCAGCGATGGCCAAATGGTGCCGTTCTCCGCCTTCTCCACTTCCCATTGGGAATATGGTTCACCGCGTCTGGAACGTTACAACGGTCTGCCGTCGATGGAAATCCTCGGTCAGGCAGCGCCGGGCCGCAGTACGGGTGAAGCGATGGCGATGATGGAACAGCTGGCAAGCAAACTGCCTTCAGGCGTCGGTTACGACTGGACCGGTATGTCCTATCAGGAACGCCTGTCAGGCAACCAGGCCCCGGCGCTGTATGCTATCTCGCTTATCGTCGTCTTCCTGTGTCTGGCGGCGTTGTACGAGAGCTGGTCGATTCCGTTCTCCGTCATGCTGGTGGTACCGTTGGGTGTTGTTGGCGCGCTGTTAGCGGCAACCTTCCGCGGGCTGACTAACGACGTTTACTTCCAGGTCGGCCTGCTGACGACCATCGGCCTGTCGGCGAAGAACGCGATACTTATCGTTGAATTCGCCAAAGACCTGATGGAAAAAGAAGGCAAAGGCCTGATTGAAGCGACGCTGGAAGCAGTACGTATGCGTCTGCGTCCAATCCTGATGACCTCTCTGGCGTTTATCCTCGGGGTAATGCCGCTGGTTATCAGCTCTGGCGCAGGTTCCGGCGCACAGAACGCCGTAGGTACCGGCGTAATGGGCGGGATGGTGACCGCGACGGTTCTGGCCATCTTCTTCGTGCCGGTATTCTTCGTGGTGGTTCGTCGCCGCTTCACTAAGAAAACTGAAGATATTGAGCATAACCATCCGGTTGAGCATCATTAATCTTGCTTAAGCTAAGGGCCGCATTTGCGGCCCTTTTTCTTTAGGGGTATTTAAACGCACACATTGTTATTGTTTATTTTACGTTCTGACATATAATATACATTGATGAACGTTGTTCTATTTTTATTAAGATTTCGATTACCGGTTTTGCCATCAGGTCTCATTCAGAATATTCTTAATTACCAACAATCTCCCGACAACCTTCTCGCTGCAGGCAGGCGTCAATCAGATAAACTTATGATATATAAGGCTGACCTTCCAGTTTCGCCAAACATAAAAGGAATCAGTATAATAGGTCCTGTTTTTTTAAGATAAATTAACCGTATTTATTGTAATTTTTCGTAATAGCACGGTGAAATGTTTTTGAGACTGGATTATAGTTAAATCACAGGATTACAATGTTTGAGCCTGGTCTTCATCCCACAACGGTGTTTGTTAGTCGTCGTTTAAACCACTTACAAGGGGATGTGTTATGGACGAGTACTCGCCAAAAAGACATGATATCGCGCAGCTAAGATTTCTCTGCGAAACGTTGTATCATGACTGCCTTGCAAACCTGGAAGAAAGCAACCGCGGCTGGGTTAACGATCCCACCTCGGCGGTGAATCTTCAATTAAATGAATTGATCGAGCACATAGCAACTTACGCGCTTAATTATAAAATTAAGTACGCTGAGGATAATAAGCTGATTTCTCAGCTTGACGAATACCTGGATGACACTTTTATGCTGTTCAGTAGCTATGGCATAAACACAAGCGATCTCCAAAAATGGCGCAAATCCGGCAATCGGTTATTCCGATGCTTTGTGAACGCCAGCCGGGAGAACCCGGCAAGTCTTTCTTGTTAGAATTATTACATTCAAAAGGTGAAATGATGTCTGGTAAACCATTAACTAAAACAGACTATTTGATGCGTTTACGCCGCTGTCAGACAATTGATACGCTGGAGCGCGTAATTGAAAAGAATAAATATGAACTTTCCGACAATGAATTGGCGGTATTTTACTCAGCAGCCGACCATCGTCTTGCTGAATTGACCATGAATAAGCTATACGACAAAATCCCAACTTCAGTATGGAAATTTATCCGCTAGTTCATTTTCTGTCATTAATACAACAGCACCTCAACAGGGATTACTCGGGATATTAAACGCCTGAGTCCCGTATTGCTGCATATGAAACCGGTTTCGCTTTATACTGTTTTTTCTTTAAACAGGAGAAGACCATGAGCGAAGAAAAAAGGAAAATGATCGCCGGCGAACCTTACCTTGCTGGAGACGCCACGCTAAAAGCAGACCGCCTGCATGCCCGGCAGGTGCTGCACCGCTACAACCACTCAGCACCGGATGAGCGCGAATCGCGCGCCGCTCTGCTGGCTGAACTAATTGGTAAGCCCACTGACGCGTATATCGAACCCACTTTCCGCTGCGATTACGGCTATAACATCAGCCTCGGCGCCAATTTTTACGCGAACTTTGACTGCGTGATGCTCGATGTTTGCCCGATCCGAATTGGCGATAACTGTATGCTGGCGCCGGGCGTTCATATCTATACCGCGACCCATCCGCTGGACCCAACGGAACGCAACAGCGGTATCGAGTATGGTAAACCGGTAACGATCGGCCACAACGTATGGATTGGCGGCCGGGCGGTCATCAACCCTGGAGTGACCATTGGCGACAATGCGGTTATTGCCTCCGGCGCAGTGGTGGTGAAAGACGTGCCGGCCAATGCGGTAGTTGGCGGTAATCCTGCCCAAATCATCAAGCTGCTATTAACCGAAAAATAGTAACTGTTATGCTTTTCTGTAACTGATCTGTTACTTTAACGCCGGTCTCCGGCAACATAAAATAACTGTCAGACTGAGCCGTAGAGCCTGAAATGCCGGGCTCTACGAAGAATTCGGGGACTAAAATGACAGAAATACAGCGCCTGCTAACCAATACCATCGAGGAACTGAACGAAAAAGAAAAGCGCGATAATCGCCCGCGTTTTAGTATCAGTTTTATTCGCAACCATCCATGGCTATTTGTCGCTATGTACGCCGCCTTTTTGGCCACTCTCATCGTCATGCTGCGCTCTGAGACGTTGGTGGATTCCGTGTGGCTGCTGATCGTTCTGTTTGTTCTGCTGAACGGCTTTTTCTTCTTTGACGTCTACCCGCGCTACCGTTATGAAGATATCGATGTGCTCGATTTTCGCGTCTGTTATAACGGTGAATGGTATAACACCCGTTTCGTCCCTGAACAGCTGATTGACGGCATTCTGCAATCGCCACAGGTCGCCCATGAGCAGAAAGCTCAACTGCAGAAAATGATCGCGACCAAAGGTGAACTCTCCTTCTACGATGTTTTCACCCTGACCCGCGTTGCTGCCTGATTAGCCTGTTCAACGTCCGCAGCGCCGGTACGAAATGCGCCGCGGACGTATTGCCATACCCCAGAACCAAACCGCTACGCGCCTTATGCGGGTTAAGATAAAAGCGGCTAAGCGCCGCTGGCGCCATTTGATACTGACGCGCCTGCTCGACAATTTGCACATCGTCAATGTCATCGACGGCAACCGTTAAATGCAGCCCGCCCTCTCCCCCCCAAATCTCATTCGCCAGCGTGAATTCGCTTGCCACAGCCTCGCGTAACTGCTGCTGACGCCGACGATATAATCGGCGCATTGAAGCCAGATGGCGCGCATAATGGCCCTCTTCGATGAACAGCGCCAGCGCACGCTGTTCCAGACGATGGCCGCCGCGCAGCAGCGCGCCGATCGCGCCCTGAGCCGCCTCGGCCAGCGCCGACGGCATCACCGCGAAGCCTATTCTTAATGAAGGAAATAGCGTTTTGCTGAAGGTACCAAGGTAAACCACCGGCGCCTGCGCCACCATGCCGAGCATCGCCTGAATCGGCTCGCCGCTGTAGCGAAACTCGCTATCATAGTCATCTTCCACAATCCACGCGTCATGCTGGCGGGCATATTCCAGCAATGCCAGACGACGTCCGGCGCTCATCACCGCCCCGCTCGGATATTGGTGCGAAGGCGAGGTAAAGATAAGCCGCGGCGCTACCTCGTTAACGGTATCAGGACACATGCCATCACCGTCAACAGGTATCCCCTTCAGCTGTAACCCGGCTTTAATAAACACGCTTTTCGCGCCGAAATAACCGGGCTCTTCAACCCAGGCAGTATCCCCCGCGACGCTCAGCAGATGCGAGCAAAGGTTAACGCCCTCCAGCGCGCCTTCAGTGATCACAATTTGCCGCGCCGTGCAGCGTATGCCCCGGGATAAAGTCAGATGACGGGCTATCGCCTCGCGCAGCGCCGTTTCACCGGCCGCCTCCCCGTATCCAAGGATCGTGCTGCCATCCTCGCGCAGTACCCGATCGAGCAAACGACGCCAGATAGCCAGCGGGAAGTAGTTCACCGCGGGCATTCCGGTAGTCAACAACAGTGCCGGGGAGTCCCGTCGACCCGGCAGCGGTAGCGTGCGCAAGCGCTCAGGCAAAACAAACGCTGGTGGCGCCGGCTCGCTTTCCGCCAGCGTATTGAGCGCTGCCACATACGTCCCCTGACGACTGCGGATCAGATATCCCTCTATCGCCAGCTGTTCCAGCGCGCTATTTACGGTATTGCGCGATACGCCAGCACGCTGCGCAATAACGCGCGCGCCCGGCAACCGGCTATGGCTGAGTAACTCGCCCTGTAAAATGGCCTCGCGCAGCGCCTGATAGAGTGCGCGCTGTAGCGTCGCGTCTCCCCGTTGCTGTATCCCGCGCGTCAGTAGGGCAAAAAAAGCATCGTCCGGAATATTCATCATGGCTCCTCGTGGCACCCTAAAAAGATACCTTTATGGCCCTTTTTATGGAACCAGCAGACGTTTAATCTCAGGACTCTTCCCGCAAACAGGACTTGACCGATGACGCAATACAACCAATTCAACCAACTCGTTGGCGACGCTTTACCTGACTGGCAGCCACGCCCCTGGCCGCAGCGCCAGACCTTGCAAGGACAGTTATGCCGCCTGGAACCGCTTGACGTCAAACACGCGCAAGCGCTGTTCAACGCCTATCGACAGGCGCCTGATACCCGCGCCTGGACCTGGCTTTTGCGTGAACCGGAAAACAGCGTTACCGAATTCAGCGCCTGGATTGCCAGCATCAGCGAGCTGAACGATCCGCTTCACTTCGCGGTAATTGATGAATGCAGTGGGCAGCCGGTCGGCTCGTTAGCGCTGATGCGTATTGACGGCAAAAACGGCGTCGTTGAAGTCGGCCATGTTCACTTTTCGCCGCTACTAAGCCGCAAAGCGATGGCCACCGAGGCACAGTGGCTGCTGATGCGTTATGTCTTTGAGTCGCTCGGCTACCGCCGCTATGAATGGAAATGCAATAGCCTGAATGAACCGTCGCGGCGCGCGGCGCTGCGCTTAGGTTTTCAGTTCGAAGGGCGCTTTCGACAAGCGCTGGTGATAAAAGGCCACAATCGCGATACCGACTGGTTTTCCATTATCGATAGCGAGTGGCCACAGATAGATAGCGCAATGCGCCAGTGGCTGGCCGCCGGTAATTTCGATGCCAACGGCCAGCAATACCGCACGCTGGAAAGCTTTCGCAAACCAACGAATTAACGCCGTTTTTTACGTCCCTGCACCGCCTTAAAGCGCGGGTTACTTTTGCAGATAACATACAGCCGCCCTTTGCGTTTCACTATCTGGCAATCCGGGTGGCGCTGTTTAGCGCTACGCAATGAGTTCAGTACCTGCATGTTTAGCTCCTTTTCGCATCAATAAAACCACCGAAGCGCTG
Source organism: Klebsiella sp. SYXHC3 (assembly GCF_057196925.1). NCBI lineage: Bacteria > Pseudomonadati > Pseudomonadota > Gammaproteobacteria > Enterobacterales > Enterobacteriaceae > Klebsiella > Klebsiella sp. SYXHC3. The sequence goes on along the minus strand of NZ_JBXUNG010000003.1, from coordinate 215,525 downwards.
GCGGAAACGAGCGGCGCTGCCTTCGGTAGCATGTGTTTTCTGCTTACCGGTGTAATACGGATGGGATTTAGACGAAACATCTAAGGTGACATACGGATAGGTTACGCCATCCAGTTCAATCTCACGCTCGGTTTTAATAGTGGATCCCACTTTGAAGTACTCGTTCACGCTCGTATCGTGAAAAACGACGGTACGGTAGTGCGGATGAATATTAGCTTTCATGGCAAACCTCAATTTGTACGTTATAACATAACAATTAAAGTACACCGTTGACCGCCAAAGATCAACCACAGGAAATTCACGGTTTCAGCGGGAACCACGCGGTGGCTCAGAGGGCGATCATTTGCCCCCTTCTCCCGAATCGCAATATTCGCGACCCGGGTCTTTTCTTCGCTTTCGCGTATACTCAGAGCAATTCCCCGTAAAATAAGGACATACCCATGACGACTCGCCATTTAATGAGTCTGGTTACAGGGGTGCTTATTCTCGCCATCGTGCTACCCATCGCCTTAAGTATCTGGCTGGCAATGCGCCAGGCGCAGGCGCAGTTTTATAGCGAGCTCGACCACTACTCAAAACGCATTGTCATGCGCGTAGAACAAGTCGCCGCTCAGGCCAAAGAAGCATTACAAGAAGCCGATGCGCACAGCGCCAGTGCCTGTTCACCAGAACATTTGCTGAATATGCGCCGTATTGCCTACACCCATCGCTATGTGCAGGAAGTACTCTGGTTGCGTAATTCGGTGCCGATGTGCTCATCGCTTGAGGATCACCAGGTCTCGGTGACGTTTCCGCAGCCCGACCACGTCACCGCCGACGGTTACAGCACCTGGCTTACCTCAATCAACGACCTCGGCCTGCAACATCGCATGACCGCCTTTGGCAACAAAAATCATATTGTGATGATCGACCCGGTGTCGTTTATTGATGTCATCGCCACCGGTCAGGAAAAGATCCACACGATATTATTCGGCACCGAGCACGATCAGGTGGTGATCAGTAGCCAGCCGATCGATCCCGCAGTTTGGACGCGAATTAAAAACCTCCATAGCGAGACGCTAACGCTGAATGACACCGTCTATCGCGTGCATATCATCCCTGAACTGGGTCTTGGCGTCGCCAGTTGGTCGTCCACGCAGCCACTGGATGCGCGCCTTCGCCAGCAGCTGCTGCTATGGCTGCCGATAGGGCTCTTTACCAGCCTGTTGACCTCTTTTTTACTTCTACGCCTGCTGCGCAGATTACGCTCGCCGCGTTATGGCATGCTGGATGCGCTACAGTCAGATGCCATTCAGGTTTACTATCAGCCGATCGTCTCGCTGGAGGATGGCAAAATCGCCGGCGCCGAAGCGCTGGCCCGCTGGCAGCAGCCGGATGGCACTTTTTTATCGCCGGATATTTTTATCCCGCTGGCCGAGCAAACCGGGCTGATCACCCGGTTGACCGAGGATATCGTGCGTAAAATCTTTGCCGACCTCGGCCCCTGGCTGCGCCATCATCCGCAGATGCACATCTCTATTAATCTGTCGGTGGATGACCTGCGCTCGCCTACGTTGCCAACACTACTCAAGGAACAACTGGCGCGCTGGGGAATCAATGCGGAACAGATCTCCCTTGAGCTTACCGAACGCGGCTTTGTCGATCCACAAACCACTCTGCCGGTGATTATTGGCTATCGCCAGGCGGGACACCGGATCTCGATCGATGATTTCGGCACCGGCTATTCCAGCCTCAGTTACCTGCAAACGCTGGATGTCGATACGCTGAAGATCGACAAGTCATTTGTCGATACCCTGGAATATAAGCCGCTGACGCCGCATATCATTGAGATGGCGAAGTCGCTGAATCTGGCGATTGTCGCCGAAGGGGTGGAAACGCCCGCTCAGCGCGACTGGCTGCGCGCGCATGGCGTCAATTACGCGCAAGGCTGGCTGTACTGTAAGGCGCTACCGAAAGAGGAATTTATTCAGTGGGCGGAACATAATATTAAAACGCATTAATACCATGTGCGGCGCGCTGGCAACCAGTCGCGCCGCCGGATTTACTCGTCAAGAATCGGCGCAAACCCGCCGAAGATCATGCGCTTGCCGTCAAATGGCAAGCTATCGCTAAGCGCTTTGATCCGCGGGTCGCTCATCATTTTCGCATTGGCCGCATCCCTGATCTCCTTAGACGGGTACTCGATCCAACTGAAAACCACTTCCTCATCCGCCTGCGCTTTAACCGACATGCGGAAATCCGTCAGCTTCCCTTCCGGGACATCATCCGACCAACACTCCACGACGCGCGTGGCGCCAAACTCTTTAAACAGCGGCGCCGATTTTGCTGCCAGTTCGCGGTATGCCTCCTTATTTTCCGCAGGGACGGCAACGACAAAACCATCAACATACTTCATGAGTGAGTCTCCGAAGTGAACAGCGCCGGCGGCATATCCGTCGGCGTCTGAGTGATAAGTTTAGTCGCTGCTATCGCGAACGGCGATTTCAGGACGCCAGCCCCCGGCTTTTCGCCGCCGTACTGACTGCTCGCGGTTGACGGAACCAGGGTAAAAATAACTGGATCAGCGGGCCAATAGCAAAGGCGTAAACCACGGTGCCAACCCCGACTTTGCCGCCCAGCAGCCAGCCAATCAGCAGTACCGAGACTTCGATAGCGGTACGGATACCACGCAAAGACCAGCCGGTTCGCGCATGCAATCCGGTCATCAAGCCATCACGCGGCCCGGGACCAAAACCGGCGCCGATATACATCCCGGTTGCTATCGCATTCATCACCACCGCGCCGGCGAGTAGCAGACTACGCGCGGGCAGCGATTCCAGCGGCGGAAGTACCGCGAGCGTGGCATCGGCCGCAAGGCCAAGCACGATGACATTGCTAATGGTGCCGAGACCCGGCATCTGACGCAGCGGGATCCACAGCAGCAGCACCGCGGCGCCGGTCGCAATAATCACCGTACCGAAACTGATATTAAGTTGTTTCGCCACCCCCAGATGAAACACATCCCACGGATCGGCCCCGAGGTTGGCATGGACGAATAACGCCGTCGACACGCCATAGAGCACCAGACCAATATAAAGTTGTAGCAAACGACGGACCATAAACACCTCAGTATGTATTGCGAATACCCCCATCATCAGTGAAAATGGATTGGTAATTAATGGCCAGTTTTTTAAAAGTGGATCGCTATGTCAGTACGTCGTTTTGGAACACAATCGCTGGTACGCCTGCTCGGCAACTGGCAATCCCCTTCCTCGCGCGCGCCGCTGTGGCGGCAGCTGGCAGAAGCGCTGCGTCTGTTGATCCTTGATGGACGGCTGGCGCTGGAGACCCGTCTGCCCGGCGAGCGGGAACTGGCGACGGCGCTAAATGTTAGCCGCACCACTATCGCCAGCGCGCTGGGGTTATTGCGAGAAGAAGGCTATCTGCAAAGTCGCCAGGGAAGTGGTTCACGCATTGCGCTACCTGCCGGCCCTCTGCGCCCCGGAGAGCAGACGCTTTCGGCACCATCGGTCAATCTCGCCACCGCCGCCCTCAGCGCCGGACCGGAGATTCATCAAGCCTACAGCCACGCGCTGACGCTGATGCCGCAGTATTTGTCCTATACCGGCTACGATCAGCAGGGGTTAGTCGATTTGCGCGCAATCATTGCCCGCCGCTATAGCGAACGCGGCCTGCCGACGCAGGCGGATGAAGTGATGATTGTGAATGGCGCGCTGAGCGGATTTGCCCTGGTACTGCGTCTGTTAACCGGGCCAGGCGATCGGGTGGTAGTTGACGCGCCCTCTTACCCGATGGCGATTAACGCTATTCGCGGCGCCTCCTGCCGACCGATAGGCGTCTCTTTACCGGAAAAGGGCTGGGACTGCGACGGCCTGGCGGCGACCATTGCCCAAACTTCGCCGCGGCTGGCCTTTATGATGCCGGATTTTCATAATCCCACCGGTCGCTGCATGGATAGCGAGACCCGGCAGCGCGTCGCCGATCTGGCCGCCAGCACGCGAACGACGCTGGTCGCCGACGAAACGATGGTCGATTTATGGTACAACGCCCCACCGCCTCCGCCGCTGGCGGCTTTCAACCCTGAAGCACCGATAATCACTATTGGTTCAGCGGGTAAAACGTTCTGGGGAGGACTGCGAATTGGCTGGATCCGCGCCCCGGCGCGGACGATTGCCTCGCTCATCCAGGCGCGGGATACACTCGATCTCGGTTCGCCGCTGCTGGAACAGCTGGCTTGTTGTTGGCTACTGGAGAACGAACAAACACTGTTGCCGCCGCGGCGGGCAATGCTGGCCGCGCGTCGTGATATGTGCGCTGCGTTGATGGCGGAATATTTTCCCCGCTGGCGCTTTTGCGTCCCCGAGGGCGGGCTATCGTTTTGGGTGGAGCTGCCGAAGATGTTGGCAACACAGTTTTCGGTGCGCGCTGAGAATGCCGGCATTCATATCGGTACCGGTACACGATTCGGTCTGGAAGGTGCCTTCGACCGTTATTTACGTTTGCCTTTCACCCTGCCGGATACGGAATTGCGCAACGCCTTCAGCATTTTACAACCGCTGTGGCAGACCCTTACGCAACAGAAAGAAATGGCGAGAACACGTAAAATAATATAATAAAATATCGACGGGCTGGGATCAGCCCGTCAAAAACCACCATCCATGATGAATATGAGATGTTTTATAAAATTGCAGTACCATCTTGCCCACGCCGTATGTCATTACGATGACAACCGCGTAGTCATTTCATTAATGCTGGCGCGGAATAGGAAAACCTTTTAGCGAAATAATAAAGCCATCGTCATCTTTTTTAATTTTTGCGCCGGTTTCACACCAGTCGGAAGCAATGCGAAAAAACTCATCACTACCGATATTCCAGTTCAGGCGCACGTGCTTAACGTACCCGGAACGCAGCAGGTCACAGGCTTCACTGTAACTGCTGGCTGTAGAGAATTGTTGTTTCATCTTTTCTTCTTCAGAAGTTTCCGTAATGCTTTGATTTCTTTAGGGGTTAACGGCGACGCTTCCTCTTCGGTATGCTGGTTATCAATATCCTCATGCGAAACCCCCGCCTCGTCTGCTGAATCAATGGCCGCAAGCGCCAATTGCAGCAGCTTCTCCGTAGCCGTGCCTAAATTCTCGTTATTCACTTCCGCATAATGACGCAGTTTATCTTTTAACTCTGCGTCAATTTTCACATTCAGAACTACTGTGGTCATGATCACGCTTCCCGTGCAATAAAATCATCATAATTAATACACGAAGTTAACATCTTGATCCAGAGATATTATTTATCCTTAATAATATCTGGTAATTCCATGAAATAATTTGCCCATTATATATGACATGAAAATGACATTAGTATGTCATTATTATTTCATATTTATGACAATACAAAATTAAGGTATAAAAAAGAGTCGTTTTAGTAACGTAAAACAATAAATAAAGTGAAGCTGCCTATAATAGTAGCAGAGAATAAAAGCACAAAAAATGAAGGGATTTTAAATCAGGACCGCCAGAAATGGGTGGGGGCCCTGCCAGCTACATCCCGGCACACACGTCGTCTGCTCTGGCTGCTTCCTTCCGGACCTGACCTGGTAAACAGAGTAGCGTTGCGGGAGAACCAACAGAGCCCCCATTGAGAGCGTTGATAACCAACGCGCTGGCGCATTATCCCTATAGCACTCCTGAATTGCAAGCCACTCGCGTCCAGCTGCTGGTTTATTATGCAAAACGTAGGTTTTCCCGGCAAATAGTGCCTTTGTCCGGCCGAACGTCCCGGCAATGAGAGAGATTGCGAGCCCCATCGCGGCACAGTTTACCGCTACCCGCCATACTTATTCGTCCTGTGTCTTTTCAACGTGTTGTCGCTACGGTAATCGCATGACTCAATCACCACGCTCCACCACTACCTTGCCCATGCCCGCCATTGATGGCGTAACCGTACCCTTTCACGGCATGAATTTTCTACGCCCCGAGCTGCTGCTGGATTTCGTCAGCGTCAGTCCCGCGCCGTTGTTATCGGTGACCCCCGTTGCCCTGCTCTTTTCCACGGTGGGCGTATTGCAACACGTCGAGCTGCGTAAGCTGCCCGTTGAGGTTAAAGGCCGGGTGGTTTATCCCATTTCATCGCTCAAATACCCGACGCTGCGCGGCAAACTGATTATCAATGCGCAATCGCAGCGGCTGAAGTTTCTTGAAAGCCTGATTGCCAACAGCCCGCATGACAATATTCATGGTATGCAGATCCTCGGGCTGGCGCTGGAATTCACCGTCCTTTGACGGCTGTACAGTATGGGGGCAAGCGCTTATTCTGAGCTTTTCTCGCGTGAAGGAGTGATGATGGAGGACGTCCACGACAGCTTTCCCCAGCGGGTCTGGCAGATAGTCGCCTCAATTCCGGAAGGGTATGTCACCACCTACGGCGATGTCGCTCTGTTGGCGGGCTCGCCGCGCGCGGCGCGTCAGGTGGGCGGCGTGTTAAAGCGCCTACCGGAAGGCTCAACCCTGCCATGGCACCGGGTGGTGAATCGCCACGGCGATATTTCGCTGACCGGCCCTGACCTACAGCGCCAGCGTCAGGCGCTGCTAGCGGAAGGCGTCCAGGTCTCCGGCAGCGGTCATATCGACCTGCAACACTATCGCTGGGTTTATTAAGGGCAAAAAAATGCCCCTGAACAGGGGCATGGAGACGTTTATTGCGCCATCGGCGCCATATCATTAGCCACCGGCACTGGCGCATGCTGCACCGGCACCAGCACCAGATCGGCGCGATTACCGCCCTGGGTTACCACGGTCTGCACGGTATCGGTGATAAACATCAACTGGCCATTTACGGTAATCGCCGAACTCAGCAGGATCCGCGCGTTCGGTTTGATATCCGCCTGGTTATAAGGCAGCACAAAGTTGAACGGCGCCTGCTTACCTTCAGTACGGACCGCTTTTTGCGACAATACACGCGCTGGCGCATCGGCAAGCGACGCATCGGACAACGTCACGGTCAGTACCGCATCCGGCGGTAACGCTACGCGTTGGCGAATATTGATAGTCCCGGAAACATTAGGCTGTTGCTGCGAGGAGCTCAGTGAGGCAATGCCGTAAGGATCGGGTGCCGTCGTCTGATGAGCGGCGTTGCTGTTCGGGTTATTCGCACAGGCGGATAAGGCCGCAGCAACGGCGATAGCACTTAACATATAGGCAAATTTCATTATGTTCTCCTTTTCATCCCTTTAGTCACAGGAGTACGTCCTGCCATCACGATGGCTAAGACATTAGTATCGTGAATAAGTGTGGCACAGATCTCAGAATAATTCCCGGAAAGGGGCATTTATTCAGATTATTACACCCATCGGACCACTTGAGATTCCAGGTTATACTTGCCCACAATACGCGCTGCGTCAGCGCCGCTATCATTAATTGAGGGTAACTATGAGTCAGGCTCTAACCAATCTGCTGGCATTATTAAATCTGGAAAAAATTGAAGAAGGGCTGTTTCGCGGGCAGAGCGAAGACCTCGGCTTACGTCAGGTCTTCGGCGGCCAGGTGGTCGGTCAGGCGCTGTATGCCGCCAAAGAAACCGTGCCTGAGGAACGCCTGATTCACTCCTTTCATAGTTACTTCCTGCGTCCCGGCGATAGCCAAAAACCCATCGTTTACGATGTTGAAGTGCTGCGCGACGGCAATAGCTTCAGCGCTCGCCGGGTGGCGGCTATCCAGCACGGTAAACCCATCTTTTACATGACCGCCTCGTTCCAGGCCCCGGAACCGGGCTACGAACATCAAAAAGCAATGCCGGCAGCCCCGTCACCGGAAGGCCTGCCCTCTGAAACCGATATCGCCCGTAAACTGGCGCATCTGCTGCCGCCGCAGGCGAAAGAGAAGTTCCTCAGCGATAAACCGCTGGAAATTCGCCCGGTGGAGTTCCATAACCCGCTGAAAGGCCACGTTGCCGAACCCACCCGCCAGGTGTGGATCCGCGCCAACGGCGTAGTGCCGGATGATATTCGCGTCCACCAGTCGCTGCTGGGCTACGCGTCTGATTTTAATTTCCTGCCGGTAGCGCTACAGCCGCACGGCGTCGGCTTCCTTGAGCCGGGTATGCAGGTTGCCACCATCGACCACTCAATGTGGTTCCACCGCCCGTTTAACATCAACGAATGGCTGCTATACAGCGTCGAAAGCACTTCCGCCTCCAGCGCCCGTGGTTTTGTTCGCGGCGAATTCTATACCCAGGACGGTATTCTGGTCGCCTCGACGGTGCAGGAAGGCGTCATGCGTAACCGCAATAACTAATTCGCGACGGGCCCGCAATGGGCCCGCTTGCCTTTAACGGCCAAGCAGTTCGCGCGCACCGGCAATAAAATCACCCAATAGCCCGTTGCGACTCTCCCGCCGCCAGCACAGCGTAAGCGTCGTCACGGCAAAGGTCTCTTCCAGCAGGCAATAGCTGACCTCCGACACCAGCATGGCGCTTTGCGTCTCGGGCACCAACGTCACGCCCATTCCCATCGATACCTGGCCTATCGCCGTGGAGACATCACGCGAGTACTGAATCTTACGGGGCGTAAAACCCGCCTGCCGACAGGCGCTGATGGCTGACCAACCCAGCCCGACGCCGCACGGATCTTGCTGAATAAAAAACGTCTCTTCCGCCAGCGCCGCGAGTGGAATAGCGCGCCGGCTGGCGAGCGGATGATGGCGAGGTACCACCGCCACCAGCGGCCGGGTCGCAATATCCAGCGACTCCAGTTCATCATATTGCGCGCCTGGTGAGCGGATAAACGCCAGGTCGACCGTTTCGCTTAATAGCCCGGTTATCAGGTCGTTAACGTTATGCTCTTCAATCAGCAGATCGGCTTCAGGTTTACGTTGACGATAATTTCCTATTAACACGCTCAACGCCGGGTCGAAAATAGCCGAGCCAACGTAGCCAATTTTCAACTGCCCTTTGCGCCCCTGCCGCAAACTGCGCGCATTCTCGCGAAATTTATCGCAGTGGCCGAGGATCATCCGCGCCTCGGCCAGCAAAAATTGCCCTTCGGCGGTCAGCGCGACGTTGCGTCGATCGCGGGTAAATAGCCGCAATTCCAGCGCGTTCTCAAAACTTTTAATCTGCTGCGTCAGCGCCGGTTGCGTGATATGCAGACGCTGCGCCGCCCGACCAAAGTGCAATTCTTCCGCCAGAACCGTAAATGCCTGTAGCTGTCGATAATCCATCACGCCCTCCCGAAAACACTGATAATAATCTCTTATTAAAATGAGGGGAAATGTGATTGGACTCTTATCGGTATCTGGTGAGAATGAATAGCCATTGCCAGAAACCTGAAGGAAGTACGATGTCTGAACAACTAATGAAAGTAACCGATCTGCGTTCTGCTTTGGCGGTATTAAGCCAGTACGATGATGAACTTATCTACACCGACGAACCCGTTGACCCCATCGCCGAGCTCTCCGGCGTGTACCGCTATGTCGGCGCCCACGGCACCGTTCAGCGCCCGACCCGCGTTGGCCCGGCGATGATCTTTAATAAGGTCAAAGGCTACGATGATGTCAGAGTGCTTATTGGCCTGCTGTGTTCACGCCAGCGCGTCGCCCGCCTGTTTGGCACCACGCCGGAAAACCTGGCGTTTATGCTCAAAGACTCCGTGGCGAATCCTATCGCGCCAATCACCATCCCGCGCGACCAGGCGGCCTGCCAGGAGGTGGTACATCTGGCAAGCGATCCTGATTTCGATATTCTCAAAATTTTGCCTGCGCCGACTAACACCCCGGAAGACGCAGGTCCCTACTTTACCCTCGGCATGTGCTATGCCGCGGATCCGGAAACCGGCGATCATGATGTCACCATCCACCGCCTGTGCGTACAGAGCAAAGACGAAATCTCGATGTATTTCGTACCGGGACGTCATCTCGATACTTTCCGGCAAAAAGCCGAGGCGGCCGGGAAAGCGTTGCCTATCTCGATTAGCATCGGCGTGGATCCGGCGATTGAAATTGGCGCCTGCTTTGAGCCGCCGACCACCCCTCTCGGGTTTGATGAACTCTCCATCGCCGGCGCTCTACGTAATCAGGCCGTCGAGCTCAGCGAATGCGTGAGCGTCAACGCCCGCGCCATCGCCAACGCCGAAATCGTTATTGAAGGTGAACTGCTGCCGGGCGTGCGGGTACGCGAAGATCAGAATACCAACAGCGGGAAAGCGATGCCGGAGTTCCCCGGCTACACCGGTAGCGCTCAGGCGGAAGTGCCGGTGATCAAAGTCAAAGCAATTACCCACCGCCGTCACCCGATTCTGCAAACCTGTATCGGGCCGAGCGATGAACATACCAATCTTGCCGGGATCCCGACCGAAGCCAGCATTCTGCAAATGGTAGAGCGCGCGCTTCCAGGCTTTGTGCAAAACGTCCACTGTCCTTCGCCAGGCACCGGTAAATATCTCGCCGTGCTGCAGGTGAAGAAACGCACCCACAGCGATGAGGGCCGTCAGCGTCAGGCCGCGCTACTGGCGTTTTCCGCCTTCTCGGAGCTAAAGCACGTAATGCTGGTCGATGAAGACGTCGACGTTTTCGACATCAACGACGTCATGTGGGCGATGACCACCCGCTATCAGGGCGATGTCAGCACCGTGTTTATTCCCGGCGTACGTTGCCATCCGCTGGATCCATCATCCGACCCGGCCTTCAGCCCATCGATTCGCGATAGCGGTATTGCCTGCAAAACCATTTTCGACTGCACCGTCCCGTGGAATATGAAAGCCCACTTCCAGCGCAGCCAGTTTATGGAAGTGGATGTTGACCGCTTTATCCCTGGCTTCAGTAAGAAATAAATTCCACGCAAAGAAAAAGCCTCCCATGCGGGAGGCTTTGACGCTTATGGAGATTGCACAATATATCAGGCGTTGTAGGCGTTTTCGCCGTGGCTGTTGACGTCCAGCCCTTCGCGCTCCTGCTCTTCCGGAACCCGCAGGCCGACGGTCATCGCCGCCACTTTGAAGCCGATCCAGGCGACGACGGCGGACCAGACCACGGTAATGCCGATACTTTCCAGCTGTACCAGCAGCTGATGCCCCATCGTGACGCCTTCCGCATAGCCGACGCCGCCAAGGGTAGTGGAAGCGAAGATGCCAGTCAGGATACAACCGATGATGCCGCACACGCCATGAACGCCAAACACATCGCATGGGTCATCGACGCGCAGCCAGCGCTTCAGCACCGTGACGCCCCACAGCCCGGCCAGGCCGGCGATGATACCGATAATCAGCGAGCCGCCAACGCCAACATAACCGCACGCCGGAGTAATGCCGACCAGACCGGCAATCGCGCCGGAGCAGGCGCCCAGCAGCGAGGGTTTGCCGCGGGTGGCCCATTCGCCGAAGGTCCAGGCCAGAATCGCGCCAGCGGTCGCCACGACGGTATTTACGAAGGCCAGGGCGGCAATTTCGTTGGCCGCGCTTGCGGAACCGGCGTTAAAGCCGAACCAGCCGACATACAGAATCGCCGTACCGGTGAAGACCATCGGCAGGTTATGCGGTTTAAACGCTTCTTTGCCAAAGCCCACGCGTTTGCCCATCATATACGCGCCCACCAGCCCCGCTACCGCAGCGTTGATGTGTACGACGGTACCGCCGGCGAAGTCCAGCGCACCATGGGTCGCCAGCAGGCCGCCGCCCCACACCATATGCGCAATCGGCACGTAGGAGAGCGTGAGCCAAACCACCACAAAAATCAGTACCGCGGAGAAACGAATACGTTCCGCCAGCGCACCGACGATCAGGCCCACGGTGATACAGGCGAAAGAGCCCTGGAAAGCGACGTGGATATATTGATAGAACGAGCCCATCAACGCTTTCAGTTCAATATTCTTCAGCATCACCCAGTCGAAGCTGCCGAAGAAGCTACCGCCGCTACCGAAGGCAAGCGTATAGCCATAGATAACCCACAGCACGCAAACCAGGCCAAAAGTCACAATGACCTGAGTCAGCATTGAGAGCACGTTTTTACCGCGAATCAGGCCGCCGTAGAACAACGCAATGCCGGGGATTGTCATAAACAGCACCAGCGCGGTGCAAATCATCATAAAGGCGTTGTCGGCTTTATCCGCCACCGCCGGTTCGGCCGCCAGCGCCAGTCCCGGAAGCAGCGCCAGCGCTCCCAGAGCCGTTTTCATCGTCGTTCTCATCATCTCTTCATCCCCATCGCTGTGTGGTCAGGCAATTACAGTGCCGCTTCGTCGGATTCGCCGGTACGAATACGAATCACGCGCTGCAGTTCGGCGACAAAAATTTTGCCGTCGCCAATTTTTCCGGTCCAGGCGGCCTTGCCTATCACCTCGACAACCTCATCCAGCTGATCGTCGGCAATCGCAATATCAATTTTTACTTTTGGCAGGAAATTGACGCTGTATTCGGCGCCGCGATAGAGCTCGGCATGGCCTTTCTGGCGGCCGAAGCCTTTCACTTCCGTGACCGTCAGGCCCTGAATGCCGATGGAGGACAACGCTTCGCGAACGTCTTCCAGTTTGAATGGTTTGATTACCACGGTAACCAGCTTCATAAATCCCCTCCAGTCAGTATTTGATAGTGGCCGCAGCTAACACAGGAGATAAAGCAAGGGATATGCCAAAAATGAAAACGGGCCGTGAATCGGCCCGTTTATGGAGAAAAAAACGCGAGGATGTTACTGGCGAGACGGCAAATGACCGCTAATGCGCAAAAATGCACCAATACGGTGCGCCCTTAGTGAGCAAGTTGCACCACTTCACGTCACCCCTGCACCAATGCCTGCTGATGGTGCATCAGGCGCTCAGCGACTCCTCCTCAACGCTGGCGGCTAGCTCTTCGCCAGCCAGCTGTAGCTGGTACATCTGCCAGTAACGGCCCTTCGCCGCCAGCAATTGCTGATGGTTCCCGCGCTCGACGGCCTGGCCACGGTGCAGCACCAGGATCGTATCCGCTTCGACGATGGTCGACAGACGGTGGGCGATAACTACCAGCGTGGTGTGCTCGCGCACTTTCGCCAGCGCCTGCTGGATAGCCTGCTCGGTACCGGAATCGATGTTAGCTGTCGCTTCATCGAGGATCAGCACCTGCGGCGTCTCGACCAGCACACGGGCCAGCGCCAACAGCTGTTTCTGCCCCACCGACAGGTTGTTGCCCTGCTCGCCCAGTTGGGTATAAATCCCGTCGCTCATTTCACGGGCAAGGTCAGCGAGCTGCACCGCCTCCAGCGCTTCCCAGACCTGCTGCTCGCTGATATCGCGGCCCAGCGTCACGTTGGCATAGAAGGTATCGGCTAATACCACCGGATCCTGTTGCACCATCGCGACGCCCCGACGTAAAGCGCTGTGGCTTAACGACGACAGCGGGCGGCCATCAAGACGAATTTCGCCTTTGGTCAACGGGTAGTAGCCCATCATCAGGCTGGCCAGCGTGCTCTTGCCGCTACCGGTATGGCCAACCAGCGCCACAAAACCGCGCGAAGGAATATCCAGATTGATATCCTGCAGCACCAGCCGATCGTCGCGATAGGCAAAAGAGACGTTATCAATCGCCACCGCACCGCTGCGTAACGGCGCGCTATCGTTACCCCAGCTCTGGCGTGGACGGTCCATCAGCTCAAACACGCGTTCGCCCGCCACCACCGCTTGCTGCAGCATCGACTGCTGGGTGGTAAGTTCGATCAGCGGTTCGTTAAGCCGCCCGAGATAGCTAATAAAGGCATATAACACCCCGACTTCGATACTTCCGGAAGCGCTAAAACCAAACAGCATCAGCAGGCCGCAGAGGATCAGCGATGAAAACAGGCTTAACAGCGGTCGCAGCAGGAAACCATCCAGACGCAGCGTCTGCATGCGCGCCAGATAGTGTCCGTAACTGGCTTCACGCATTCGCTCGCCGAATCGCGCCTGCTGGCGGAATTGCTGAATAACGCCCATGCCGTTGATCACTTCGTTGAAGCCATCATTGATATCGGCAAGCCAGGCGCGCATGCGACGCACGATCGGCGTGCTGTAACGCTGATAGATAGCCATCACGATCAGCACCGCCGGGAAGATAGCCACCGCCACCAGCGCCATTCGCCAGTCGAGACTGAACATCGCCACCAGCATCGCGCCTATCAGCGCCGCGCTGCGCAGCACCGTCGCCACGACTGTCACGTACAGGTCACGAATCACTTCGGTATCGTTGGTAACGCGTGATATCAACTGGCCGACAGGTTGCGTATCAAACTCGCTTAACGGCTGACGCAGCGCGGCGTCCATCACATCGCTGCGCAACTGCTGCACCACGCCGACCGCCGCCCGGTTAAACAGCAGCGCCTGGTTATAGTGCAGCGTAGCGGCAAGGATCTGCAGGAAGATATAGGCCGCCGCCAGGCCGCAGACCAGCTTCACCGGTAGCGACTGTTTCGCCACCATGTTATCAATGAAATAGCTTATCAGCAGCGGGCCGCTGACTTCCGCCGCCGCTGCTATCCACATCATGATAACGGCAATGATAAGCGGCTTACGCCACGGCGAACCGTAGGCCAGCAGACGTTTCAGGATCGGCCAGAGATCGGCGAAATTACGCATCTGTCGCCTCCTCATCCTGCGGCGCATCGTCGAGCGCTGCTTCCAGTTGCTGATAGCGGTACATGTCGCGATACCATCCCGACTGGGCGGCAAGCTGCTCATGGCGTCCGCGCTGGGCAATATGGCCGTGTTGCAGAACCAAAATTTCACTGGCTTCGGTTAATGCTGAGAGGCGGTGGGCGCTGATAATCACCGTCCGCCCTTCCCCCCACTGTCGCAGGTTATGCAAAATATCATGCTCCGTCCGCCCATCAACCGCCGACAGCGCGTCATCAAGGATCAGGATTTCCGCCTCCAGCAGCAGCGCTCGGGCAATAGAAATACGTTGTTTCTGACCGCCTGAGAGCATGACGCCGCGCTCGCCGACTTCCGTTTCATAGCCCTGCGGCAGGCGCAGAATATCATCATGAACGCTGGCCAGCCGCGCGACATGTTCGATTTGTTCCCGGGTCGCATCCGGTTTACCCAAGGCAATGTTATTGGCCACGGTATCGGAGAACAGGAATGGTGTTTGATTGACCACCGCCAGCCGCCCGCGCCAGCTATCAAGCTGCAGGCGAGACAGCGGAATATCATGGAAACGGATATCCCCCTCGGTAACATCAAAATGGCGCTGAATAAGGGAAAGTATGGTGCTTTTCCCGGCTCCCGTCGGGCCGCAGATACCGAGCATTTGCCCCGGCTGCAGGGTGAAGTTAACCTTCTCCAGCGACGGTTTCGCCGCCTGCGGATAGATAAATTCGCGCACCGCCACGTTAAGTGCCCCGCGCCCCTCCGGCACCGTTTCGCTACCATCGTTGACCACCGGCGCTTCTTCCAGCATCGAACGAATACGTCCATAGGCGGCGCTACCGCGCTCAACGATGTTAAACATCCACGCCAGCGCCAGCATTGGCCAAATCATCAGGCCGAGATACATGACAAAACTGGTTAACTGACCAAGGGTCAGCTCGCCCTGCAACACCAGCCAGCTGCCGCCGCCGATTGCCAGCAGGTTGGCCGCGCCAATGGCAATATAGATTGTCGGGTCGAAGCGGGCATCGATACGCGCGACCCGCATGTTCTTCGCCCCGGTATCCGCCGCATCGGCGGCAAACTGCGCCGACTGGCGATCCTCAAGGCCGAACGCTTTAATCATCCGTATGCTGGTCAGGCTTTCCTGTGTGCGATCGTTGAGGCTGGAAAAAGCCGCCTGCGCCACGCGGAAACGCTCATGCAGGGCATCGCCATTACGCTTGATCGCCAGCGCCATAAACGGCATCGGCACCAGCGCCAGCAGCGTTAACTGCCAGCTGATTTGCGTCGACATCACAATCAGTACCGCACAGCCCATCACCAATGAATCCACCAGCGTCAGGACACCCTCGCCGGCGGCGAAGACGACGCGGTCAACATCGTTGGTCGCGCGGGCAATAAGATCGCCGGTACGGTGACGCAGATAGAAGGCCGGATGCTGGCGGCTGAGCTGACGGTAGAAGTCTTCACGCAGTTCAACGGCCAGTTGATAAGAGGCGCCGAAGAGCAGCACGCGCCAGACATAGCGCAGCAGATAAATCATCACCGCGATAACCACCAGCGCGCCGATCCACATCCACACCTGCTCTGCGGTGTAATGTTCTTTAGTCACGCCATCGACCACAATCCCCACTACTTTCGGCGGGATTAGCTGGAGTACGGCAATAACGGCAAGCAGAGCGACGGCGCCGAGATAGCGGCGCCACTCCCGGCGAAAGTACCAGCTAAGTTGAGCAAATAATCGCAAACGGTAAAATCCTGAATGTATAATTCGTGGCGGCAAAAAGCCGTTAATCAATAGGTAAGGCCGTGGTGTATTTTATCTGTTCCATGGCAAAACTCGAAGTGACATCCGACAGCCCCGGCACGCTGTTCACCAGACGTTTATAAAAGTCGTCATAGCGCTTCATATCCGCGACCTGCACCCGTAGCAGGTAATCGTACTCGCCGGCCATACGCCAGAAACCCAGCACTTCCGCCATTTGCGACACTTCGCTAACAAAGCGGCAGTACCAGTCGCTGCTGTGATGCTGGGTTTTTATCAAAACGAAGGCGGTTAGACCGAGCCCCAGCTTTTCCGCATCCAGAATGGCCACGCGCTCGCGCAGGATACCTTCGTCCTCAAGGCGCTTGAGCCGTTTCCAGCAGGGCGTGGTGGTCAGATTAACGGCATCCGCCAGCGCCTGCAAAGAGAGGGTGCAGTCAGTTTGCAGCAATGAGAGCAGCTTACGGTCAATTTTATCTAGCATAAGGCCACCAGAGAGAATAATTTACTCCCGTAATTGTAATTGAAAGGCCAAATAGCAACAATTTTTCCCGCACAATCCGCTAAGCTGGGCACAAAATGACAAACAGGAATCCGAGATGAACAGCGCCTGGGTAAAACATGCCATTAGTGAAATTAACGCCGACTATCAGCGTTCCGCCGATACACACCTGATCCGCCTGGCGTTGCCTGGTTTTCCGGGGATCCCTATTTATCTGAAAGATGAGAGTACGCATCCAACCGGTAGCCTCAAGCACCGACTGGCGCGCTCGCTGTTTCTCTATGGTCTGTGCAACGGATGGATCAAAGAAGGCACCACGATTATCGAATCGTCTTCGGGTTCGACGGCGGTCTCAGAAGCCTATTTTGCTCGCCTGCTGGGCCTGCCGTTTATTGCCGTGATGCCCTCCTGTACGGCGAAACGTAAAATCGAACAGATTGAATTTTATGGCGGACGCTGTCATTTCGTCGACAACGCCTGCGAAATCTATGCTGCTTCCGAAATGCTGGCGCGCGAGTTGAATGGCCACTATATGGATCAGTTCACCTTCGCCGAGCGCGCCACCGACTGGCGCGGCAATAACAATATCGCCGACAGCATTTTCCGCCAGATGACCCATGAGCCGTATCCGCAGCCGTCGTGGATCGTCATGAGCGCCGGTACCGGCGGTACTTCTGCAACCATCGGCCGCTATATTCGCTGCCAGGGTTACGAGACGCAACTGATGGTCGTCGACCCGCAGAATTCGGTGTTCCTCGATTACTGGCAAAGCCGCGACGCCAGCCTGCGCAGCCCGGTCGGCAGCAAGATCGAAGGGATTGGCCGTCCGCGCGTCGAGCCATCGTTTATTCCTGACGTCGTCGATGAGATGCTGCGCGTTCCGGATGCCGCCAGCGTCGCTACCGCCCTGTGGCTGGAAAAGCAGCTTGGAAGAAAAGTCGGCGCCTCCACCGGTACCAATATGTGGGGCGTGCTGCAACTGGCCACGCGCATGCGCGATAAAGGACGCCAGGGTTCCATCGTCACCCTGTTGTGCGACAGCGGCGAACGTTATCTCGAAAGCTATTACAACCCGCAGTGGGTCGCGGCGAATATCGGCGATATTAGCCCGTGGCAGACGCAGATTATGCAACTAAGCGGCGCACAATAAAAAAAGCCGGATAGAACGCTATCCGGCTTGCTGGTAGGGTCTCTCTATTCGGGGGAATAAGGAAGATCAGGATTATCCAGCCAATGTGTTAAAAAATGGGAAACAGCCTGATGACGGCAGTCTCCGATGATCGGTAGATGCGGCAGTTCAGCTTTGAGCTGCGGCATCGCGTTGCCCATAATGAACCCTCGCCCTACGCTACCGAGCATCTCGCGATCGTTCATTGCATCACCAAAGGCCATGCAGTCCTGCAAAGTGAAACCTAAGTGCTGGCTCAGCACCGCCAGCGCTGCCCCTTTATTACAGCCGACCGGCAGCACCTCCAGGCAATCCATCGCCGAGAAACAAAGAAACGCGCGATCGCCTAGCGCGTCATTTAGCTGGATCCGCAGGCGGCGCAGATCGTCATGATCGCCGCAGAAACAGATCTTGGTGACGTGGTGCGCCGGCATCCGTTTCGGATCGCTCAGTTGATAATGAAAGCCGCTGAAGGCGTGAGCCCGGAGCAGTTCCGGCCTTGCCTGGCCGGTAAACCAGCCGTCATCATTGAAAACGTGCATACTCGCCTGAGTATCCCACACGCTGTGCAGCACCTCTTCCGCCACTTCCGGATTCAGATCCTGGCGATACAGCTCTTCACCTTCCAGTGAATGGATGCGCGTGCCGTTACCGGTAATCAGAAAAGCATCAAGGGAAAACTCGCCGATCACATGGTGCATTTCCAGAGCATGGCGACCGGTGGCAAAGGTCAGGGCGATATCGCGTTCACGCAGCCGTCTCAGCGCCGTCAGAGTCTGTTCTCCGAGACGATGGTCCGGCATCAGCAGGGTGCCGTCCATATCAAATGCCGCTAATTTTGCCATGGTATTTTCCCCGATGTGTGATGGGTTTCGCTTGTGTTGCAGTATCGCTTGAGATATACGGAAGTAATAGTGAATAGATATTTTTTATTGTTCCGGGTTTTCGGCAAATGAGATTATTAAATCGTTTAAATCAGTATCAGCGCCTTTGGCAGCCGTCGTCCGGCGCTCCGCAGCAGGTGACCGTTGGCGAGCTGGCTGAACGCTGCTTTTGTAGCGAGCGACATATCCGTACGCTGTTGCGCCAGGCTCAGGAGGCCGGCTGGTTAAGCTGGCAGGCCAGCTCCGGGCGCGGCAAGCGCGGAATGCTCTGTTTTTACAAAACCCCGGAAAGTTTGCGTAACGAGATGATGGAACAGGCGCTGAATAAGGGTCAGCAACAAAACGCGCTGGAGCTGGCGCAGCTGGCGCCGGTTGAGCTGAAAGCGTTGTTGCACCCCTTCCTCGGCGGCCAGTGGCAAAACAATACCCCGACGCTGCGTATACCTTACTACCGTCCACTGGAACCGCTGCGCCCCGGTTTTCTTCCCGGTCGTGCGGAACAACATTTGGCCGGGCAGATCTATTCCGGCCTGACGCGTTTCGACGATAGCGACAATACGCCGGTGGGCGATCTGGCACACCACTGGCAGGTATCACCCGATGGGCTGCGCTGGCACTTTTATATCCGCTCTACCCTGTGTTGGCATAACGGCGATACCGTGAAAACCTCACAGCTGCAGCAAAGACTACTGTTGCTCCTGGAACTCCCGGCACTACGCACCCTCTTTGCCAGCATCAGCCGTATCGATGTCACCCACGCCCAATGTTTGACGATTACGCTGCATCGCCCGGACTACTGGCTACCGTTCCGTTTAGCCAGCTATTGCAGCGTGCTGGCGCATCCTGACGATCCGGCGCTCGGTAGCGGTCCGTTCCGAATAAAGCTTTTTGGCCCGGATCTGGTTCGGCTGGAGAACCATCCCCGCTACCATTTACAGCATCCGCTGATCCAGGCGGTAGAATATTGGATCACGCCGCAGCTATTCGAAAGCGATCTCGGCACCAGCTGTCGCCATCCGGTACAGATCACCATCGGCGATCCCGAAGAGCTCAATAATTTGCGCCAGGTGAGCAACAGCATCAGCCTCGGCTTCTGCTATTTGACCCTGCGTCAGAGTCCACGTCTCAGTAAAGCGCAGGCCCAGCGGATAATTTCGATTATCCACCGCTCGTCGTTGCTGGAAACGCTACCGCTGGATGAAGATCTGATTACGCCGAGCCATGAAGTGCTACCGGGCTGGTCCATTCCCCAGGGCCCGGAAAACCATGAGGTGCCGTTGCCGCCCCAACTCACCCTGCTCTATCATTTGCCGGTCGAATTACACACAATGGCTGAGCAACTGAAACTACGCCTCGCCACTCTCGGCTGCGAACTGACGCTCATTTTTCACGACGCTAAAAATTGGGACGGCTGCCGGTATCTGGCGCAGGCCGATATGATGATGGGCGACCGCCTGATTGGCGAAGCGCCGGAATATACCCTTGAGCAGTGGCTGCGCTGCGATACGCTATGGCCCCATTTGCTGACCGGGGCGCAATATGCGCACCTGCAGGCAACGTTAGATGCCGTGCAGGCGCAGCCCGAAGCGCGTAGCCGCAACGATGCCCTGCGCAACGTCTTCAATACGCTGATGGATGACGCCATCATGACGCCGTTATTCAAATACAATTACCGCATCAGCGCGCCGCCGGGGGTTAATGGCCTGCGCCTTAATGCCAGAGGGTGGTTCGACTTTGCCAGCGCCTGGCTACCAGCATCATCGGCGTGAGAGAGCTGGTCGCCGCGAGCGTCTGACGGTACCATAACGCTTTCACTTATTTAGTCAGGAATTGCCATGAAACGCGCCGTAGTTGTCTTCAGCGGAGGACAAGACTCAACAACCTGCCTGGTGCAGGCACTGGAACAGTATGATGAAGTGCATTGCGTCACTTTTGATTATGGCCAACGCCACCGCGCCGAGATTGACGTGGCTCGCGAGCTGGCGCTAAAACTGGGCGCGGTAGCGCACAAAGTGCTGGACGTTACGCTGCTTAACGAACTGGCGGTGAGCAGCCTGACCCGCGATAGCATTCCGGTACCGGATTACGAGCCGGATGCCGATGGTATTCCGAATACCTTCGTTCCAGGTCGCAATATTCTGTTTTTAACCCTGACGGCGATCTACGCCTATCAGGTTAAGGCCGAAGCGATTATTACCGGCGTTTGCGAGACCGACTTCTCCGGTTACCCGGACTGCCGCGACGAATTTGTTAAAGCGCTGCACCACGCGGTTAGCCTTGGTATGGCGAAAGACATTCGCTTTGAAACGCCGCTGATGTGGCTCAACAAAGCCGAGACCTGGGCGCTGGCCGATTATTGGGGCCAGTTGGATCTGGTTCGCCGCGAAACGCTCACCTGCTATAACGGCATCAAGGGCGACGGCTGCGGCCAGTGTGCGGCCTGCAACCTGCGCGCCAACGGCCTGAATCAGTATCTGGGCGATAAGGCCGGCGTGATGGCGCAAATGAAGCAAAAAACCGGGCTGGGCCAGGGGCACGAAGCTTAAGTTCAACGTCCCCGGTGGCGCTTCGCTTACCGGGGCTACGGATTCGCAGCGTCCCACGGCCGGTAGCCCGGAAAAGGCGCGTCAGGCGCCGCCCCCGGGAAACGACTGGCACGAAGCTTGAGTTCAACGTCCCCGGTGGCGCTTCGCTTACCGGGGCTACGGGTTCAATGCGTCCCACCAGCCGGTAGCCCGGAAAAGGCGCGTCAGGCGCCGCCTCCGGGAAACGACTGGCACGAAGCTTAAGTTCAACGTCCCCGGTGGCGCTTCGCTTACCGGGGCTACGGGTTCGCAGCGTCCCACGGCCGGTAGCCCGGAAAAGGCGCGTCAGGCGCCGCCCCCGGGAAACGACTGGCACGAAGCTTGAGTTCAACGTCCCCGGTGGCGCTTCGCTTACCGGGGCTACGGATTCGCAGCGTCCCACGGCCGGTAGCCCGGAAAAGGCGCATCAGGCGCCGCCTCCGGGAAACGACTGGCACGAAGCTTAAGTTCAGTCCGGTGGCGCTTCGCTTACCGGGCTACGGGTTCGCAACTCTCCGCGGTCCGACTGTTATTAGCGCAAATTCATCTGGTCGAGCTTTTCGCGCAACTCCCCTTCCAGCGGCTGCGCCTTCTGCGTTTTCAAATCAATGCAGACAAAGGTAATCAGCGCATCGGCCACCACTTCACCGTTAGGGTTAAGGGTCACAACCTGACTAAGGGTGCCGCTTTTGCCGTTCAACTGCTCAAGCTTACTGGTCACGGTGAGCACGTCGCCAAGTACCGCCGGGCGACGATAATTGATATTGATATTGACCACCACAAAAGCGATGTTATGGCTGGTCATCCAGTGAAACGCCGGGCTGCTCTCCAGCCCATCCCAGCGCGCCTCTTCGAGAAACTCCAGATAACGAGCATTGTTAACGTGCTGATAAACATCCAGGTGATAACCGCGAACTTTAATTTGAGTCTGCATAGCGCACATGCCTTACTATTATTGTTGTTAATCAGGTAAGAGGTCACACCAGATGATGTAACCTCTTTAGCATGGCAAAGATTTGCCACTGTGCAAACCAACAGGCGAAAATTACAGCGTCAGATGTGACAGATTTCTCTCTACCAGTGAACTGCCCATCCCAGGGACCTGTTTAAGATCGTCGAGAGTCTTAAACGGCCCATATTCTTCGCGGTAGCTGACGATTGCCTGCGCTTTCTTGAGCCCAACGCCGTTCATAGCCTGTGCTAACTCCTCCGCGCTGGCATTATTGATGCTAACCCGCGCGCCGTGGGTATCCGCCGTTTTGGCCTCCTCCGGCATTTTCGTCTGCGGCGCCTGAATAGTTTCTTTTGCCGATGCCGCCTTGCCGCTCGCCGATGCCGCCAGCGCCCCCTGAGAACCCGCCGCACAAGCCAGCAACACGGCGACAATAACCATTTTCATTCCTCTGTTCATGCTGTTATCTCCTTGTTTGTAGACAGCAAGGTCACGATAGCGGCTACAAAAAAGGAGTACAAAAGGCAGATTGCGGAAATGGAAAAGGCCGCGAAAGCGGCCTTTAAGTATTGCATCGCGTTACCTCGTTTTGCGAGGCGGCGCGAAATTATTGCTGCTGGTCGATGATGTCGCCGAGCTTGATTTTGGCTTCTTTACGCAGATTGCTCATCAACGCTTCGAATGCGATTTGCGCATTATTCTGGGTAATACCCTGCACCATCGCTTTCTTCTGCTCTTCTGGCATAGCGCCCGCTTTTACTTCATCCAGCGCCAGCAATACTACGTTGCCTTTAGCATCGCTGCCTACGCCGTAGCTGGCTTTATCTTTCTGCGGCAGCGGCAAAGAGAATGCAGCCTGACTCAGTGGATCCTGGCCGGTACGGGACAGCGTCTGCGCTGCGCCGAAGCTCAGCCCTGCGGCTTTCATCGCTTCATCACCTTTGCCCGCTTTCAGGGCGGCTAACAGTTTGTCAGCATCCAGTTTCGCCTGCTGTTCCGCTTTATTGCGCTTCACGATATCAGTCACCTGCGCTTTCACTTCCGCCAGTGGCTTAACGCTTTCCGCTTTGTGCTCGCTAATGCGTAGAACAAAGGCGCGATCGCCGTCAACGGTAATGATATCGGAGTTACTACCCGGCGCGCCGTTTTCACCCACCAGACCGCCATTAAAGATAGCATCGGCAACCGGCTTGAAGTTCAGCTCCTCCGGCAGGTTGTCACGGCCGAACCAGCCGGTCTCAACCACTTTCAGGCCGGCAACCTGCGCCGCGCCCGCCAGGGATTCGTTATCATTGCTGGCTGCATCGCTAACCTTCTGCTGTAGCGCGTAGTACGCGTCCAGCGCTTTTTCCTGTTTCACTTTAGCCGCGATGTCGTTACGCACATCGGCCAGCGGTTTTACCTGCGCCGGCTGAACATCATCAAGGCGCGCCACCAGGAAGCCTACGGAAGATTTGATCACTCCGGAAAGCTGACCTTTGTCTTTCAGGCCGGCATCTTTGAGCTCAGGCACGGTAGAGGCCTCTTCCATCCAGCCCATATCGCCGCCGTTACGCGCAGAGATGATGTCGGTAGATTTCTCTTTTGCCAGCGTGGCGAAATCGGCGCCTTTTTGCAGTTCGGCGAGCACCGCTTTCGCATCAGCTTCAGTTTTAGTCTGAATCACGCTGTAGCGATTACGCTGCGGCTGAGTGAACTGATCTTTATGCTGGTCATACCATGACTGGATTTCTTCGTCAGAGGCGTTTTCCTGCATGCTGGCGGCATCCATCTTGATGTAGCTCACGCGGAACTGCTCTGGCGCCATAAAACGGGCCTGGTTCTGCTGCCAGAAGGCGTTAATCTCTTCATCACTAACGGTCTGTTTCGCCGCCAGCGCGTTAACGTCGATAGTCGCTTCACGAACCACGCGCTGTTGGGATACCAGCGCCGCCAGTTGGTCGGACTCGCCCGGCAGCATGAAATCGGTACCGGCTACCGCATTGATCAGCTGTTGCGTCGTCAGTTGGTTACGCAGCGCTTGCGCGTATTGATCGGTGGTCATGCCCATTTGATTCACGATGCCGCTGAAGCGCTCGTTATCAAACTTGCCGTTCGACTGGAAGGCCTGGGTCTGGAAGATGGCCTGTTTCACCTGGTCGTCGCTGATGCTCAGGCCCAGTTCACGGGCATACTGATCCAGCAGCGATTCATCGATCAGACGGTTCAGCACCTGCTGACGCATGGTCTTCATGTAGTTTTCGTTGGCCGCCAGCTCGGAGAACTGATCGCCTAGCTGCTGCTGCATGCGGTTACGCTCGCTGGCAACGGCATTTTCAAACTGCGCGCGGCCAATCTCCTGACCATTCACTTTTGCGGCATAGTTGTTGCCGCCGCCAATCAGGTAACCACTCACCCCGGTCAAAATGAACGAGACGATAATGATACCGAAAATAATCTTGAGCACGACGCTGTTGGCGGCCGTGCGTAGGTTGTCCATCATGGTGTAACAACGCTCCGCTGTAGATGACTTTAGCTCGCGCAGCATAGCACGTGATGGCTGCCGCGCGTGAGGACGTATTTTGACAAGAAAACGGGGCAATTGTCAGCCCACAAGTGCGCATAAACACACATAAAGTCGCGTTCTGGACAAATAAAAAAGGCACATCTCGCGATGCGCCCTTGTACTTCGTCACATTCCCTGACGGGAGTGCCGATTAGTTTACCGCGTCTTTCAGCGCTTTACCTGCACGGAAGCCCGGTACTTTAGCGGCAGCAATGGTAATTTCTTTACCTGTTTGTGGGTTGCGACCAGTACGGGCAGCACGCTCTTTAACAGCAAAAGTACCGAACCCTACCAGCGCAACATCATCCCCAGCTTGCAGAGATTCAGTAACAGAAGCGATCAAAGCATCTAACGCACGTCCAGCTGCAGCTTTAGAAATGTCCGCACCCGCAGCAATTTTGTCAATCAGTTGAGATTTATTCACTGTTCTCTTCCTCTCTTTATAATTTATATCGCACCAGAATCCTTCATGGCGCGACCGCGCAGCAGTTATATCAGGACTGTCATGCCCTTACAACAGAGTTGTCGATGACCCCTGCCAGCGATCTAAGTTAGCTACACAAAAAAAGGCTGGCAAGTACGAATTTACTTACCAGCCCCACTTTTCTTAACGCTATTTGCGCGATATCACTATTTTGCGCTTACAACCTGCATGCCAAACGGTTCATTTTGCAGGGCAAGTGTCAGAACTTCCTCGATTCGCTGTACCGGATGAATATCCAAATCGGCGATAACGTTTTCCGGAATTTCTTCAAGGTCACGCTTGTTTTCGTAAGGAATCAGAACAGTCTTAATCCCCCCACGATGCGCCGCCAGCAGTTTTTCCTTCAGACCGCCGATTGGCAGCACCTGGCCGCGCAGGGTGATTTCCCCTGTCATCGCCACATCGGCGCGTACCGGGTTACCGGTCAGGCAGGAAACCAACGCGGTGCACATCGCCGTACCGGCGCTCGGGCCATCTTTTGGCGTTGCCCCTTCCGGTACGTGCACGTGAATATCGCGTTTTTCGTAGAAGTCCGGATTGATACCGAGCTTCTCAGCACGCGCGCGTACCACGGTCAGCGCTGCCTGAATTGACTCCTGCATGACTTCGCCAAGTGAACCGGTATAGGTTAACTTGCCTTTGCCCGGAACGCAGGCGGTTTCGATGGTCAGCAGATCGCCGCCCACTTCCGTCCACGCCAGACCCGTCACCTGACCTACGCGGTTTTCGCTATCCGCGCGGCCATAGTCAAAGCGCTGCACACCAAGATAATCGTGCAGGTTTTCACCGTTAATCTCGATGTGTTTTAGTGACTTATCCAGAAGCAGCTGTTTAACGGCTTTACGGCACAGTTTGGAGATTTCACGCTCCAGGCTACGTACGCCCGCTTCACGGGTGTAGTAACGAATAATGCCGATAATGGCGCTATCGTCGACCGTCAGCTCGCCCTTTTTCAGCGCGTTGCGTTCGATCTGCTTCGGCAGCAGGTGGCGCTTAGCAATGTTCAGTTTTTCATCTTCGGTATAACCGGAGAGACGAATCACTTCCATACGGTCCAGCAGCGGAGCCGGGATATTCATGGAGTTGGAGGTCGCCACGAACATCACGTCGCTGAGATCGTAGTCCACTTCCAGATAGTGGTCGTTAAAGGCCACGTTCTGTTCCGGATCCAGTACCTCCAGCAATGCTGAAGCCGGGTCACCGCGCATGTCGGAGGACATTTTGTCGATCTCATCCAGCAGGAACAGCGGGTTTTTCACCCCCACTTTCGCCATTTTCTGGATCAGTTTCCCCGGCATCGAGCCAATATAGGTACGGCGGTGACCACGGATTTCCGCTTCATCACGCACGCCGCCCAATGCCATGCGCACGTACTTACGCCCGGTAGCTTTGGCAATAGACTGACCCAGCGAGGTTTTACCCACCCCCGGCGGCCCAACCAGGCACAGGATCGGCCCTTTCAGCTTGTTAACGCGACTCTGTACCGCAAGATACTCAAGGATGCGGTCCTTGACTCGCTCCAGACCATAGTGATCGGTATCGAGGATCTCTTGCGCCTGACGCAGATCTTTTTTGACCTTGCTGCGGGCATTCCACGGCACCTGCACCATCCAGTCGATGTAGCCGCGCACGACGGTGGCTTCCGCCGACATCGGGGACATCATCTTCAGCTTTTGCAGTTCCGCTTCGGTTTTTTCTTTCGCCTCTTTCGGCATCTTAGCCGCGTCGATCTTACGCTTCAGCGCTTCGTTTTCGTCCGGGGCGTCATCCATCTCGCCGAGCTCTTTCTGGATGGCTTTCATTTGCTCATTCAGATAGTACTCACGCTGAGATTTTTCCATCTGCTTTTTCACGCGGTTGCGAATGCGTTTCTCAACCTGCAGCAGATCGATTTCAGATTCCATCATCGCCATCAGATATTCCAGACGTTCGTTCACGTCGGACATCTCCAGCACGGACTGTTTGTCCGCCAGCTTAAGCGGCATATGCGCAGCGATGGTATCCGCCAGACGCGCGGGATCGTCGATGCTATTCAGCGACGTCAGCACTTCCGGTGGGATTTTTTTGTTCAGCTTGATGTAGCCTTCAAACTGGCTGATAGCCGTACGCACCAGCACTTCCTGCTCCCGCTCTTCAATGACCGGAGAAGCAAGGTACTCTGCTTTGGCGGAGAAGTGCTCGCCGTTATCAGACAGCGCAGTAATACGCGCACGCTGTAAGCCTTCCACCAGCACTTTCACAGTGCCGTCCGGCAGCTTCAGCATTTGCAAAATTGACGCCACGGTCCCGACGGTGAAAAGATCGTTTACACCCGGCTCATCCGTCGACGCTTCTTTCTGCGCGACCAGCATGATTTTTTTATCATGGTCCATGGCCGCTTCCAGACAACGGATAGATTTTTCCCGCCCTACAAACAGGGGTATGACCATGTGCGGATAAACCACCACATCGCGCAACGGCAATACGGGGATTTCAATGCGTTCAGAACGCTCAGGATTCATAGAGCTCTCTCTTAGTTTAAAGTCCGCCAGGTAGCCGACGACACCTTCATTAACGCGTCGCCGTTAATATGTAATCCAGTATATGGGGATGTATTCCATACATTCAACGGCGGGAACACAGGAAAAATAAAAGGGGGGATAAAATCCCCCCTTTTTGCTTAACTGCTTGTGTCGATTGGCGAATTATTCGCCAGATGCCTGCTGCGCTTCCGGCTTGCCGTAGATCAGCAGCGGCTTGCTCTGACCTTCGATCACCGACTCGTCAATCACCACTTTTTCGACATCTTCCATGGACGGCAGATCGTACATGGTGTCGAGTAGCGCGGCTTCAACGATCGAGCGCAGACCACGGGCGCCGGTTTTACGCGCCATCGCTTTCTTGGCGATCGCATCCAGCGCTTCATCACGGAATTCCAGCTCAGCGCCTTCGAGGCCAAACAGCGCCTGATACTGCTTAGTCAGGGCGTTTTTCGGCTCTTTCAGGATCTGAATCAGCGCTTCTTCACTCAGTTCATTCAGCGTCGCGACAACCGGCAGACGGCCGATAAATTCCGGGATCAGACCAAACTTGATCAGATCTTCCGGCTCGACCTGCGCCAGCAGTTCGCCTTCGCTGGCTTTGTCGGATTTCGCTTTAACCGTCGCGCCAAAACCAATGCCGGAGCCGGTTTCAACACGGTGGGAAATCACTTTGTCCAGGCCTGCGAACGCGCCGCCGCAGATAAACAGAATCTTGGAGGTATCAACCTGCAAGAACTCCTGTTGCGGATGTTTGCGCCCGCCCTGTGGCGGAACAGCGGCTACGGTACCTTCGATAAGCTTCAACAGCGCCTGCTGAACGCCTTCGCCGGACACGTCGCGGGTAATCGACGGGTTATCCGATTTACGGGAAATTTTGTCGATCTCATCGATGTACACGATGCCGCGCTGCGCTTTCTGCACATCGTAATCGCATTTCTGCAGCAGCTTCTGGATGATGTTTTCCACGTCTTCGCCCACGTAACCCGCTTCGGTCAGGGTGGTGGCATCGGCCATGGTAAACGGAACATCCAACAGACGCGCCAGCGTTTCAGCCAACAGCGTTTTACCGGAACCGGTCGGCCCGATCAGCAGAATGTTGCTTTTACCCAGTTCTACGCCATTGCTGGTGTCGCCGTTGCGCAGACGTTTGTAGTGATTGTATACCGCCACTGCCAGCACTTTTTTCGCCTGTTCCTGACCGATAACATAATCGTCCAGATGGTGGCGAATTTCGTGCGGCGTCGGCAGCGCGCTGCGCTCGCGGTGCGGAGCGACTTCTTTAATCTCTTCGCGAATGATGTCGTTACATAAATCAACGCATTCGTCGCAGATATACACGGATGGCCCGGCGATCAGCTTACGCACTTCATGCTGGCTTTTGCCGCAAAAAGAGCAGTACAACAGTTTGCCCGAACCATCTTTGCGTTTATCTGTCATGAGTCCAAACCTCTTCTTAAGTTCTTTGTGCCGCAGATGACGACGCAAATGCCATTCTCAGGCGCAAGTCGCGATCACGCGTTGTGCCGCCCAGTTGTTAAAACAAGTATAGCGGCACCCTTACGCCACGGGCATCAATTACGATGGGTCAAGATGGAATCGACCAGGCCGTATTCCACCGCTTCCGACGCCGACAGGAAGCGGTCACGCTCGGTATCGCGCTCGAT
The DNA here is from genome assembly GCF_057196925.1 of Klebsiella sp. SYXHC3. Taxonomy (NCBI): domain Bacteria; kingdom Pseudomonadati; phylum Pseudomonadota; class Gammaproteobacteria; order Enterobacterales; family Enterobacteriaceae; genus Klebsiella; species Klebsiella sp. SYXHC3. Next base: position 185,895 of record NZ_JBXUNG010000003.1, on the reverse strand, counting down.
CTGCTCAAGGGATTGACCCGTATGATGCGCCATCAGTTCATTCATACGCCCTTTCACTTTCAGAATTTCACGGGCGTGGATTTCAATATCCGTCGCCTGACCCTGATAGCCGCCCAGCGGCTGGTGAATCATCACGCGGGAGTTCGGCAGACAGAAACGCTTGCCTTTCGCCCCGGCGGTCAGCAGGAAGGCGCCCATTGAAGCCGCCTGCCCCATACAGATAGTGCTGACATCCGGCTTGATGAACTGCATGGTGTCGTAAATTGACATCCCGGCGGTGATCACGCCGCCCGGAGAGTTAATGTACAGGTAAATATCTTTTTCTGGATTTTCCGCTTCCAGAAACAGCATCTGCGCCACGATCAGATTAGCCATGTGGTCTTCCACCTGGCCGGTCAGGAAAATAACGCGTTCCTTGAGCAGACGGGAATAGATATCAAAAGAACGTTCACCGCGTGAGGTCTGTTCAATGACCATCGGCACCAGGGCCATATGGGGTGCAAAGTTATCTCGTTCGCCACTGTATGACATTTCCGTCTCCTGGATTAATTTTGAAAAAACCTGCTGCACTGATTGTAACCTTATGGACGGATTATCAGCCAGAGTTTCTATCCGCAGGGCACTGATACGTTGACCTGGTCATTATTCCTGACGCTGCGGATGCAGATACGTCACCCGGTTATGGGGATGGCGCAGCCATAATTCAAGCATAACAACCTTTTGGAGTAACGCTATCACTGAAAATGTGTTTTAGCACTCATCCTAAGCCTATCATTGCAATAAAAAAAACCCGCCGCCTTTCGGCAACGGGCTTTTGCGCGAACTTTAAACAGCCGGGCTAAATTACGCCTGCTGGTTCATCAGTTCGTTGAAGGAAGTGGCTTTTTCAGACACTTTAGCTTTCGCCAGCACGGCTTCAACAGCCTGCTCTTCCAGCGCCACGTTGCGCATGTTGTCCATCAGCTCTTTGTTTTTGCTGTAGAACTCAACCACTTCTGACGGATCTTCGTACGCGGAAGCCATCTCTTCGATCAGGCCTTTCACGCGCTCTTCGTCAGCTTTCAGCTCGTTGGTGCGAATCACTTCGCCCAGCAGCAGGCCAACAACTACGCGACGTTTAGCCTGCTCTTCGAACAGTTCGCGAGGCAGTTCCAGAGCCTGTTTCTCGTTACCGCCGAAACGCTGAGCAGCCTGACGACGCAGTACGTCGATTTCACTGTCGATCAGAGCAGCCGGAACGTCGATGTCGTTCGCTTTCACCAGGCCTTCGATAGCCTGAGATTTAACGCGGTTACGCACGGCGCCTTTCAGCTCGCGTTCCATGTTTTTACGCACTTCCGCACGCAGACCTTCAACGGAACCATCTTCAACGCCGAAACGCTTGATGAATTCAGCAGTCAGTTCCGGCAGCTCGCGTTCTTCAACTTTTTTCAGGTTGATAACGAACTTAGCGGCTTTACCTTTCAGGTTTTCAGCGTGGTACTCTTCCGGGAAGGTCACGTCGATGGTGAACTCTTCGCCAGCTTTGTGGCCTTTGATACCGTCTTCGAAGCCCGGGATCATACGACCCTGACCCATCGCCAGTACGAAGTCAGACGCTTTACCGCCTTCGAACTCTTCGCCGTCTACAGAACCGGTGAAGTCGATGGTAACGCGATCTTCAGCGTCAACAGCGCCTTCTTTTTCTTTCCAGTTCGCCTGCTGCTTACGCAGGGTGTCCAGCATGCCGTCAACGTCAGCGTCGGTGACTTCAACAACCGGTTTTTCAACTTCGATTGCGTCCAGACCTTTCAGCTCAACTTCCGGATACACTTCGAACTCTACCGCGTAGGTGAAGTCTTCGCCCAGCTTGTATTCGCCCGGAACATAGTTCGGCGCGCCGGCCGGATTAATTTTCTCTTTGATGATCGCGTCAACGAAATGACGGCTCATCAGGTCGCCCAGCACGTCCTGGCGAACGGAAGCGCCATAACGCTGAGCAACAACATTCATCGGCACTTTGCCTTTACGGAAGCCGTCAATGCGAACTTTTTTCGCTACGTTGACCAGCTCGCTTTTGACAGCATTCTCGATGCTGTCAGCGGCGATAGTAATCGTTACACGGCGCCCAAGGCCCTGAGTGGTTTCAACTGAAACTTGCATCTTGTTACCTCAAAAAAATCACAGTGCTCGGTCAACTCTGGAAGCGCGAGTAGGTGGCTTCGCAGAACCGGGATGCCCTCTTCAAATCAGAAACACATTCCCTGTCGTCAGAATCATCCCGAAGACATTCATATATAAGACGCGGCATTATAGCGGCATCACTTTTGTGAGTCGAGAACGGTTGTCACCCACTGCTGCGGCGTTTTTCACATTTCCCGCTCAAATTTGTCTGCAAAAGCGCGAACTTTGCGCATTTTCCAGGCAAAAGAAAACGGCCCGCAGGCCGTTTTTGCTAAATCTTCACGCAACATACTGGAAAAGCGCCAGCGGTTGCAAATGTGATTTTTACGCGATGCTACCCGCTCCGCGGCATGGCGGAGAGGCAAAGACGGTATCCTGTAGCCCTTCCCACTCTTTAATCGTGTAAGTATGCAGCGCCAGCGCGTGCACGGTGCTTGACAGCTCCTCGGTCAACGTACCGTAAATCATACGATGACGATTAAGGAAACGTTCGCCGGTGAAGCGGTCGCTCACCAACACCACTTTAAAATGACTTTCAGAGCCCGCAGGGACGTTGTGCCGATAGCTTTCATCCACGACTTCCAGATACATCGGGTCGAACGCTGCTCTAAGTTTTGCTTCGATCTGCTCACGTATCATCATGAATTTTCTCCTCCGACAACGCTGAGATGCCGCCTTTCCCTTTAAATGTTAGCCGCTTTTACCGCTTCCATTGGCAGAAAACAACAAAAAATTAGCATTCCTCTGATATTTTCACGCAAAAGTATCAGGTTTACTGATGATGAATGCTAAATCTCCCGGCCAAATCGCCACCGGAAATGGGACGAGGTCATAAAACGCACAACACGATGATTTTCCACTCGTAGCCACTTCCCCTCGCCGTTGGCGATGTTATGATGGCGGGAATTTTCCTTAAACACCCTAACTACTTCGAGTTGCAGAAAAAAGCGCCCGCGATTCCCCGCGGCGTCTGAAACCTGAATTATGACGGGTATAACAACACCGTGCGTTGAGACCCTGAACATGCTGAAGAAAATTCTATTCCCGTTGGTCGCGATGTTTGCACTCGCAGGATGCGCCACCCCGCCGACGACCATTGAAGTATCGCCGAAAATCACCCTGCCGCAGCAGGATCCGAGCCTGATGGGCGTTACCGTCAGCATCAACGGCGCAGACCAGCGTACCGATCAGGCGCTGGCGAAGGTCACCCGTAACAACCAGCTGGTTACGCTGACCGCCTCTCGCGATCTGCGCTTCCTGTTGCAGGAAGTGCTTGAGAAGCAAATGACGTCGCGCGGCTACATGATTGGCCCGAACGGCGCCGTCGACCTGCAGATCATTGTTAACAAGCTGTATGCTGACGTCTCGCAGGGCAACGTGCGTTACAACATCGCCACTAAAGCGGATATCGCCATCATCGCGACCGCCGCTAACGGCACCAAGATGACCAAAAACTATCGCGCCAGCTACTCCGTTGAGGGCGCTTTCCAGGCTTCCAACGAGAACATTGCGAACGCGGTTAATAGCGTGCTGACCGATACCATCGCCGACATGGCGCAGGACACCAGCATTCACGACTTCATCAAACAAAACGCTCGTTAATAAAATAGCAGACCCGGTATCATACCGGGTCTGCTCTATATGCCATGTCCAATCACTACTTGCGTATTTTTCAGCAGCCCAAATCAGCTATTTTGCTGATCCTTGGCTTTGCTTCTGGTTTACCTCTCGCGCTGACCTCCGGCACGCTGCAAGCGTGGATGACCGTTGAAAATATCGATTTAAAAACTATCGGCTTCTTTTCTCTCGTCGGTCAGGCCTACGTATTTAAGTTTTTGTGGTCGCCATTAATGGACCGCTACACGCCGCCATTTTTAGGCCGCCGCCGCGGCTGGCTGCTGACGACTCAGCTTGCGCTGCTTATCGCCATCGCCGCGATGGGCTTTCTTGAACCCGCAACGCAGTTGCGCTGGATGGCGGCGTTGGCTGTGGTTATTGCTTTTTGCTCCGCATCGCAGGATATCGTCTTTGACGCCTGGAAAACCGACGTCCTCCCGGCGGAAGAGCGCGGCGCCGGTGCGGCGATAAGCGTGCTCGGTTATCGTTTGGGAATGCTGGTTTCCGGAGGGTTAGCGCTCTGGTTGGCCGACCGTTGGCTGGGCTGGCAAGGTATGTACTGGCTGATGGCCGCGCTGCTTATTCCTTGTATTATCGCCACGCTGCTGGCGCCGGAGCCCAGCGACGTCATTCCGGTGCCTAAATCGCTTGAGCAGGCCGTCGCCGCGCCGTTGCGCGATTTCTTCGGTCGCAACAACGCCTGGCTTATTCTGCTGTTAATTGTCCTTTATAAGCTCGGCGATGCCTTCGCCATGAGCCTGACCACCACTTTCCTTATTCGCGGCGTCGGTTTTGATGCTGGCGAAGTCGGAATGGTGAATAAAACGTTGGGCCTGTTCGCCACCATTGTCGGCGCACTCTACGGCGGCGTGCTGATGCAGCGCCTGACGCTGTTCCGCGCCCTGCTGATCTTTGGCTTGCTGCAGGGGGCCTCCAACGCCGGATACTGGATCCTCTCGGTCACCGATAAACACCTTTATTCGATGGCGGCGGCGGTATTTTTTGAGAACCTGTGCGGCGGGATGGGCACCGCGGCGTTTGTTGCGCTGTTAATGACGCTGTGTAACAAGTCGTTTTCCGCCACTCAGTTTGCGCTACTGTCGGCGCTGTCGGCGGTGGGTCGCGTTTACGTTGGGCCGATTGCCGGCTGGTTTGTCGAAGCGAACGGCTGGCCGACGTTTTATCTTTTCTCCGTCGTTGCCGCCGTGCCGGGGATTTTGCTCCTGCTTCTGTGTCGCCGTACGCTGGAATATACCCAACGCACGGAAAGCTTCTTGCCGCGCACGCAATACCCTCAGACTTACGCCCTGGCGCTGCTTATCCTGGCGGTAGGTTGCTTAATGCTGGCGATATGGCTGCTGCTGTTGGCGATGAACGCGCTGGATTACACCTCTTTCTCCTTCCTGCCTGGCCTGCTGGAAGTCGCCGCGCTGACCGCTATCGGTGGTATTTTGCTCGGCGCGATTCTGGACTATATGGCGCTACGCAAAACGCAGCTGATTTAATTTTCGCCAAACCGTTAATAGCCGTTTTAATTACCCGAGGTAATTATAACGGCTTATTAGCGATTTTATTTTCCCTGGGAGCTGATTTGTTGTTTTGTGCGTTTTAGATTTCTGGAAATTATTGACAATTTTTACGCGATTCTTTAATTAATTTAACCGATTCAGCAGCGTTACTTTATTTTAACGTTTTCTTTATGTCTTTTATTTGATAATTAATTGTTAATTATTTGTGTTATTTTAACCATGTTTATACCCGTATCCTCATAAGCATTCCCTTTCTTATCCCTTTCGTTATAGATCCAGCGTAAATCAGGCTTTGCAAGCAATTACGTCACATTCCGTAACATATGTGACAATCCAAGCAGAACCCGCTAACACAGAACTGACACAGATCCAATCGTGTTTACAGTAATGCAACCTTACCGTAAAATGCCCATACACTTTAAACGCCACCAGATCCCGTGGAATTGAGGTCGTTCAATGAGACTCAGGAAATACAATAAAAGTTTGGGATGGATGTCATTAATCGCAGGTACTGTATTACTCAGTGGTTGTGATTCTGCGCTCCTTGACCCAAAAGGACAGATTGGACTGGAGCAACGCTCTTTGATTCTGACGGCATTCGGCCTGATGATGATTGTCGTTATTCCCGCCGTCTTAATGGCAGTAGGATTTGCCTGGAAGTATCGCGCGAGCAATAAAGATGCGAAGTATAGCCCGAACTGGTCACACTCCAACAAAGTTGAAGCTGTGGTCTGGACGGTTCCTATTCTGATCATCTTGTTCCTGGCCGTTCTGACCTGGAAAACCACTCACGCTCTGGAGCCAAGCAAACCGCTTGTCCACGACGAGAAAGCAATCACCATCGAAGTTGTATCGATGGACTGGAAATGGTTCTTTATTTACCCGGAACAGGGTATCGCTACCGTCAACGAAATCGCCTTCCCGGCGAACGTACCGGTACACTTTAAAGTCACTTCCAACTCCGTGATGAACTCGTTCTTTATTCCGCGCTTAGGTAGCCAGATTTATGCGATGGCCGGGATGCAAACTCAGCTGCACCTCATCGCTGATGAAGCAGGCACTTATGACGGTATCTCCGCAAGCTATAGTGGCCCGGGCTTCTCTGGTATGAAGTTCAAGGCTATCGCCACCCCGGATCGTGCAACCTTCGATCAGTGGGTAGCAAAAGCGAAACAGTCCCCGAATTCCATGGACTCCATGGCTGCATTCGACAAAGTGGCTGTGCCTAGCGAAAACAACAAAGTGGAATACTTCTCTAACGTGAAACCGGATTTGTTCAAAGATGTTGTTAACAAATTCATGTCTCACGAGAGCATGAACATGTCTAAACCTGAAGGCGAGCACGCTGCGCACGAAGGGATGGAAGGCATGGACATGAGCCACGCGGAAACCGCTCACTAAGGGGCCGAGGAAGAAAACGATGTTCGGAAAACTTACACTGGATGCAGTGCCCTACCACGAACCTATTATCGTGGTAACGGTTGCTGCAATCATCGTCGGGGGACTGGCGATACTGGCAGCGATCACTTACTTCGGTAAGTGGTCCTACCTATGGAACGAGTGGCTGACGTCCGTCGACCACAAACGTCTCGGTATCATGTACGTTATCGTGGCAATCGTCATGCTGCTGCGTGGCTTTGCTGACGCCGTTATGATGCGTAGCCAGCAGGTGCTGGCCTCAGCCGGGGAAGCAGGATTCCTGCCACCTCATCACTACGATCAGATCTTTACCGCCCACGGCGTTATCATGATCTTCTTCGTGGCAATGCCATTCGTTATCGGCCTGATGAACCTGGTGGTTCCGCTTCAGCTCGGCGCGCGTGACGTTGCGTTCCCGTTCCTCAACAACCTGAGCTTCTGGTTCACGGTTGTGGGCGTGATTCTGGTTAACCTGTCTCTGGGCGTCGGTGAGTTCGCACAGACCGGTTGGCTGGCGTATCCGCCGCTTTCGGGAATTGAGTACAGTCCTGGCGTAGGGGTCGATTACTGGATTTGGGCGCTGCAGCTCTCCGGTATCGGTACTACCCTGACCGGTATCAACTTCTTTGTGACCATTATCAAGATGCGTGCCCCTGGCATGACCATGTTCAAGATGCCGGTATTCTCCTGGGCATCTCTGTGCGCCAACATCCTGATTATCGCCTCCTTCCCAATTCTGACCGTCACCGTCGCGCTGCTGACCCTGGACCGCTACCTGGGCACCCATTTCTTTACCAACGATATGGGTGGCAACATGATGATGTACATCAACCTGATTTGGGCCTGGGGTCACCCGGAAGTGTACATTCTGGTTCTGCCGGTATTCGGGGTCTTCTCCGAAGTCGCAGCGACCTTCTCGCGTAAACGTCTGTTTGGTTACACCTCGCTGGTGTGGGCAACCGTCTGTATTACCGTTCTGTCGTTCATCGTTTGGCTGCACCACTTCTTCACCATGGGTGCCGGCGCGAACGTAAACGCCTTCTTCGGTATTACCACTATGATTATCGCAATCCCGACCGGGGTTAAGATCTTCAACTGGCTGTTCACCATGTACCAGGGCCGCATCGTCTTCAACTCGGCGATGATGTGGACTATCGGCTTCATCGTTACCTTCTCCGTTGGTGGGATGACCGGTGTTCTGCTGGCAGTACCGGGTGCGGACTTCGTACTGCACAACAGTCTGTTCCTGATTGCGCACTTCCATAACGTCATCATCGGCGGCGTGGTATTCGGTTGCTTCGCAGGCCTGACCTACTGGTGGCCGAAAGCCTTTGGTTTCACCCTGAACGAAACCTGGGGTAAACGCGCATTCTGGTTCTGGATCATCGGCTTCTTCGTCGCATTTATGCCGCTGTACGTGCTGGGCTTCATGGGTATGACCCGTCGTCTGAGCCAGGACATCGATCCGCAGTTCCACTCCATGCTGGTTGTTGCAGCATGCGGCGCGGCGCTGATTGCTTGCGGTATCCTGTGCCAGCTGATCCAGTTCTACGTTTCTATCCGCGATCGCGATCAGAACCGTGACCTGACTGGTGACCCATGGGGCGGTCGTACGCTGGAGTGGGCAACCTCTTCTCCACCGCCGTTCTATAACTTCGCTGTCGTTCCTAACGTTCACGAGCGTGATGCGTTCTGGGAAATGAAAGAAAAAGGCGAAGCGTACAAGCAACCTGCGCATTATGAAGAAATTCATATGCCGAAAAACAGCGGCGCGGGCATCATCATTGCTGCATTCGCAACGGTGTTTGGCTTCGCGATGATCTGGCATATCTGGTGGATGGCGATTGTTGGTTTCGCCGGCATCGTAGTGACCTGGATTATCAAGAGCTTTGACGAGGACGTGGATTACTACGTACCGGTTGCAGAAGTCGAAAAACTGGAAAATCAGCATTTCGATGAGATTAACAAAGCAGGGCTGAAAAATGGCAACTGATACTCTTGCGCACAATGCCCACGCGCATGAACACGGGCACCATGATACAGGACCGATGAAAGTCTTCGGTTTCTGGATCTACCTGATGAGCGACTGCATTATCTTCGCTACGCTGTTCGCAACCTATGCCGTTCTGGTGAACGGCACGGCTGGCGGCCCAGCGGGTAAAGATATCTTTGAACTGCCGTTCGTTCTGGTTGAAACCGCACTGCTGTTATTCAGCTCCATCACCTATGGCATGGCGGCTATCGCCATGTACAAGAACAACAAGAGCCAGGTCGTTTCCTGGCTCGCCCTGACCTTCCTCTTCGGTGCAGGGTTCGTTGGGATGGAAATCTATGAATTCCATCACCTGATTGTTGAAGGTATGGGTCCGGACCGTAGCGGCTTCCTGTCAGCGTTCTTCGCGCTGGTTGGTACCCACGGTCTGCACGTCACCTCTGGTCTGCTGTGGATGGCGGTATTGATGGTTCAGGTATCCCGTCGCGGCCTGACCAGCACTAACCGTACCCGTATTATGTGCCTGAGCCTGTTCTGGCACTTCCTGGACGTGGTGTGGATCTGCGTGTTCTCTGTTGTTTATCTGATGGGGGCGATGTAATGAGTCATTCTACCGATCATAGCGGCGCTTCTCACGGCAGCGTGAAGAGCTACATGACAGGGTTCATCCTGTCGATCATTCTGACGGCAATCCCGTTTGCAATGGTTATGAGTGGCTCTGCCTCGCATGCAGCGATTCTGGGAACCATCCTGGTCACGGCTGTAGTGCAGATTCTGGTGCACCTGGTGTACTTCCTGCACATGAACAGTAAATCTGACGAAGGTTGGAACCTGACCGCGTTTATCTTCACCGTAATCATCATTGCTATCGTTGTTGTCGGCTCCATCTGGATTATGTGGAACCTCAACTACAACATGATGATGCACTAAGAGCGGCGAGTATGTTTAAGCAATACCTGCAAGTAACGAAACCAGGCATCATTTTTGGCAACCTGATCTCCGTGATCGGCGGTTTCCTGCTGGCCTCCAAAGGCCACATCGACTATCCGCTGTTCGTCTGGACGCTCCTCGGAGTATCCCTGGTGGTCGCCTCGGGTTGTGTTTTCAACAACTACATCGACCGTGATATCGATCGTAAGATGGAACGGACGAAAAACCGGGTGCTGGTCAAAGGGCTGATCTCGCCAGAATCATCGCTGGTATACGCCACCTTGCTGGGTATTGCTGGCTTCATGCTGCTGTGGTTCGGCGCTAACCCGCTGGCCTGCTGGCTTGGCGTGATGGGGTTTGTGGTTTATGTCGGCATCTATAGCCTGTATATGAAACGCCACTCTGTCTACGGCACGCTGATTGGCTCACTCTCCGGCGCTGCGCCGCCGGTGATTGGCTACTGCGCAGTTACCGGTGATTTTGACAGCGGCGCGGCGATTCTGCTGGCGATTTTTAGCCTGTGGCAGATGCCTCACTCTTACGCCATCGCGATCTTCCGTTTCAAAGATTATCAGGCGGCGAATATTCCGGTTCTGCCGGTAGTGAAAGGCATCTCAGTCGCGAAAAACCATATCACGCTGTACATCGTGGCCTTTGCCGTGGCAACGCTGATGCTTTCTCTGGGGGGGTACGCCGGATATAAATATCTGGTCGTAGCGGCCGCGGTAAGTGTCTGGTGGCTTGGTATGGCGCTGCGCGGATACAAAGTGGCGGATGATAAAGTCTGGGCACGTAAGCTGTTCGTCTTTTCCATCGTTGCCATTACCGCGCTGTCAGTCATGATGTCTGTCGACTTCATGGTGCCGGATTCACATAATCTGCTGGCTTACGTCAGATAAGATTACGCTAAATGTGAAATGAAAAGAGCCTCCGCTAGCCGGGGGCTTTTTTTTATACGCCAACATAGGATTACTTCATTCATACCGCCCTCCCCTCACTCTTGCACTTCATTTTCTTCATTCATTAAATAGTTAAAAATTGAGAAAAAATTGAGCATCGCTAACAGTCAGCCATCTCGCGCCATTAGCGGAGGGGTGCTAGCCTTGTGCAGTAGGCAAACGCCTACGGAAAACATGGATTTAACAGCAAGGAATAACAATGAAAGAACTAACATTCAACGAAATGGAATCTGTCTCAGGTGGTTTTAACCTGGTGAGCGCTGCAACTGGCTTCGCTAGCTTTGTCGCTAATTCTGCGGCTGGGTTTACCTCATTTGCGCTGACTTCCGGTCTGGCTTTCGCCTCTTTCGTTGGCGATAGCGCGATTGAGTTTGGCAAGTTCCTCCTTGGTCAGGCAAACTGGGAAAGCGTCGTTAGCACCGGTCAAGAGAACTGGGCAAACTTCGTTTCTACCGCTGGTAACAGCTGGAACACATTCGTGAACAACGCCGCTACCGACTGGAATAGCTTCCTGGAGCAGGCCGCTTCCTAATCGGAGCTATATTAAGGGCAGATTTTTCACTCTGCCCTTTCTGTTGTTTTACATTATTTATTCAGCTCTTCATCATTTTATCGTCTGGTTCTCATCCCTTCTTCTATTACGCAACACAGTCGTAATATCTGCTAAACAAACATTTATTTACGCGTCCTTATCCCACCACTACACTAGTCGCAGTTTTTATATTGAGGTGGTAATGAACGATAACAAAATGACGCCAGGAGAACTGCGCGCAACCTGGGGTTTAGGGACCGTATTTTCACTGCGCATGCTCGGCATGTTTATGGTCCTGCCCGTTTTGACCACATATGGCATGGCGCTGCAGGGGGCCAGTGAAGCGCTGATTGGTTTGGCCATTGGCATTTACGGGCTTGCTCAGGCTATCTTCCAGATCCCGTTTGGTCTACTGTCTGACCGAATTGGCCGCAAACCGCTAATTGTCGGAGGACTGCTAATCTTCGTCATTGGCAGCATCATCGCTGCCCTGACCGACTCCATTTGGGGCATTATTCTTGGCCGCGCATTGCAGGGCTCTGGTGCTATTGCCGCTGCGGTCATGGCCCTCCTTTCCGATTTAACCCGTGAGCAGAACCGCACCAAGGCTATGGCCTTCATTGGCGTCAGTTTTGGCGTGACCTTTGCCATCGCTATGGTGCTTGGTCCTATTGTCACTCACCAGTTAGGGTTGCATGCGCTATTCTGGATGATCGCTATTCTGGCCAGCCTCGGTATTTTGCTGACTTTGTGGGTAGTACCAAATAGCCACAATCATGTACTGAACCGTGAATCTGGCATGGTAAAGGGCTGTTTCAGCAAAGTGCTTGCTGAACCTAAACTCCTCAAGCTGAACTTCGGCATTATGTGCCTGCACATCATGTTGATGTCGACTTTTGTTGCGCTACCTGGACAGCTGGAGGCCGCAGGTTTCCCGGCAGCCGAACACTGGAAAATTTACCTGGTGACCATGGTCATTTCCTTTATCGCAGTGGTGCCGTTCATCATCTATGCGGAAGTGAAGCGCAAGATGAAACGTGTGTTCCTGTTCTGCGTCGCTCTGCTACTGATAGCGGAAATTGTACTCTGGGGAGCAGGTGGCTATTTCTGGGAGTTGGTCGCTGGTGTTCAACTATTCTTCCTCGCCTTCAATCTGCTGGAAGCGTTATTGCCTTCGTTAATCAGTAAGGAGTCTCCAGCAGGCTACAAAGGCACAGCAATGGGGATTTATTCTACCAGCCAGTTTATCGGTGTGGCCATCGGTGGCGCCCTGGGCGGCTGGGTAGATGGATTCTTTGACTCGCAGACCGTGTTTTTACTGGGTGCGCTACTGGCGATGCTGTGGCTACTGGTGGCCAGCACCATGAGTGAACCGCCTTATGTCAGCAGTCTTCGTGTTGAGATCCCGGATGATGTCATCATTAATGATGAACTACAGCGCCGTCTGCAGTCGAAACCAGGCATCGAGCAGGTTATGATTGTCGCTGAAGAACGTTCAGCCTACATAAAAATTGACAGCAAAGTGACCAACCGCTTCGAGGTTGAACAGGCCATCATTGCAACTTCATAATAGACCTGAATTTCTGACCTCTAAACAATAAGTCGAACGACTGTACACACAGAAGATACTCTCGGGTATCTTCTGTTATCAAATATGAAGTTGCGAAATAATACCCATCGCTTATCTAAGCGTCGTTTGTGAAGTTTAATTCACATTAAAATTAATAGATCATTTAAATATTCACTATTATATAAAAAACCCTCTGATTAGTATATTGCCCGGTGTGCAAAGGTACATCATTAACAATTCATTAATCTAGGATGGAATTTAAAATGAAAGAATTAACCGCAAACGAAATGGAATATATCTCTGGTGCAGGCATTATCGACCTGCCTTGTGCTTTGGTTGATTTCACCATTCAATCTGCACTGGGTCTGGTTGCTGCGGGTATTAATGCTGGTATGATTCTGGCCTCCTCCGCTCTGGAAACCACGATTGACCTGGTTTCCAATATTCTTGGTGGTTCGCCATCCAGCCTGGGAAGCATTCTGACCGACCATATCAACTCCCTGCTGTATGCCGAATCTGGGGTTTGGTCTAATTTTGTTTATAATGCTGCCACTGACTGGGGTGGTGTTGTTGATGCCCTGCAGAGCTAAATAGTATAAGGCCAGTCAGTTTTCTGACTGGCCTTATTTCAATTCTTAATTCTTATCTTCACCACACCTGAGATACATATCGCACGCTGTCATGTAATCATCGTGCCAACGCCAGTAAACATGCAAATAAAAATATCCCATCGCAGGTATCATGCAGACAATAAGATATGCATAAAAGTATATTCCCCAACCTAATAATTTCAACAACAGACTCATCGCCACAATCCAGAATAACTGAAGAGTGAAGAAAATAAATAATCTTAACCACAAGGGTTTTCTATATATCCCTGGAAGAACCATCGTATTCACAAGATTTACATCAAACTCTTTTTGGAAAAGTCTGCCTAAAAAAGTGTAACGCCTTGAAGGATGAGCGAAAATCAGATTAACCATCAGTATCGCTGAACACAGAATCAACATGGCAACGATCAACTTTGCTGAAAAAAAACCATTAGATAAAGAAAAATCATCATCAGCAACCAATGGACTGACAACCACAAAACTGGTCAAAAACGTCATAGTGACGTTCAGGCAAGTATAATAATGAAGATTACGGTATTTAAGCGTAAATGCAGTTTCCTGCTGTAACTGCTTGACGTAACAATTTCTGGCAAACCAGCACATTAGATAAACAATGATCGGCACAAAAAAGGCAATACAGACCATTGCGGTAATAGTCGGCAAAAAAAACAGACACGCCTTTACTGCCAGATAGCACACGATGAAACAGCATCCAGTTGCGACAAGTGGATGCCACAGCAGAACCTCAAAACGCGAGGCGATTTTCCCCTGAAACCAGGAGAAATTGATATTTCCTATCTCGTATTTATAAGCCCAGTACCCCTTTAGCTCATAAACAAAGCTGAACATTGTTAACGAAAAAATGGCACTTACGGGAAATGCATCCTCCTGGGTCAACAAATACCCTCTATTTTTAACATATAGCGCAATAAGTAATATACAAATAAAATAAAGATACGGGAGAAGCGACCGATCCTGACGACGAATGAAAGTTAAATAATCCGGGATCATATTAACCTCGTGGCGCCACCAATAGTTTTCTACAGTGTCTATAATACTCTGCAGAGAAACCGTCGAAATCATTTAGCAATTGTCCGAGATACGCCTTATTGCTGATTTCAACAAACCTGGCAGAGGGGATATGTTGTAAAAAAGCGCTCATAGATGCTGCCCACTGTACCCTATGGGTCAAATGCAAAGATAAGTTCTCTTTAATTTTCTCCGGATTATATTCTTCACACCCGGTGACATTCATCAGTACAGGATGATTTGGCCGGAGAATTTCCACCGTCTTCAGCGCATCCCGCATGGGTTGAACCCCCTCAGACATAAGAGGTGTATGCCAGGCTCCGCTAACGCCAAGTTTGATAGCTTCCAGGCCAGCCCCCATTAGTCTCCCGGTGAATTCACTTAAATCTGGTAGCGTACCGCCAACTACCTGCTGGTAGGGGCTATTATCACAACTCACAACAACTTGATTTCCGGAGTCGTTAATCAACTGGCTTACCATTTGAAAATCAGCGCCTCTTACCGCTAGCATTGCGCCTTTATGGATATTGCTTAAATCATCCATAATGGTTGAGCGCGCCAATATTAGCTTGAACACATTTTCCAGCGTTAAGGCGCCGGCCGCGTATAATGCGCTATACTCACCAACGCTATGCCCGCACGAACCAATAACATTCGCATCAGAGAATTGCTCGGCATACAGACTATATAGTGTGACATTGATAGCCGTCACCGCTGCCTGCTGCGTCGTCGTTTTCACCAGACGATTCATCGGCCCTTTCTGACACAACCGGCGCAGATCTAACCCTGTCACATCGCTGGCACAGTCCCAGATTTCCCTGGTAGTTGTATTCAAATCCCATAAATCTGCTCCCATTCCGACAACAGGGTTTCCCTGACCGGCGAAAATAAGCACCGTAGGTTGCACTGATTGTTTTGTCATAAGCGATATATCCTTATAAATAGTATTTAAATCCGACGTAAACTCCGAGGGTCTCGCCAAAAAGTGCGAACTCAGAATCATGACTACCGAATGCGCTATACAAACCCGTATAAATCTCAGCTTGGTCACTTAATCCTTTTAACGGATTGATATAATGAGTACCTACTAAGGCACTACCATCAACTAAGTTCATCACCAGATAGGGCTGAAGCGTTGAATGATCTGCATTTTGTAAACTTAGCCATGAAGTAATATAATGCCGTCCCTGCAGCATTCCTTTATTCCCTGTATTACTTATTTCTGAGCCCATCAGATACTTATAATCATCAAACACTTTGTCTAAGCTGGCAAAACCGGTTTTTTTACTTAATAACTTAATAAAGTCAACCTGTTCCCGCCATGCCGATTTTGAATAACCTTCACTTTGATAGTAGTACTCGATGCCCAACACACTAAAAAGGTCGGTGGTATACTGCCCACCAATGGCTACTTCATAGCCACTTTTGTCATTCTGCGCATAGAGCGATGAAGGATATAGCCCAGAAAGCACCTCATCCTTTTTTTCATGAGAAAAATGCCGCCATTGCTGCGTTTTGTGAAGCGCAACTTCTACATTGACTACAAACTGAGGTGTTAAGTTGTAGCCATCTGCTAGTGCCAATGAAGTAGAATCACCAAGCATCACATTCGCAGCCAGTCGATGATTAACAAGGTGATAATCGGTGTAACTTAATAAATAGTATTCATTGCTGTTAGCCCTTTGATTGGCCGTCCAGTTGCTTGATGACTCATAGTATTTATCAATACTTGCTAATTTTGGTATAACTGTGAGTGAGAATGCATAATCACGAAATTCTTTCGCTAACCGCCCTCCCCAATACGACTCGCTATAGGCAGACTCCAGCTTCGGGTCGTATATCCGTGTCGGTTTAAAACCTGCATAATAGGTGGTCACCAGTGAAGCCGGGGATCTTAAATGAAAGGCTCCTGGAAGTGAATTTAGCTTTCCACCCTCAAGACTGACATTTTCAGATAACGACAAGTTAAGCTTAAGTCTGTCTATTAACATTTTGGCGCGATGTTCATCTTTTTCGAATAATCCCACGCCATGTATTGGATAAAATCCAAAATTATATAGTGAAAAATCCAACCCCAGCACATCATCAACTAAGTAACAAGCACTTGAGAAGTTAATGGCAATATCATTATATACGTTGTTCGTTGTATACGGATTGGCTCCATTGATGCGCCAGATCGAGTCGCTTTTGTGCGCAACAGATGTCTGACCGGTCAAAATAAACTGACTATTAGAACGTATTTCATCACCTGACAAACAATTAGCCCCTCCCCATAATGGAGTTATTAATATAGAAAGCAGCAAAGTAACCAGATGGCCTTTCACTTCACGCCTCTCTGAATAAACTCTTTAGTGAAGTGAAATTCAGGTAACGACTCCAGGCGGACATCACTATACTTCATGACAGAATACCCCTTTTCATAGCGCGCATTCTGCACAATGATCTCTGTTGGACGGTATTTCCCTAATACCATCTGATAGTTTGTATATAAGACACTTTTGAGAAGTTTATTATCGAGAGTGTAATATGATGCTTTGAATGGCCGGCATTCTGCATCTTTCTCCACCAGATAAATCACTTTAGGATAAGTAACGGCCTCGGAGTTACGAGTGAGAGACAGTCGATAGCAAATTTTATCACCGCAGGGTTCCTCCCCTTCCAGAGTGGAATCATAGGCATACTCGAAGTTCGTGACGATAACATCACCATTAGAGATCTGACCAATTAATCGTTGTGAGCGCGAAATAGGAATAGGTCTGCGTAGTTCGGGTGTATAAAACCATAAATCATACCAATCAGATAACATGATCTTGCCTTTATCTCGCGGAGGATAGGTAAAACGTATAAGTGAACGAGCATCAGCTTTCAAACCGTTTACCGGCTTAATAAATCGCATCGATATATCCAGCGATTGCTTATTTTCAGGCTCTGTTCTACCTTCTTTATACTCAAGTACAGTCACGTTATAGCGGAAAGGTTCATTTGGTGAGCGAACATCATCAGCTTTGCGAATAATCTCCAGGGCTTGCTGGCTATCACTCGTCGCATGTCCAGGGGCTGAATATGAAAATATAGCTATTATGAATAAATACCATGCATTGGTTTTCATACTGTCCTCTATGAAAATTTGAATGCATCGGTAATGTTGAGGCGCGATGCACGATATGCGGGAATAATGGAAGCCACGGCAGATGTTAAAATTGGTAATATCAAGGTTATCCAAATCAATCCCACATCATTCGTTTTAATAAATGCGGTATAACCTACAGATTGTCCAGGCGAAGGTGGCATCGCAATACCTGAGATATTAATTATAGCGGCAATAGTGAATCCAAAGAGAAGACTCCCTAATGCGCCAAAGATACCGATATATATGCCTTCCAGCCAGAATAAACGCGTAACACGGTTTGATTGTAAGCCAATTGCGCGCAGCGTAGTAATTTCTCGGGTTCGCTCGACAATACTCATCGTCATTGAATTGCCGATCATAAATACTACGATAAGTGCCACGATAAGTTTGATAAAAAAATAGATACCGGACAGCATACCTTCCACCTGCTGGTAAAAAATAGAATTCTCCCTCCAATCCTTAACGATCAAAGGTAAATGCTGGTCCGCTATATATCTTCTCATTTTCTTAACAAACGACGTTACATCATCGTTATTCAGCAAAATGACTATCTTACTAACACCATTAGTACCCATGATTTGCTGTGCAGTCTCAAGGGGCATTTTGATTACAACATCATCATAATCCTTTATACCTGATTCAAATATTCCACGTAATTTTACAGATATAGCTCCCTGACCTCCCGCTATATTAACAGTCATGATATCAAGCCAGTCACCGTAGTGGCTATCTAAGGTTTTTGCCAGGCCGCTGCCAATAGTAATCTCATCATGTTTGACACGAGATAAGTCGCTACCAAAAATTATCTTATCAAAAGCTCCCAACTTCAGGGCCGGTAATGGCTCAACGCCCTGTGCTGAAAAATAATTGGATGTTTCAGTTTCGTAATGTGAGATTATTCCGCTAAACTCAAGTTGTCCGGAAATTGTAGAAATCACATCAGAAAAATCGGCGTTCTGCAAAATTTTATTTTTCAGTGTAATATAATCAGATATCAGACTCTTATTTTTGTTAGCAGTTTCAAAGTAGGTGCTATTATAAATCTGTACATGACCAATATTTGTACGTATTGTTTGCTCTTTGAGTATCCAAAAAGAGTAGTTGATAAAACCACCATACAAAAATATGGCGCAACCACCTAATATAATGGCGAAAATGGTAGAAAACGTTCTTCGCCGGTGCCGTAGCAAGTTCAAAAATGAGAATTTAGCATCGCCAAAATTAAAAATAATGTTATAAACAACAAATATTAATAGCAACACCACAATTGAATTAATAAATATCATATCCTTTGACATTCATTCACCTTTAATAACGGGAACAATAATCTGTAATACTTCAACCATTTCCCAAGCCGGCATTTCGTTATTTTCAAAATCAATTTCACGCTGCTGATTAACTCTCCGCAGATGATCAACGAGCTGTTTTTCTTGCTGTTTCATATGGCAATTATGAAGGGCCCTTAAACGCATTATTAGTATATTACCAATGATCTCACTGCTAAATTTATCTTTATTCTTCAGCAGTAGGTCAGTATCCTCGATGGTAATCACACAGCGCCCTAACCCCACTGGTAGCCAGGCATCAACTCTGGCACGTAAGTATCGAATCAGCATGTTGTCTTCATTGGTATCTACCGCTTCATCAAGATAAAAAAAGCCCGTCTTTGCATATTCAGAAGCGTTAATGAGATCATTGATACTCTGATAATAGTTAGCCTGTCGCAGCATTCCCCACGAATAAAAGATCAGCGCGCCAACTTTGTTAGTACGTTCATACTCTTTAAATAAATCAGAAGTGATAGATGCTAAAGCCTGTGGTTCACCAGGAAATCCATCCTGTAAGACTCGGGCAGTCGCAGGGGTTGAAACCTTCTCAGCAAATACTGAAAATGTAACCATGCTAAGACACAGGAGTAAAACTCTACAAAGATTACTTCGCTGAATCATAAATTATTGCTCCATCTTTGATATCTACTCTCCGTCGAGCACGATCTTTAAGCTGAGTCGAATGTGTTGAGATAATAAATGTTGTTTTCGTCCGTTGATTAATCTCAAGCAGGAGGTCAAGAATTGATTCACCAGTAGCAAGATCCAGGTTACCTGTAGGTTCGTCAGCGACAATAACTTCAGGGCTATGCGCTAGCGCCCTTGCAATAGCGACCCGTTGCTGTTGACCGCCTGACAATTGGCCAGGTTTTCTTGCCAATAAGTGGGATAAACCAACACTCTCAAGGAAATGTAACGTTCTCTCTCTAGCCTCTTTCGTACTAAAATGACCGTTGAGCGTCAGGGGATAATAAACATTATCAAAAACACTCAGCACCGGTATTAAATTGAAAAATTGAAATATGAAACCTAAATGACGACTGCGAAGGCGTGCAAGATTTTTGTCTGACAACATATTGAGATTTTTATGCAGAAAGAAGACATTGCCAGCAGTCGGTGTATCAATACCGGAAAGTATATTAAGTAAAGTACTCTTACCACTACCAGAAGGCCCGCATAACGCAAGAAACTCGCCTTTCACAACATCCAGATTAATATTGTTTAGAGCATAAGTCATATTGTCCTGATAACCATAAGTCTTATATATACCAGATAATGAAATATCAGGTAATTCTGTTATATTGCTGCGCATATCCCCTCCTATTGGTACCAGGTATCAAAATAGGCATAGCCGCTAACTACTCCCGGAATAACGGTTCTGAGACAGCCATTATGCAATGCATACTGATTAATATATTGCCAACTTAGCGCCGGTGTCATACATCCGCTACAGCCGTAGCGAGCAATAAGATCGATGCCGGTATGAGGAAATGGTTTTGTTTTATTGATTCCTCCGGCATATGCAAGGAGATCTATATCATCAGTATTTTCAACATCTGGTAAATGTGGGTTATTGGTTGCAGTAGGTATATATGGCCCACAATGTATTTTTAGATCACTTTCCCTTTTACTAAAAATAAAACATCCCACTCTTTCTATTGATATATTTATCCCGGGAATGAGTCTTTTATTGTTTTTTACTTCACTCTGGATCATACTTTCAGCTGTAAATGCCAACAATGGCACAGCACGATATCCTCCGCAGATAACGACAAAATCAAATACATCCCATGCAAGATAATCCTGCGCCATTGCCATCGCCTGATAAAGGGAAAAATTTTCGCCGCGAATTTTGCAAGTAACATCACTTATTGAAAATTTCTTAACCAAGTTCTTTGGTAGAGTATCAATAGTAGATAAATTAAGGCTACTGATATTGTACTCAAAGACGCCTGATTCTCCCCAGGAATCAATATAAATAAAAGCAGTTCTCGATTTCAGTAACAGCATCCTTTCTTTCGCTGACATGCTATGTAATGCGGCATCTGATACTTTATCGAGGGCGTTAATATAAGGAGTATGTTCAGGACGTCGTGTAATCTCTCGAGTATAAATTTCCCTTCTTGAGCCAAAACGTTTGAATCTCCAGCCGTTAGCTCCCGTAGTTTTCAAGGCAGTATTGTATGAGTGAGACTCCCATACATTCAACCAACTTGGATAGTATAAATAAAATGGCTCGTCTGGTTCCATGAACGAATATGAAGACAGATACATACTATTCTCCATATTAGTCAGTATTATTATGCAAATTAGTCATCAAAAGTGCAACGACGGAACCGTCGACCCCCAAGCCAGTTTTCAGAAGGTGTTTTTTAGTATGTTTACATCCCCCCCCCGCTAAAGAGATATGGTGTGCGACATCCTTTATAATCCGATCTTTAACGACAGGGAAAATTAATTCTCTATTAAGCAGTATATGATGCCCAATAACTAAATCGATTAATCCAGAACCTGTTGCGGTATAGCCAATTTGTCCCTTATAGGCCAAAACTGGAAGACTATTTTCACCGGCATACATGGTGATGGCTTTTGCCTCAACATTATCACTTGATGAGGTACCATTACCATGGGGAATAAATGCACAAAGGTCTTCTTTTTTTATATCCTTATCATTTAACATTGCATTAATCAACTTTAGAATACTAGTACTTTGCCAGTAGGAATCATTACTACGCCCAGCATTAATCTGCTTGTAAGCCGAAGTAATGCTTATTCCATGGCTTTTCCCTCGCCCTAATCGGTGCTGTTGACTTTCCAGTAACATAGCGCCATACCCCTCAGCAAAAATTACACCATTACTGTTTATACCGAAGGGTTGGACCATTTCACTCTCCAACATTCCCTGGCTCTCAAGGAACACTAGATCTTGATATTTAATTTTTGAAATATTGATGATCAGCGCCAGATCAATACCACCTTGCTCTATTGCCCTGATCCCCAGGTGGATAGCAGTGAGTGAAGAGTTACTGGTGCAGTTCATATTTGGGGGAAGATGTTTTAATTCGTATCGTTTTGCAAGGCGATAGGAAGCCGTGTCCTGCGACATATTTTTCACTGATAAATTTTTGATTGAGGATATCAATGAAACATCTTCCATATCATTATAATTATAGAAATTTCTATAATCCATGACATCAACGCGCGGACCTATCCCTGTAATATATACTCTGACCCTATTACCTTTCAGGCAGTCTTCATTGAGGCCAGCCTGAATTAAGGTTTCATTGATAAGTTTATATACCAGGTCAAAAGCGCTATCATTATCCCGTTTTAGTTTCGCTATCAGTATATTGCCAGAAAATCCACAGTCGATAGCCTGTTTATCTGAAGTAAACCATGGAGATAAGTGTACACGTTTACCTTGCCGCAAATTTTCAATTAACAGCGAACTATTCTCTGCATACGGTAAACACACACTGAAACCAGAAATAATAGCCCTTTCGCTCACCTTATAATCCTTTTATCACAATAGCGTAATAGTTTCCGCCTTCAGTCGCTCCAATTAAAAGAACGTATCTAATAGTTAGATTAAGTGATTGGTTCACAAAGTTGACTCTCTCATCAGAAAATTGTCGAGTATAAGGAATAGCAGGAACCGATTGTCTGCGAATACAATCAAGAAGAACCGCCAGGTTTAGCAGACCTGCAGAAGAGGCGACAAAACCAAAGAATGCATTGTAATTCACAACCGGTACATGAGGATTAAGGCAATTAAATGACGTATATATCGCATTCGTTTCTATCATTGAATTTACTTCGCTACCATTACTGGTCCCGCAAACTAAATCAATTTCTTTCGAGGTAATACCCGCATCCGCAAGCGCGCGAGTAATTGCCATAGACATTGCTGCGGACTTCTCCTCAACCTGTGTCACGTCAAAATAGGTATTGCTACATGCCTTACCATAACCAGCGATTTCAGCTAATACCTCAGCGCCGCGGGCCACTGCTGACTGTGGATCTTCCAGGAGCATCATGCATGCGCCTTCACCTGGTACGTAGCCCTGTGCTTCTTTGCCATATATCTGATAATCAGCCGGATCGGACATCATATGAATTTTATTTGTCACCGCATCCATATAAAGCGACATAGAAGGAAAGTATTCATCAGCCCCGCCAATTACAACCTGCGGTTGGAGCTGTTGGCGAACAATTTCATAGCCATAGGTCAATGCGCCAAGCGCAGCATTTTCACCGGTAGCCAACGTTGTTGTATATCCTTTGACCCCTTCTGAGATCCCACAAAATGTTGTAATTGAGTTCATTAGAGAGCCGGGAAATTCCGAAGTCCGAACTTTCCGCGGGTCAGGTTTCAAACTTTGCAAATACTTATAGGTTGTTTCTTGCGGCCCTCGCGCCATTCCCAGAACCATACCCAGATCATCTCCATCTCGTTTGATCTTGCGTTTAGCCATATGCAAAGTTTCTGAAAGTGCGAGTAGAGCAAACGTACCGCCGCGAGTTGCCTTACGCGGGTCGTATCGACGTAGATGTTTGCGTGGTTCCAGGCCTTTCACCTGATAAGTTTTAAAATTCTCTTCTGTCTCCGGCTGCTTGTACTCCTCTTCCTGATATTCACCACCAAATATATCCGCAAACTGATTGGTTTTGGCCAATACACCCAACAGCTCTTTCGCCTCGTCAAGCGTGTCATCAGGAAAGACAACACCGCTGAGTTCTACTGAGCTGTCGCCTTCATGGATATAGTGAAGAATCTCATTTAGAGTGTGACCTATAGCCGATACAGCGCCTACTCCAGTAATAGCAACTCGTTTTGCTTCATAGGAGGTGAGTGGAACTGAACAAGGTTTAGTGCTGACAATCATGCAGCAGTTATTACCGCCGAAAGCATAATTGTTCTTCATAAAGATATTGATATCTTTATTACGAAACTCGTTCGGTACATAGTCCAGATCGCAATTGGGACGAGCCTGCGAAAAACTGAGTGTTGGCAGAACTTTTTTTTCTGGCAGAGTCACCAGGCACGCAATAAGTTCGACAATTCCTGCCGCCCCAATATTGTGACCAAAATAAGATTTTGTGGAACTTATTAACAAATTTTCTGCTCCGGAGAAAACCTTCTTCATTGCCAGAGTTTCGATTTGATCATTAGCTTCCGTACCCGTGCCATGCGCATTGACATAATCAATTTGTTCAGGCTTGACCCCAGCATTCGCCATCGCTTTTTGCATAACCTGCACTGCACCACTGGCGCGTGGGTCGGGACCTGTTTCATGATATGCGTCGCAAGATGTCGCGTAAGAAAGAATTTCACCGAAGATGGTCGCGCCACGCGCCACCGCATGTTCATACTCTTCGAGTACAATGGCCCCCGCGCCCTCGCCAATAGACATACCTGAATGCCCTGAAAATGGCGAGCATGATTGCGGATGCATAACATTCAAGGCATAAAAACCCGCGAAAGTGGGTAAATAGATGGGTTCTGTACCTACCGCCAACATAGCCTTACTTTTGCCATTTTGGATATAATCAAAAGCCATACCGACGGCATTCGGGCTTGCGGTGCAAGCCGTCGCAACAAGTTCCACTCCGCCCTTCAAGCCCAGTAGCGTTGAAGCGCTGGAGCAACATGATGAAAAACTGCCCGAAAACAGAGCCTTTCTTAATGAAAAGTCCTGAATACGCTGCTCGAAGAGAGGGAGAAACGCTTCTGTACCCGCAGAAGAAACGCCCACAATCATCCCCATCTCTTCCAGACACTCGCGATTGGCGGCCAGTTCTGCCTGCTCTAGTGCTTCCTTACCAACTTTGTAAGCCCAAAGCGCGGCATTATCGAGCGATGCAACAATTTCTTCAGATAATTCGGGACAATGAATTTTATGCAGCATTTCAGCCGCTCGGGCATTCGCAAACCATTTAGAAAAGCGAGCGCTGTCAGCAATACCATTTTTTTTAGCCAACAGCGCTTGCCTGAAGTCTGCAATATTGTCGGCGAGGGATGACAATATTCCCATGCCGGTAATAACTACTCTTTTTCTGCTCGTTTTCATATTTTTCTGTTCTATCCAGAGTGGTTAACAACGATTCCGAGAATGCCGAGTTAAGAATAAAGTCGCTAATTGTTATACCGTTTCAAGCGCGCTTTTCGCCTTCAATTCATCAACATAACTATGGATTGTTGGGTTAACCAATAAACTCAGATTATAAATAAAAGGGACATTTTGGGTTTTGGCTGTGATTTCCCCATTTACAGTTTGAATAGTAAAACCGGAGATATCCGCTAATGCATAGCATTCGTCAATAAGTGCCAACGCGATCCAATGCTGTTTCGCAGGAGAATATGCTGCTTTAACAATAACACCGACTTGATGTCCATTAACCATCACAAGGTCATTTGAGTCGATGTGACTACATCCAACATCAGGAGCAATTCCAACAAGTTTGCGCTCAGCCCCCTTCCGCGATAGTTCTTCTACCGCACTCTTACCAATAAAGTCTTCCTTGTCATACTGAATAGCCCACTGCATTTGTAGTTCTACTGGATTACGGGAGTAATTATTATAAAGGCTTTCGTCCCATCCCGGGTTTTCTACTCTCACCAGACGTTGATAATCTAAACCACCGGTTTTGAGCAAATACTTAGCACCTATTTCTTGTAACTTCATCCACATTGTGACTAGCGTTGCTTGTGGGCCGATCAACTGATATGCAAATTCACCATGTTTTCCGCAGCGGAAAACCATTAACTCATCATCAGTGTTCATATATTCATAATAGGGTAGACCAATGATATCAAAGCCATAGACCTCCGCCATTATCTCCCAGGCATAGGGGCCTTCCAGCATAATAGTCCCCCAATTATTTTCCTCCATCGCTTTGATTTCAGGGATCTCCTGAATATCTAACTCCTCAGCTTTAGTCAGTACTTCGTTGAGTACATCTATAATTTCTTTAGAAGTAAGGTTCTCGGATAAAATATAATAACCATCAGCGGCGCACAAAACATATGCATCACCACGGATATCCCCGTCAGCGTTTAGCAGTAGGGAGTAAATACCCTGCTCATCACGGATGATTGATACATCAGCCGAAACCATGTAGTTTACCAACGCCCATGCATCATCTCCCATCACACTGGTGATAGACATATGAGAATAATCCACCAACAAGGCATTTTCACGCACAGCCTTATATTCTTCAAAAATATCATGATATGAAGAAGGTACGCGTTGATGATTATAGATTCCCATAACCGCATTATTTTTAAAATGAAGATCAGAAAGTAAATTCATAAAATAGCCTTTAATATAACCTTATCAATTCAGGATGTTTTTTTCTTTAGAATGAAAGATGCCAGATTATTTATGCTTCGCATATAGGCTGGATCATCACCTTCCGAGACCTGAATGTTGAAGGTTTTATCAAGCATTACGATGATTTCCGTGGCATCTACAGAGTCTAGTTTCAGTCCATTGCCAAACAGCGGTGTGTCATCATCAATTTGATGTGCCTCACGTTGAACATTTAGGCGTTGAATAATTTCGGACTTAATCGTCATAATTATTTTTTTTCTTTCATCGATTTCATCATTAATGTTGGTCACACCTGTTCTCCTTGGTAATTAAATGACTTCTCTAAAATTAATAATCACGCCCTGGCTAATGATCTTCTTCCCGACATTAGCTGTGACTGAATAATGTTTAAACCCACTCTCATCAGAAAATGAGAGTTTACTTACCACTTCAATCGTATCTCCCGGGTACGCTGTCCCTTTAAACTTCAAGTTCTGAGAAGCTAACACTCCACGGACCTGCGACCGCCTCGTACGTATTGTACTTAGCATATCCGGATGCTTTATATAAGCATGAATGTCACGCAATGTTCTCAGTTCTTCACCCGTTCGCCCCTGGTAAATATCACAGATATCAGTGAGAAAAGAGTAATACTCGCTTGCCTGACCAAATATTTCAGAAATAATAGCTCCTGGCATAATGGGATCTTCTGGGAAATGCCCAAGCAGATACGGATCATTATAAGTCACATGCTTTATAACTTTGATGAAACCATTCTCGCCATACTTATAATCAACTATCTGATCGACCATAAGTAGAGGTTGACGCCAGCCCCCCATAGCAAGAAATATTTTCGGCGGTATCGGATACTTAGACATAAATCACCGCATTACCATACCACCATCGACCACGATGGTTTGCCCTATAATATAGCTGGATGCTGAAGAGCTTAAATAAACAATGACGTTTGCTACCTCATCGCATTTTCCGAGTCGTTTTAATGGAATTGAGTTAGTCACCTCACGAACCACGGTACGGGGAACCTTCTTCGCCATTTTAGATTCAATCATTCCTGGCGCTACCGCATTAACACGCACTCCCCGCGGGGCCAGCTCAGCCGCAAGAGTGCGGGTGAAACTTAAAATTGCACCTTTGGATGCACAATAGTTTGCCTGGCCAATGCTTGGTACCAGAGCTGCAACAGATGCAACGTTGATAACAACTGGACTTTCCGCTGAACGTAATAACATTAATGCTTCTTTCGTTAACCGAAACAGACTAAGTAAATTGATGTTGATAACCGAATAAAAATCATCAAAACTCATTGATGCAAAGAGGCTATCTTTAACAATTCCCGTATTATTCACCAGCACGTCCAGTCTTCCGGCATCTATGGTCAGGCGCTCGCACAACGCCACGACTTCTTCCCGGTTCGTGAGATCGCAAGGCAAAATATGTAGCAAGTCACCATTGGCATGATTTTCTTTCAGTGCAAGCAGCGGTTCGTCATTCGATTTATATAATGCATAAACAATACATTTTTGCTCAAGAAATTTCCCACAAATTGCAAGACCTATGTCGCCGCTAGCACCAGTAACCAGCACCTTTTTACTTGCAAGATCGTTATATTTATACATTTTATATGAATGCCTTAAATTAATATATGATGGTTACGGCTATCGCATATGTCCGGCAATGTGAAATACTTAATGAAATATTCATCACTCGCTGCTCATTAAGAATATCCCTAACTCTACCGGATAATATAAACTCAGGTTTTCCATATTCGTCATGAACAACTTCAATATCATGGAATCGAATTCCATGGCCAAATCCGTAGCCAATGGCTTTTACCAGAGACTCCTTTGCAGCCCAAAATCCTGAGGCTCGTTCATAATTTAGATCAATAATATCGATTTCTTTTATTTCATTATTCGTAAATACTCTCTGAAGAAACCCCGACTTATGATTAATAATAGCCTTTTTTATTCTTGCTACTTCGACAATATCTGTACCAATACGCATTACATATTTCCAAAAGAATTAAATCTGGTACGCAAAATTGAAATTAAGCTTATACTTATCCACATCGAAATCATCCGGATAGAGAAAAGGTGTTGATAACGAAGCATCATACTCGACAGCTTTCACCGCGCCTTTAACTCCTAAGACTCCACCCATTATCCTTTTCCCACTCAGGTCTTGTGAAGGTAACTTACCAATTATTTGTCCATAATCTGTGCCAACATAAGGGGTGATACCGTCAAATCCAGTCACCACATTCAGGGTATTTTGTATAAAAAAACCTTTATTCCCATAGATACCATCGCTGTTTTGAAAACCACGTACACTCCAACGATCGCCTATTGTAAATTGATCCTGTAACGTCAAATTATCTGGTGAATACTGGGCACCAAAATTAAGTTCGTAATAGGCGTTGGCTGGCAACATCGTTAACCATTTCACATAGTTCAGATTAAGGTTTACAATTTGACTTTTCTTACTCACAGTGCCAGTACGCATGTCTGGTGTGTCAGTGCCACCAAAAGCCCTGGTAAACCGTTGCCAGGTTAAAGTAGAATCCAATGCAGCCCCAGTAAAGTTTCTTTTATAATTTAATCCTAACCGTATGTTACCCATATCTCGTTTTTGCAAAACTAGTTCTGTCCCACCCAATGTGTAGTCATATTTCCGTCTGATAAATTCAGCACTCGCAGACAATTTAGAGTTCACATTGCGGTATAGCATACGATTACCTTTGAGGCTGAAATACTCAGTCTCACCTACATAATCAAAAGTATATGTACCAACATCAATACCCTGAGTAGATTTACTTTTACTATAAAAAAGACTTAGATCGGTATATCCAAAAGGCACACTATAATAGGCACTAGCATTTTTATACCCACCGGTCTGGCTACCCGTCCCCGCCAGGTAAAAAACATCGCTCAAACTAGTGACATTATATAAATACCCCACTCCACCAATAAGTTGGTTTCCAGTGCTATCATCACCATAGTTATTGTACGAAGCTCTGGCACTCCATATTTTTTTTCGTTGCGTATTAATTACCAGCTTGCTCGTGCCATTTTTAGTACCTGGCACTATGTTAATTTTAACATCAACCTCAGGTGTTCTCTGTATATTTTCCAGGCCCTGCTCAACATCCCTGATATTGAGAATATCACCTTCTGAAAATGGCAAAACCCATTTACTTATATCGTTATCAACAATGACAATCTCAGAAATCCTTCCTGGTATCACTGCCAAACTTAATTTTTTAGTCAAGAGATCTTGAGATGGAATTTCCACCCTCGTTGTTATATACCCCGCATTTATATAGTAATCTTGAAAAAGCACAGCCGCTTTTTTCAACCCATTCATCCCTAAGCATTTTCCAGCAACCTGTTTTTTAATTTTATTTAATCCGCGGTCGTCTAAAAAATCATTGCTAAGCACTAATTCATCAATTTGAAAACACGGAGTTTCCAGCGGGAATGTGCTATCGGTTTCTTTTTTTGCGACGGCATCGGAGAACACATCCTTTTGTTCTATTTTTCGGTCTTTGAACGCAGCGTTATCATTGCTTTGCTGGTCTTTTACAAGCCGCCCTAACTGAGCATCAGCCGCTACTGCAGGGCCGGTAATCAACAATACCAGGCTAATAATTACTATATTGCGAATATCCATTTCATACCCTAATCAGGTAAAAGCAGTAATCCCTTACCGCTTTTACCTTCAACCTAAGTTATTTATTTACCTACAACGGTACCAAATACGTTTACAACATTAGCTGTAGTCTCAAATCCTTGAGCTCCACCTAATACAGCCCAGAAACCAGTGTTGACAATTTTCTTAGCATCGATTACCGCCTTACCCGCTGTATAAAGGTTGCCATAGTTGTAGATGTTATTACTTGCAGTGACATTCAACTGGCTATCAGCAACTAAATTAGCCCAGTTTGAGATATTTTTAGCTGTGACGTTAGTTGTTTTGGCAGAAATGTTTGCGCCAAGATTATTGGTCAAATCATTCGCCGTCGAAATGTTCAAAGTATTACCAGCAGCAATATCGCTGTTGTTAGTGATGGTTTTCCCGGTCAGGTTCAAGTCACCATCAGCATTAAAGGCGTGATTATTTGTCAAGTAACCGGAGGCATTAACCGTCAGATTACCTTTAGCATTCACCCATCCGGTGTTATTATAATCACCATTAATATTAATCAAGACGTCGCTATCTGAAGAGATGACTCCGTTAGCCGTATTCTTTGCAATGGAACCGCTTGCTTTTGATGACAATGAAGATGCATCAATTTGCATGTTACCAGAGCTATAAATAGTTGCGTAATCAGCAGCGATTTTCTTCGCAGCAATCGTCATCCCCCCTGAATTAGCAACAACCTGCCCTTTGTTACTTGCGAGATCGCCAGTCAGATTAATATTTACGTCACCGGTTTGCGCAATAATACGGCCAGATTCGTTATTCAGGCTCTTAGCCGTAATATCAACCCCTTCACCGCCAATTAGACCGCCTTGCTGATTCCCATAGCCGAAGTATTGCCCCACATAGAAACCAAATTTGTCACTGTCAGTACTGGTTATTTTACCAACCGCATTAAGCGCTAGTTTTTCATCCGCAACCATCATTGTATATTTCGCATCAATATCAGCGCCTGAATCAATACTGATATTTTTAGCTTTGATCACCGAACTGTCTGTACTGACTGTATCGGCTTTGATAGTTACGTCACCGTTCACGGAAGTTATTACGCCCAGACGGCTATAATAGTTGTTAAGATCGATATTAACACCCGCCCCGCCATTGATACCCGATTGACTGGTATTCATGTTGCGACCAGTAATTGACACAGTCTTACTGCTTTCAATTTTACCCATATAGTTATCAATATCACTGGTGGTTTGGATGCTCACATCACCATCTGAGGCAATTTCGCCAGCCCAGTTAAATAAGTAGTCAGCAGCAATCTCGATGCCATTACCTGAGACGATACCCAAGGATTCACCGCCCGTGGTATCGGCCGATTTGTTGTCGTTGTTTTTAACTGCTTTGGTTGTCGTTAATTTTACAGCACCAGCACTGGAGCGAATCAAACCAGTTACGTTTTCAATATTCCCCGTACTTTCAACTTCAACATTTCCAGTTGAATCAATAGTGCCGCCATTATTAGTTAACGATGTATTTTTCAGGCCAACATAGCCAGCATGAATCTGACCGTTGTTATTATTAAAATCACCTGATTCGATTGCAACGACACCCGCCTCAATACCCGCCGTTTTAGCTTTTCCGGTATTGGTAAAAGTATTACCGCTAGTATTGACAGCCAGCGTTTGTCCGGCAGCCAGTTTACCATTGCTATTATCGAATTTACCGCTGGTAATATAGTTATTAGTGGTTGCTAAAATATTGCCACCGTTGATATTACTAACTTTATTACCCGCGGTATCAATGGCGATCATTTTGTCGCTGTTGATTTTCCCTGCGCTATTTTCTAAAACACCGTTGGTGTTCAGGGTGATATCACCACTGGATTGAATAACCGCATTGTTGTTAAGCAGTTTACCGTTACTGGTAATCTTAATACCGCTATCCCCGGCAGAAATCGTCCCCAGATTACGCACGCCTACGCCATTTTCTGTGCTGACAAGACTAATTTTATTCGCATACATACCACCAAGCTTAGAAACATCCACGCCGTAGGTACTTGCGTTACCGGTAGGCGTTACGGAGTCGGTGACCACACCGTCGGCGTTGACCGCATTACTCCCTGCGACAATCTTAAGCTCACTGGCTGAAAGCGCACCATTCACAACGACACTACGCGCCAGAATTTCGGTCGGTGATTCGCTCTGAAAGCCACTTACATTAATCGTTCCGCCATTAACGGAATAGCCATTTAACAGCCCATCCTCACCTAATTTTGGCGTACCTGTCGTCAACGTCCCTTTTTCAGCGTTGATGAACCCGCCTCCCTGAGTCGTGATGCCATTAGGGTTGGCAATGATTAAGTGAGCGGAATCCCCGGCAACTTCCATCATGCCATTAATGGTACTCGCATTCGTTGAAGTCACTTCGTTAAGAATAACCATCGCGCTGCGGTCCGTAAGGTTCGGGTTGGCCGCAATCTGCCCAGCCAGCACGGACTGCGCCGCGCTTGTCGCGTTGTTAAAGATCACCCCTTCAGCGCCAACGTTCAGGGTGTCATATACGTTATGCGAAAGACCATTGCTATTCGGTTTCGCGATATTGACAATCGGCACACCATTTGAGGCTTCAGTAACGCTGCCATTTTTAATAGAAATTTCCGCTTGCGCCACTACAGGCATCAGCAGTAATAATGATGCCGCAATTGGGTTTAATTTCACGGACCTTTTTTTATTTTCGTGATATTTCATATGAACCTTTCTAAGATAGTATTGATTGAGTGCAGCCAGAAAGAATAACCTGCGCTTATGCAGCGATATTCACCCTGACTATTTTAAGTACGCGTCATGCGTACAAAATCCCTGTGAAAAGCACGTAAACTCATCAAACGTTATATGCAGTTCTATTCAACAAATTAATATTAAATAAGTTAAAAATTATATATTTCAGATCATTTACGCCGAATGCATATACCTACATGGCACAAAGAAAGTTGATTTAATTCATACGAAATATGAGACATCCCCTGTCCGTGCATCGAGCGTAATTCCTCGTTTAAGCGTTGTTGACTCATCATTTTTCAAGCGCTAAATCACCTGTTCTCGTGATGCGTAATAAATAATGCCACGTACAACACCATATCCTTACTCCGTTACAGTTTCCCCGATCAATATAATGAACAAAAAGTGAATTCTTTCTATACATATTCAATTTTCTTCACTTCATGATTGAGATCACGACCCTCGCCTCTTCTCTCCCAGGGATTATTCATCCTTCAACTTCATCATTCATGCGTGAATTCATCTTTATGAATTTGTATTTGAAAGCAGATGGGCACAATAAGCCTGCGGCGGGTAATGAAGCCGGCATGATGAAATGTCTTGTGAAAGATTAAAAAGAAGTTCAGAAGAGATAGGTTATGAGGACTTAATTTGCCGGAGAGAGGCTTAATGCCTTCTCCGGCCTGGATATCAACACAATGCCTGAATCGCTTTGCGTTTTAATCGCGGAAGTTTTTGAACTGGAATGGCTGGCCAAGATCGCCGCCGCGAACCAACGCCATAACCGACTGCAGATCGTCACGGGATTTGCCAGTGACGCGAATTTCTTCGCCCTGAATCTGCGTCTGTACTTTGAGTTTGCTGTCTTTAATCAGTTTAACGATTTTCTTCTGTATCGCGCTCTCAATACCCTGCTTCAGCTTAGCTTCAACAAACCAGGTTTTTCCGCTGTGTACGAAGTTTTCCGGCACGTCAAGCGAGCTTCCCTCAATACCGCGCTTGAGTAGCTTTGCACGCAGGATGTCCAACAGCTGATTGACCTGGAAATCAGACTCGCTCAGCACCTTGATGGTTTTACTGGTTTCGTTCAGCTCAAAGGTGGCTTCAACATTACGAAAATCAAATCGTGACTCGACTTCGCGGCTTGCGTTTTCGACCGCATTACGCGCTTCCTGAAGATCGACTTCAGAGACAATATCGAAAGATGGCATCTTTTCCTCTCCTTCCGTTTCTTTTGCGTTGCATAATACCCACAACGCGGCATAACTCAACTTGTTATCCCGGAAGCTTAGCTGATAACGCTATACTTTAGCTACAAGCGCCTGGGAAGTTGCAGGTGAGGAGGAATAATGAAAGTAACCGTACTGGGATGCGGTGCATTGGGGCAACTATGGTTAACCGCGCTGTATAAAAACGGACATGAGGTTCAGGGCTGGTTACGCGTCCCGCAACCATTTTGTAGCGTTAATCTCATTGAGACTGACGGTAGTAATTTCAACGAATCAATGACCGCTAACGATCCTGATTTTCTCGCCACCAGCGATTTACTACTGGTGACGCTAAAGGCATGGCAGGTTTCCCAGGCAGTGAGAAATCTGGCTGCTATCTTACCGGCTTCTGCGCCTATCTTGCTCATTCATAACGGCATGGGCACTCTTGATGAATTAAAAAGCGTTAAACACCCACTGCTGCTGGCGTCCACCACTCATGCCGCCCGCCGCGATGGCAACGTCATCATTCACGTCGCGCAGGGAACAACTCATATTGGACCAGCCAAAAGCTATAGCGAAGATTACAGCGGTCTCGCCGACATTCTGCAAAACGTCCTGCCGGATGTCGCCTGGCACGACAATATTCACCCTGCTCTTTGGAGTAAGCTGGCCGTCAACTGTGTGATTAATCCCCTGACTGCGCTGAAAGATTGTAGAAACGGCGATCTGCGAGATTTTCCGCAAGAGATCGGCGCAATCTGTCATGAAGTCGCAGCGGTAATGCAACGTGAAGGCATTCATACGTCGGCAGAAAACCTGTTATTGTATGTGAATCAGGTCATTGAAAGTACTGCAGATAATATTTCATCGATGTTGCAGGACATCCGCGCGCAGCGGCATACGGAAATCGACTATATCACCGGTTTTCTGCTTAATCGCGCCCGGGCCCACGGTCTGTCAGTGCCGGAAAATGCCCGTTTATTTGAACAGGTAAAGCGAAAGGAGAATATTTATGAGCGCGTCGGCACTGATTTGCCTCGCCCCTGGTAGCGAAGAGACCGAAGCGGTCACCACTATCGATTTATTAGCGCGCGGCGGTGTGAAAGTGACCACCGCCAGCGTCGCCAGTGATGGCAATCTAACGATTGTCTGCTCAAGAGGCGTGAAGCTCCTCGCGGATGCGCCGCTGGTCGAAGTCGCCGATGGCGATTTTGATATCATCGTTTTGCCTGGCGGAATTAAAGGCGCCGAGTGCTTCCGCGACAGCCCTTTGCTGGTAGAAACCGTAAGACAATTTCATTTATCCGGGCGCATCGTGGCGGCAATCTGTGCCGCGCCAGCGACCGTTCTGGTGCCACATAATCTGTTCCCTATCGGCAACATGACCGGTTTCCCGGCGCTAAAAGAGCATATCCCCGCCGAACAGTGGCAGGATAAACGCGTCGTCTGGGACCCAAGGGTTAATCTGTTAACCAGCCAGGGTCCGGGAACCTCTATTGATTTCGCGCTAAAAATGATTGACCTGCTGGTCGGTCGCGAAAAAGCGCACGAGGTGGCTTCGCAGTTGGTCATGGCTGCTGGCATCTATAATTACTACGAATCCTGATAGCCGGTCCGCGCAGCGGACTGGCCCCCCTGTATCTTGAGGAGCCGTAGCATGTCCCGTAGCGCAACCGATTCTCGTGACCTCGTCATTAGCCGCTGGCTCAGCGCGCCCACTTCAGCTCTCTGGCGCGCGTGGTCCGACCCGGCATTACTCAAAACCTGGTGGTGCCCGAAGCCATGGTATACCGACGTTCTGGCCTTTGATTTGCGTCCAGGTGGGGCTTTTCACACCGTGATGCACGGCCCTGACGGTGAACGTAGCGATAACCCCGGCTGCTTTCTTGAAGTCATTCCGCAGCAAAAATTAGTCATGACCTCAATGCTAACCGAGAACTTTCGGCCGGCCGTTACCCCTTTTGCTATGACGGCTATTATTACCTTTGCGGATGAAAACGACGGCTGTCGCTATACGGCTACGGTACTGCATGCAGATGATGAAACCCGTGAGCAACACGAAAAGATGGGATTTTTTGAAGGCTGGAATATCGTTATCGATCAGTTGAATGCCCTGGCGATGACGCTACGCTGATACGCCAGCCAATAGATGTAAAAAAGCCTTCTCTAAGGGAAGGCTTTTCATAAGTAGTACAGGCGAATTACGGACGATACACTTTCACGTTAGTAAAGCCCTGCTCACGCAGGTACAGCGCCTGCAGACGGCTCATTACGCCGCGCTCACACCACAACAGCCAGGTTTTGCTCTGATCGAGGTTGCCGAATTGGGTGCTCAGTTTATAGAACGGCAGCGAAACAACATCGACGCCTTCCACTTTCAATGGCTTATCATCCTGCTCATCGACAGAACGAATATCGAGAATCACGTCGTTCGCGCTGAAGCCGCTGACGGTTTCGACTTCCACCACGTCCTGCTGCGTTTGCTGAGCGATGTCGCGAATGTCGATGTTATTCGCTTCCTCAACCACTTTATCCAGAATGCTAAAATCGAAGTTTTCTTCTTCCGCTTCGATCTTCGCTTTTACCGCTTTTATGGTTGGGCTCTTCGAGATAACGCCGCAGTATTCCGGCATGGTGCGGGCAAAATCTTCAGTGCCGATTTCGCGCGCAAGATTGATAATGTGTTCTTTATCGTGAGAAATCAGCGGGCGCAGGATCAGCGTGTCTGAGACATTATCGATAAGACGCAGGTTAGTCAGCGTCTGGCTGGATACCTGGCCCAAGGCTTCGCCGGTCACCAGTGCCTGCACGCCATAACGCTCAGCGACTTTCGATGCCGCACGCACCATCATACGTTTGAGCACCACGCCCATCTGGCCATCCTCGACTTTCTCAAGGATTTCGCCAACCACAGGCTCGAAATTGATTGCCACGAAGCGAACGCGATGGGAGCTGCCGAAGCGGTTCCACAAATAGTGCGCCACCTGACGAACGCCAATTTCATGCGCGGCGCCGCCGAGGTTGAAGAAGCAGTAGTGTACGCGGCAGCCGCGACGCATCAGCATATAGCTGGAGACGCCGGAGTCGAAGCCGCCGGAAATAAGCGACAGCACATCTTCCTGAGTACCAATGGGGAAGCCGCCAATACCTTCATAGCGCCCTTTCACCAGCAACAGACGATCGTTTTCGATTTCCAGGTTAACCGTCACGTCCGGATCGGTGAGCTTCACGCGCGCCGATTCGATATGCTGGTTCAGGCCGCCGCCAACGTAGCGCTCAATCTCAATTGAGGTGAATTCATGTTTACCACGGCGCTTCACACGCACGCAGAAGCTTTTGCCTTCTAGCTGTTCGCGCCACAGCGGTAGCGTCTGTTCAAAAATGTTATGCAGAGAAGTAAAAGGTACGTCCTCCACTTCCAGAATATGATGAATGCCAGGGATACGGGTCAGCGCATCGCGAATAACCGGCCGCTGGTTTTCGTCTTTCGCGCGAACTTCGATATGATCCCAATGACGAACGACGGCGAGCGTCTCATCATAGTTTTTGAGAACGTTACGAATGTTCCCGGTTAAGATTTTAATAAAGCGCAACCGCACAGATTGGCTTTTGATGGTGATTTCCGGGAACAATTTAATGATAAACTTCATGGCGACAATAGTTCGTTGGCAAGCCCGACGGGGCTTTAAGCAAAAAAGTTGTACAGGCGCGATTCAGCGTCTGCATCCAGGGCGCGGAGTATACCATCATTGTTCGCTTTTCGCCTGGCATTGCGCATTTTCGCAAAAATGTATCCGTAGGGTGAATGCCGCGAGTTTGCTTAACCGCCCGACTCCGTTACCATACTGATAGCCATCGAGACATAACAAGAGTCTATATTCACTATGCCAAAGAAAAATGAGGCCCCGGCCAGCTTTGAGAGCGCTTTAGGCGAACTCGAGCAGATCGTTAATCGTCTGGAAAGCGGCTCACTACCGCTGGAAGAAGCGCTCAGCGAATTTGAACGCGGCGTGCAGCTCGCGCGCCAGGGCCAGACGAAACTGCAACAGGCCGAGCAGCGTGTCCAAATCCTGCTAGCCGATAGCGAAGATGCGCCGTTGACTCCCTTTACGCCGGACGCTGAATAAATGGACTTCCCGCAACAATTACAGACCTGTGTCACCCAGGCCAATGACGCGCTGCGCCGCTTTATCTCTCCGCTGCCATTTCAGAACACTCCGCTGGTTGAAGCCATGCACTATGGCGCATTATTAGGCGGCAAACGCCTGCGTCCTTTCCTGGTTTACGCCACCGGCGAGATGTTCGGCGTTAGCCGTTCCACACTGGATGCCCCAGCCGCTGCCGTCGAATGCATTCATGCCTACTCGCTGATGCATGACGATCTGCCGGCGATGGACGACGACGATCTGCGCCGCGGTCAACCCACGTGCCACATCAAGTTTGGCGAAGCGAACGCTATTCTTGCCGGTGACGCCCTGCAAACGCTGGCATTTTCTATACTGAGTGATACGCCGATGCCGGAAGTACCGGATCGCGACCGTCTGGCGATGGTTTCCGAACTGGCCCAGGCCAGCGGCGTCGCCGGAATGTGCGGCGGTCAGGCGTTGGATCTCGAGGCGGAAGGCAAGCAGGTCGATCTACAGGCGCTGGAGCGAATTCACCGCCATAAGACCGGAGCGCTTATTCGCGCGGCGGTTCGTCTTGGAGCGCTGAGCGCCGGCGAACGTGGCCGTCAGGCGCTACCAGCACTCGATCGCTTTGCGGAGAATATCGGTCTCGCCTTCCAGGTGCAGGATGACATTCTGGATGTGGTAGGTGATACTGCGACTCTTGGCAAACGTCAGGGTGCCGACCAACAGTTAGGCAAAAGTACCTATCCGGCGCTTTTGGGTCTTGAGCAAGCCCAGCAGAAAGCGCGCGATCTGATTGCCGATGCCCGCCAGGCTTTAGATGAACTGGCTGCGCAATCGCTGGATACCACGGCACTGGAAGCGCTCGCGAATTACATTATTCAGCGCGATAAATAAACAATAAATGAGTCTCTGATGAGTTTTGATATTGCCAAATACCCAACCCTGGCGCTGGTAGATTCCACCCAGGAGTTGCGCCTGCTGCCAAAAGATAGCCTGCCCAAGCTTTGCGATGAGCTGCGCCGCTATCTTCTGGACAGCGTGAGCCGCTCAAGCGGCCATTTTGCCTCTGGCCTTGGCACGGTTGAACTGACCGTGGCGCTGCACTATGTCTACAACACGCCGTTCGACCGCTTAATTTGGGATGTCGGCCACCAGGCTTACCCGCACAAAATTCTCACTGGCCGCCGCGACAAAATCGGCACTATCCGCCAGAAAGGCGGGCTGCATCCGTTCCCGTGGCGCGGCGAAAGCGAATATGACGTACTGAGCGTTGGCCACTCTTCTACCTCTATCTCCGCGGGTATTGGGGTCGCTATTGCCGCCGAAAAAGAAGGCAAACAGCGGCGCACCGTTTGCGTCATCGGCGATGGGGCTATCACCGCCGGGATGGCGTTTGAGGCGATGAACCACGCGGGGGATATCAAACCAGACATGCTGGTGGTGCTGAACGACAATGAAATGTCGATTTCAGAAAACGTCGGGGCGCTGAATAATCACCTGGCGCAGCTGCTGTCCGGCAAGCTGTATTCCTCGCTGCGTGAAGGCGGCAAAAAAGTCTTCTCCGGCGTACCGCCGATTAAAGAACTGCTTAAACGTACCGAAGAGCATATTAAAGGTATGGTGGTGCCCGGCACGCTGTTTGAAGAGATGGGCTTTAACTACATCGGCCCGGTAGATGGCCACGATGTGCTGGGTCTGGTTAATACGCTGAAGAATATGCGCGACCTGAAAGGGCCGCAGTTCCTGCATATCATGACCAAAAAAGGCCGTGGATATGAACCGGCGGAAAAAGATCCCATCACCTTCCACGCGGTACCGAAATTCGATCACACCAGCGGCGTGCTGCCGAAAAGCAGCGGCGGCCTGCCTTCCTATTCGAAAATATTTGGCGACTGGCTGTGCGAAACCGCGGCCAAAGACGACAAACTGATGGCCGTCACCCCGGCGATGCGTGAAGGATCCGGGATGGTCGAGTTCTCGAAAAAATTCCCCGATCGCTATTTCGATGTCGCGATTGCCGAACAGCACGCGGTGACCTTTGCCGCCGGGATGGCGATTGGCGGCTATAAGCCGATCGTGGCGATCTATTCCACCTTCCTGCAGCGCGCTTACGATCAGGTGATCCATGACGTCGCCATTCAAAAGCTGCCGGTGCTGTTTGCAATCGATCGTGCGGGCATCGTCGGCGCCGACGGTCAGACCCACCAGGGAGCGTTCGATCTCTCCTTCCTGCGCTGCATTCCGGAAATGGTGATCATGACCCCGAGCGACGAAAATGAATGTCGCCAGATGCTCTACACCGGATACCACTATAACGATGGCCCTAGCGCGGTACGCTATCCGCGCGGCACAGGTACCGGCGCGGAACTGGAACCACTGGCGCCGCTGCCGCTCGGGAAAGGCGTGGTGAAAAGAAACGGCGAGAAGCTGGCGATCCTTAACTTCGGGACTTTACTGCCGGAAGCCGCTCAGGTCGCGGAAAAACTCAATGCGACGCTGGTCGATATGCGCTTTGTGAAGCCGCTTGATGAGGCGCTTATCCTGCAGCTTGCCGCCGATCACGAGGTGCTGGTCACCCTTGAAGAGAACGCCATCATGGGCGGGGCAGGCAGCGGCGTAAACGAGCTGTTGATGGCCCACCGTCGCGCGGTGCCGGTGCTGAATATCGGTCTGCCGGACTTCTTTATCCCGCAGGGGACTCAGGAAGAAGTTCGCGCCGACCTCGGCCTGGATGCCGCCGGGATCGAAACCAAAATCCGCGACTGGTTGGCATAATTGCCCATACCGCTCCTGCTATGCTTAAAGGATACCTTTTAAAGTAGCAGGAGCGTCTTATGCACTACATTCCTCTTGGCGATACCCATCTTCGCGTTTCCCGACTCTGTCTCGGCTGCATGACCTTCGGCGAACCTGACCGCGGCAATCATGCCTGGACGCTGCCAGAAGAGAGTAGCCGTCCGCTGATTAAACGTGCGCTGGAAGGCGGAATTAACTTCTTCGATACCTCGAACAACTACTCCGACGGCAGCAGCGAAGAGATCCTCGGCCGCGCGCTGCGGGAGTACGCTCGCCGCGATTCGGTGATCGTCGCCACCAAAGTTTATCATCAGGTCGGCGATCTGCCGCAGGGGCTGTCTCGCGCGCAAATCATGCGCTCCATTGACGATAGCCTGCGTCGTCTGGGAATGGACTATGTCGACCTGTTGCAGATCCACCGCTGGGATTACTCCACGCCCATCGAAGAGACGCTGGAGGCGCTCAGCGACGTCGTACGCGCCGGGAAAGCGCGCTATATCGGCGCATCATCAATGCATGCCCGCCAGTTCGCCCAGGCGCTCGCCCTGCAGGAACAGAACAATTGGGCGCGCTTCGTCACCATGCAGGATCACTACAACCTGATTTATCGCGAAGAAGAAAACGAGATGCTGCCGCTATGCCAGCGCAAAGGGATTGCGGTCATGCCGTGGAGCCCGTTGGCGCGCGGCCGACTAACACGACCATGGGGAGAAACCACCGCGCGTCTCGTCTCCGATGAATTCGGCAAATCGCTGTATAGCGCCACCGACGCCAATGATGAGCAGATAGCACAGAAGCTGGAGGAGGTGGCTGAAGAATTAGATGCCAACCGCGCGCAGGTGGCGCTGGCCTGGCTATTAAGCAAGCCCGGCGTGGCTGCGCCGATTATTGGCGCCTCGCGGCAGGAACAGCTGGATGAGCTCCTGCATGCCGTCGATTTAACCCTGACGCCAGAACAGATCGACAAGCTGGAGGCGCCCTATCGGCCCCACCCAATCGTCGGCTTCAAGTAACGCCGCAATTTAAACCCCGGCCGAGCCGGGGCGTAGATTTAGAGTAGACCTATCGGCCAGTGGTGGCCAATCAGATACAGTACGCCGGCGGAGATCACCCCGGCGACGATATCGTCGACCATGATCCCCATTCCACCATGGATGTTGCGGTCGAACCAACGAATTGGCCACGGCTTCCACATATCAAAGATGCGGAAAATAACGAAACCGGCGGCCACCCACTGCCAGTCCATCGTCGGTAACGCCATCAAAGTGATCCACATCCCGACAAACTCATCCCAAACGATGCTGCCGTGGTCATGAGTGCCCATATCCTTAGCCGTACGGTGACAAAGATAGACGCCGATACAGATGCTCATCATCACCACCAGCGAATAGAGCTGCCAGGGAAGAAAGGTCATCAGATACCACAACGGAATCGCCGCCAGAGACCCCATCGTTCCCGGCACCACCGGGCTCAGCCCACTGCCGAACCCGGTCGCCAGCAGATGCCAGGGATTGCGCATATTGAGGCGGCTTTTCGCCTCGTCTCTACTGCGTGCCAAAATGATCGTACCCCTTTAAATCCAATTTAATCGGCTTACCCTCACGGGTAAACTGCAGTCCATCCGCTTCCGCCACGATCTGGCCGATACAGGTAAAGCGTGCGCCAAGCTGACCAATCGCGACATCCAACGCTCCGCGGTTCAGCTCGGGAACGGTAAAGCACAATTCATAATCTTCGCCGCCAGCGAGCGCCCAGCGTAGCGCCTGTTCAGGATCAACCTGGCGCAGCATGGCATCGGAATACGGCATCGCATCGAGATCGATACGCGCGCCGCAGGCGCTGGCCTTGAGAATATGACCAAGGTCAGAGATAAGACCGTCAGAGAGATCGATCGCTGAATTAGCCAGATCGCGCAGCGCCTGCCCCTGCAGCACGCGGGGCATTGGACGCAAATGGCGCGCCAGCAGATAATCGGCATCCGCTGGCGAATCAACCGTTAGCCGGTCCTGTAAAAGCGCCAGCCCGGCGGCGCTATCACCGGGCGTGCCGGTGACATAAATCCAGTCGCCAGGCCTGGCCCCGGAACGCTTCATCGCGCGGCCCGGCGGCACAAAGCCGTGGATACCCAGCGTCATCGACAGCGGCCCACGGGTGGTGTCGCCGCCGATCAGCTGCATATCGTAATAGTTAAGCTGGACAAACAGACCGTCGCTAAAGGCTTCAAGCCACGCTTCGTCTGCTTCCGGCAAAGTGAGGGCCAGCGTCAACCATGCCGGTTCCGCCCCCATCGCCGCCAAATCGCTCAGGTTCACCGCCAGCGCTTTATACGCCAGGTCAGCAGGGTCGATGTCGGCTAAAAAGTGGTTGCCCGCCACCAGGGTGTCGGTGCTGATTGCCAGCGTTTTTTTCTCGGGGATATTCAGGAGCGCGCAGTCATCGCCGATGCCGGTTTCAACATCAAGGCGGGCGCTTTTAACGCGATCAAAATAACGGGCAATCAGGGAAAATTCGCCGCATGCCATACGTTATGCCTCAGCAAAGAAAAGAATAAGGCCGGGTTCGCAGGATCAGATCCTGCAAAGCCCGGCCTGCAGTTTACTTTTTGCGGGGACGGATTACCGGGGCCGCTTTATCCAGCACGCCGTTGACGAACTTGTGGCTATCTTCAGCGCCGAAGGTTTTCGCCAGCTCGATAGCTTCGTTGATAGCCACTTTGTACGGCACGTCGTCACGCTTCGACAGCTCAAACAGCGCAATACGCAGTACCGCTTTTTCTACCTGCCCCAGCTCTTCCAGCTGACGTGACAGGTATGGCTTCATCAGACCGTCGAGATACGCGCTGTTAGTCGCCACTCCGGACAGCAGTTCACGGAAATACAGAACGTCTACATCTTTTACATCCTGTTCCGCCAGGAACTGGTATTCAACATCAGCGATGTCGTTCTGGGACAACTGCCAGGAGTAGAGCGCCTGGACGGCACACTCACGGGCGCGGCGACGAGCAGCAGGTTTCACGGAATTCCCCTTACAAAAAATCAGGCCTTGATGGCTTTCAATACGTTAATCATTTCCAGCGCGGTCAGCGCGGCTTCTGCGCCTTTGTTACCGGCTTTGGTGCCAGCGCGTTCGATGGCTTGTTCAATACTTTCAGTCGTCAGAACACCGAAGGCTACCGGGATTTCACTGTCCTGAGCGACGTGCGCCAGGCCATTGCTTGCACCGCCAGCCACATATTCAAAGTGGGCGGTACCGCCGCGAATCACCGTACCCAGCGCGATTACCGCGTCATATTTACCGGTTTTTGCCAGTGCGCCAGCCGCCAACGGCAGCTCATACGCGCCTGGTACCCAAACAACGGTGATGTTTTCGTCTTTTACCTGACCAATGCGCTTGAGGGCGTCAATCGCGCCTTCCAGCAGGCTGTCATTGATAAAGTTGTTGAAACGCGCAATGGTGATGGCGACGCGAGCGTCCGGGGTAGCAACGTTAGCTTCAATAATGTTCATACTCTTCCTTCGGGTTCATGTGCCCCGCAAGGGGGGCGGATTTTATCATAATATTCTGGGCGCTGCTTCCTAATATTAGGAATACATCACGCAGTCGTTAAATGCAGGCAGACATCGGGCCCGACCTGACGTATCTCGTTGAATTTGAAATGGGGGGCCTGGCTCAGTTTCTCAAGCCCCGGCAGCGCGCATAAACCGCGCGCGTCACTGCCTAACAGTTTAGGCGCAATATAGACGATAAGCTCATCCACCAGCCCGGCCTGTAGCAAAGCGCCGGCCAGCGTCGGCCCCGCTTCCACCCAAATGCTGTTCACCTGCTGTTTACCGAGCTGCATCATTAGCAACACGAGGTCGAGATGGCCGTTATGCTCCGGCACCAGCAGGGTACGCACGTTGTCAGGCCAGGCACGTTCATCGACATGGGTGCGAGCGAACAGGGTTTCACCTTGCTGCTGGATAATTCGATGCTCCGGCGTGACGCGGTTTTGGCT
The DNA here is from genome assembly GCF_057196925.1 of Klebsiella sp. SYXHC3. Taxonomy (NCBI): domain Bacteria; kingdom Pseudomonadati; phylum Pseudomonadota; class Gammaproteobacteria; order Enterobacterales; family Enterobacteriaceae; genus Klebsiella; species Klebsiella sp. SYXHC3. Next base: position 141,192 of record NZ_JBXUNG010000003.1, on the reverse strand, counting down.
ATCGATGACGATACGCAGCGGCTGACGCAGGTTCTCCTGCGGATAGAGCGCCTGCGTATCGGCGCTCAGCTCCTGCCAGCGCACGGTCAGCGCCGGATCGTCCGCCAGCACGGTCCCGCTGCTGGTGAGAATAGCGTGGCTCTGCGCGCGCAGGCGCTGCACGTCGCGTCGCGCCTGCGGCGAGGTGATCCACTGGCTTTCGCCGCTGGCCATCGCCGTACGGCCATCAAGCGAAGCGCCCATCTTCAGTTGGATCCACGGAAAACCGGTGCGCATCCGCTTCAGAAAACCTTTATTCAGCGCTTCCGCTTCATTCATCATCAGCCCATGGCTGACGTCAATGCCGGCCTGCTGCAGGCGGTACAGGCCGCGACCGGCCACCTGTGGATTCGGGTCCTGCATTGCCGCTACCACGCGAGCCACGCCTGCGGCGATCAGCGCGTCGCAGCACGGCGGCGTGCGACCATGGTGGCTACAGGGCTCCAGGGTGACGTAGGCGGTCGCGCCTTTGGCTTTATCGCCGGCCATACGCAGCGCGTGCACTTCGGCGTGCGGCTCGCCGGCCCGATAGTGGAAGCCCTCGCCGACGATCTCGCCGTCTTTTACAATCACACAGCCGACGTTGGGATTAGGATGGGTAGTAAAGCGTCCGCGCGCGGCAAGCTTCAGCGCTCGCGCCATGTACATTTCGTCCTGCATGGCTTAGTCCTGTAAACGGGCGATTTCTTCGCCGAACTCTTTAATATCTTCGAAACTGCGATAGACGGAAGCGAAGCGAATATAGGCGACCTTATCGAGCTTCTTCAGCTGCTCCATCACCAGATTACCTATCATTTTACTCGCGACTTCACGCTCACCGGTGCCGCGCAGATGGGTTTTAATGTGATTTACCGCCATTTCGACGTCATCGGCGCTGACTGGGCGCTTTTCAAGCGCTTTCAACATCCCGCTACGCAGCTTGTCTTCGTTGAAAGGTTCGCGCACGTCGTTGCTTTTTACCACCCGCGGCATTACCAGCTCAGCCACTTCAAAAGTGGTAAAGCGTTCATTGCAGACCAGACACTGCCGACGACGACGCACGGAGGAGCCTTCGCCGACCAGGCGAGAATCGATGACTTTGGTATCCACGGCGAAACAGAAAGGGCAATGCATGGCGCGTCCTGACAGGTAGTTAATCTGAAGGATAGTTTACCCTGAAGTCAGCGGACTACAAAGAAAGAGCTTTTGAGACAAAGGATCTATGGTAGGTCAATTCAGTTTAGCTACCATTAATCATCCTCTGTAAACGGAATCCTGACCATGACAAGACGTTACCTACAACTGGCTATCATCAGCAGCCTGTTCACCCTTACCGCCTGCGCCCAGCAAAGCGAAGTTCGTCAGATGAACGAGAGCGTCAGTACGCTGAGCAAAGAGATGACCCAACTGAATCAGCAAACGATAAAAATCACCCAGCAAAACGCACTGAATGCTAAATCAACCCGCGGCGTTTATCTGCTGCCGGAGGCCAAAACCCCCGCGCGGCTGGAGAGCCAGATCGGCACCCTGCGCATGTCAGTGGGTAGCATTACGCCAGATGGCGACGGTTCGCGCCTGACCTTACGCATCCAGGGCGAGTCTAACGATCCGCTCCCGGCCTTCACCGCGACCGTCGCTTCCGGACAGATTACCGGCACCACCCACAGCTATCAGGAAGTCAACGTCCAGGATCAGCTGATTAGCGCCCCGGCCAGCATCCTGGCGCCCAGCGATGTGGATATCCCGCTGCGCCTGAATGTGACGCCTGATAAAGTCGGCTTTATTCATATCCACGATATCCAACCCGCCAGCGCGCAGTAAGCGCTCACGCCGGGCAAAACGGCCCGGCGCCCGCTTTTCATCTATCGAAGTTATCCATTTACAACTTTTCATAAGAGTTCATTAGAAATCGCTCCTGAAGGCGATTTTCAGTAGCATTTTGTCAAGAAATGCATAGAATCGTGAACGCAATCGATTACGCATGTTCTGGTTATGTGAAACAACACGTATTTTTGTGAGCAATGATTTCTATAATAGACCCCCACAGAAAGACGAAATATTTAGCAACGCTTCGGCAATTTTCTTAACGCCTTTTGGCTTAATTTAAACAGTGGCATCAACATGAAAAAAACATTACTGGCAGCGAGCGCTGTTGTGGCGCTTTCCGCTTCTTTCACCGCTGGCGCGGCAGAAACTGAAAAACCGCAGTACCTGTCTGATTGGTGGCACCAGAGTGTGAACGTGGTCGGTAGCTACCACACTCGTTTTGGACCGCAGATCCGTAACGATACCTATCTGGAATACGAAGCGTTTGCTAAAAAAGATTGGTTTGATTTCTACGGCTATATTGATGCGCCGGTCTTCTTCGGCGGCAACAGCACGGCGAAAGGTATCTGGAACAAAGGCTCCCCGCTGTTTATGGAGATCGAACCGCGTTTCTCTATCGACAAGCTGACCAACACCGACCTGAGCTTCGGGCCGTTCAAAGAGTGGTACTTCGCGAACAACTATATCTACGATATGGGCCGCAACGACTCTCAGGAGCAGAGCACCTGGTATATGGGTCTGGGTACCGACATCGATACCGGTCTGCCGATGAGCCTGTCGCTGAATATCTATGCTAAATACCAGTGGCAGAACTACGGCGCCTCCAACGAAAACGAGTGGGACGGCTACCGCTTCAAGGTGAAATACTTCGTTCCGCTGACCGACCTGTGGGGCGGTTCGCTGAGCTATATTGGCTTCACCAACTTCGACTGGGGTTCTGACCTTGGCGACGACAACTTCTACGATATGAACGGTAAGCACGCGCGTACCAGCAACTCTATCGCGTCCAGCCACATCCTGGCGCTGAACTATGCGCACTGGCACTACTCTATCGTCGCGCGTTACTTCCATAACGGCGGCCAGTGGGCTGATGATGCTAAGCTGAACTTCGGCGACGGCGACTTCAGCGTTCGCTCTACCGGCTGGGGTGGCTACTTCGTTGTCGGTTACAACTTCTAATTGCTGATACAGCAAGACAGCGCCCGGGACGCGTTTTACGCTTACCGGGCGTTTTTTTATCGCTCCTCACATCTCACCTTACGTAAGAAATCGCTCAGTGAACGGTCGGCGCACTCGCTGAAACGACGTTCGATCACCTTCACCTCCAGACAACGATCGAGACGAAAGTTACGATAATCACTGCGCAGTTCGCACCAGGCCACCAGCAGCCAACGCTCCCCCCAGAAAAATAGCCCCAGCGGCAGCACTTCACGCCGCGTTACCTGACCGGATTCATCCTGATAGTGAAGCTGCAACACCTGCTGATTGGATACGGCCTGATGGATAACGTCAAAATGGGTTTTAGCATAACGATGCGCGCCAAAGTCAGGGGCAAACAGCCGGGTCTGCTCCGCTTTGCGCCGCCGGTCTTCCGGCAAAATCGCCAGCATTTTTTCCTGAGCTGACTCCAACGACTGCGAAAGCGCATCTCCGCCCCAGGTCTTCAGTAGTCGAATCGCGGCGATTAGCGCTTCGGATTCTTTGCTGGTCAGCATCAGCGGCGGCAGATCATAGCCCGCCAGCAGACGATAACCGCTCCCGGCCTCGCCCTCAACCGGTACACCGGAGAGCGAGAGGTCGCGGATATCGCGATAGACGGTTCGCTCCGACACGCCCAACCGCTCCGCCAGCAGCGCCGCGGTGGTTAGCCGCCTGCCGCGCAGGATCTGTACAATCTGAAATAAACGGTCGGCGCGTCGGGTCATTTCTCGTTTCGCTAAATAGTCAGGTTAAGCCGGTTGATGCAAACCTACGCGGTTACCTTCGCTGTCGGTAAACAGGGCGATGGTGCCAATATCATTCGGCAGCGCCAGCGGGCCAAACACGCACAATCCGCCCGCCGAGGCGACGCGATCCAGTGTGGCGGCAAGGTTGTCGGTGTGCAGATAAATAATAGCGCCCTGCGGCGATGGCGCGATACCATCAAATTTAGCTAACGCGCCGCCGGGGGCCGGGTCCTGATGCGGGAAGACGGCCAGGTCCGCGCAATCCATGGTTTCACGACGCAGCGTCACCTGCATTACCGGCTCATAAAACGCGACGGCGCGATCCATATCTGCGACAGGAATTTCAAACCAGTTAATGACGTTGTTCATACTTCCTCCAGCTCGTTAGTGAGTTCAGAAGCAGTGTACGAGAGGGCTCCTGACAGCATACTGTCAGCAGGTTTCTGGCGGGCAAAAAAATCCCGGCCATCGAGGCCGGGATTGCTTTATATCAACTGAACCAAATTACGGCAGAATGGACGGCTGATCCGCCCCTTCTTTTTCGACCTTCTGCTGGATCAGATGCTCGCGCTTCATGCCCAGTTTCAACGCCAGCGCGGACGCGACGTAGATAGAAGAAGCCGTACCGATGGATACACCGATCAGCATGGTCAGCGAGAAGCCTTCCAGAATCGGGCCGCCGAAGAGGAACAGCATCAGGATCACCATCAGGGTGGTACCGGAGGTGATCAAGGTACGGTGCAGCGTCTGGGTCAACGACACGTTAAAGATTTCGTACGGCGTACCGCGACGGATCTTACGGAAGTTTTCACGGATACGGTCCGACACCACGATACTATCGTTCAACGAGTAACCAATTACCGACATCAGTGATGCGACGATGGTCAGGTCAATCTCGATGTGGAACAACGACAGCACGCCCATGGTAATGACTACGTCGTGCGCCAGTGCAATAACGACCCCTGCCGCCAGTCGCCATTCAAAGCGGAAGCCGACATAGATAAGGATACACACCAGCGCCGCAATCAGCGCCAGAGCGCCGGTTTGCGCAAGGTCCGCGCCCACGCTCGGGCCAACGAACTCAATACGTTTCACCGTCGCGCTTTGGCTGGTCGATTCGTTAATCACGTTAACGACTTTGCTGCCCAGCTCCTGGCTGCCGTTGGCATCGTGTACCGGCGGCATACGCACCATGATGTCGCGGCTGCTGCCGAAGTTCTGCAACTGCGGCTCCTCAAAGCCCGCTTTCTGCAGCGAATCGCGCAGCTGGTCCATATCAACCGGTTTTTCGAGGGTAATTTCAATCACCGTACCGCCGGTGAAATCGAGACCCCAGTTAAACCCGCGGACGCCGATGATGGCGATCGACACAATCAGCAGAAAACCTGAAATGCCGAAGGCCCAGTAGTCCCAGCGCATAAAGTCCCAGACTTTACGGCCGTGGTTCAATTGTTCAACAGTATATTCCTGTGCCACAACGCACTCCTCAGATAGACAGCTTTTTCACGCGCTTGCCGCCGTACAGCAGGTTCACGATGGCACGGGTGCCGACGATAGCGGTAAACATTGAGGTCGCGATACCGATACCGGTAGTAATCGCAAACCCTTTAATGGCACCGGTACCGACCGCGTACAGGATGATAACCTTAATTAGCGTCGTCACGTTGGCGTCGAAGATAGAGCTAAATGCGCCCTTATAACCTTCGTCAATCGCCTGCTGAACGGTACGTCCGTTGCTCAGCTCTTCTTTGATACGCTCGTTAATCAGTACGTTAGCATCGACCGCCACCGCAAGGGTTAAGACGATACCCGCGATACCCGGCATGGTCAGCGTTGCCCCAGGAATCAGGGACATAATGCCGACAATCAGCACCAGGTTAGCAATCAGCGCGGAGGTCGCAATCAGACCGAACTTCTTATAGAAGAAGATCATGAACAGGATAGAGACCACCAGACCGGCCAGACACGCTTCCAGGCCCTGCTTGATGTTCTGCATACCCAGAGTTGGGCCGATAGTACGTTCTTCAACGATCTGAATCGGCGCAATCAGGGCGCCCGCACGCAGCAGCAGAGAAAGCTGACGCGCTTCGGTCGGGTTGCTGATACCGGTGATACGGAAGCTATTGCCAAGGCGAGACTGGATATTGGCGATGTTAATCACCTCTTCCTCTTTCGCAAGGATAGCGCGACCGTTGGCATCTTTCTTACCGCTGTCTTTGTACTCCACGAACAGGGTCGCCATCGGTTTACCGATATTGTCCTTGGTGAAGTTAGACATGATGTTGCCACCCGCGCTATCGAGCGAGATGTTAACCTGCGGCTGGTTGTACTCGTCCATGCTGGAAGTGGAGTCAGTGATATGGTCGCCGGTCAGGATCACGCGCTTATACAGCACCACCGGACGGCCTTCACGGGTATCTTTCACTTCCGAATCGCCCGGTACGCGGCCAGAAGCGGCAGCGGACTGATCGACGTTGGTGTTCACCAGACGGAATTCCAGCGTCGCGGTCGCGCCAAGGATTTCCTTCGCACGCGCGGTATCCTGGATACCCGGCAGTTCAACCACGATACGGTCGGAACCCTGACGCTGCACCAGCGGTTCGGCCACGCCGAGCTGGTTTACACGGTTACGCAGAATGTTGATGTTCTGCTGAACGGCGTATTCACGGGCTTCTTTCAGACGTTCGTCGGTCATCACCGCTTTCAGCGCATTGTTACCCTGGCTTGAAATAACCAGATCGCGATGGCGCGGGCTGAGATAAGAGATAGCCTGATCGCGCGCCGCGCTGTCGCGGAAGACGATGCTCAGACCGTAGTTGTCTTCCTTACGCACGGTGGAGTAAGGAATGCCTTTGTCACGCAGCTCGCTGCGCAGGCTATCGATGTTTTGTTCCTGCAGTTTGCCTAATGCGGTGTCCATGTCAACTTCCATCAGGAAGTGCACGCCGCCGCGTAGGTCAAGACCCAGCTTCATCGGCTCGGCATACATCGCCGCCAGCCAGCGCGGGGTAGCAGGAGCAAGGTTTAGCGCCACGACGTATTTGTCACCCAGCAGGTTAACCAGCGCTTCACGCGCTCGCAGCTGAGTGTCGGTGGTGTCGAAGCGCGCAAGAATTGCGCCCTCTTCCAGTGCCACAGACTTCGCGGTGATTTTTTCTTCTTGTAAAGTTTTCTGGACCTGGATCAGCGTTTGCTCACTGGCGGCGACGCCGCGCGCGCCAGTGATTTGAACAGCCGGATCCTCACCATACAGGTTGGGAAGCGCGTAAATCAGGCCGACGATAATCACGACGACCAGCATCACGTACTTCCACAAAGGATAACGGTTTAACACGGCAGTTCCCTTAGGGAAAATGGTAATTACAGCGCCTTCATGGTGCCTTTCGGCAGAACGGCAGCTACGAAGTCACGTTTGATAACCACTTCGGTGGTATCGTTCAGCGCGATAGCGATGTAGCCGTTTTCCGCGACTTTAGTCACACGACCAACCAGACCACCGTTAGTCAGGACTTCATCACCTTTGGCGATGGAGTTCATCAGATTCTTGTGCTCTTTAGTACGTTTCTGCTGTGGGCGCAGGATCATGAAGTAAAAAATCAGACCGAACACCACCAGCATCAGAATCAGAGACATTGGGCTGCCCTGCGCCGGCGCGCCGGTTGCTGCTACCGCATCAGAAATAAAAAAGCTCATTGAAATTCCCTCATTATTAAAATTAATCAACGTTCAAAGGAGGAACGGAACGCCCCTGACGTTGGTAAAAATCGGTCACGAAGCTCTCTAATTTACCCTCTTCGATAGCCTTGCGTAAACCAGCCATTAAACGCTGATAGTAGCGCAGGTTATGAATGGTATTGAGGCGCGCGCCCAATATTTCGTTGCAACGATCAAGATGATGCAAGTAAGCACGTGAATAATTGCGACACGTATAGCAATCGCACTCGGCATCCAGCGGCGATGTATCGCTTTTATGCTTCGCGTTGCGGATTTTCACTACGCCATCGGTCACAAACAGATGGCCGTTACGCGCGTTGCGCGTCGGCATAACGCAGTCAAACATATCGATGCCGCGACGTACCCCTTCCACCAGGTCTTCCGGTTTCCCGACGCCCATCAGGTATCGCGGTTTATCTGCCGGGATCTGCGGGCAAACGTGCTCCAGGATACGGTGCATGTCTTCCTTCGGCTCGCCGACAGCCAAACCGCCGACAGCGTAGCCATCAAAGCCAATCTCTACCAGACCTTTCACCGAGATATCTCGTAAATCTTCGTAAACGCTGCCCTGAATGATGCCAAAGAGCGCGTTTTTGTTGCCGAGGCCATCGAAACGGTCACGGCTGCGCTTGGCCCAGCGCAGAGACATTTCCATCGAACGCTTAGCGTAATCCCAGTCTGCCGGGTACGGCGTACATTCGTCGAAGATCATTACGATATCGGAACCGAGATCGTACTGAATCTCCATCGATTTTTCCGGATCGAGGAAAATCGGATCGCCGTTGATCGGATTGCGGAAGTGCACGCCCTGCTCGGTGATCTTACGGATATCGCCAAGACTGAAGACCTGGAAACCGCCGGAATCGGTGAGGATCGGCCCTTTCCACTGCATGAAATCATGCAGATCGCCGTGCAGCTTCATGATTTCCTGGCCCGGGCGCAGCCACAGGTGGAAGGTGTTGCCGAGGATGATTTGCGCGCCGGTGGCTTCAACTTCTTCCGGCGTCATCCCTTTGACGGTGCCGTAGGTACCCACGGGCATAAAGGCTGGCGTTTCAACTACGCCGCGATCAAACACCAAACGGCCGCGACGCGCGCGGCCATCGGTGGTATCAAGTTCAAATTTCATTATTGCTCCTGCGTCAGAAAAACAGTCCGACGTTTAAATACTCGCCACGGAATGATTCCGTGGCTAAAAAATGCGTCAAGGCGTCAGAAAGCCGGCGTGCCGGCCTTTTTAGGGACGCTCAGAAATAGCCTGCGGATTGTACGTGATAAACATCGCGTCCCCGTAGCTAAAAAAGCGATATTTTTGTTCTACCGCAGCCTTATAGGCGTTCATGGTGTGCTGATAGCCAGCGAAAGCGGAGACCAACATAATCAGTGTGGATTCAGGGAGATGGAAGTTAGTCACCAGCGCATCGATGACTTTGTACTGATATCCCGGATAGATAAAGATCTGCGTATCGGCAAAGAACGGCTCAATCAGGCCATTTTTAGCCGCCTGCGCCGCGCTTTCCAGCGAACGCACGGAAGTGGTGCCGACGGCGATGACGCGGTTACCGCGCGCTTTCGCCGCCAGAACCGCATCAACCACATCCTGCGGCACCTCCGCATATTCTGAGTGCATGATGTGCTCTTCGATGCTGTCGACGCGCACCGGCTGGAAGGTCCCCGCGCCAACATGCAGCGTCACAAACGCCATCTCAATGCCTTTAGCGCGCAGTTTTTCCAGCAGCGGGTCGTCAAAATGCAAGCCAGCGGTCGGCGCGGCGACCGCGCCCGGCTTGGTGCCGTAAACTGTCTGGTACAGCTCGCGATCGGCGTCTTCGTCCGGGCGGTCGATATACGGCGGCAGCGGCATATGACCGATGCTGTTCAGGATATCGAGAACCGGGCGCTCATCGTTGAACTCAACTTCAAACAGTGCGCCGTGGCGCGCCAGCATTGTGGCGTTAATGCTTTCGTCATCGCCTAACAGCAGCTCCGCCCCCGGCTTCGGCGCTTTAGAGGCGCGAATATGTGCCAGAATACGTTTATCATCCAGCATTCGCTCGACCAGCACTTCAATCTTGCCGCCGCTGGCTTTACGGCCAAACAGACGCGCCGGGATCACCCGGGTGTTGTTAAAGACCAGCAGATCGCCAGGGTTGAGCTTATCGAGCAGATCGGTGAAAGTACCGTGCGTCAGCGCGCCCGTCGGCCCGTCCAGCGACAGCAAGCGGCAGCTACTGCGCTCCGGCTGCGGATAGTGAGCAATCAGGGATTCAGGTAATTCAAAGGAAAAATCGGTAACGCGCATGACGATGACTCAGACTAAATAAAGAGGCGGGTAGTCTAGTGCCGGGCGGGTCTTCCTGCAACCGTTACCCTATTCAACGCTGGATATAATAGCGGAATACCATGATTAACCAGCAAGAACGGCATGACCGTGTGAAGGATTGAAGTCGATATGAATTTTCTCGCGCATTTACATCTCGCCCATCTTGCGGATAGCTCGCTGCCGGGCAACCTGCTGGCCGATTTTGTCCGCGGTAACCCGCAGGGCGAGTATCCTGCGGATGTGGTTGACGGCATTTATATGCATCGGCGTATAGATGTAATGACCGACAATCTGGCGGAAGTTAAAACGGCGCGCGAATGGTTTCGCCCCGAGACCCGCCGCGTCGCGCCAATTTCCCTCGACGTCATGTGGGATCATTTCCTGTCGCATCACTGGGCGCAGCTGTCGCCGGATCTGCCGCTAAACGAGTTTGTGCGTTACGCCCACGCGCAGGTAGCGCAAATTCTGCCGGATTCGCCGCCGCGCTTTGTTAATCTCAACGAATATATGTGGTCTGAACGCTGGCTGGAACGTTATCAGGATATGGAATTCATTCAGCGCGTCCTGAACGGTATGGCCAGTCGCCGCCCGCGCCTCGATGCGCTGCGTGATTCATGGTACGACCTTGATAACCACTATGGGCAGCTGGAGCAGCAATTCTGGCGTTTTTATCCGCGAATGATGGAGCAGGCGAAAAAGAGAACGCTGTAAAACCTTGCGCTTTCTCACAAAACGATTATTCTGAAAGCGTTATTGAATAATTATCAATAGGCAAAACCTATCTCATCGATTGTCAGCGCCGCATTGAGTTCCTGCCCGCCTCTGCCTATACTGGCCCGCGTTGCGTTCCAATTAACCTTAGTAATAACAGGAGAATCATATGGTTCTGGTTACTCGTCAGGCTCCGGACTTTACCGCTGCAGCAGTATTAGGTAACGGCGAAATCGTTGAGAAATTCAACTTCAAACAGCACACCAACGGTAAAGCTACCGTCCTGTTCTTCTGGCCAATGGACTTCACTTTCGTTTGCCCGTCTGAACTGATCGCTTTCGACAAGCGCTACGAAGAATTCCAGAAACGCGGCGTAGAAGTGGTTGGCGTTTCCTTTGACTCCGAGTTCGTTCACAACGCATGGCGTAACACCCCGGTAGACCAGGGCGGTATTGGCCCGGTTAAATACGCGATGGTTGCCGACATCAAACGTGAAATTCAGAAAGCTTACGGCATCGAGCATCCGGACGAAGGCGTTGCGCTGCGTGGTTCCTTCCTGATCGACGCTAACGGCATCGTTCGCCACCAGGTTGTTAACGACCTGCCGCTGGGCCGTAACATCGACGAAATGCTGCGTATGGTTGACGCGCTGCAGTTCCACGAAGAGCACGGTGAAGTTTGCCCGGCTCAGTGGGAAAAAGGAAAAGAAGGTATGGCCGCTTCTCCGGAAGGCGTAGCTAAATACCTGACCGAAAACGTATCCAGCCTGTAATCGGCTAGACGTTTCCATAAAAAGGCTCGCAAATGCGAGCCTTTTTTGTGCCTGTTATATTCGCTGTGAGCCCGGTAAGCGCAGCGCCACCGGGCAAAAGTATCAGAACGCGAAGCAAGAACAGCCTAATACGCCCCAGAAAGCCTGCTCATCCGCCACCGGAATCGACGACTTGCGCGCAATATCATGCTGATGTCCGTGCACGCCGCAGCTGCCGCAGCACTGGTGCATCTGCACCACCGCGCCAATCTTCGCGGCCGCAGGCGGCGCCGAGCGATAATGCCCTGGCACTTTTACCACCGGCGACCACTCCGGCAATACCGGAATTGGCGGCGGCGCCAGCGGCGAGAAATGACCGGCCGCGTACACTACCTTGCCATCTACTACCGTCAGCACTGACTCTATGCCCTTAATTTCTTCTTCGGCAACGCTGAAGTAGTCTTTTGACAGCACCACCAGGTCAGCCAGTTGCCCTTTCTCAATGCGTCCTTTTTTACCCTGCTCGCTGGAGAACCACGCGCTACCGGCGGTCCATAGCTCAAGGGCGACGTCGCGCGGCAGACGGTTGTTATCGTCGTACATCGCCATGCCGCCGACGGTACGCCCGGAAACCAGCCAGTACAGTGCGGTCCACGGGTTATAACTGGCGACGCGGGTCGCATCGGTCCCCAACCCTACCGGCACGTCCAGTTCCAGCATTTTCGCCACCGGCGGCGTATGTTTCACCGCCTCTTTGCCGTAACGATCGACGAAATATTCCCCCTGGAAGGCCATCCGGTGCTGTACCGCGATGCCGCCGCCTAACGCCTTCACACGTTCAATATTACGTTCGGTGATGGTTTCGGCGTGGTCGAAGAACCAGTGCAGGCCGTTAAATGGAATATCGCGGTTCACCTTCTCGAACACATCCAGCATTCGGCTAATCGACTCATCGTAGGTGGCATGCAGACGGAACGGCCAGCGGTGTTCTACCAGATGACGCACCACCCGCTCCAGCTCATCCTCCATGCCTTGCGGCAGATCCGGCCGCGGCTGCAGGAAGTCTTCAAAATCCGCCGCCGAGAAGACCAGCATTTCACCAGCGCCGTTGGCACGGTAGAAATCGGTGCCCTGCCCCGGCTTCAGCATGTCGGTCCAGCGCTCGAAATCTTCCAGCTCCTGCTTCGGCCGCTGGGTAAAGAGGTTATAGGCGATACGCACGGTCATCTGCTCTTTGGCGTGCAGTTGCTCGATAATTTCGTAATCTTCCGGGTAGTTCTGGAAACCACCGCCGGCATCGATGGCGCTGGTTAATCCTAAACGGTTCAGTTCGCGCATAAACTGGCGCGTGGAGTTGACTTGCAGCTCAAGCGGCAGCTTCGGTCCTTTGGCCAGCGTCGCATACAGGATCATGGCATTAGGTTTGGCGATCAGCATCCCGGTCGGGTTGCCGTTGTTATCGCGAACGATCTCGCCGCCCGCCGGGTCCGGCGTCTCTTTGGTATAGCCAACGGCTTTCAGCGCCGCGCGGTTAAGCAGCGCGCGATCGTACAGATGCAGCACGAATACCGGCGTGTCAGGTGCCGCTTCATTCAGCTCTTCCAGCGTCGGCATGCGGCGTTCGGCAAACTGGAATTCGCTCCAGCCGCCGACCACCCTCACCCACTGCGGCGACGGCGTGCGATCGGCCTGATCTTTTAGCATACGCAGCGCATCCGCCAGCGATGGCACGCCTTCCCAGCGCAGCTCGAGGTTATAGTTCAGGCCGCCACGAATCAGGTGCAGGTGGGAGTCGTTAAGACCTGGGATCACCGTATGGCCTTTAAGATCGACAATTTGCGTCCCCTCGGCGGCGAACGTCATGATTCGATCGTGGCTTCCGGTCGCGAGAATTTTTCCATCGGCGATGGCCACGGCTTCCGCCAGTGGGTTCGCGCGGTCGAGTGTATGAATCTGACCGTGGGTCAGAATCAGTGTGGCAGTTTGCGACATAACGCACTCCTTTAAGCGGGTTGAGCTAGTTTTTTTTCAACCAACCGGCAAACAGACGGGTCACGATAGGCATCCACAACCAGACCACCAACGCGACCACCAGGGCATCGTTAATCAGATGCAGTAACAAGCTTCCCCGTAACTCCGGTAGCGCCATGCCGGTCAGCCATGGTACCAGGTTGGTACTTGGGAAGATGACCAGCAGGGTTATCAGGAACTGTTTCCAGCGCAGCGGCTGGCGAATATTGGCCGCAGGCGGGGTAAACCAGAACGCCGGTTCGGTGCGGATTTCGGTACGATCGCCATCATTGAGAAACGGCGCGATTTCCGCGACTAATTCACGACGGGTTTCCGACTGCGTCCAGGCGTAGAGATGTTCAATGGTGTCGAAGCGAATTATCACGCTCCAGAGATTTTGCCCGGCCGCCGGACGGATCACGTTGGCGCCAAGATGGCCGGGAAACTCCGCCGCAACCGGCATGATTTTGCCCAACCATGCTTCATAGCGCTGGCCGTTTTGTGGATCGAGATGATGACTGATGACCAGCGTCACTGATTTCTGTTGCGCCATTAAGAGTTCCTTGCTTCAGGGGAATGACGGGATTTCTCCCGCCATCAGCCATAAATGACAATACACAAAATCATTCATGCCGCATTGAGGCGGCAAGATTGCCCGCCCTCGAGCGCTGACATCAGCCAGTGACCGGGGCGGGCAAGCGAAGCCAACAAAGAGGCAGCTTGCAGGATGAAGTGTTTTAGGCTTTACGTTCCGGCGCGCCGTGCACCATGGTATAAGCATAATCCACGCCCATACCGTAGGCGCCGCTATGTTCGCGAACCAGATCCATCACCGCGTCATAAGTCTCTTTACGTGACCAGTCGCGCTGGTACTCCAGCAGGACCTGCTGCCAGGTCACCGGTACCGCGCCGGCCTGCACCATACGGTCGATGGCGCGCTCGTGAGCGTCAACGGAGGTACCGCCGGAGGTATCGGTTACCACGTACACTTCATAACCTTCTTCCAGCGCCATCAGCGCCGGGAAGGTCAGGCACACTTCAGTCCACAGCGCGGAAATAATCAGTTTTTTACGTCCGGTGGCTTTCACCGCATTAACAAAACCGGCGTCTTCCCAGGAGTTCATAGAAGTACGTTCAATCGGTTTCACTTCAGGATGAACCGCCAGCAGTTCTGGCCAGATATAGCCGCTGAAGCTTTTGGTTTCGACAGAGGTATAAATAACCGGAACGTTAAAAATCTTGCCCGCTTTGGCCAACGCGACGGTGTTATTTTTCAGCGTCTGGCGATCGATATTGGCCACACCAAAAGCCATTTGCGGCTGGTGGTCAATAAAAATAAGGGTGGAATTAGACGGATCAATCAGTTCACGAATAGACATAACACATCCTATTAATCAATTAGTTAGGAAGATAATACACTGCCGTTGTGCTGTGCTGATTGTGGCCAATAACGCATGATGAGTATAGTCAGTAATTTCTAACGAGTTATTAAAGAAATCTTTCCGTTTTAATTCACTTGAGTAAAAATAGTGACCGTTTGAATAATAAAAAAAGACTAATCAAAAAATTAATGGGAACTGTTCTAATTTATTCACTGGAATTGAACATCGGCCTTCGGTAAAACAACGTTATTATTAGACTGGCGGATCGAGACTAATGCGTTTAAACCTTGATGTACTTTTGATTCTTGATGCTCTGGATAGGCATGGCTCGTTCGCGCTGGCGGCGGAGTCGCTATTTAAAACCCCCGCCGCGCTGAGCTATATGATCCAAAAACTGGAAAACGATCTGAACATCAGTCTGCTGGATCGTTCCGGGCACCGGGCGAAATTTACCGATACCGGTAAAATGATGCTGGAAAAGGGGCGCCTGCTGCTCAATGCCGCCAACGATCTGGAAAAACAGGCGCAGCTGCTGAGTTCCGGCTGGGAGCGGGATTTGGCGATTGCGCTGGACGACTCTTTTCCTTTCCGGGCCCTATTGCCGCTGATTGAAAAATTTTACGCGCAATATCCGCAAACCCGGCTCAACTTTACCCACCATACCCTGGCGGGCTCGTGGGAAGAGCTGACTCACAACGGCGCGGATATTATTCTTGGGGCGATTAACGAACCGCCGACTTCAGCGGAATGGTCGTGGAAAATGCTCGGCGCGATGGACAACGTGTTCGTTGTCGCGCCCGGCCACCCGCTGGCGGCAACAACCCAGCCACTGACCAACAAACAACTCAGCCTGCATCGCGCGGTGGTTATTAGCGATAGCGCCCGCTACTGTCATCCACTGAACAGCAACCTGCTCGATGAGCAGGAGCAAATCCGGGTAGATGATTTCGCCACCAAAGTCGCGCTCCTGCGCGCCGGTTTGGGATGCGGATTCCTTCCCCGCCACATCGCCCTCCCGTGGCTGGAGAGCGGTGAGTTGCTGGAGAAACCGGTGATTTCGAGCCGTGAGAAAGATATAACCTATATGGCCTGGCGTAGCGGCAATAACGGTCTGGCTCAGCGCTGGTGGCGAGAGGCTATTCTCGAAGATAGCTGTCTGAGCCAGCTCTACCGTTAACGGCTACACCAGACGCTTGCGGAAATCGCGGGCAAACTCAGCACATCATCGTGCATGTCGCCCGCGCCTTCTTTTCGCTGCCACGTTTTCCCCTCCAGCAAAGGCGATGCGTCGATTACCACCTCGCAGGCATGACCGCGGTTTATCGCCACCAGCACCCGCTGCTGTTTGTAAACGCGAACAAAGACCACCACGTTATCTTCCGCATAGATGACCTGGCAGCCGCCATAGCGCAGCGCCTGATGCCCCTTACGCAAGGTGGTCATACGCTTATATAACGCCAACAAGTTTTCATCCTGCAGCGCCGGATCCCATGGAAAGGGTTTACGGCAGAAGGGATCGTTGTTGCCATCGACGCCGACTTCGTCACCATAGTAAATACACGGAACGCCCGGCCAACAGAACAGCCAGACCACCGCCAGCGGCAGTCGCGCCACATCCTTACCCAGCAAGGATTTAAAACGCGCGGTATCGTGGCTGTCCAGTTGGTTAAACATCCGCAATTGCTGCTGATGCGACAGCCCGGCGCGATAGTTGTCCATCCACGCCATACAGGTTTGCGCATCGATGTGCTGCGGATCGTAGGAAATATCGGTATTGGCGAGGAACCCCCACAGCGGGAAGGTAAAACCACGATAGTTCATCGCCGCGTCTTCGGCATCAGCCTGCAGCCACTGGCGCGCATCGCCAAAATGTTCGCCGAATACAAAAGCCTCCGGCTGCTCCCGCTTCGCCGCCTGGGTGATACCAGCAATATGACGCAGGTTATTACGCGCGCCGCCATCCTCGCCCAGCATATGCACCACGTCCAGCCGCCAGCCGTCCATACTCCACGGCGCTTTTAACCAGTGGCGCACCACGCTGTCTTCGCCCGCATAGATTTCGTTAACCAGGCTCGATGAACGGTAGTCAAGTTTTGGCAGACTGGCGTAACCCAGCCAGTTATGCGCCACCCCGTCCGGGGAAAAATTAAACCACTCACGCCACGGGGAATCCGGCTGATGGCAGGCGCCGTTGCTCGCCTGCTGGTGGCGATCGAACCACGGGTGCGAATCACCGGTATGGTTAAACACGCCGTCGAGGATCAGGCGCATCCCTTCACGCTGCGTATTGTGGCGCAGGCGCAGCAGCGCGGCATCGCCACCGAACTGCGGATCGACACGGCGGTAATCAGCGGTATCGTATTTATGTACGCTGGGCGCGACGAATACCGGATTGAGATACAGCGCAGTCACGCCAAGCTGCTTCAGATAAGGAAGCTTCTCGCTAATACCGTCGAGGTCGCCGCCATAAAAGGTCGAACCGCCCGCCTCGCCGGTTAACGGCTCATCCCACGCTTTTAGCACAATATCCTGACCGGCCGCATGGTGGTAATAAACCTCGTCCTGCCCGGCTTCTCGCGCCTCGCTACGGGCGAAACGATCGGGGAAAATTTGATAAAACACCTGATCGGCGACCCACTGCGGGCCGCTATCCGGCACATCGACCGCAAACTGCTCCAGCCTCGCGGGCGGGAAACGCTGGAATCCCTGCGGCGTAAACCACAACTGACGGTCCGCCCACAGCAGCTTAAAGCTATAGCGGCGGCGCGGCTGGCCGTTCATCAGGTTTATCTCTCCACGCCAGGCGACGACATCGGCGTGTGGGGATTGGCGCAGGCGCTGCATGGGCAACGACAGCTCTTCATTGTCTTCTTCCGCGCGCAGCGTAATTCGCTGCGGCATTGTTTCGCCGCTTAGCCACAATGTGATAACGAGTCGTTCCTGCTGCTCTTTAATAAAAGGAGCAACCGGCAGGTGCCAGGCCTTCAACATCATCATTCCTCTTTTTGCGTAATGGCCACACCTTGCCACAGTGAACAGGCGTATAACTCATCATCAATAGAATAATTGGGGGAGGAGAAAGGAGGAGGATGTGATTTTCCGGGCCGCGGCAAAGCCGGACCCGGAAGAGTGGAGAATTACTGCGCCTGCGCTAACTGGCGATCGCGGCGGGTCTTAATTTTCCAGCCAACCAACAGCAGCACGATCCACGCAAAGCCGACGTACAGCGAAATGCGGGTATCCGGATGGTAGCCGATAAGCGCGATGATAAAGACCAGGAACAGCAGGCCGACCACAGTGGTGGCCACGCCGCCCGGTACTTTAAACTTCAGCGCTTTCACCTCTTCCGGCGACAGGCGGCGACGGAAAGCGATTTGCGACAGCAGGATCATAATCCACACCCACACCGTGGCGAAGGTCGCCAACGACGCAATCACCAGGAAGACGTTTTCCGGCATGATGTAGTTGAGATAGACCGCAAACAGCAGCGCCACGGTCATCACCAGCACCGTCACCCACGGCGTACCACGACGCGACGTTTTGGCGAACACTTTCGGCGCGCTCCCCTGCTCGGCCATTCCGTGCAGCATACGGCCAACGCCGAATACGTCGCTGTTAATCGCCGATAGCGAGGCGGTTAACACCACGAAGTTCAGGATGCCGGCGGCAAAGGTAATTCCCATATGCTGGAAGGTCAACACGAACGGGCTGCCGTTAGTCCCCACCAGGTTCCAGGGATAGATAGACATAATGACGAACAGCGTCCCCACGTAGAACACCAGGATACGCATCGGCACCGAATTAATCGCCCGCGGAATGGATTTTTCAGGATCCTTCGCTTCACCGGCGGTGATACCGATAATCTCAATCCCGCCGTAGGCGAACATCACCATCTGCAGCGACATCACCATCCCCAGCCAGCCGTTACTGAAGAAGCCGCCGTTACTCCATAAGTTATGAATACCGGTTGGCTGACCGCCGTTGCCGATACCCCAGATGATGATGCCGAAACCGGCAAGGATCATGATGATAATCGTGGCGACTTTAAAGAATGAGAACCAGAACTCCAGTTCGCCGAACACCTTCACGCTCATCAGATTGACGGCGCAGATAATCAGCACCACGCTCAGTACCCATATCCAGTGCGGCACCGCCGGGAACCAGACGCCCATATAGATACCGAAGGCGGTCACGTCGGCAATCGCGACGATCAGGATTTCAAAACAATAGGTCCAGCCGGTGATATAGCCGGCCAGCCCGCCGAGGTTCTCCTGCGCATAACGCGAGAAAGAGCTGGCGGAAGGGTTATGCACCGACATTTCGCCCAGCGCGCGCATGATGATATACGCCGCCACGCCGCCGATAATGTATGCCAACAATACGCTCGGCCCCGCCATTTTAATGGCGTCTGCCGAACCATAGAACAGGCCGGTACCAATAGCGGAACCAAGGGCCATAAAGCGAATGTGCCGGGTACTTAGCCCGCGCTTAAGCTTGTTACTACTTTCCATCGTGTTCCATGCCGTTTTTCTCGTTTGTGCTTTGCGGGGGCAAAACGCAAAAGGGAATGACCAAAAAAACAAAAAACCACGGGACCTTAAGTCCCGTGGTTAAACACCTGCGTAAAGCGTCGGTTAGTGGGCTTTTGAGACCACCGGGCTACCCGCTGCGCGATCGATGATCGCGGCCAGCACAGCCATCACCGCGGTTGGCAGCAACCATGCCAGACCTTGCGCTGCCAGCGGCAGGCTCGCGGTCCATTGCGGCAGGATATCTGCGAACGCCGATGCTTTAACACCGTCAATGATACCAAACATCAGGCTGATAAACATTGCCGGCGCGATAACGCGGGAGGAATTATGCCACCAACCGCGGGTAAAGCTTAATACCACCAGTGCGATACACGGCGGATAAATAGCGGTTAACACCGGAATCGAGATCTGAATCAGATGGCTGAGCCCCAGGTTAGAAACCGCCATGGAGAACAGGCCGAGAATAAACACCAGCGAACGATACGACAGCGGCAGATACTGCGCGAAGAACTCAGCGCAGGCGCAGGTCAGGCCAACCGCGGTGACCAGACAGGCGATAAATATCAATGCCGCCAGCAGGAAGCTGCCCGCGCCGCCGAAGGTATGCTGCACGTAGGAGTGCAGAATAGCCGCGCCGTTTGCCGACTGATCGACCAGCGTCGCGCTATCGGAACCCAGGCGGAACAGCGCCAGGTACAGCAGCGTCAGGCCCACGCCGGCCATCAGACCAGCCCAGACGGTGTATCGGGTCAGCAATCGGGCTTCGCTAACGCCGCGGGAACGCGCAGCATTAACGATAACGATACCAAAGACCATCGCCCCCAGCGTGTCCATGGTCAGGTAGCCATTGACGAAACCATTAGAGAACGGCGCGGTACGATAGGCTTCCATCGCGTCGCTAATCGGGCCGGCCGGCCAGATAACCGCGGCCACCGCGAGCACGACCAGGGCGATAATTTTCAGCGGCGCCAGGAAATTGCCGACGGTATCCAGCAGTTTGCCCGGATAGAGAGAAACCAGAATCACCAGCGCGAAATAGATAACGCTATAGATAAGCAGCGGCAGCGCGCCGTCGCCGGTCAGCGGAGCAATCCCCACTTCAAATGAAACGGTGGCGGTACGCGGGGTCGCGAACAGCGGCCCAACCGCCAGGTAGCACACCACGGCCAGCAGAATGCCCGCAACTTTGCCGATTGGCGAGCTCAGACGCTCAACGCCGCCGCCGACTTTCGCCAGCGCGACTACCGTTAGCACCGGCAAACCCACGGCGGTAATCAGGAAGCCAATGGCTGCGGTCCAGACGTGTTCGCCGGCCTGTAAGCCAACCATCGGAGGGAAGATAATGTTGCCTGCGCCAACGAACAGCGCGAAGGTCATAAAGCCCAGCGCGATGATGTCGCGAGATTTTAACTGATGGGTCATAAATTCATTACTGCCTGTGGATGTGGTGTTGTAAAAAACGGAAAAATACCGTGCCTTCCTTTCGGGATGATACAGCGGCCATTGCCTGTAAACTCAGCGAGATATGCTCTCGAAGCGGCGTGGAAAAGAATTGTTTTTTGAATTACCACGCAAAAGCAGTCTTACCGGGACTGCATAGGGGGCAATTTAAACGCTTATAACGTTTTAAAGCAAGGTGGGATCGTAAAACCAGATGATTATGCTAACTATGATTTTGAACCTGGATTAATTGACCATAACGACGCAAAACGCGTGGCTAATCATGCGAACAATAAATAACCAGGCGTTCGTTTAATACGCAACGAAAAGTTGACTGCAAATGAAAATGACCAGCCGAAGCTGGTCATTGGCAAGGAAAGCTGACAGACGCCGCCTCAGGCGACATTTTTGGCAATTAAACGTTCCGGCAACAGGAAGCTAAAGCGCGTTCCCTTCCCGACCGTACTTTCGATTTCCAGCCGGCTTTCGTGATGGCTAACCGCATGTTTCACAATAGCCAGCCCTAAACCGCTGCCGCCGGTTTGCCGGGAGCGCGCCTTGTCGACGCGGTAGAACCGCTCGGTCAACCGGGGGAGATGTTCAGGCCCGATGCCAGGGCCGTTGTCCTCAACGCTAAACAGCGCGCCGTGTGGCGCCCGCTGCCAGCTGACGTGAATCTCAGTTCCCGCTGGCGTATGGTTAACGGCGTTGTACACCAGATTGGAAATCGCGCTGCGCAACTGCTCTTCGTTGCCCATCACCTGGAGAGTTTCATCGACGCTAAAGTGCAGCTGATGCTTACCCTGGCTGAGGGTTTGCGCCTCGCGCTCAACCACCCGCAGCATCATCGGGACGTCGATTTTATCATTCATCGCCAGCACCGGCGCGGCTTCAATACGCGAGAGCGTCAGCAACTGCTTCACCAACCCTTCCATCCGCTGCGTTTGCTCACGCATGGTATGCAGCGCTTTTTCCCGCGTCGGCCCTTCCAGCACCTGCTCCTGCATCATCTCGAGATAACCCTGCAGTACGGTGAGCGGCGTGCGCAGCTCGTGGCTGACGTTGGCGAAAAAGTTGCGCCGCGCGCCTTCCAACTGGTGCATTTGCGTGACATCGCGCGCCACCATCAACCACTGTTTATCGCTATAAGGCATCACGCGAATTTCCAGATGACGGGCGTTATTGAGCACCAGATTAAGGGGCTTGGTGAAATCACGGTTTTTCAGATAGTTAGCAAACTCTGGGTAGCGCAGCAGGTTGAGGATATTCTGCCCGCTATCGTCCGGCCAGCGTAGATTAAGGATTTGTTGCGCCAGGCCGTTACACCAGAAGATGGCGCCCTCTTCGGTGGTCAGCACCACCGCATCGGGTAAGGATTCCGCCCCGCTGCGAAAGCGCTTGATGAGGCTTCCCAGTTCGCGACGACGTTTTTTATTACGCATCTGCATTTGATGCAGACCATACAGCAGCGGTTCCCAACTGCCGCTTCCCGGCGGCGGCGTCATACTGCGATCGACCCACAGCCACCACGACAGACGTAACAAATTCCAGAAATGCCAAATAAGCAATCCGGTCACCGCCGCCAGTAAAAACCACGGCAGATGACCGAAAAACGCCCCGAGGATCAGGGCCGGTATACAACATAAGAAAAGCTCAAGCGCCAGCCTTTTCCATGACAGCCGTTCCAGCACGGGTCACACTCCTGTCAAAATTCAGAAACGGGCGGAGAAACGATATCCCGTGCCGCGAACCGTCTGTACCATCCGGTCATGGCCGCTATGTTCCAGCGCTTTGCGCAGGCGGCGAATATGCACATCCACCGTCCGGTCTTCAACGTAAACGTTGGTTCCCCAAACGTGATTCAGCAGCTGTTCACGGCTGTATACGCGTTCCGGGTGGGTCATAAAGAAGTGTAATAATTTAAACTCGGTCGGCCCCATATCCAGCGGGTTTTCACCGGTCATGACGCGATGCGAGGAGGGATCCAGGCTCAGCCCCTGCATCTCAATCACCTCTTCGACCGCCATTGGCGAAATACGCCGCATCACCGCCTTAATTCGCGCCACCAGCTCCTTCGGCGAAAACGGTTTGGTAATGTAATCATCCGCACCGGTTTCCAGACCGCGAACGCGATCTTCTTCTTCGCCGCGCGCCGTCAGCATCACCACCGGAATATCGCGGGTCATCGCTTCGCGCTTAAGCTGTTTAATAAACTGTAGCCCCGATCCGCCCGGCAACATCCAGTCAAGGAGAATCAAATCGGGCCAGGGTTCATTGAGTTGATTCACCGCACTGTCAAAATCTTCCGCCTCGACGGGCTGAAAGCCGTTTTGCTCCAGAACAAAGCAGACCATTTCGCGGATTGGAGCTTCATCTTCAACGACCAGAATTCTTCTCGCCATTATTTACCCTGTGTTTTTTAGCCATCAGTATAGAAGTGCGCGGCCATTATGCGTCAGATTTGTGACAGATTTATGAAAAAATGACCGTCTGATGAATGCGGATTTTGAATGATGACACGCACTTAACGCATCCAGTCTCGCGGTAATATGGCAAAAGGAATACGGGCGGCGGGATCGACGTTATAATGGCCGCCTGGCTTTTATCGCAACGGAATTTTTATGCGCATCCTTCATACCTCCGACTGGCACCTCGGCCAGAACTTCTATAGCAAAAGCCGCGCGGACGAACACGCCGCCTTTCTCGACTGGCTGCTGGCGCGCGCGCAGGAACACGAGGTGGATGCCATTATCGTCGCTGGCGATATTTTTGATACCGGCTCTCCGCCGAGCTACGCCCGCGAACTGTATAACCGTTTTGTCGTTCAGCTGCAGCAAACCGGCTGCCAGTTGGTGGTGCTGGCGGGCAACCACGATTCGGTAGCGACGTTAAACGAGTCGCGCGAAATTCTCGCCTTTCTGAAAACCACCGTGGTCGCCAACGCCGGCCACGCGCCCTTTATCTTGCCGCGGCGCGACGGCGAGCCCGGCGCGGTCTTCTGCCCGGTGCCGTTTTTGCGCCCGCGCGAACTGGTGGTCAGCCAGGCTGGCCACTCCAGCGGCGAAAAACAGCAGCAGTTGCTCACCGCCATCAGCGACTACTATCAGCAGCAATATCAGCAGGCCTGCGATCTGCGCGGCGAACGGGCACTACCGATTATTGCCAGCGGCCACCTCACCACCGTCGGCGCCAGCAAAAGCGACGCGGTCCGTGAAATCTATATCGGCACCCTCGACGCCTTCCCGGCCAACCGCTTTCCGCCCGCCGATTACATCGCGCTCGGCCATATTCATCGCGCCCAGTTGGTTGGCGGCTGCGAGCATATTCGCTACAGCGGTTCGCCGCTGCCGCTGAGTTTTGATGAAACCGGAAAAAACAAAAGCGTTAATCTGGTCTCATTCAGCGAGGGCAAGCTCAGTGAAGTCACCCCGCTAACGGTGCCGATCACCCAGCCGCTGGCGGTACTGAAAGGCGATTTCGCCAGCATCACCGAACAACTTCAGCAGTGGCAGGATAGCGCGCAGCAGCCGCCGGTATGGCTGGATATCGAAATCACCAGCGATGAATACCTGCACGATATCCAAAGAAAAATTCAGCAGCAGACCGAATCGCTGCCGGTGGAAGTGCTGCTGGTGCGTCGCAGTCGCGCCCAGCGTGAACGCATTCTGGCCGGCGTTCAGCGGGAAACGCTGAGCGAACTGCAGGTCGAAGAGGTGTTTGCCCGCCGCCTGGCGCTGGAAACTCTTGATGCTCCACAGCAACAGCGGCTGGAGCAACTGTTTACGGAAACGCTGCATAGCCTGAACGGTGAGGAACGCCTGTGAGAATCCTGAGCCTACGCCTGAAAAACCTTAACTCGCTGAAAGGCGAATGGAAAATCGACTTTACCGCTGAACCGTTCGCCAGCAATGGGTTATTCGCGATTACCGGGCCGACCGGCGCCGGGAAAACCACCCTGTTAGATGCTATCTGTCTCGCGCTGTACCACGAAACGCCGCGCCTGAGCAGCGTATCGCAATCGCAAAACGATCTGATGACCCGCGACACCGCCGAGTGCCTGGCGGAAGTTGAATTTGAGGTCCGGGGCACCGCCTATCGCGCCTTCTGGAGCCAGAACCGCGCCCGCAACCAGCCGGATGGCAATCTACAGGCGCCGCGCGTTGAGCTGGCGCGCTGCGACGACGGGAAAATTCTTGCCGACAAGGTCAAAGATAAACTGGAGCTGACGGCATCAATTACCGGCCTCGACTATGGGCGCTTTACCCGTTCAATGCTGCTTTCGCAGGGGCAATTCGCCGCTTTCCTCAATGCCAAACCGAAAGAGCGCGCCGAGCTGCTGGAAGAGCTGACCGGGACTGAAATTTACGGGCAAATTTCCGCGCAGGTCTTTGAAAAACATAAACTCGCCCGCATTGAGCTGGAAAAGCTGCAGGCGCAGGCCTCCGGCGTCGTACTGTTAAATGATGAGCAGCAGCAGGCGTTACAGCAAAGTTTGCAAGTACTTACTGCTGAAGAACAGCAGCAGCTTGCCGAACAGACCTGCCAGCAAAATGGCCTACAGTGGCTGCGCCGCCGTCAGGAGCTAAACGCGGAAGCCACCCAGGCGCAGGCTGCTTTACAGCAGGCGCTGCTGGCGCAGGAAGCCGCCGCGCCGCAGCTGGCGGCGCTACAAACCGCGCAGCCGGCAGAGCAACTGCGTCCATTATGGTCGCGGCTGCAGGAACACAGTAGCGCGCTGGCGCAAACTCGCCGTCAGGTTGAGGAAGTAAATACTCGCTTACAGGACAGCCTGCGCCGTCGCGCCGGGATCCGCCTGGCTGCCCAACAACGTCTGGCTCAACTAGAATCCAGCCAGCAATCGTTAAATGAGTGGCTTAAAGCGCACGAGCGATTCCAGCAGTGGAGCACGGCGCTGGCAGGCTGGAAAGCCACCTTCCAGCAGCTTAACCGCGACGCTCAGCAAGAGTTGACGCTACAGCAGCGCCTGCAGGATGCCAGCCGTAAGCTCGGCGAATTGCCGGCCACTGCGCTGACTCTGGATGGAGAACAGGTCAGCCGCGAGCTGACACAGCATGCCGCCGCCCGCCCGCTGCGCCAGCAGCTCTCAACCCTCCATCGCCAGCTGCAGCCGCTGTTCCTGCGTCTGCGGCAGCTACAGAGCGCGGAAAACGCCTCACAGCAGGAAAAAGAGAAGCTTGAAGCCGCGCTACAACAGCGTCGTCAGGCGTGGAAGGAAAAAAATCAACAGCTCAGCGATGTAAAAGCCATCTGCGAACTGGAAGCGCGTATCGCCGGGCTGGAAGCCGAGCGCGCCCGCCTGCAGCCGGGCGCGCCTTGTCCACTGTGCGGTTCTGAACATCATCCGGCGGTCGCGGAATACCAGGCGCTGGTGCCCGGCATCAACCAAACTCGCCGCGACGCGCTGGAGCGTGACGTGCGACAGCTGGCGGAAGAAGGCGCGCAGCTGCGCGGCCAGCTTGAAGCGTTGCTTAAACAACAACAAAAAGACGCTGACGAGAAAACATCGCTTCTGCAGCAGGAGCAAGCGCTCACCTCTCAATGGCAAGCCACCCTCGCGGAATTAGCGATTACGCTGACGCCGCAGGATGATATTGCCGGCTGGCTGGATAGCCAACAGCAGCATGAACAGCAGCTGTATCAGCATCAACAACGGCTGGCCTGGCAGGCGCAACAGCAGGAGAGCCAGCTGCAGCTGCAGCAGTTACAGCAGGATCTCGAACAGCGCCGTCGCGCGCTGCAGGCGGAGCTGGACGTTTATACCCTGGCGCTGCCGCCTGCCGCGGAGGCTAACGACTGGCTGGCCCAGCGTGAAGCCGAAACCCGCGGCTGGCAGGCGAAACAAAATGAAGCCGCCGCGCTGCAGGAACAGCGCCAGCAGCTAACGCCGCTGCTGGAAACCCTGCCTGAGTCAACGGAAGCCGCGGATCCCGCGCCGCTGGAGGGCTGGCGGCAGGTGCATGATGATTGCCTGGCGCTACAGAGCCAGTGGCAAACGCTGGGCCAGCAAGAAAGCCAGCAGCAGGCACAGGTGAAGGAAAGCGAAAAGCAGTTTACTGCCGCGCTGGCCGCCAGCCCGTTTGCCGACCAAGCGGCCTTTCTTGCCGCTTTGCTTGACGAGGCAACCCGCCAGCGGCTGGAACAACTCAAGCAGACGCTGGAAAAAGAAGTTCAGCAGAACCAAACGCTGGCCCTGCGGGCGCAGACGTCGCTTGAACGCCATCAGCAACAGCCGCCCGCCGATATTGATATTAACCAGCCGCTGGAGCAGCTAGAGAATAGGCTGGAGCAACTGGCACGCCAGTTGCGGGAAAACAGCGCCCGTCAGGGTGAGATCCGCCAGCAGTTGAAGCAAAACAGCGATAACCAACAGCGCCAGCAATCATTACGTCAGCAGATGGAACAAGCCGCGCAGCAGGTCGAAGACTGGGCCTGGCTGAATGCGCTCATCGGTTCAAAAGAAGGCGATAAGTTCCGTAAATTCGCCCAGGGGCTGACGCTGGATAATCTGGTGTGGCTGGCTAACCAGCAGCTCAACCGCCTGCATGGCCGCTATTTGTTGCAACGTAAAGCCAGCGAGGCGCTGGAGCTGGAAGTGGTGGACACCTGGCAGGCCGACGCGGTGCGCGATACCCGCACGCTTTCCGGCGGCGAAAGCTTCCTTGTGAGCCTCGCGCTGGCGCTGGCGCTATCTGACCTGGTGAGCCATAAAACGCGGATTGATTCGCTATTCCTTGATGAAGGATTCGGCACCCTCGATAGCGAAACGCTGGATACCGCGCTGGATGCGCTCGACGCGCTTAACGCCAGCGGCAAAGTGATTGGCGTGATTAGCCACGTCGAGGCGATGAAAGAGCGCATCCCGGTGCAGATTAAAGTGAAGAAGATAAACGGTCTGGGATACAGCCGGTTGGAAAAAGCGTTTGCGGTGGAGTGAAGTCTTCCCCTCATCCTAACCCTCTCCCCACAGGGGAGAGGGAATGAGATCACAGCGGCCACAGCCATGCCGCGCCGCGTACGCCGCTGGAATCGCCGTGCATCGCCCGGCGGATCGGCGTTTCGCATTCTCCACCGAACACCCACTGTTTCACCAGCCCCGGTACCGTTTGATACAGGCGTTCGACATTGCTCATCCCGCCGCCTAACACAATGACATCCGGGTCGAGGATATTCACCACATGCGCCAGCGATTTCGCCAGCCTCTGTTCGTAGCGGCTCAGCGCCAGTTCGGCCTTTTCGTCACCTTCACCCACCAGGCGCATAATCTCGCTGCCGGTTAACGGGTTTCCGCTCAGCCGCTGATAGTCGGTGGCGAAACCGGTGCCGGAAATAAAGGTTTCAATACACCCCTGCTTGCCGCAGTAACAAGGCACTTGCTGACGATAGCGCAGCTCATCATCATCCATCCACGGCAGCGGGTTGTGCCCCCATTCGCCGGCGGTGCCATTGCCGCCGATATGCGCGCGCCCGTTCAACGCCACCCCCGCGCCGCAGCCGGTACCGATAATTACCGCGAACACGGTTTGCGCCCCCGCGGCCGCGCCATCGACCGCCTCCGAAACCGCCAGGCAGTTGGCGTCGTTGGCAAGCCGGACCTCACGATTGAGGCGCAGGCTGAGATCTTTATCGAAGGGCTGGCCGTTCAGCCAGGTCGAGTTGGCGTTTTTCACCACCCCGCTATACGGCGAAATCGAGCCGGGGATGCCCATACCGACGGTGCCGCGCTGCCCGGTCGCCTGCTCGGCCATCTCCACCAGCGCGGCAATCGTCTCGATAGTCTGGCGATAATCCTCCCTCGGGGTTGGCAAGCGGTGGCGAAATAACTGCTGGCCCTGCTCACTCAGGGCGATGACTTCTGTTTTTGTTCCACCTAAATCAATACCAATACGCACAGTCTGCTCCTCACCCCGATTAACAATGCAAGCATAGCGACAATTCGCTATCATGCCCGCCTGATTTAACGACAAAGCCGTGGAAATTATCATGCTGTGGTTCAAAAATTTAATGGTTTACCGTCTGAGCCGCGATATCGAATTGCGCGCCGAAGAGATGGAAAAACAGCTGGCCGAGCTGACATTTACCCCTTGTGGCAGCCAGGATATGGCGAAAACCGGTTGGGTATCGCCGATGGGATCGCACAGCGACGCGCTGACGCATACGGCAAACGGCCAGATCGTTATCTGCGCCCGTAAAGAAGAAAAGATCCTGCCCTCGCCGGTGATCAAACAGGCGCTGGAAGCAAAGATCCTCAAGCTCGAAGCCGATCAGGGCCGCAAGCTGAAGAAAACGGAAAAAGATTCGCTGAAAGATGAAGTTCTGCACTCGCTGCTGCCGCGCGCCTTTAGCCGCTTCAGCCAGACGATGATGTGGATCGATACCGTCAACGGCCTGATCATGGTGGACTGTGCCAGCGCGAAGAAAGCGGAAGATACGCTGGCGCTGCTGCGTAAAACGCTGGGCTCGCTGCCGGTAGTACCGCTGACGCTGGAAAATCCGATCGAGCTGACGCTGACCGAATGGGTGCGCTCCGGTAGCGTGGCTCAGGGCTTCCAGCTGCTTGACGAAGCCGAATTGAAAGCGATGCTGGAAGATGGCGGCGTGATCCGCGCGAAAAAACAGGATCTGGTGAGCGATGAGATCGCCGTACATATCGAAGCAGGTAAAGTGGTCACCAAACTAGCGCTCGACTGGCAGCAGCGTATCCAGTTTGTGATCTGCGACGACGCATCGATTAAACGTCTGAAGTTCTGCGACGAATTACGTGACCAGAATGAAGATATTGACCGCGAAGATTTTGCGCAGCGTTTTGACGCCGACTTTATCTTGATGACCGGCGAACTGGCGGCATTGATTCAAAGCCTGGTTGAAGGACTGGGCGGCGAAGCCCAGCGCTAACGCGCCACCTTCCTGCCGGGCCCGGAAAGTGGACGCGGCAGGAAGGCGCTTAAATTACAGATAACGGCACAGGTAGGAAGTCGGTTCCGCCACCTGCAGGTGGAATTCGCTATTACCCGGCACGTTAAACACTTCGCCTGCCGCGTAAACTTTCCATTCAGTTTCACCCGGCAACAGCACGTTCAGCGCACCGCTGACCACGGTCATCTCTTCCGGCTGGGCGGTGCCAAAGGCGTATTCACCCTCTGCCATCACCCCAACGCTGGCGCGGCCGGTACTGCTGCTGGTGAAGCCGATAGATTTCACTTTCCCTGAAAAATACTCATTGCTTTGAAGCATAAACAAGACCTTATCATCGTTGGTTGAAGCTTCAATATAGGGGGCGCTCCTTGCCCCTGTCACGCAAAATTAATCGATAACGTCGGGTTAAACTAATAGTTCTGCCGCCAGTCGCGAAACCAGCACATTTGACAATAATACCGGGACATCCAGCGCCTTTTGTAATACGTCGCGGTGATGCTGATGATAGCCAAGACAGTCGAGCACCAGTACATCCGCCCCCTGTTCGACTAAACCTCTTCCTGCATCCAGCAGATCGCTGTCGCTGCCGCCCATCGGGTTCGCCAGCGCATAATAAGGCGTATTTTCTAAAGTGAGCCACTTTTGCCGCTGTAGAGGCAAGACTTCTTCAACGGGTACAATCACGCCCACCTGATGGCCATCGACGATCGAGGCCACCAGCGGCGGAATAATCCGTTCAGGCTCAAGAAGGATAGCGTTGTGCGTCGCCAGGCCGCTCAACTGTTCGGAACTGAGAAGAAGAATGACATCATATTCCTGCCGATCCAGCATCTCGATAACGCAGCGCAGATCGCGCTCCACCTTTTGGCGGGAGACTTCCACCAGTTGGTTATCATTAAGTAAGGTCAGCAGCCCCTGGTCGCCGGATTCCACGGCATAATCTTCCATAACGTCTTCACGCGTCATTTTACCTAACAGGCTAATATGGGTGATCTGCTCTTCCCTGATATGTTCGGTTAACAGCGGCAAAACTTCCGCCACCGGCGCCACGCCAATGGTCAAAATTGCCATCGTTGCACTCATATCATGTACCTTTTCACTACCACTGCTTCAACACAGGCTTTTCACACACGACATCCGCCCCCCTGGTGAGTAAAAATCAACCGTCGAGAAGCGTAGCAGCTCAGCGCCGCTGCGGAATGTAAAGATTCCAGAAGCTTCAGAGTCGCTCCTGAAAAATCCGTGTGTTAGGTATTCATTAGTACCATTGATGAATTAAAAATGTGAGCTGAGCCCGGTATTGCCATCTTCATGACGAAAACCGGGCCGGGGGATTAGGTTTTCTCGGGATCTTCGTAACGCCGTTTGGCGTCTAACGCTTCCTGCTCGGAGGGATGCTCGCTGATCAGCGAATCGGGTGTCGGGTAATCCGCACGCAGCTGATACCAGGTGACCGTCTGACCCGCGGCGCCTTTTTCAACGGCGACAACGCGGGCTTGTCTCGGATAAGGAGGTCTGTTTGGCATTGTTCTTCCTTTTTCGGCTGTCAGAACAATTAAGTATAGGCCCCGCTTTCTTCCCTGACCCAGGTAAAATCCTAACTTACCGTCACATCGCACAGCATGGTCATAATCTGTTCAACCACCGCATCCGGCGTCGCAGTGGCGTCTACGGTATGATGGGCGGTTTCGCGGTACAGGGCTTCCCGTTGCGCCAGCACTTCGCCGACTTCCTCACGGACAGGCTTACCGGTCAGCGTTGGGCGTTGTTCCGCCTGCGGATAAGCTTCCAGCCGCTCAATCAAGGCGTTAACAGAAGCCTGCAGATAAATCACAATGCCGTTTTCACGCATATACAGACGATTGCGTTCAGCAAGAATAATCCCTCCGCCGGTCGCAATCACCGTATCCGGCAACGTAACGGCTTTCAGCGACAGCGTCTCCAGTTCACGAAAGCGCTCCCAGCCCTCTTGTTGCACGATTTCCGCTACCGTGCGTTTCTCATGGGCCTGTAAACGATGATCGGTATCGGAAAACTGGAAATGCAGCGCGCGCGCCAGGGCATGGCCGATCGTCGTTTTACCGCAGCCTCGCGGCCCGATGAGAAAAATTGGTTGTGTCATTACCGAAGACCCCCTGGTTCCGCGTGTCGCGGAGAAATAAAGGCGAAAAGTACGCCATGATACCTGCAAATGTCTGCCACGATAACCGTAAAATAATCGTTACATTTTTTAGGAAACCCTATTTACCACAGAGTTTGAATGGATTCCGCATGTAAACTTATCATTGCATTTAGTGTTATGCCAGCTTTACTTAAAGGCGAAGGATTATTTTTTATCCATCGTTTGCCGTAAACGGTAACACATTTCTGCACAGCTTTACGCTGCAACATATTTACAACACCGGCAGACCGTCGCACTCTGACGGTAAATGACCCGTGTGACAGAGGAATGTATCATGCAATCTGAAGAACAACGCCTTATTGATGGCCTGTTTTCCCGTTTAAAAGAGGCCGAGACGCACAGCGCATCGCGCGACGCCAGCGCCGAGGAGCGGATTGCCCAGCACGTAACCCAACAGCCGGCGGCCCCATACTATATGGCGCAAACTATCCTGATTCAGGAAGCGGCTATCAAACAGCTTAACGACCGCATTCAGGCGCTGGAGGCGCAGGTTAGCCAGCTGCAGGCGGCAAAACCGAGCAGCGGCGGTTTCCTGTCGGGCCTGTTCGGTGGCGGCCAGTCCCGCGGCGCCGATCCGATCCCAGGAGCCGAGCAATATGGCCGCCCGCAGACGAATAACGCGCAACCGCAGTATGCGCCACAGCAAAACTATGCCCCGCAGGCGGCAGGCCGCAGCGGCGGCGGCTTTATGGCGGGCGCACTACAAACCGCGGCCGGGGTGGCAGGCGGCGTGGTGCTGGGCAATATGCTGACCAATATGTTCAGTGGTTCACATCCGCAGGAGATTGTGAACATCATCGATGAACAGCAGCCGCAGCAGCAACAAGATGTCAGCCCGACGCTGGATAATAACGCCGCCGAGGATCCGTTCCGCCAGCAGGACGACCCTTTCCTGGCGGACAATAATACCTTCGACTCCGATTTCGACGCCGGCTTCGGCAATGACGATGATTTCGGTAGCGATGATGACAGCTGGGTTTAATCCTGCTGGCGTTTAACCGCAAGCAGCCACTTCTCCAGCTCGGCGGCGAATAACTGCCGATCGCGCTGCGATAAACTATCCGGGCCGCCGGTCTGTACGCCGCTGGCCCGCATCGTCTCCATAAAATCACGCATCGTCAGGCGCTCGCGAATGGTCGCCTCACTGTAGCGCTCGCCGCGCGGATTCAGCGCCGCACCTCCTTTCGCCAGCACTTCCGCCGCCAGCGGGATGTCAGCGGTGATCACCAAATCGCCCGGTTCACAGAGACGGACAATCTCGTTATCGGCAACATCAAAACCCTGCGCCACCCGTAGCGCGCGGACGTAGCGCGACGGCGGAACCCGCAGCGACTGGTTGGCGACCAGCGTCAGCGGCGTCTGCGTGCGTTCGGCGGCGCGGAACAAAATTTCTTTAATGACATTCGGACACGCGTCCGCATCTACCCAAATCGCCATTTCGGCTCCTGTCGTCGGCAAAGGTTGCGACATTGTCGCCTGCTTTTCTCCCCCAGAAAAGCGCCAGGATGATAAGCTAGTGAGATCGTAACGAAAAATGCAGAGGGGAAAGGTAATGGATAAGAAAATTGGCTTTATCGGCTGCGGCAACATGGGTAAAGCCATTCTCGGCGGCCTGATCGCCAGCGGACAAGTGCAACCGGCGCAAATCTGGGTCTATACCCCATCGCCGGACAAAGTTGCCGCCCTGCATGACCAGTACGGTATTAATGCGGCGGAAAGCGCGCAGGAAGTCGCTCAGGTCGCCGATATCGTCTTCGGCGCGGTGAAGCCGGGGATCATGACCAAGGTGTTAAGCGATATCGCTTCCAGTCTGAACAAAGATTCGCTGGTGGTCTCGATAGCCGCAGGCGTCACGCTGGATCAGCTGGCGCGCGCGTTGGGCCACGATCGCAAAATTATTCGCGCCATGCCGAACACCCCGTCGCTGGTGAACGCTGGGATGACCTCCGTGACGCCAAACGCGCTGGTCAGCACGGAAGAGATCGCCGAAGTATTAACCATTTTCCGCTGCTTCGGCCAGGCGGAAACCATCGCCGAACCAATGATTCATCCGGTGGTTGGCGTCAGCGGTTCCGCGCCGGCTTACGTCTTTATGTTTATCGAAGCCATGGCCGATGCCGCCGTTCTCGGCGGTATGCCGCGCGCACAGGCCTACAAATTCGCCGCGCAGGCGGTCATGGGGTCAGCGAAGATGGTACTGGAAAGCGGCGAACATCCGGGCGCGCTGAAAGATATGGTCTGCTCGCCAGGCGGCACCACCATTGAAGCGGTTCGCGTACTGGAAGAGAAAGGTTTCCGTTCCGCCGTTATCGAAGCGATGGCGAAGTGTATGGAAAAATCAGAGCAACTGAGTCGTTCCTGATAAGCCTGAAAGAGACTACGGGTGAGGCGCCACCGCCCCACCCGTCATCTTATTTCTTCAGGCAGGTACTCATAAACTTATTACGATCGTCACCCTTCAGCGATTTCGACGACGCTTCTTTGCTACAAGCGCTCATCTTCTGCTGTTGAGGCGTCAGCGTCTTGCCGGCCGCTGGCGCATCCTTCTTCAGGCAATTGCTCATAAAGGTTTTACGTTCATCACCCTTCAGCGACTTTGACGCCGCTTCGGTATTACATGCGCTCATTTTCTGCTGCTGAGGCGTTAACGTTTTATCTGCGGCACTCACCGCGGCAACAAAGACCAAACCAAAAAGTAGGGTTACCAGAAATGTTATTTTCATCACACCATCCCTCTGTTAGTGGATCCCTGTAAGTCTGGTCGCTATCAGCAAAAAAACCAGCCGGTAACGTAAATTCATTACCGGCCGCGGGTTATTTCAGGCCCAGCGCGTCTTTCATGGTGTAAAACAGATCGGTCTGGTCGGTAAGACCCACCACGTTGCCCGCATGCGGGCCATAGGCGGCAATACGCAGTTGGGTGCCGGTGTGTTCCATCGACTCTTCTTCAGAGTTGCCATAGCTCATCACCATTACCGCGCCATCTTTGGTCGTCAGCGCCTGGGTCAGACCCGGCGCTTTCGTGTCTGCCGGGATAATCTGGCTGGAGTGGGCGTGATCGGCGGTGACGATCACCAGGGTATTACCCTCTTTTTTGGCAAATTCCAGCGCTTTCTGTACCGCTTCATCGAGGTCGACGGTTTCGCCAATCTGGCCGCAAGGGTTTGCCGCGTGGTCCTGTTTATCGATAGACGCCCCCTCAACCTGCAGGAAGAATCCCTTTTCGTTGCGGCTCAGGAGATCAATCGCTTTTTCGGTCATCTGCGCCAGCGTCGGTACGGAAGCATCGCGTTTCGGGTTTGGGGTACAGGTTACCGGCGGTTTGTCGATATTGCCGTGATAAGAGGCTTTCGGGCCTTCCCACCGCACCGGCATATTACCATCGGAGAACAGACCGAGCAGCGGTTTACCCTGATTTGCTTCGCTGATAGCGGCGAGTGAAGCGGCGTCGGTCACAATCTGATAGCCGCGAGCGACCGCCTGCTCATGCAGGGTTTTCCCCTGCCACTCCCCTGCGGTCGCCGTTTCAGCAAAGGTCTTCGCCCCGCCGCCTAAAGAGACATCCGGACGGGCATTCAGCAGTTGTTCGGTGATAGAGCCCTTGCCGCCTTTTTCCAGCGCGTTGCTGGCGCATTTTTCGCTGGTCACGCCAGGGCCATAGCATTTACGCGAGGTCACATGCGCCACCTGCGCCGCCGGCGTCGCATCCTGCAGTTCAGCCGTCGAGACATTGCCGGTGGCAAGACCCGCGGCTTTCGCCAGCTCAAGGATGGTCTGATGATCTTTTTCGTGGATATCAACGCCCAGCGCGCCGTTATAGCTTTTCACGCCGGTGGTCCACGCGGTTGCCGACGCGGCGGAATCCGTCACGTAATCCGGCTTGCCGGTTTTTTTATCCAGAGAATAATGGGTGTATTGGCCCGTCAGCGGCAGGGCATCAATACCTTTAAAGAAACCGCCGGCGCCTTCGGCATAATTTCGTGCGGCGGTAATTTCTGAATCACCCATGCCATCGCCAATGAGCAAAATAATATTTTTCGCCGGCTTATTGATTAACGAAGCGCGCAGCGCTTCGGTCTGATCGCCCGTTAAACGGCGCGCCCCGCCAGGGGTCGTGATATCGCCCTGCGCCGCGCGATTTTCCAGCACCGGCGAAGAAGTGGTTTGCGCATGAATAACCGGGGGAGCCAGCAGCGGTAACAGGGCAATAAAGAGGGCAGATAATTTCACTTTGTCGTCTCCATGTAAAAAATACTTAAAAAACAAAACGAGGGAGACTTTATAAAAGTGGTGTGACAGAAAAATGACAGCATCCTTACTGGTCACATGATTAGTTACGAGGATGCCGGAGCAGCTTTTTTATATATTGCTGCAGAAGCTGGGTGTCACGGTCGTCCACCAGCGGCCCGGGCTTGACCTGCTCCATGGCAGTTTCGATATCCTGAATCAAACGTTGCTGCGCATCCTCAGCCATATGGCGCAGCAACGCGGTGACGACAATTTCCAGCGCCTCAACCTGTACCGTCAGCTCTTTTGCCTCTTCTTCTTTTTGCGCCAGATTGACCAACAGCTCAGCAATGAGATTTTTCATTACGCATTATCCTTAAGCAACATCCATAATGGCCTAGTTATGTCATACATCGGCATATCGATACCAGAATTATTTTCAAATAATAGGGTTATTCCTGCAATAATATTCAGCGAAACGTTTTTATTACCGCCGAACAACAAAGGGAAAGCTCCTATAATTAATAGCTAAAAGATAATTCTATAACCAAATTTAATAGTAAATAATATAATGGAATATGCGTCGCACTATTTAAGGATAACTAAAGGTAATGGTTAATAGCTATATCAGCTGATTAATATAAGGCGCCCTTATGAGCGCCCAATATTTTTATTTAAACGGCCGCGCGGCGGCTTCGGCGTAACATAATCGCCAGTTGCCAGATATTAATCAGGACAATCAACGCAGTGGCAATAAACACCCAGCGGAAACCCGCCATTGCCGAGACCGAAGCGCCAATGAGCGGCCCGGCGACATTACCCAGATACATAAATGACTGGTTATAACCGAAAATACGCCCGGTGACGTTATCGCTGCAGTATTTCAAGAGCAGCGTCTGGACCGCCGGTAACATCGCGCCGTCGGCAAAGCCCAGCAGGAAGC
This sequence comes from Klebsiella sp. SYXHC3, assembly GCF_057196925.1. NCBI lineage: Bacteria > Pseudomonadati > Pseudomonadota > Gammaproteobacteria > Enterobacterales > Enterobacteriaceae > Klebsiella > Klebsiella sp. SYXHC3. The sequence continues at coordinate 104,252 of NZ_JBXUNG010000003.1, read as the reverse complement.
GCAATACCCCGAGCTGCAGCGGCGAAGTCACGAACGACATCGCAAAGAACATCACCACTGCGCAACATAACGTCGCCAGCAGAATACGCGACGTCCCGATGCGATCGCCGAGTTTCCCCAGCCGAGGCGCGGAAATCAACGCCGAAATCCCCGGTACGGCGGCAATCATCCCCGCAAGAAACGCGATGTTGTTACTATCCGGCGCCATCGACTTGATAAATAACGCCAGAATCGGCCCGATAGAGCCGTTACACAACTGGATAACCAGGGTGGTGAAAAACAGGCTAATCACCAGCCCCGGATGGGTCAATGAAGCAAAGACCGCTTTACCGCTCAGGCGTTCAGCTTTGCTCATTTGCGGCCGGGCGCCCTCTTTAATCAGAAACAAGGTCACGAGGAAGCTGACAGTCAGTAAAATCGCGGTAATGAAAAATACCGCCCGCAGGCCGACGTGGTCGGCAAGAAAACCGCCAAGCAGCGGGCCGCCGATCACACCGCTTATCTGCGCCGTCGAGAGCGTACTTAGCGCCCAACCGCTGCGTTCACGCGGCACCTGCGAGGCCACCAGCGCCATGGCGTTGGGTATATAGCCTGAGGTTAGCCCCATTACCGCACGCAAAATAAAAAGCTGCCAAACGTTGGTCGCAAAAGCCTGTAGCAAAATCGCTATCGCCATGCCAAGGGAGGCGCGCAGCAGCATCAGTTTGCGCCCTTTGCGGTCTGCCAGGCTCCCCCACATCGGCGAGACAATCGCCGACACCAGGAAGGTGACGCTAAAGGTCAAGCCCGACCACATCGACAGCGCTTCATGTGAGGTAACGCCCAACTGAGAGACATACAGCGGTAAGAAGGGCAGAATTTGACTGATGGCGAGTCCGGTGAAAAAGCAGCCGAACCAGACAGAAATGAGATTAACCTTCCAGGATTCCATAACTACGCGTATTCATTAGTGTTTCGTAAATTATTACCTAGCTTAGCAATTTCCGTCTTCGCACGTAGTACCAGAGATGCGCATGCCGCGAGTTTGGTGTTTTATCGCCCTGACCGCGGAGTAGACAAACATAATCGAAGATAACCGCATTCTCGTCAGTGCGATGTGCTGAGGCTCATCGGCGGATAGCGACGAATGCGCAGCATTTAACCCTCTGCAGCATAGGGTAAAGATTCAGGCAGCCATCTCGCTAAAACACATGCTATGTTATGTGTTTTGATGTAATCAGGATGGAAGTTGAAATGGCTAAAATGAGGGTTGGGATCGTTTTTGGCGGTAAGTCGGCAGAACATGAAGTGTCGCTGCAGTCAGCCAAAAATATCGTCGAAGCAATTGATAAAACGCGCTTTGATGTTGTGCTGCTGGGAATCGATAAACAGGGGCTTTGGCATATCAACGATGCCAGCAACTATCTGCTGAACCCGCAGGATCCCGCCCATATCGCGCTGCGCCCGTCCGACGTGACGCTGGCGCAAATTCCCGGTCGCGATGCCCATCAGTTGATCAATGCCGATAGCGGCCAGCCGCTGGCGGCCATCGACGTCATCTTCCCGATTGTTCACGGCACCCTTGGCGAAGATGGTTCGCTGCAGGGGATGCTGCGGATGGCGAATTTGCCGTTCGTCGGATCCGATGTGCTGGGCTCCGCCGCCTGCATGGATAAAGACGTCACTAAACGCCTGCTACGCGATGCCGGTCTGTCGATTGCGCCGTTCATCACCCTGACTCGCGCCAACCGCCAGCAGTTCAGCTTTGCCGATGTCAAAGCGAAGCTGGGGTTACCGCTGTTCGTGAAGCCCGCAAACCAGGGTTCTTCCGTCGGCGTCAGCAAGGTGAAGAGCGAAGAAGAGTACCTGCAGGCCGTCGCGTTAGCCTTTGAATTCGACCATAAAGTGGTAGTTGAACAAGGGATTAAGGGCCGTGAAATCGAGTGCGCGGTGCTGGGCAATGATTATCCTCAGGCCAGCACCTGCGGGGAGATCGTTCTCAATAGCGAATTCTATGCCTACGATACCAAGTACATTGATGACAAAGGCGCGCAGGTGGTGGTTCCGGCAGCCATCGCCCCGGAGATCAACGACAAAATCCGCGATATCGCCGTCCGCGCTTACCAAACGCTCGGCTGCAGCGGAATGGCCCGCGTGGACGTCTTCCTGACGGAAGATAACGAGGTAGTGATCAACGAAATCAACACGCTGCCTGGCTTTACCAACATCAGCATGTATCCGAAGCTGTGGCAGGCCAGCGGCCTGGATTACACCAGCCTGATAAGCCGCCTGATCGAGCTGGCGCTGGAACGCCACGCCGCCGACCGCGCGCTGAAAACCTCAATGAACTAAGCCTCTTTCCCGGGTAGCGGCGTATCGCCTTACCCGGGCTACCGCGGTGCCGTTATTTTGTCGGATGGCGGCTAACGCCTTATCCGACCTACGGTCCGTGCGGCCTGCTGTTAATTTCTTCACCACGCTGGCTGACACTACTGGTGCTCTCAACCCCCCGGTGGCGCTGCCGCTTACCGGGGCTACAGCGCTTTGCGATTTGGTAGCCCGGATGAAGGCGCAACGCGCCGCGTCCGGGAAAAACCCTTAAAAAGTTGCAAACCGATAACAGTATCTACGCCGGCATGTGATCTGTAGGCCCGCGCAAGCGTAGCGCCGCCGGGCAATAACCGCGGGTAAAAAGCCACTTTCGCGCCGGATGGCGGCGGCGACTGGCCGCCCTCTGTGCGCTCCCTGCGCCATGAGAGACATAACGCAGAAGAATTATCAGGAGCGCAATGTGCCTGGAAACAGCACAGAACAACCGTTTTTCCAGGTCGAAACGACCGCAAACCGATAATAATAACTACCACGTCTTGCCGGGGATATTACGCCTCTTCTGCCGGACGGCGGCGAATAACAAATCCCGCCAGCCAGAAGCTCACGACCCACGTCGCCAGACCGACGGCATAAGATTGCCACCCCTGCGCGTCAAACCCCAACAGCCCCACCACGCCATTCAAAATAAAAATTAACCCCAGCGCGAACGCGTAGTAGTGCCAGTCACGGCGGATTTTGTCGGTCAGCTTCATAACGACTCCTGCAGAAAAAAAACATCATCGCATAGCCGCCCGCCGCGCCAACAAGATTGTTCGCACAATGCGAAGCCGCTCTCCCTTTTGGGCAATGCGGGCCCGCCGACAGTTTTGTCAAAACAGGATTATTCCTGGCAGAAATTACCAGCAATCTGATACAGGGAAACGCCCGCCGCTGCCAGAATTCCTGTCTATAGAGCTGGGGGAAAACCAGCGGAACAGGTGTTGCGGAGGTTTATATGGCTGAATTTACGTTTTCAAAGACGCTGATGGGGAGCAACAAAAAGAAGGTATCGGTCACCAGCGGTAACATTGCCTACGCGCTTTTTGTTCTGCTGTGCATCTGGGCCGGCGCGCAAATGTTGAGCATGCTGGTACACGCGCCTGGCGTATTCGAACATCTCATTCAGATTCAGGATACCAACCGCCCGCGTATTGAAATTGGGCTCGGCGTCGGTACCCTGTTCGGTTTAATTCCGTTCCTGTTTGGTAGCCTGCTGGTCGGCGCGCTGGGGCTTATCCTGCGCTGGTACCATAACCGTTAACGACGCGCCATACAGCTGGCGCGGCGATCGTCGACCCGCTTAGCAAACCACGCGGTGGTGAGATTGCGGGTGATTTTCGGGCTTTCCAGTTGGATCCCTGGCAACATCTCGCGCGGAAGTGTTTTCCCGGCCTTTTTCTCGGCGATTTTGAATATTTTCTTATACAAATCGCTCTCTTCAAACGCCAGGCTATCCCCCTTCTTCAGTTGACGATGGATATCGCCATCGCTCATCCCCAACTGCCCAGCTAAACGGCGCACCGCCATCTCAGTCGTTCCGGGTTCATCGCTGTCATAACGAATAAGATCGCCATCCAGCGTCAGCTTAACGCCGGTGGCTTTAACCACCGCATTCTGGAAGGCGGCATTACGGCTGGCATACCAACCGGCATTGAAATCAGCAAAGCGGTACAGCGGCACGCTGTAGTTAGCCGGGTAGTTGAGCAGATGATAGGTGCCGAACCACAACCCGCCACGTAGACTGAAAACCTCCTGGCGCACGGTGCCGTCCATTTTCCACGGATAACCATCGGTGTGCTGCTGGGCAAAGGCGATGCTTACCTGCATTGGCCCGCCGGTATGCACCGGGTTGAGAGAGCCGAACAGCTTCTGGCCCATCGGCACCATGCCAATGAAGTCATCAAAAATCGCGCTCAGCTGTTTTTCCGTTTTGACGTTATCCAGGCGATCGCTGTAACTTTTACCGTTTGGTGAGGTGATTTTCAGCGCGGTATGCACCAGAAATACCGGGATATGCATTTTTTCCGCCCGGCGGTCAATTTCCTGCCAGGCGATTTTATTCAGGCCCGGCACCGCCGGATCGGCCTGATAGTTTGATTCCTGCTGCGCGACCGCCAGCACCGAACAGACGTTTTCTTCCGTCGGCGCCAGCTTCTGGCTGTCAAAGGTTTTGGCAATCGCCTGCGCCCAGGCCTCGCGGTCTTTGACGCTGGCGGGCATTTTTTGCCGCACCACGGCGGCAACATCCACCGGCTTCTCGCCTTCTTTCAACTTAGGCGCCTGCTGGCTGGTACAGGCGCTCAGCACCAACCCGGCCAGCAGCGTAAAAGAGAGTGAAACACCGCGAGAAACCTGCGCCATAAACCTTCCTTGCATTTATTAATTAACGGTTGAAGAGACTTCCTGCAGCCCTTTGTTATCCAGTTCGCGCTCAAAGCTGCGCAAACGTTTATAGATGGACATCAGTTCCACCAGCGTGGTCCACGAACTTATCAGATACTGGAACGAGCCGCGTACCTGGCCGAACACGTTGGTGATCTGGGTCATCAGGCCGAGCGTAATCGTACCGGCGACAATCGACGGAAACAGCAGGAACAAGCCGAAAACGTTATCCACCTGCAGGTAAAGAATACGGGCGATATTGAAATACATATAGTGGAAATAGAGACGGAAGTAGTTGTGGCGCACCGCGTTGAACAGTTCTCGCACGGTCGGCGGCGTGGCGCGGTTGGCGTCATCCTCACCATACACCAGCTCTTTACGATAGGCGGCTTCTACCCGCTGGTTTTTAAATTGCAGGCCCGGCAGCTTGATCCCGACCACCGCCAGCAGCCCGGTTCCCATCAGCGACCACACAATAGCGGCGATCACCAGTCCATACGGTAAATGACCAACGATCGGCAGGTCCGGCACATGCGCCGACAGCGAAACCAGCACCGGCAGGAAGGCAATCAGCGTCATGACCGCATTAATAAAGCTTACGCCCATGTCTTCAAGCGTCGCCGCGAAGCGCATGGTGTCTTCCTGCACACGCTGAGCTGCACCTTCAATATGGCGCAGATGCTGCCAGTGTTCCATATAGTGTTCGTTCATCGCGGTACGCCAGCGGAACACATAGTGGCTGACAAAGAAGTTATTCAGCACGCCAATCACCACCGCAATCAGCGCGATGCCAAGAAAAATACCAATCTCGTGGTAGAACTGACTGATGCTGACCTTGTGCGGCGTGGCCAGCGCGCTCTGAATCAAATCATAGAACGGCGCATACCAGGCGTTGATCGCCACCCCAACTTCCACCAAAAACCAGGTGACAAAAATAATCAACGAGGTGCCGAGAATCGACCAGTATTGCCAGCGATGCGGGCTATAGATAAACCAGAACAGCGCAAAGGCGCCGACGCAGAACAGGTAATACGCGTAAAATACCAAATAGTTGAGCGACCAGAACCGCGCCGCGCTGATGGCGACATCTTGCGATGCGCCGGTTATCCGCAGCAGCCAGTCGCCGCCGCCCGCCTGCCAAAAGATCACCGCCAGCAGCGACCAGATAAAGGCAGAAATAAAAAACGGCCCCGGTTTGGGGAAAAAAGCTTTAAACATCGTACTCTCCTGCTAACTTCTTATCGTTCTGTTTTTGCTGTGTACCACACGTACGCCCGCCGCAACGCGCGGCGGCGAAGTAAAGCGGACCCATGATGAGACCGGATATCAGCGACTTAGTTCGTCTGCCATTCGGCAAGAATTGTTTCTACGGGTTTCACGCGTAATGGATTACCGGGGAGGGTGAAAGTCCGCCACACCTCGTTATAGTGAGCGATCAGCGTTTTAGCCTCGGCAGCGGCGCGGTTGGCGGTGGTATGGGCATCTTCGGCGATGGTGATGGCGTAGCCGCGGCTGGTGCCGTTTTTGATGGTGGTATCGACGCAATAATCGGTCGCGCAGCCGCAGATAACAAAAGCGTGAGTTCCGATTTCGCGCAGCACCTGTTCAAGATCGGTTTTATAAAACGCATCGCAGGCCGTTTTGGTGACGTAGCGCGCCCCGGCGGGTTGCGCCAGTTCAGGCAGCAGCGCAAACCCCTCGCTTCCCTCTTCCAGCCCACCCGCTTCAGCGTGCTGAATGAAAATAACGCTATCGGCGGCGTGAATCAGGCGATTGATTTGCGCCACGCAGCGTTCGCGATCGACACGCGGCGTCTCGAATACGCCGTTTTGCATATCCACTACCATCAGAACCCGTTGAGATGCCATCACCACTCTCTTTTATAAGATGAATAAGAGCTTAATCATACGCGTCAGGCGGAAAAGCAGATATCTGAAAGCGGAAAAAAGTCATTTTTACGCACCGTTACGCTTTTCTGTGAATATTGTCGTTATTCCCACTTTGTTCGCTGCGACTTCGTAGTATAAATACAGTGTATATTCCCCTAATAAACGATGGATGCCTCCGTTGAAACGTAGTTTGCTCATTTTTGCTGCGCTGTGCGCGGCGTCTTGGACCTCAGCCCAGGCGGTTCAGCCGAGCGTTGATCCGGTATTTACTTCTGATGTGGTCGACCGCTTCGCCGAACATATTTATTACGGCAGCGGCGCCACCGGCATGGCGATGGTGGTTATCGACGGCAATCAGCGCGTATTCCGCAGCTTCGGCGAAACGCGTCCCGGTAACAATCAGCATCCACAATTGGATTCCGTTATCCGTATCGCCTCTCTGAGTAAGCTGATGACCAGTGAAATGCTGGTGAAACTCCTCGATCAGGGCGTGGTTAAGCTTGACGATCCGTTGAGCAAATACGCGCCGCCTGGCGCACGGGTGCCAACCTACCAGGGCGTACCGATTACGCTGGTCAACCTCGCGACCCACACCAGCGCCCTGCCGCGCGAGCAGCCCGGCGGCGCGGCGCATCGCCCGGTTTTCGTCTGGCCGACCCGCCAGCAGCGCTGGAACTGGCTGTCGACGGCTACGCTTAAAACCACGCCGGGTTCGCAGGCGGCCTATTCCAACCTGGCCTTCGACCTGCTGGCCGATGCGCTATCGACCGCCGCCGGTAAGCCTTACCCGCAGCTGTTTGAAGAACAAATCACCCGTCCGCTCGGCATGAAGGACACCACCTTCACCCCATCGCCGGACCAGTGTCAGCGCCTGATGGTGGCGGAGAAAGGCGCCAGCCCGTGTAATAACACCCTCGCGGCCATCGGCAGCGGTGGCGTGTATTCGACGCCGGGCGATATGATGCGCTGGATGCAGCAGTTCCTCTCTTCAGATTTCTATACCCGCGGCCAGCAGGCCGATCGCATGCAGACGCTGATTTATCAACGTACCCAGCTCACCAGAGTGATCGGCATGGATGTACCGGGTAAAGCCGATGCGCTGGGTCTGGGCTGGGTTTACATGAAGCCGAAAAACGGCCATCCGGGCATTATTCAGAAAACCGGCGGCGGCGGCGGATTTATTACCTATATGGCGATGAACCCGCAGGCAAACGTCGGGGTCTTCGTGGTGGTGACCCGTTCCGCGTTAACCCGTTTCAGCGCCATGAGCGACGGCGTCAACGATCTCGTCAGCGCCTTAAGCGGCGTGCAGCCGAATATGGAAACCGCCAGCCAGTAATCGTTGCGGGATGTTTTGCCACTGATTGTTAAGGATCGTTTTGGCGAAACATCCCGCTGTCGTTTGCGGTACACTACCTTCTTTCATTTCACAAAATCAGGCAAACCATGACAGATTTAATCACTCGCCCACGCCGCCTGCGTCAATCCGCCTCGCTGCGCGCCATGTTTGAAGAGACAACACTGAGTTTGAACGACCTGGTGTTGCCGATCTTTGTTGAAGAAGAAATTGACGATTACAAAGCCATCGAAGCGATGCCTGGCGTCATGCGTATTCCGGAAAAACATCTGGCGCGCGAAATTGAGCGCATCGCCAACGCCGGTATTCGTTCAGTGATGACTTTTGGCATCTCCCATCATACCGACGCGACCGGTAGCGATACCTGGAACGAAAAAGGTCTGGTGGCGCGGATGACCCGTATCGCCAAACAGGCGGTGCCGGAAATGATCGTCATGTCCGATACCTGTTTCTGCGAATACACCTCGCACGGCCACTGCGGCGTGCTGTGCGAGCACGGCGTCGATAACGATGCGACCCTGGAAAATCTCGGTAAGCAGGCGGTGGTCGCCGCGGCCGCCGGCGCTGATTTCATCGCGCCATCCGCCGCGATGGACGGTCAGGTACAGGCGATCCGCCGTTCGCTGGATGCCGCGGGCTTTACCAATACCGCGATTATGTCTTACTCGACCAAATTCGCGTCATCGTTCTACGGCCCGTTCCGTGAAGCCGCCGGTACCGCGCTGAAAGGCGATCGTAAGACCTACCAGATGAGCCCGATGAACCGTCGCGAAGCAATTCGCGAGTCGCTGCTCGATGAAGCCCAGGGCGCGGACTGCCTGATGGTGAAACCGGCCGGCGCCTATCTGGATATCCTGCGTGATATCCGCGAGCGCACCGACCTGCCGCTCGGCGCTTATCAGGTCAGCGGCGAGTACGCGATGATCAAATTTGCCGCGCAGGCTGGCGCAATCGACGAAGAGAAAGTGGTGCTGGAAAGCCTTGGCGCAATTAAACGCGCGGGCGCGGACCTGATCTTCAGCTATTTCGCCCTCGATCTGGCCGAGAAAAAAATCCTGCGTTAAACCTTCCCTCTCCCCGGTAGCGCTGACGCTTACCGGGGCTACCTTGTAGCCCGGATGAGGCGTGAGCCGCTATCCGGGAATCAGATTTTGCGTGCTGCTTTCCATCTTCCGTGACGGCTCCTTGGCGAACCTTCTCTTCTCCTTTAACGTCTTAAATCACATTATAAACGCTGCCTACCAGGAGAAGCTGTGGTTGCTTATCGACGCTATTACATCAAGGGGGGAACCTGGTTCTTTACCGTTAATTTGAAGGACCGTAGAAGCATGCTTCTGACTGAAAGAATTGAATTATTTCGCTACTCCATCTCCGTTGTAAAACAACGTCGCCCTTTTATCATTAATGCCTGGGTGGTATTGCCTGAACATCTCCACTGTATCTGGACACTTCCCAATAATGATGACGATTTTTCTTCACGCTGGCGCGATATCAAAGGCTGCTTTAGCAGAACACTAAAACGACAACATATCTGGCAACCTCGCTTCTGGGAGCATGCTATACGTGATGAAGAAGATTATCGCCGCCATGTTGATTACATACATATCAATCCATTAAAACATGGTTGGGTTACGCAGGTTATAGATTGGCCATTTTCAACCTTTCATCGAGATGTCCAACGCGGGCTATATCCTGCAAACTGGGCTGGCGAAAGCTTTGAACTTAGCTGCGGCGAACGCCGATAGCCCCTCCCCGGTGGCGCTGACGCTTACCGGGGCTACCAACCAAATGCCAAACCGTAGCCCGGATAAGGCGTAAGCCGCTATCCGGGGATCCTCCCCGGTGGCGCTGACGCTTACCGGGGCTACCAAACGAATGCCAAACCGTAGCCCGGATAAGGCGTAAGCCGCTATCCGGGGATCCTCCCCGGTAGCGCTAACGCTTACCGGGGCTACCAACCAAATGCCAGATCGTAGCCCGGATAAGGCGTAAGCCGCTATCCGGGAAACCTCGCCTGCTGAGACCGAATCTTCACCGAATTGTAATCTGAACGACATCTGCGCCTTCTACTGTCTGGGCAGGACAGAGGAGGAGTCACTATGTTTAGTCTCGACAACGTTCTCGATGACCTGTGGCCTCAGGCGAGGCCCGCCCCCTGGCAGAAAAAGGTGTTGAAAAAGCTTCTGCATGAAGAAGAGTTCCAGCAATTTGCCGCCCGCCATCGTCACCTGAAAGGACTGGATACGGTCGAACAGGTCCTCGAACATCTCAATATCCGTTGCGCTATTCCGGCGCATGACCTCGAACAAATCCCCGAACATGGCCCGCTGGTGATTATCGCCAACCATCCGACCGGCACGCTCGATGGTCTCGCTCTGCTCTATGCGGTCTCCCGCGTGCGTCGCGATGTCAAAGTCGTCACTAACCGCATGCTGACCCATCTTGAACCGCTGAGCTCGCTGTTTATTCCGGTGGATAATATCAACGGCCGTACCGCCAAAGCAGCGCTGCAGCAGATGGACCAACAGCTTCAGCAGGGCGGCGTGCTGATCTTCTTCCCGGCGGGGGAAGTCTCGCGTCTGACCCGCCGCGGCATCCGTGATAAAAAATGGCATCCCGGCTTCATCAAGCTGGCGGCGAAATACCGCGCGCCTCTGCTGCCGGCGTGGATCCGCGCCCACAACAGCCCGCTGTTCTACGCCAGCGCCCTGTTCTCCGAGAATCTGCCGCTGCTGCTGTTAATGCAGCAGATGTTTCGCCGCCGCGATAGCAGCTTGCCGTTACGCATTGGCCAGCAAATCGCGTGGTCATCGTGGCATCAGCCGCCGCTTTCCGCCCGCGAACTGGCGGACCGCTGCTACCGCCACGTCGAGCGCCTCGGTAAAGGACACCCCGGCCTGTTTAAAAGCGAAAGCGCGATCGCCCGCCCGGAAGACCGCGCGCTGCTCAAACGCGAGCTGGCAAAAACCGAATGTCTGGGCAAAACCGCGGACGGTAAGCTGATTTATCTGTGGCAGCGCAACGGCCAGGAAGAGGCGCCGCTGCTACGCGAACTGGGCCGTCTGCGGGAGATCGCTTTCCGGGCGGTCGGCGAAGGCAGCGGCAAACGCCGCGATATCGATAGCTACGATGATGACTATCTGCACCTGATTTTATGGGATGAAGAGGATCTGGAGATCGTCGGCGCCTATCGTTTTATGCCTACCGCCATGCAACTGGAGAAACGAGGACTGGAGGGCATCTACAGCTACAGCCTGTTCCACTACGACGCACGGATGGACGATATTCTGCAGCACGGGATTGAACTGGGGCGCAGCTTCATTCAGCCGCGCTACTGGGGGCGCCGCGGGCTGGATTATCTCTGGTCAGGCATCGGCGCCTGGCTGGCGCGTAATCCGCACTATCGCTATCTTTTTGGCCCGGTCTCGATTTCCGGCGGACTGCCGCCCGATGCCCGCGATTTGCTGGTCGCCTTCTACCGCTTATGGTTTCCGGCGACGCATCCACTGGCCAAATCCCGTCGCCCCTACCCAGCTTCGCTACCCGAGGTGCTGGCGCAGTTTGGCGGCGAGGATTACACCGAAGACCTGACGCGGCTGAAGTCCCTGCTCGGCAACCTCGGCTGCGGCATCCCGCCGCTGTATAAACAGTACTCGGAAGTGTGCGAGCCGGGCGGCGTGCAGTTTATCGATTTCGGCAGCGACCCGGACTTTAATCACTGCGTCGATGGGCTGGTGCTGGTGGATTTAACCTACCTGAAAGCCAACCGCTACCAGCGCTACATCGGCGCGCATCTCTAGCCGTTTATCCCGCCCGGTAGAACGGCTTATCACCAAGAATTGTCGCGCGGTGCATGATGCGCCGCTGCGGCAGATAGTCGGCGTTGGCGTAATGCTGCGTCACCCGGTTATCCCAAATCGCCACATCGTTCGGCTGCCAGCGCCAGCGCACCTGGAATTCCGGTTTTGTGACGTGAGCAAACAGGAAATTCAGCAACGCCTCGCTCTCTTTCTCGCTGACATCCACAATACGGGTGGTAAACCCTTCATTGACGAACAGCGCCTGCTTACCGGTTACCGGATGGGTACGTACCACCGGGTGCAACAGCGGCGGGTTCTTCGCCACCGCCTCGCGCCAGCGCTGATGCTCCGCTTCCGTCTTGTTGTACTTGTACTCCTGGAACGATTTGCGGAAATCGTGCTCCGCGCGTAACCCGCTCAACAGCTGGCGGAACGGTTCGGATAGCGCTTCCCAGGCGGCAATACCGCTGGTCCACAGGGTATCGCCGCCGGTAGAAGGTAACTCCTTCGCCGCCAGAATCGCCCCCGCCGGCGGCGTATCGATAAAGGTCACGTCGGTATGCCAGTTATCGTTGTCCGGCGGATTATCGTTATGGGTATCCAGCACGATAATTTCATCCACGCCCGGCGCATGCGGATAGACCGGATGGATATGCAAATCGCCAAAACGTAACGCCAGATCGCGCTGCTGTTGCGGGGTGATATTTTGCTCGCGCAGGAACACCACCTGATGGCGCAGCACCGCGTGGTATAGCTGCTCAAACTGATTGTCGCTTAACGGACGGGTCAAATCGGCTCCGGCTACCTGCGCGCCAATATACGGTCCCAACGGGGTAATGCTCAGACGTTCACTCATTGTACTTCTCCATGCCAGGGCGTCAGGCGGCGCTGCAACGCGCGCAGTCCCAGTTCCAGAACAAATGCGATTATCGCAATCACCGCGATCCCGGCTAACACCACATCGGTCGCCAGAAATTCACCGGCGGATTGCACCATAAAACCTAAGCCGCGAGTGGCGGCAATCAGCTCCGCCGCCACCAGCGTTGACCAACCGACGCCAAGGCCAATGCGCAGGCCGGTAAGAATTTCCGGCAGCGCGCCCGGCAGGATCACCAGCCACAGCACCTGAGCGCGACTGGCCCCTAAAGACTGTGCGGCGCGAACGCGGACCTGCTGCGCGCTTTTAACCCCCGCCAGCGTCGACATCACTACCGGAGCGAAAATAGCCAGATAAATCAGTAAGATTTTCGGCGTTTCGCCAATGCCGAACCAGATGATCACCAGCGGCAGCCACGCCAGCGGCGGTACCGGACGATACAGTTCGATCAGCGGGTCGAGGATCCCGCGTACCGTTGGGCTCAATCCCATGGCGATCCCCACCGGTACGCCGACGATCGCCGCCAGTACCAGCGCGATGGCGATACGCGTCAGGCTCGCCGCCAGATGCTGCCACAGGGTCGCGTCCATAAAGCCTTGCGGCCCGGCAATGGTCAGTAGCTTCTGCAATACCTGCCACGGCGAGGGTAAAAACAACGGGCTAATCAGCTGCAACGCGGTCACCGCCCACCAGATAGCCAGCAATACTGCCAGCGTCGCTACGCTAAGGGTCAGCTGCCGTGAAAGCGGCCAGCGCCATTTCAGCGCGCGCTGGCGCGGTTTATAATTAAGGACCACGCTCATGAGAAAGCCTCCCGTTGTTCGAACACCCTGCTAAGCACATATTCGCGCTGGGCGATAAATTGCGGATCCGATTTAATGCTGCGGCAGGATTCACCGGCGACAAAACGGCGGCCAAACTCCAGCGGCAGGCGTTCCTGCACCCGCCCCGGCCCCGGAGACAGCAGCACCAGCTCGCTGGCCATAAATACCGCTTCTTCGATATCGTGGGTAATCAACAGCACCTGCTTGCCGGTTTCATGCCACAGTCGCAGCAGCAGGGTTTGCATTTGCTCGCGAGTAAAGGCATCCAGCGCGCCGAAGGGCTCATCCAGCAGCAGAAGCTGCGGATCCGCCGCCAGCGCGCGCGCAATACCGACACGCTGGCGCTGGCCGCCGGAAAGCTGCCAGATAAAGCGCTTTTCCGCCCCCTGCAGGCCGACTTTTTTCAACATTTGCGCGGCGATTTCCCGGCGTCGGGTCTTTTCAACTCCCGCCAGCTGTAATCCCAGCGCGACGTTATCCAGCACGTTGCGCCACGGCAGCAGACCTTCATTTTGAAACACCACGCCGCGATCGGCGCCCGGCCCGTCGATGCGACGGCCTTCGAGAGTGATGCTGCCGTGCTGGTAAGGCACGAATCCGGCAATCAGGTTCAGCAGTGTGGTTTTGCCGCAGCCGGAAGGGCCCAGCACCACCAGCAGTTCGCCGCTGTCCAACGTCAGGTTGATATCCGCCAGCGCTGGTTTACCGCCATAATCAGCGTAAAGATGCGAGATTTGCAGCATCAGAGCCTCCTTTTATTTCACGAAACGGTCGGTAACGAACTGGCTATAATCGGTTCCTGCGGCCGGCACTTTGCCCTGTTCTTTGAGGAATTTCGCGGTATCGATAATCGCCTGGTTCACCGGGCCGTTAAGCTCCTGCGCCTGCTGGGCGGCGGTAAGATAGGTATTGCCTTTGACTAACACCGGCACATCCGCCTCCGGCACGCCGCTCAGTCGCGACAGCTTGCTGAGATTTTCCGGCTGCTTCAGCCACGCCTCCGGGTTGGCGATATAGGGCTGCTGCGCGTCGATGGCGCTTTTGGCGAAAGCTTTCACGATTTCCGGATGCTGCTCGGCAAAGTCTTTACGTACGACCCAGACATCCAGCGTCGGCGCGCCCCATTGCCCCACCTGCGCGGAGTCGGTCAGCACCTTGCCCTCTTTTTCCAGTTCGTTAACGGCTGGCGCCCACACGTAAGCGCCATCGATATCGCCGCGCTGCCAGGCGGCAATAATCGCCGGCGGCTGCAGGTTGATAATCTGCACCTGACCCGGTTTGATTCCCCAATGTTTCAGCGCGGAAAGCAGGCTGTAGTGGGTGGTCGAAATAAACGGTACCGCAATGCGTTTGCCAATCAGATCTTCCGGCTTAGTGATATCTTTTTTCACCACCAGCGCTTCGGAATTCCCAAGCTTTGAGGCCAGCAGGAACACTTCAATCGGTACCTGCTGAGTGGCGGCCACCGCCAGCGGGCTGGAACCGAGGTTGCCGATTTGCACATCGCCTGAGGCCAGCGCGCGTACGATGCTGGAGCCGCTGTCGAATTTACGCCAGTCAACGGTGGCGCCGCTGGCTTTGGCGAAGGTGTTATCCGCCTGGGCGACTTTCGCCGGTTCAGCGGAGGTTTGATAGGCGACGGTGACGTTAACCGCCTGCGCCTGGAAGGCAGCGAAAGCCAGCGCCGCCAGAAGAGTAATTCGCGATGTGAATGCCATAGTGTCTGCTTCCCCTTAGTTGTTATGGGTGCAGTATTTCCGGCATCAGCGTGGAGATGAAGTAATTAAAAATTCTGCCTAATAGCGAATCGTTTTTAGAAGAAAAGCGGGATTAGATAGTTAAAAACAGGGATTAAAGAAATGGATTCCCCCGGCTCGCGGTACTGGTAGCCCGGATCAGGCGCGGAGCGCCGCCATCCGGGGGGCAAGAAATACAGGTGTTAGCGGCCCGCCGCCAGCGCGGCGATATCCTGCGGCGTGGTGCGACAACAGCCGCCAATCAGCCTGGCGCCAGCCGCCAGCCACTGCGGCAAATAGGCCGCAAGCGTCGCGCAGGCTTCACCGTGATGATGCCAGGTCTTGGTCAGCGCATCATAGTGCTCGCCGGAGTTAGGATAGACCACCAGCGGCAGCGACGTCAGGCTGTGCAGATGCTGCAGCGCGGCGGTGGTATTTTCCAGCGCGATACAGTTAATCCCCAGCGCCAGCACCTGGGGATTATCGGCCAATACCGCAACAACCTCGCGCAGCGGCGTGCCGTCACTGAGATGTTCGGCGTCGCGCAGGGTCAACGAGAACCAGGCGCGGGCGCGCGGGTAGTCACGCAGCAGCGCCGCCAGGGCCGTGATTTCGGCAAACGACGGTAGCGTTTCACAGGCCAGCAGGTCCGCCCCGGCATCCAGCAGCGCTTCGACGCGCGGGCGGTGGAACGCCTGAAACGCCTCCGCGCTGCGCTGATAATCGCCGCGATACTCAGAGCCATCCGCCAGATACGCGCCATACGGCCCGACCGACCCGGCCACCAGCAACGTTCCCGCCTGCGGGTTTTCCGCCAGATACGCCTCGCGGGCTTTACGCGCCAGCTCGACGCTTTTACCTATCAGCGCCTTCGACTGCGCCTCATCCAGCCCGCGGGCGGCAAAGCCTGCCGGCGTTGCCTGATAGCTGGCGGTGATCGCCACCTGTGCGCCAGCGCGGAAATAGTCGAGATGCACATCGCGGATCAGCTGCGGATTCTCCAGCAGTACCTTCGCCGACCATAAACTATCGGCCAGATTGCAGCCGCGCGCTTCCAGCTCCGTCGCCATCGCGCCATCCAGCAGCACGAACGGTTGCGTTTCAAGGATTGCGGTTAGCGGATTATTCTGCGGCATGTTGCGGCTCCTGAGTTAATTTCCGTGTACGAGTCAGATAGTAAGCACCATAACACAGCGCGACGAACGGGATCCCGCACCACAGCGCAATACTCTGGCTTGGGTCAAAGGCCAGCCCCACGCAGGCCACCAGGCAGAGGACAAACCCCAGCACCGGCACCAGCGGATACCACGGCGCGCGATAGTGCAGCTCGCTTAACGCTTTGCCCTGTTGCAGATGGCGGCGGCGGAAGACAAAATGCGACGCGCAGATGCTCAGCCATACCGCGACCACCGCAAAACCGGAAATCGCCGACAGCGCGACAAACACCGTATCCGGCGCGACTACGCTGGAAAACAGCGCCAGCACGCCGCCCAGCATGCTTACCGACAGCGCGGTTAGCGGCACGCCGCGTTTATTCACTTTGGCAAAGCAGGCTGGCAACGTCTTCTCATTTGATAGCGACCACAGCATCCGTCCGGAGGCATACAGGCCGGAGTTGGCCGCCGACAAAATCGCGGTCAGGATCACAAAGTTAAAAATATCCGCCGCATAAGGAATGCCGACCTTTTCAAACACCAGTACGAACGGGCTTTTTTCCACCCCCGCCTGCTGCATCGGGATCAGCGCCGCGAGCACGAAAACGGTGCCAATAAAGAAAATAATCAGCCGGGCAATAGTGGTGCGGATTGCGACCGGAATCACCTGATGCGGGTTTTGCGTCTCGCCGGCGGCGATGCCGATAAGTTCGGTGCCCGAGAAAGCGAAGTTCACCGCCACCATGGTCATCAGGATCGGCAGGCCGCCATGAGGGAACCAGCCTTCGGCGGTGATGTTATGCAGCCCCGGCGCCGGTGAACCGTCGGTCAGCGGAATAAAGCCGAAGATGGCCGCGCCGCCGAGAATAATAAAAGCAAGGATGGTGATCACTTTGACCAGCGAGAACCAAAATTCGCCTTCGGCAAAGAAGCGGGTAGAGATAACATTCAGGGCGAAAATCACCGCGCAGAAAATCACGCACCAGACCCACACCGGCACCTGCGGGAACCAGTACTGCATACAGAAGCCGGCGGCGGTAAAGCTCGAGCCGAGCGCCACGGTCCAGGTCAGCCAGTAGAGCCACGCCACGGTATAGCCGGTCGCCGGGCCGAGATAACGCGCGGCATACACGTGAAAGGCGCCGGTTTCCGGCATCGCCACCGACAGTTCGCCAAGACACTGCATCACCAGCCAGACCACCAGCGCGCCAATCAGATACGCCAAAAGCGTGCCCGCCGCGCCGGTGGTCGAGATAATATAGCCGGTATTGAAGAATAACCCTGTGCCAATGACGCCGCCCAGCGAGAGCATAATCAGGTGGCGCGTTTTCATGGTGCGCTTAAGTTGCCCACCTTGTTGTTGTGATGTTGTTTGCATATTGCCTTCTTTATGTATGGACGTCTAAACATCCAAATGAAGGTCATTTATACCGTGACGGCGGGGAAATTGCAAAACGGGGAAGGGAAAAAAACAGGGCGAACAGGAGTAGGAGCCTGGGTTTAAAGCTGCTTGGGCTGCGGAGCCTCTCCTTTTTACCGCAACCGCAAGCAGCCTTCTGCTACACAGAGCACACCTCGTTCCAGTAGGCTTCGCGCGTCCAGCGCCGCTCAGTATGTTTTGTCATGGCGAAACCACCGGGTTTCCACGTTGCCGAGATCCACGCCATACAGGCTGGCGACCGGCAAGATCGCCTCCATCATCCGTTGACCATCTTGCTGCCCGGCTTCTCCGTTAGATAAAAAAGCCAGCCAGCCGGTAATCCGTTGCCACAGCGCTACTTTCATTTCTCCTCCATCGGTCGGGTTTGCGTTGTTGTTATTTCAACCACAATCGCCGACGGGCGGGAAATATCAATTCCGAATTTGTAATCCTGGAAGATGCATATTCGCCGCTGCGCTTCGGTGACTAACCCCTTCCTGTAAAAGCGATTTGGTTAATAGCAATATCCCCATTTTTATTAAGAGATTTTGGTTATAGATAAGAATTTTTTCTTCTTTGCCGGACGAGGCGCTTTTGTGGGAGCGTGATAAACACAAAACAAAACAGGGATTCAGGGGAATGATGATGCATAAAACTTATACCAAAATCGCTTTTGCGCTGGGCGCGCTGCTGCTGACCGCCCAGGTTCAGGCCGACCAGTTAGCCGATATCAAAGCCGCCGGGGTGGTGAAGGTCGCCACCTTCGACGCTAACCCGCCGTTTGGTTCCGTGGATGCCAAAACCCATCAACTGGTGGGTTACGACGTCGATTTCGCGCAGGCGCTGGCGAAATCTCTTGGCGTCAAGCTTGAGCTGGTGGCCACTAACCCGGCTAACCGTATTCCTCTGCTGCAGTCCGGTAAGGCCGACCTGATCGTCGCCGATATCACCATTACCCCGGAGCGTGCGCAGGTCATTGATTTCTCAACGCCCTACTTTGTGACCGGCCAGCAGTTCCTGGTTCCGGCTAAGTCGCCGGATAAACTGGATGACTACAGCAAAGCGCGCATCGGCGCGGTAAAAGGCACCACCGGCGAACAGGCGCTGCACCAGCGCTTCCCGCAGTCGCGGGTGCTCTCCTATGACGATATTCCATTGGCGCTGACCGCCCTGCGAAACGGCAACGTGCAGGCGATAACCCAGGACAGCACCATTCTCGCCGGGCTGCTGGCGGGCGCGCCGGATAAAGCCAACTTTAAAATTCTGCCGGATTTGCTGAGCAAAGAAGAGATTGGCGTCGGCGTGAAAAAAGGCGAACCGGCGCTGCTGAAAGCGGTAAACGACGAACTGGTTAAGCTGGAAAAATCCGGCCAGGCGGCGAAAATCTACGACACCTGGTTTGGCCCTGGCACCGCCTCTCCGCAGCCGCGCGCCTTTACCATAGAAGCGAAATAACCCAGATGTTTTCCGCCTTATTTTCACGCTCCGCGGCTTCGGCTGCGGATTTCTCGCATCTGCAGCAGGCCAGTATTACCTTTCGCGACGTGGTTAAACGCTACGGCGATCATCAGGTACTAAACGGCGTTAATTTAACGGTCAATCCCGGCGAAGTGGTGGCGATCCTCGGGCCATCAGGATCGGGTAAATCAACGCTGATCCGCCTGATCAACCAGCTTGAATCCTTAAGCGGCGGCGAGATCCTCATCGATGGCAAACCGACCCGCCGCCTGACCGGCAGCGCGCTGCGCCAATTGCGCAGCCGGGTCGGTTTCGTTTTTCAACAGTTCAATCTCTACGCTCACCTGACGGCGCAGGAGAATATTACCCTCGCGCTGGAGCGCGTGCACGGCTGGCAACACGATGCCGCCCAAAAGCGGGCGCTGGAATTACTCACCCAGGTCGGTCTCACGGATAAAGCGCGGCAGATGCCCGCTCAGCTCTCCGGCGGCCAACAGCAGCGCGTCGCCATCGCCCGCGCCCTTGCCTCCTCGCCGCAAATCATCCTGTTTGATGAACCAACCTCGGCGCTGGATCCGGAGATGATCGGCGAAGTGCTGCAGGTGATGAAAGCCCTGGCCCACAGCGGTATCACCATGGTGGTGGTCACTCACGAGATGCAGTTTGCCCGCGAAATCGCCGATCGGGTGGTGTTTATCGACGGTGGCGAAATCCTCGAAACCGCGCCGCCGGCGGAATTTTTCGCCCGCCCGCAGCATGCGCGTACCCGCCGTTTTCTGCAGAAGGTGCTCGACCCGCTACATCAGGAGAGCGTTGAGTGATGGCGATTCTCGACTGGCATGGCGTGCTCAGCGGGCAGCCGCTGCAGTGGATTATCTCCGGTTTTCTCACTACCGTCTGGGTCGGCGTGGCCGGGATACTGCTGGCCACCTCGCTGGCGTTGCTACTGCTGGCGCTGCGTCTCGGCGGCGGAGGCCCCGGCCGCTGGCTGGTGGCGGCGTGGGTATCGCTGTTTCGCAATACGCCGCTATTGGTTCAACTGCTGTTCTGGTACTTCGCCGCCTGGAACCTGCTGCCGCTGGCGGCGCGCGATTTTATCAACGACTCCCATAGCTGGTCGATTCTACCGGGCGACGTCTGGTGGCTGACGCCGGAATTTCTCTGCTCAATGTGGGGGCTCGGCGTATTTACCTCGGCATTTCTGGTGGAAGAGATTGCCGCCGGGTTGCGCGCCGTGAGCCACGGCCAGCGCGAAGCGGCGCTGTCGCAGGGATTTAGCCCGTGGGGGGAATTACGTTTTATTCTGCTGCCGCAGGGGCTGGCTAACGCCTGGCAGCCGATTGTCGGCCAGTACCTGAATCTGATGAAACTCTCTTCGCTGGCCAGCGGTATTGGCTTCGCCGAGCTCACCTACCAGGTACGGCAAATCGAGAGCTATAACGCCCATGCGCTGGAGGCCTTTGCTGTCGGCACCGCACTATATCTTGCGCTAGGGATCGTTATGGGACTGGCGCTGACGCGCTTCGGTCCAGGATATCGTCAGCCACGGAGCGCACAACATGAACGCTAACCTCGCGGTGATCGCCGACAACCTTGATTATCTGCTGTGGGGACGGCTGGCGGAAGGCCAACCCGGCGGCGTGGCGCTCACCTTACTGATGGCCATCGGCGCGACCGCGCTGGCGCTACCGGGCGGTATTCTGCTAGCCTGCGCCGCCTGGCGCTACGGCGGAGCGGTCCGTCGTCTGCTATTCCTGTGGGCGGAAATTATTCGCGGTATCCCGCTGATCTTCGTTATTTTCTGGCTGTGGTATCTGCTACCGATGCTGACCGGCGGCGATCTGCCGGGCGCAGTAACGGTCACCCTGGCGCTGGCGTGGTTCACCGCCGCCTCGGTGATGCACTCGGTGCTGGCGGGGCTGCGCGCCCTGCCCGGTGGCCAGCATGAAGCGGCGCTGACGCAGGGCTTCACTCCTGGCCAGACGTTACGCTTAATCCTGCTACCGCAGGCGCTGCGCAACGTCCAGCCGTCGCTGGTCGGCATTTTTATCGGCCTGCTGAAGGACACCTCGCTGGCGTTTATCGTCAACGTGCCTGAACTCACTACCGTCGCCGGGCAGGTCAATAACCGGGTGCAAATCTACCCGCTGGCGATATTCGTCTTTACCGGCGCGGTTTACTATTTACTGTGCTGCGCCCTCAGCCAGCTGGCGAGCCGCCGTTTTACCAGGCGTAGCGCTGACAGGCGCTTCGCAGCCGATTGAGAAACAGCCGGGCATTGGCGGTGAGCGCCGATTTTTGCGACCACACCGCGCAATACTGCGCCGCCGGGAGCGTGGATACCGGCAGCGTGACCAGCTTTTCGCCAAGCTGCAGCGGCTGGTTCATGGCGCGCGCGACGATGGTCAAATAATCGGATTCCAGTACCATCTGCAAACCGACAATGACCGAGTCGGTGCGCAGCGGGGTAATCGACACCTGGCGATAAAAGTGAATCAGCTCGTTTTGTAACTGCTGGTAGTAGCCCATCGGCGACTCCGGCAGCAGCCAGCGGGCTTTACGCAGCGCCAGCAGATCGCTCTCGTGCGCCAGCGGATGCCCCTTGCGCGCGATGACGCAGAACGGCGCGGTAAACAGCGGTTCCAGCATCACCCCTTCCGGCGGATGCATCGGGTCGACCGATCCGATCGCCAGGTCTATCTCTCCGCTGCGGACGCCCGGCAGCAGCGACGAAAGCTGCCCCTCTTTCACCGTCATCTGCACCTGCGGCAGCGCCTGCTTAAACCCTTCGGCCACTTGAGGAAATACCGTCAGGGCAATCAACGACGAAAAGCCGACCGTCAGCCGACCGTGGGTGACATGGTTAATCTGTTCCACCTCATCCGCCGCGCGCCGCAGCTCCTCCAGCACCCACTCCGCGCGCTGTAAGAAAGCGATTCCCGCTTCGGTCAGGGCGACGCCTTCTTTACTGCGCAGAAAAAGTTGCGTACCGAGGATTTGCTCCAGCTCACGTAATGTCCGGCTCAGCGCCGGCTGCGATTGCCCCAGTTCACGCGCCGCCGAGCGGATGCTGCCGCTACGCGCCACCTGCCGTAGCGCCTGCAGCTGGTTTAATTTGGGAAGATATTTCACCGCTCACCCCTATCAGAAAAAAGCATCACCTATAGAAAAATTATATCTTCCCGCCGCGCGGGTAAAGCCTGAGGATGCAGTAGGGGATTCCCCCACGACAACACATGCAACCATGAGACACCGGGCGGAAAAAAATGAAAAGTCAGTCTCAGATGATCTTCTTACTGTTTATCGGCTACGTGGTCGTTTATATCGACAAAACCGTCACCGGCTTCGCGCTGCTGCCTATCGAAAAGGAGTTCGGGCTCAACGCCGAACAACTGGGCTACATTACCGGCATCTTTTTTCTCGCCTATTCGCTGTTTCAGGTGCCGGCGGGCTGGCTTAACGATCGCATTGGCTACAAAACGATGCTGGTGCTGTCGCTGGCGGCGCTGGGGATATTCGCGCTGTGCTTTGGCCTGCTGGGAGCGAGCTTCGGCCTGCTGCTGCTGTTCCGCTTTCTGTCAGGCGTCGGCCATTCAGGCTATCCCTGCTCCTGCGCCAAGGCGGTGGTAAGCAACTTCACTCTGGAACAACGTACCTTCGCCCAATCGATATTGCTGTCGTCAGCGGGACTGGCGATGACCATTGGGCCGATTATCGCCGTTAACGCGCTGGCGCTGCTCGGCTGGCATCTCTCGTTCACCGTACTGGGGATCGTGGCCTGCGCCATCGCTCTGCTGATCGCCCTGCGCGTGCCGCGCCGGCAACCGACGGCGGTGGTCGCGAAACAGAGCGCCGCCGGCGCCGCCCTGTGGCGTAACCCCACGGTAATCCTGCTCTTTCTGGCTATCTTTTGCGTCAATATTCCCAGCTATGGCCTGATGGCCTGGCTACCGAAGTTTTTTGTTCAGAGTATGGGGATGTCGCTGTCTGCATCCGGCTACGTGGTGGCCGCGGGCGGTCTGGGGATCTGGATCTCATCGCTCGGTACCGGCTGGCTGGTGGGTAAATATTTTCTCAATCGCGAACCGCTGGTCATCGCGATTAGCGCGCTAATCAGCGCCGTGGCGATCTTCGCTATCTTCCATGCCCGGACGCCGCTGACCGCCAGCCTGCTGCTGTTTATCGGCGAAATTTTCCTGATGTCGACCTTCGTCACCGCCTTTACCCTGCCGATGAAACGCCTGCCGGAAAATATGATGGGCTCGGCCATCGGTCTGATTAATACCGGCGGTACTCTCGGCGGCTTTGTCTCGCCGATCGTCATTGGCTATCTGGTGGAGAAAACCCACGGTTACGCCAGCGCTTTCCTGTTTCTTTCACTGGCGATGGTTTGCTCCGCGCTGGCGGTGCTGCCGCTCATGAAACGTAAAACCGTCGTCAGTCAGCCCGTTATTGATTGAAGGAGTCACTGATGCATCACGCCACTGAACAATTAATTTCCGCCGCGGCCGAGGAAGCGCTGCGCTGGCGTCGCCATATCCACGCCCATCCGGATCTGTCGTTTAACGAGAAGCCGACCGCCGATTACATCGCCCGCGAGCTGGCGCTATTTTCCGGTCTCGAGATAAGCCGCCCGCTGGAAAATAGCGTGATTGCCGTACTGCGCGGCGCGCATCCGGGCCCGATGTGGGCGCTGCGGGCCGATATCGATGCCCTACCGCTCCAGGAAGAGAGCGGAGAAGCATTCTGCTCAACGAAGCCCGGCGTAATGCACGCCTGCGGTCACGACGCGCATACCGCGATGCTGATGGGGGCGGCGAAAGTCTTGTGCCAGCTTCGCGAACAGCTGCACGGCAGCATTAAATTCATCTTCCAGCCTGCGGAAGAGGTGCCGCCGGGCGGCGCACGTGAGCTGGTTGAACTGGGCGTGGTTGACGACGTCGAACATATTTTCGGCCTGCATGTTTTCCCCACCAGCCCGGTTGGCGTGATAACCCTGAAAGAGGGTGTGTACGTCGCCTCCAGCGATAACTTTGATATCACCATTCGCGGCAAAGGCGGCCACGGTTCGATGCCACAGCACTGTATCGATCCGGTGACCATCGGCGCGGAAGTGGTCGGCGCGCTGCAGCAGATCGTCGCCCGCAATATCGATCCGGGCAACGCGCCGGTGCTGACTATCGCCACTTTTCAGGCCGGCGATAGCTATAACGTGATCCCCGACAGCGCGCGGCTGGCCGGGACGCTGCGTACCCATAGCCAGCAGGTGCGCGAGGCGGTACCGCCGCTGATGGCACGGATTATCGACGGCATCACCGCCGCCCACGGCGCCAGCTACGAGATTAAATGGCAGCAGGGCTATGCGGTGGGCAACAACCACGACGCCACCAATCATATCGCCCGCGAAGCCATAGCCCGCCATTTCCCGGCAGGTACGCTGCAGCTGCAGGATAAGGCGCTATTCGGCAGCGAGGATTTCTCCTCCTACCAGGAGAAAATCCCCGGTACCTTTCTGTTTATCGGCTGCGGCAATGCGCAAAAAGGGGCGACGTGGAACGTGCACAACCCGCATTTTCGCATCGACGAAGATGCGCTGGCGGTCGGCATTAAGACCCATATCGCGCTGGTGAGTGAGTTGCTGAACGAGGAATAATTCAGGCGATTGCCCGGCTATTTCACCGGGCAATCATTGCTGATTTTAATAAATTTCTCGTTATAGATAATGTAGTGGTTGCCGGGCTTACGCAGCGACGGCTGGCGAACGACATCGCCGGGGCGCAGATACCAGGCGTCACCTTCCTCTTCCGTGGTGTCGCATCCCGGTTTTATCAGCAGCTTAAACCAGGTATTGCCGGTATTACTGACGCTCCCCGCCGCTTTATCGAACGCCCATTTAAACTGAACCTGCCGCGGGCGTACCACCAGAATGGTATCCATCACCACCACCGGCTCCATGCTGATCTGCCCGCCCGCCGGGGCGCGCATCACCAGGTTGCGGGTGGGAATTTCACGAAACGAGACCCGATAGTAGCGTTCGCGGTTATCCTTCGGCCCGTGATAATAGAACTTAAAATATTCGCTTTCACCCGCCTGCAGCGTCAGCTGGCGCGGGGCGAACAGCAGTTCGCCGTCCGCCGGGCGGGCACGAACCTCATGGCCGCCGGGCCGGTCGATACCCACCACCGACACCCGATATAGCCGCGCGCTTTTATTGTTGTTAATCACCCTTTTCGCCGCAAACTCAGCGTCAGAGGCCAGCGAAAAGGTCAGATTACCGACAGAAATCGCCTGCGCCAGCGGCGCGGCCAGCAGCCACAGGCTCGCCAGCGTCAGCTTAATTAATGTTACGCCACGTCGCCTGGACATGAATCTCTCCTGAAGCGCTGACCTCGCCAAACCAGCCGTTGTCGGTGATGGTGCGCAGCGAGATAGGATCGTCCATGGCAATCGAAAAGCGCACCGTTGTTTTATCCATCTGCCCCACATCGCCGGAAATATCAGTCCACGGCGTGGTCAGCCATAGCGCATCGGTCATGTCGTGCCAGCTATTGTCGCAGCCGGCGTCGTAACTTTTCGTCGCCCCGCTTTGGGTAATGAAAGAGAGCGACGCCGGGAATGGCACCTGCGCGGTACCGTCCGCCGAGCTGAACAGGCAATACGAGCGCCCGCTAATCGCCTGTGACGGGCCGGTAACTTTAATCAACACCTCATCGGCGGCGGTTTTGCCGCTGGTGGTGACGATGTAGCCGAAATCCAGCGCCGGTTCGCCGCTGCCGACGTAGCCCTCACGTGACGGCGCCGAAGTGTACTCATCGGAGATAATGCTGATGCTGAAATCACGCGGTTTGATAATCAGGCTATTGGATGTCGAGAATTCATACCAGCCGGATTCCGGTGAAGTGGTGTTATAAAAACGGAAGTTAAACAAGTCTTTGGTGTTGATGTCACTAATGCCCAACGCCACCATCTGCTTGAAAAAGTTACTCGAGAAAAAGACGTAAATAGAATCAGAGCTCTTCATCTCGTTGAAAGTGTAATACTGCAGAATGCCGTTGACCGGTTTCCATGAGTTACCGTCAAGGCTGAACTGCATATCGTAGTTACCTACCGCCGATGCCAGCGCAGAGTTACTGATAGCCGGGAAAATGTGAATCGAACTGTTGCTTAACCCATTAGTTTGCAGCGTATAGTTAACCATTTTGCAGCTTAAACCGGAACGAGAACCAATCGTTTGTGTACGGCAATCGGCATTGCCTTCGCCCAGCGTGGGCACGCCGTCACTATTGATAAACACTTCCGCCAGTGAGTGGGTGTTTATCAGGCGTAAGTGCCCCGCTTTGGTATGGGTTACGTCGCGGATATACCAGGTACCTGACGCCTGATCTTTGCAACGCTCGCCTTTGCTCGCATCGTAAGCGACCGATGTCTGACAGGAATTAATGGTCATCGTAAAAGTACCGCCGATCGGCATCTGCTGCAGGTATTGATAAAAGGCATCGGACATCATCCCGTGACGCCATTTCGTCCCGCTCCCCGTTGAGACGCCGTAAAATCCATTAGCATCGGTTGACTGGGGTAAAATCAGGCTGGTTGCCAGGTCGCATCCCGAGTACCAGTTAATACACCGCAAGCCCAGTAAAGGGTGAGAGACCGGCGCATTATCCAGCCACATATCAAACCGGTAATTAGCGGAGATCCCATGGTTGTGACCATCATCGATATAACCCAGACTGACCTGACGGTACGCGGTATCACCAGAACCGGTTGATTTTAACCCGGTCCAGCGGTTTGAGCCGGTCAGGCGGGGATCCAGCGCGCCGCCAGGGGTGACAAAGAAGTTGTCATCAGAGTTGTTCTCGACAAAGACAAATTCGCGCGCCGGAGCAGCGGCTTCAGAATATTTTGTCACCGCCGCCTTAGCGTTCATCGCCAGCGGCGCAATCGTCAGCGTCGCCAAAGCGAGTAGCCACTTAGCTTTCATTACCTTCTCCTGTCTGCTGCACCGCCGCCCATGAAGAGAGACCGCTGCATACCACGTCCCCTACCCACACCGCGCCGCGCGCCTGGCTGAGCTCCAGCGCCACTTCACAGGTTTTATTTCCGCCGTAGCTAAAATCAATGGTGGGATATTTTTTATCGACATCCATGACAAATTCACCGTTCTCATCGGTACGGGTGCGCCCGATATGGTTATTAATGCGCGCGTTCGCCAACAGCGTGCCGTCTTCGGCGCGGATGCGCCCGGAGACGGTGACCATTTGCTTCACTTCCGGCTCGATCACCGCCACGTTACCGGGATAAAGCGTCAGGTGACTCTTACGACCGCTGACAATGTCGTAGCTGTCGAGCGAGTTTTTACTGTTCTGCAGTTCGACTTCATAGCGGCTGTACGGCGAAAGCGGCAGGTAGTTGCGTTTACCGCTGAGCTGCACGATGCGCCCGTTAACCTTAGCGCTGAGCTTGCCGTCGTCTTCCAGACCGGTATTGAAGATCACCCCGGCATTGCCGTCGGTTCGCCCGCTGGCGGCGATATTTTTCCCCTGCCAGCCGACGCTGCCGCTGGCGGTCAGGTTGGTGTTCACGTAGCCGTCGGCGCCGCTGTTGACGTTCAGCGTGCCGTTGGTGTAGCGCGTTTCGAACTGCGTATAAGCGCCGCCGCTTAAGGTTTTGTCGTCGCCGGTATCGCCGGAAATCGCCCGCGAAATATTGGCGCCGACGGTTCGAATCGCCCCTTCATTAAACTGCTTACGCGCCGAAATGTTAGCCATGGTATAGCCGTTCTGATGGGTCATCCCGGCGCTGAACCAGTTGCCCAGCGGCAGTGATAAATCGAGGGCGATATATTTCCCGGTGTTGGCGTTGCTATCGCCGTTGTTATAGCGCTGTAAGCCCGCGCGCAGGCCTAGCGAGCCAAAAGAGCCGCTATAAATCGTCTGGTAATAATCCGCCGTGTAGTAATGGCTGTTGTAGCGGCGGTCATCGTTGTAGCTGATGCTAAAAGTGCCTAGTTTTGACCACAGGGCGTTCAGGTTCAGCGTGCCGCCGATCGCCCGGTTGTCGGCATCGCTGCGGCGCAGCTTATCGCCGATAACGGTCTTTTCCTGGTTAATCCACAGCGAGCTAAAGCCGCCGGGTAAGGTGGCGCTGACGCTGCCGATGCTGCTCCAGGAGCTGTCGCTGGCCAGCATGTTTTGTAGGTTGATATTCACCGCCTCGGTCAGCGGCAGCGTGATGCGCGTTTCGCCGACGGCATTGTTATCATAACCGTAGCCGGTGGCCGCCCAACTGAGCGTACTCAGCGATCCGGAAGCCGACGCCCCCGCCAGCCAGCTCTCTTTCGCCGGCTGCGTCTTTTTACCGCTTTCCGACCAGCGGTCCATATGGAAACTGCCGCCCCAGATTTGCCAGGCCAGCGGCGCGCCCGCGCCGCGTCCGCGAGTAAACAGCTTGTTGACGCGTTGGGTGCGTTTGCTGACCACTCTTCCGTTGACGATAACTTCGACGTCAACGTCGTAAATACCGTAAGGCAGGCCTCGGGTATCAACTTCATGATTCCCCATGACGAAGTTCTGCACGCTTAACAGGCGTCCGTCACGCATCAGGTGGACCTCGCCTGCCGCCGGTAAGAATGCCACCACCGGCGTCGCCGACTGGCTGTTATCAAATACCGTCGAGCTGGCCTGGTTGCCCCACGACGCGCCGTAGATTTTACCGGCCGAAATCGCGGTCATCGGCCCCAGCGATTGTAAGTTCCAGGTATCCAGCATTCCGCCGGCAAAACGGTGCCCGGCGAAGTCGCGCTCGTACATCGCTTTATACAGTTCGTTGTCCTGGTGGCTGGTGCCGATGCCGTACAGCGAGCCGTCGAGCACCACGTGATGCTCGCGCAGCGCGCTAACGCTATTGAGTGACAGATAGCTGGAGGTATTACTGCCACCGCTACGCATCTGGTTGTTGTAGACCCCGAGGTTGTAGGTAAGGTTATTACTGAAACTTTTAACGCTCGACTGGCCAATATCCTCGCTGCGCGACCGCAGCACGGTTCCCAGCGCCTCACGTTTCACCACCAGTTGCAACAGCAACTGGCGCAGACTAAGGTGTAGCTGCGCGGCATCGGTTAAGGGGATCTTCAGCGCGTCGTTGAAAGCCTCATTGGATAAACGTCTGAGCTGTTGACGTGTCTCGTCGCTGACGCGAGCGTTGTCATCGCCCTCTTCGAGGGTGATTTGCCGAACCCGCAGCACATCGCCATCAAGCCAGATATACGCGGCGCCGATACGCTGATCGTTCTGATTATCGCGGCTGCCTTCAAGATGAATAAACAGAGGAATGCTCATGCCGTCCTGCAAAGCCTGGCTGAAAGCCTGCGGGATAATCACGCCGCCGATTTGCTGCACGCGCTCGGCGGCCAGGCTGTCGCTATAAGGCGCCAGCAAAAGAACCATGCCGGAGGCAAGCAGCGCGTTCAGTCCAGGGGTGATCCGTCGTAAAGGCATAGTCTTAATCCATCAGCACACATGTCTATTTCACGGGAACAAACTGCTCGCCCTGCCAGAGCGCGACCCGTCCTTTTTTGTCAGCAATATTGACGCGCGTGAAGCGACGCGATTTCCCTGGCATCAGGTAATAGTTTTCTTTGCACTCTTTGCCATCAGCGATTTTCAGACACGGGCCGTAGGCGATGATGCGCAGGGTGGCGTTACCGGTATTGGTCAGCGTGTCGCCGGCAAACTGGTAGCGAAAATTAGCCTGACGCGGCGCCACCACCAGAATGGTGCCGATGCGGGCTGAAGCGGTGGCCACCGCGCTGCGCTGGGAGCCATTGCGCTGGGCATCGCTTAAGGCCTGATCGAACCAGACAATGCGGTAGTAGCGCTCTTTATCATCCGCCGGGCCTTTGTAGAAAAAGCGCACCACTTCACTGGCCTTTGCGGGCAATAACAAGCTGGCGGGGGTCAACAGGACTTCATCCTGTTTATCCATCGGGATCACTTTGCCGCCATCCAGCGGTGAAGAGAGACGTTCCAGATGAATGTTGATTAAGCGGCCGCTGTCGGTGGTATTTTTAATCTCTTTACTCAGCGTGCTGCTGCCGCTGTTCATAAAGGAAGAGATATCGCCGACATCCAGCGCCAGCGCGGGATTCGCCAATCCCAGCAGCAGGCCAATGGCCAGAAGATGTTTTTTCATAAGCGTTCAGTCCATGAAGAGGCAGGGGGATTTCCCCTGCCCGGTGCTACGAGAAAATCAGCTGGTCCAGGTTGCGTCGAACTGCACGCTCACGTCACCGCTCCAGATCCCTTCCGGCAGCGTGCTGTAATCGGTTACCGCGGTGGTGCCGTCGGTGGTACCGCTGATGATGGAGAAGTTAAAGCCGTCCTGCGCGGTGGTGCGGCCTGCGGTGTTGTAGCCGTTAGACAGCGCGCTGAGGTTGCCGCCCAGTACGCCGTTAGCGGTGTCGATCATGATGGTGTCAGCACTCTTTTCTACCGCGGCGCCGTTATAATCCACGCCCACGCTCAGCGTTGAGCCGGAGGTATCCAGCTGAGTCAGAGTGTTAGTGATAAGACGTGAAGTCAGTTTGAAGGCAGTCGCCGTGGTATCGCCTTCAACCGCAACATCAAACAGACCTTTTTGTGAGTTAAAGCCTTTAATCCCTTCGGCATACTGGAAAGCCAGGCTGCCAAGCGGGGTAACAACCAGTTTGCTGGAAGTGTCTTTTTTCGCGGTTGCAGACCAGGTAGCAACGGCCTGAGCAGTGACATCAGCAGCCTGAGCAACACCCATTCCAGCAAACGCCGTTACCAGAGCAATAGCAATAACCTTTTTTTTCATAGCTTTTTCATCCTGAGTTTAATTAAGGACAAGTCGTCCCGGTGTACCACTAAATAAACGTTACATAACTAATTTATAAATTTTTGAATACAGCTTGGCCTCAGCATTTCGCCGATGGGTATAAATAGTTTTCACACTGCAATTTTCAATTCTGGCGATAGATTTCGGATGCATTCCTTGGGCCGTCATTCTGATCACCGTCATTTCCCGGTCAGTAATTTTTTCTTTCTTAATATCTTTACGCAGAAACCGACCATTAATTACATAGGCCAGATCTTTTCTTATATCGCGCGCGAGGTCGACATACACCACGCCGCGAATATCACCGTTGTAATACCAATAATTGGCTAACGCTTCTGACTTTCTCGCGGCAATCAGAATAATTTGTTTGCCTTTGGCCTTGGCTAACCAGTCGTTGTCATAGCGAATAAAGTAATTTAATGCATTGGTACTCAGATTGATAAACAAAAAGTCCTTACATATTTTATCCAGTGACAAATAAATAAGTTCTTCGATATCTAAGATGAGTTCCGACAAGCCTTTTAAAAAATAAGTATCATGTGCTGGCCAAATACACTTATCAAGGGAGCATTGATCGTCCATATACTGTTTATCCTCTTCATCCTGGAATACTACCTTTCACCCCATCGCCGATAGCCAGGCCTGCAGAGATTAAACCTGCAAATTACCCCTGTTTAAATTGGTTATAATAAAACACCAGCGGCATTATTTAATCATTAATAATGTCGAAATTATTTATCGATTTATATTTTTTGTTGGATTCAAATTTAGGTTTTTTCTGATTAAGTGTCAACAAGCAGGATGTGAAGCTAATTCTCATTTATGTCAATTTTTTGCTTTTTGCAGAAATCCTATTTTTTGCTCAAAAACAAAAAACATTTAATTTCATGTGGTTATTGATCGAAAATTCCTACAATCCGAATCGATTATTATATCATCCAGGATCATAACCCTAATTCATTAGGAATATTCTTAATGGATGAGATAAATGACGTTGCGAAAAATCTTAATAACACATAAAATTAAGAAGATAATACCGCAAAACAGCCATTTACAAGACGATCCGCCCAATCATAAGCTGCGTGAATGGTTTTAAGCACCGCACAAAATGCCTAAACACAAACATAAAAACCGCTTGCAGAGGACTATTAATCCCATGAAAGAATGATATCTAAGAGAATGAGATTAGTTCTCATATTTCTTTCTTATTTGCTCTCATTTTCATTAGTGTAGACCATCACGCTATGATTGCCGCTGGCATGTTTCTTTTACCTTGCAGGTAAGCGTTTCATCACGCTTTCATTATTTTTTCGCCTTACCGTCATCGAAAGTTCACACAAAACGCGATTAATAGTGACCAGTTTATGACGAACCAGGACACTCTTATGAACAGCTCTCTTGCCGCGGTGGCGGAAACCGAATTTTCGCTAACTACGCCCATCGCCCCAACCCGGCAGCGGAAAGTCTTAAGCGTGCGCAACCTGAGTAAATCTTATAATGCGCAGCAAACCGTGCTCGATAACATCAGCTTTGACCTCCATGCCGGCGAGCTGGTGGGCGTGATTGGCCGCTCGGGAGCCGGGAAATCCACGCTGCTGCATGTCCTGAACGGTACTCATAGCGCCACCGGCGGTGAAATACTCAGCTTTCCGGAAGTCGGTATGCCCCATGATGTTTCACGCCTGAAAGGACGCGCGCTCAATGCCTGGCGCAGCGAATGCGGCATGATTTTCCAGGACTTCTGCCTCGTGCCGCGCCTTGATGTGCTGACTAACGTACTGCTCGGCCGCCTGAGTCAAACCTCAACCCTGAAGTCGCTGTTTAAGGTTTTCACCGACGCCGACCGGGCGCGCGCGATTTCCCTTCTCGAGTGGATGAATATGTTGCCGCACGCCCTACAGCGGGCGGAAAACCTCTCCGGCGGCCAGATGCAGCGCGTAGCGATTTGCCGTGCGCTGATGCAAAACCCCGGGATCCTGCTGGCGGATGAACCCGTCGCCTCGCTCGATCCCAAAAACACCCAGCGCATCATGAATGTACTGCGGGAAATCAGCGGCCAGGGGATTAGCGTGATGGTCAACCTGCATTCGGTCGAACTGGTCAAAGAGTACTGCACCCGGGTCATTGGCGTCGCCAAAGGCCGCATCATTTTCGACGATCATCCGGCACAGCTGACTCAGGATGTCCTGCATCGGTTGTACGGCGATGAAATTAGCCAATTGCATTAATTTCCTTTAGTTAAAAACACACAGGCAAAATAATGAACAAACACATTAATGGCGCAGTTCGTTTATCCGCAGCAATCGCAGCTCTGTTACTGACGTGGCAAGCGAGCGCCGCTGAACAGCCGAAGGAATTAAATCTGGGGATTCTCGGCGGTCAAAACGCCACGCAGCAAATTGGCGATAACCAGTGCGTGAAACAGTTTCTTGATAAAGAGCTGAAGGTCGATACCAAATTACGTAACTCATCCGATTATTCTGGCGTCATTCAGGGACTGCTGGGCGGGAAAGTCGATGTCGTATTAAGTATGTCGCCTTCTTCTTATGCCTCGGTCTATATCAATAACCCGAAAGCCGTCGATATTGTCGGTATCGCCGTTGACGATAAAGATCAATCCCGCGGCTACCACTCGGTGGTCATCGTCAAAGCTGACAGCCCGTATAGAACGCTGGACGATTTAAAAGGCAAAGCTTTTGGCTTCGCCGACCCGGATTCCACTTCCGGTTATTTAATTCCAAACCATGCCTTTAAACAGAAATTCGGCGGCGACGCGGATAACAAATACAATAATTTCTTCTCCAGCGTCACCTTCTCCGGCGGCCACGAACAGGACATTCTCGGCGTGCTGAACGGCCAGTTTGCCGGCGCGGTCACCTGGACCTCAATGGTCGGCGACTACAACAGCGGCTACAGCGTGGGCGCTTTCAATCGCCTGATTCGCATGGATCATCCGGAT
Source organism: Klebsiella sp. SYXHC3 (assembly GCF_057196925.1). Taxonomy (NCBI): domain Bacteria; kingdom Pseudomonadati; phylum Pseudomonadota; class Gammaproteobacteria; order Enterobacterales; family Enterobacteriaceae; genus Klebsiella; species Klebsiella sp. SYXHC3. The sequence continues at coordinate 70,191 of NZ_JBXUNG010000003.1, read as the reverse complement.
CTGATGAAGCAAATCCGGATTATCTGGCAATCGCCTCTGATCCCGAACGGCCCGATCCTCGTTAGCAATGCGCTGCCGGCGGACTTCAAAGCCAAAGTCGTCACCGCGCTTAAAAAACTGGATACCGACGATCACGCCTGTTTCGTGAAAGCGATGGGCGGTACTCAGCACATCGGCCCGGGCAGCGTGGCCGATTTCCAGCAGATCATCGATATGAAACGCGAGCTGGTTAGCGCGCGTTAATCCCGCACCGATGCCGCCGTCCGCGACGCAATGCGGACGGCGGCGCTACGTTAAAGACCTTTTCGCCGCATGAATAATACCCATACCGAATTTGAACGTTATTACCAGCAGGTCAGGACACGGCAAAAGCGCGATACCTTCGGCTGGTCGTTGGTGCTGCTGGCGCTCTACTTTGCCGCCGGGCATGCCGCCGAGTTTAATCTGTTCACCATCTGGCGTTCTCTGCCAAACTTTCTCGACTATATGTTCGAGACGCTGCCGACGCTGCATCCGGGCGTTCTGTTAGCCGATTCACATACCAAAGGCTCGCTGGCGTACTGGGGGTATCGCCTGCCGATTCAGCTACCGCTGATTTGGGAGACGCTGCAGCTGGCGCTGGCCTCCACGCTGGTGGCGGTCGCGGTAGCGACAATACTGGCTTTCCTCGCCGCCAATAATGCCTGGTCACCCGCGCCGCTACGCTTCGCCGTTCGCGTGCTGGTGGCCTTTTTACGCACCATGCCTGAGCTGGCCTGGGCGGTCATTTTCGTCATGGCGTTCGGTATCGGCGCGATCCCCGGTTTTCTGGCGCTGATGCTGCATACGGTCGGCAGCCTGACCAAACTGTTCTACGAAGCGGTGGAAAGCGCGCAGGATAAACCGATGCGCGGGCTGGCGGCCTGCGGGGCATCGGCGCTGCAGAAGGTGCGCTTTGCCCTGTGGCCGCAGGTGAAACCGATTTTTCTCTCCTACGGTTTTATGCGCCTTGAGATCAACTTCCGCTCATCCACCATTCTTGGCCTGGTAGGGGCCGGCGGGATCGGCCAGGAGCTGATGACCAACATTAAGCTCGATCGTTACGATCAGGTCAGCATGACGCTGCTGCTGATCATTATTGTGGTGTCGCTGCTGGATATGCTTTCCGGCCGCCTGCGCCAGTGGGTTCTGGAGGGGAAAAAATGAGTCAATGGCAACATCAACCGGATATCGCCGCCAGCCGCCGCCAGCATCAGGCGCTGTATAAGACCCAAGGGCGATACCTGCGCTATGTCGGCCTGCTGGCGCTGGCGAGCGTACTTTATTACGTCTGGTTCTTTATGCAGTTCGGTATCAGCAGCGAACAACTGGTTACCGGACTACAGCAGATGGGGCGCTATCTGCTGCGGATGTTTGTCTGGCACGACTTCTGGAACTGGCCGTTTGCCTATTACTTCACGCAAATCGCCATTACGCTTGCCATCGTCTTCGCCGGGACGATTACCGCGACGGTCATCGCGCTGTTGCTGTCATTCCTGGCGGCGCGCAATATTATGCGCGGCGTGATTCCCGGCATTATCGCCGTGTTGATGCGCCGCTTGTTTGACATGCTGCGCGGTATCGATATGGCTATCTGGGGTCTGATTTTCGTGCGCGCCGTAGGGCTCGGGCCGCTGGCGGGGGTACTGGCGATTATTATGCAGGATACCGGCCTGCTGGGCCGCCTGTATGCTGAAGGCCACGAGGCGGTAGACCGTTCGCCGGGCCGCGGCCTCACCGCCGTCGGCGCTAATGGTCTGCAGAAACACCGCTTCGGCATTTTCACCCAGTCGTTCCCGACTTTCCTGGCGCTGAGTTTATATCAGATTGAATCCAACACCCGTTCCGCCGCGGTGTTAGGTTTTGTCGGCGCGGGGGGGATTGGCCTCATTTACGCGGAAAATATGCGTTTGTGGAACTGGGATGTGGTGATGTTTATTACCCTGTTGCTGGTCGCGGTGGTCATGGTGATGGACACCCTCTCCGCCTGGCTGCGCCGCCGTTATATCGGCGGCAGCGTAGTGCCGTTGTATCAAAGCCAGCAATAACCCCCTCTCCCCGGTGGCGCTACGCTTACCGGGGCTACCAATCAGGGAAAACGTCTCGTTATTCGATCCGCCACGCCAGCACCGGCCAGCCGTGCCGGGCGTTGGCTGCCAGCAGCTGCGGACACGGGTTGACCAACCGCACGCGATCCGCATGCAGGCACAGGGGCAGGTCGTTTATCGAATCGGTATAAAAAGTGACTTCGCCAGTATAGTCAGGATGCGCCTCCCGCCACTGTGCCAGGCGCGTCACTTTGCCCTGCTGATAGCTCGGAGTACCGACAATCACACCGCTGTAGCCGCCATCCGCCATTTCAACATCAATACCCAACGCCTGTTCAATCCCCAGCTCGGCGGCTATCGCCTGCACCAGCAGCGTCACCGAGGCGGAGATCACCAACATTTTTTCCCCTCGCGCCTGTAGGGTACGAATAACGTCCCATGCCTGCGGGTAGACCCGCGGCAACACCTTTTCGCGCACGAATCGCGCCACCAGCGTATCCACCTGCGCCTGCGGGATGCCGATCAGCGGCGCCTGAATCAGCGCAACATAATCGGCGATATTCATTTCCCCGCGGTCGTAATCCGCCATCAGTTGCGCCTCGCGCGCCAGATATTCCGGATCGCTCACCCAGCCTTCGCGCACCATAAACTGGCTCCACAGCGTACTACTGTCCCCTTTAATCAGGGTGTTATCCAGATCGAAAATCGTCACAGCATTAGACATCGGTCATTTTCCATAATCAGTAATATAAGCCTGCGAGAGCATGTATAAAGAAGATGACAGGAGCATGATCCGCCAGCGCTTTCAGCCCACCCCGCCAAAGCACATCGCCAGCAGCACCAGTAGCAATAGTAGCGGGTAGATCCGCACGTGCCAGCGATCGGGGAGTTTTGCCAGCCAGCGCGATGCGCCCCGCAATCCCAACCAGCTCCCGGCCACCAGCAGCCCGGCCGCCAGCCACCAGATATTACCGATGAAACCGGAGGGCAGCGCCGCCATCGGCGCCATCAGCAGCCACGTCAGGCTGGCGGTCGCCGCCAGCGGCAGCGTCAGCAGGTTGGCCATTGCCGCGGCCTGCGCCATCGTCGCGCCACGCCGGCGCATCAGCGGCACGGTCATCACGCTGCCGCCAACGCCAAGGAAGGCGGCAATCAGGCCAATCCCGCCGCCAAGGATAGTCTCGCGCCCTGCACTCGACGGTGCGCAAGCCGTCGACGGCGCCATAAAGCCGGGGCGAACGTAGCAATCCACCATGGTCACCGCCAGGTACAAAATGAACAGCCAGCGGATCCACTCGCCGTTAACCCTCAGCGCCAGCGCCGCGCCGGCAATACCGCCGATGGCGATGCCGCCAAGTATCGGCAGCAGGGAGCGCCAGTGAACCGTTCCGACGCGCAGGTGGCGGCCGCTTGCCAACAGCGACGTGCACAGCATCACCAGCGCCGACGTCGCTACCGCTATTTGCATCGCCTGACCGCCTACTGTGCCCTGATGGCTCAGCAACAGGTAAAGCAGCGGCACGGTAACAAAGCCGCCGCCGAAGCCAAACAGCCAGGTGGTTACCCCGGATAACAGTCCACAAACAAAAAGCCCAAATATCATATACCGTTCCTCCATTCAGGGAGGTAACGATATAGAATAGCGGAATGGCTGACTTACGATTAAAAGCCAATATATTACGATTTTCAGCCAGGAGAGTACGCATGCGCAATATCGCGATTAATGATGTCGATCATCTGCCGCGCCGGGTATTAGGCCTGGGTAGCGATTATCCGCCTGACACCCTTTTACCGCGCCATCATCACCGGCGAGCGCAGTTTCTCTATGCCGTGAATGGCTTGATGAAAGTCGAAACCGATGACGGTCAGTGGCTGGTGCCGCCGTTCAGCGGCGTATGGATACCCGCTAACAAACCGCATCGCGTCTGGATGCCGGGCGTGAGCACCCATAGTCTGTATATCGAACCGCAGGACGCGCCGCGCGCCGGGGTACGCTGCGAAGTATTGCAGGTTTCGCCGCTGCTACATCAACTGCTATTGGCCGCCTGCCAGTTGCCGCTGTTGTATGAAGAGAGCGGACATGATGCGGCGCTTATCGCCCTATTACTGTTTGAACTGCAGGCCGCCCCGCCGCTGCCGATGTTTACGCCGCTACCGCAACATCCGCGGCTGGCTGAACTATGCAGCGCGTTTCTCCGCCAACCGGAGATTCACAGCACGCCGGAGCTGTGGGCCCAAAAGATGAGTCAAAGCCTGCGTACCTTCAACCGCCGCTTTTTGCAGGAGACCGGGATGGCGTTTCGCGACTGGCGTCATAAAGCCTGCCTGATGTACGCTCTCACCGCCCTGCGAGAAGGGCGAAGCATTACCGACGTGGCGTTAAGCCTTGGCTATGAGCATCCGGCGGCGTTTACCGCCATGTTCCGCAAAGCGATGGGCTATGCGCCAGCCTCTTTTATCCGCCATCTTAAAGGAGGCACGCCTGTCTCTCGCGTCAGATAAATAAGAACATCCTGATTCTGGCCTGTTATATTTTGATTTAGATAGTAAACATTTATTAATAAATAAAATCACCGCGTTTACTATCTGAAAAATGTGCTTATTACGGTACCGGCGAATTTATGCCTGCGGTACGTAAGTTTTCGTAAATTTTGCGTTTCATCATTCTGACGTTTCCCTGAATACGCTATAAATGGCGACGGTCGATCCCTAACATGAAAATAACGACATGAAGCCCAAACTCAGCCACGCTTTATTACTTGTTCCTTTATTGATTTTGGCAGGATGTTCATCTTCCCCAAAAAAACCGCCCAAGGCGGTGGCGCAGCATCATTATGAGCCGATCGACAGCGGCTCCGACGATCTGATACCGGTGCTGGCCGCCCTGCACGATCAGATGCACACCTGGGACGGCACCCCTTATGAATGGGGCGGCACCGACCAGAGCGGCGTCGACTGTTCCGGCTTTGTCTGGCGTACGCTGAAGGACCGCTTCAATCTGCCAATGGACCGCGTGACCACCGGCGATCTTCTGCATATGGGCGTGCGGGTTAGCAAGCAGCAGTTACGACCTGGCGATTTAGTCTTCTTCCGCATTCACGGCGGCATGCACGTCGGTTTCTACGATACTGACCACAACTTCCTGCACGCCTCCGCCAGCCAGGGCGTCATGCGTTCGTCTCTGGATAATCCGTACTGGAACCGCGTCTTTTATCAGGCGCGGCGCTTGCCGAAGGAATATAACGCGCAGATCACCATGAATAACGACGATCTGCATCTGGCGAAAAACCGCTAATCCTGACAAATAAAAACCGCGGCGCTCAGGGCCGCGGTTTTTATTTTTATTACGCTCAGTTTTATCAGAACTGATAGGTCATCCCCAGCGCGACGATGTCGTCATCGTTAATACCGAGCTTATTATCGCTCTTCAGCTGGTTAATTTTGTAATCCACAAAGGCGTTCATGTTTTTGTTGAAGTAGTAGGTCAGGCCGACGTCAATATAATTGACCAGATCTTCGCTGCCGACACCTTCAATATCTTTGCCTTTCGACAGTACATAGCCCAGAGACGGACGCAGACCGAAATCGAACTGATACTGGGCGACCGCTTCAAAGTTCTGCGCTTTATTAGCAAAACCACCGCTGATCGGGGTCATTTTGCGGGTCTCAGAGTACATTGTCGCCAGGTAGATATTGTTGGCGTCGTACTTCAGGCCGGTAGCCCAGGCTTCCGCTTTGGAGCCCTGGCCGCGCGCCAGCAGGTTCTGATCGTTGGTACGGTCAGAACTGGTATAAGCCGCGCTGACGGCGAAATCACTGCCGCCGAAATCATAGCTTAAAGAGGTGCCGAAGCCGTCGCCATTCTGTTTTTTCGCTTCACGGCCTTCGTTTTTTCCCTGATATTGCAGGGTCATATTCAGACCATCCACCAGGCCGAAGAAATCAGTGTTGCGGTAGGTCGCCAGGCCGCTGGCGCGTTTGGTCATGAAGTTATCGGTCTGCGCGGAGGAGTCGCCGCCGAACTCCGGGAACATATCGGTCCAGGCTTCAACGTCGTACAGCGCGCCGAGGTTACGACCATAGTCAAATGATCCAAACTCTTTTAACTTCACGCCGGCAAACGCCAGACGGGTTTTCTGCGAAGAATCGCTTTCGGTTTTATTGCCGGAGAATTCGGATTCCCAGCGGCCATAACCGGTCAGTTGATCGTTGATCTGCGTTTCGCCTTTGATACCGAAGCGAACGTAGGTCTGGTCGCCATCCTTGCTGTCATAATCGCTGAAGTAGTGCATGGCTTTCACTTTGCCGTACACGTCCAGTTTATTGCCGTCTTTATTGTATACTTCCGCTGCCTGTGAAGCCGAAGAAGCAACAAAACCCATCATCATTAATGCCAGTGAACGCTTTTTCATTATGTGGTCCTGGTGATTTATTTACACGCGCTTATCAATTCCGGGCGAAGGCCCCGTCAAAAACTGGAGGTTTTTTAACGCTGTAGTGTTAAATATTTATGACGAAATGGAACTTTTTATAAAAAAGAATGTTTAAATATTTCCGTCATAAATATGTCACCTTGCCTGCGCAGAATGCCCGATCCGCGCAATAAAATGGCTTGACCAATACGCCAGCAGTTGGCAAGCGGCCTGACTCCTGTTACAACATCAGCTCGATCTCGATATTCCTTTTGAACGGCAGAAAATCATGAGTGATAGCCAGACGCTGGTGGTAAAACTGGGCACCAGTGTTTTAACGGGCGGATCCCGACGCCTGAACCGCGCCCATATCGTTGAGTTAGTGCGCCAGTGCGCGCAGCTGCATGCCATGGGGCACCGCATTGTGATTGTGACTTCCGGGGCCATCGCCGCCGGACGTGAACACCTCGGCTACCCTGAACTGCCCGCCACCATTGCCTCAAAACAGCTGTTGGCGGCAGTCGGCCAAAGCCGTCTTATCCAACTGTGGGAGCAGCTTTTCTCTATTTACGGCATTCATGTCGGCCAGATGCTGCTGACCCGTGCCGATATGGAAGATCGCGAGCGGTTCCTCAACGCCCGCGATACCCTGCGCGCGCTGCTGGATAACAATATTGTGCCGGTCATTAATGAGAATGACGCCGTCGCCACCGCTGAAATCAAAGTCGGCGACAACGATAATCTTTCCGCCCTGGCGGCCATTCTCGCCGGCGCCGATAAACTGCTGCTGTTAACCGATCAGCCGGGACTCTTTACCGCCGACCCACGCAGCAATCCGCAGGCCGAGCTTATTAAAGATGTCTACGGCATCGATGACGCGCTGCGCGCCATCGCAGGCGATAGCGTTTCCGGCCTCGGCACCGGCGGCATGGGCACCAAACTGCAGGCTGCGGACGTCGCCTGTCGCGCAGGCATCGATACCATTATCGCCGCCGGCAACCGCCCGGACGTTATCGGCCACGCGATGGAAGGCCTGCCGGTGGGCACCTGTTTCCACGCTCAGGAATCACCGCTGGAGAACCGCAAACGCTGGATCTTCGGCGCGCCGCCGGCCGGTGAAATCACCGTCGATGCCGGGGCGACCCAGGCTATTCTGGAAAGAGGAAGCTCATTGCTGCCAAAAGGCATCAAAACCGTCAGCGGGAATTTCTCCCGCGGCGAAGTTATCCGAATCCGCAGTAGCGAAGGCCGCGATATCGCTCACGGCGTAAGCCGCTATAACAGCGACGCCCTGCGCCTGATCGCCGGGCAGCACTCGCAGCAAATCGATGCCATCCTCGGCTATGAATACGGCCCGGTGGCCGTCCATCGCGACGATATGATTACCCGTTAAGGAGCTGAAAATGCTGGAACAAATGGGCATTGCGGCCAAAGCGGCCTCTTACCAACTCGCGCTGCTTTCCAGCCGCGAGAAAAATCAGGTTCTCAACAAGATTGCTGATTATCTGGAAGCGCAGACCGAAGAGATCCTGCGCGCCAACGCCGAAGATCTCAGCGACGCCCGCGCCAATGGCCTGAGCGACGCGATGCTCGATCGCCTGGCGCTGACGCCGGCGCGCCTGCGCGGCATCGCCGATGACGTGCGTCAGGTGTGTAGCCTGGCGGATCCGGTCGGCCAGGTGATTGACGGTGGTCTGCTGGATAGCGGCCTGCGTATCGAACGTCGCCGCGTACCGCTGGGAGTGATCGGCGTGATTTATGAAGCGCGGCCGAACGTGACCGTCGATGTCGCCTCTCTGTGCCTGAAGACCGGCAACGCGGCTATTCTGCGCGGCGGTAAAGAGACCTGGCGCACCAACGCCGCGACGGTGAAAGTGATTCAGCAGGCGCTGCAGGAGTGCGGCCTGCCGGCTGCCGCGGTGCAGGCAATCGAGAGCCCGGATCGCGCGCTGGTCGGCGAAATGCTGAAGATGGATAAATACATCGATATGCTGATCCCGCGCGGCGGCGCAGGCCTGCATAAGCTGTGCCGCGAACAATCCACGATCCCGGTGATCACCGGCGGTATCGGCGTGTGTCATATTTTCGTCGACGATTCGGCAGAGATCGCACCGGCGTTGAAGATCATCGTTAACGCCAAGACCCAACGCCCGAGCACCTGCAATACCGCCGAGACGCTGCTGGTACACCGTAATATCGCCGATACCTTCCTGCCTGCGCTGAGCAAACAGATGGCGGAGAGCGGCGTGACGCTGCACGCCGACCCGGCCGCCCTGCCCCTCCTGCAGAATGGTCCGGCGAAGGTGGAGCCGGTGAAAGCGGAGCAGTACGACGACGAGTATTTGTCGCTGGATCTGAACGTGAAAGTTGTCGCCGACCTCGATGAGGCGATTGCCCATATTCGCGCGCACGGCACCCAGCATTCCGATGCCATTCTGACGCGTACCCTGCGCCATGCGAATCGCTTTATTAATGAAGTGGATTCGTCGGCGGTATACGTTAACGCTTCTACCCGATTCACCGACGGTGGCCAGTTCGGCCTCGGCGCGGAGGTGGCGGTCAGCACCCAGAAGCTGCACGCCCGCGGGCCGATGGGCCTGGAAGCGCTGACTACCTATAAGTGGATTGGTTTCGGCGACGATACCATTCGTGCTTAACGCTAAGCGGGTGATGCAAAAGTAGCCGTTTGATTCGAAAGGGCATTGACGCATCACCCACTTAGTTTTAACCTTCTATCCCGTGCTTCACGCAGGTGAACGCGTCCTTTCAGGGCCGATATAGCTCAGTTGGTAGAGCAGCGCATTCGTAATGCGAAGGTCGTAGGTTCGACTCCTATTATCGGCACTCACACAACAAAATCCATTAAAAACAATAAATTAAAGAGTATTTCCCTCTCAAGTTACGATCTTCTTTTAAGGGATTCTATGACCAACAGTTGCCGCTATGGTTAACAGTGGCTACTCAGGGATGTTAGCACGTAGCGGCCTGTAGTTGTAAAGCTCGAACAGGTACAAAGCGTGAACGGGGCCGATGCTCGGTGAACCATTGGTTCATTCGATAATCTTTATCGCAGGGTTGTAACCTGCTTATTATCGAACCGGATAACAGTCCACATGAACCGCTATCAACTCGAAGCTGATGACGCTGCCAACGTCTCTAAATCCTCCCGAAACAGATTGTTCACACGCATTTAAGCCCGATGTGCGGCCTTGTGGCTGCGTAAACAGGTGAATAGTGGTAATGCCCCGGAAGCTACAGATCCGGCTCTGCAAGCGCTTCGCTCACGCTCCGAAAGGTACACGAGCACCCTGATAAGGTGTGAACCCTCTGACAATCTGATTTGGTCACTGGTGACTTTCGCAAAGCGAAACCAACTAGGTTGGCCTGATGAAGTCGCTACGCTCCGCTTGTTGTTTGTACCACTAACGGGGCTTTATGGCTTCTATTGTCTGAAGTTAAATGTATATCATTAGGAAAAATGCGGGAAACATAGCTCCCGCACTCATGGCTGTTAAGGTAAGTATCTGAGGATTTCAGCAGCCCAGTTTCTTCGATGAATTACTCTGGCGCGGTGCAAATTTCCATCTAATATCTCAGCTTTAGTTAGCTGGGATAATTGTTGCCAATCGTTGTTAAAAATATAGGTTGCATTGTTACATTGCGAGCTTTCCAATACGTAGGTATTGTGATTGGGGAACCCAAAAATTACATATCCCTGGAAGCCAGCTCTTCCGACAGCGACAAAATCAGGTTGCTTACTGTTAATGAGTTCAAGTCTACCCTCTACAACAGCAGCATTTCCTTTTCCTCTCGGTTTGATAGCTGACATAATTTGCGAACCAATGGTGGTCCAAGGATATTGTCCTTGAGGGAGGAGACTCCAGTTTAGTTTTATAGATTGAGTAGTAACGATAGTGTTGAGATCTTCGTCAACAACTTCGCAAAGACCAAATAACTCTAAAAACAAGTTAACGCAATGTGTTACAAGGTCTTTGTTTTCTTCTGTCAAAGTCAACTTAGGTGAAATCACTAGCTTTTGACCATTCAAGTTCTCAACAATTTTCAACTCGATACTTGGTGGTGGAGTGAAAATCCTTTGGTAACGTTGATACTCCATTTCTCGAGTCTCAGTGACCTCTTCAGTCTCGCCTCTACCAACCCATTTTTTCCAGGTCCATGATACCTGCCGATAAGCGGTTTCTTTAGGCAACGTTTTGTCTGGCACTGATTTCCCGTTGGCGTTGAAGCGAGTTATTGCACCAACGATTTGAGGAAGAACTTCCTCTCCAAGAGATTGGTTAGCAGTGAACCCAATTGATTGCCCCTTTTGTTGGCTTGGCAGTGCATGAGCGATAAATACATCTCTGCCATCAAAAACAGTGATGTAGTTGTTGATGTTTCTAATTCGCTTTTTCTGAATAAGCATGGTAATTCCTTTTGCGTAAAAACTTATGGTTTACACAACCAACCAAGCCTGGCACAATCAAGTCGTCAAAAATGATGTCGAGGCTAACAATCGTTATGAGTCTGCAAACTCATGGTGGTCATGCTTCATAGGCCGGATTCGCACAAGTGAATCCGGCTTTTTTATGTCTAAAATTCAGACACGGGCACTACATGTAGTAACTTGATTATGCCTGGATACTACATAAGCAATATTCTATTAAGGATTCTTCTTAGCACAAGGGTTGATTTTGACGTTAATTTGAGGTTGCGGAGGCGTAATAATCGCTAAGTCCACGCCGTATAAGGGCTGGAGAAGATGTCAATAAACCAGAAAAAAAAATCAAAATTTGATCGAGTGCTGATTTCTTCGACGTTGTTATAAATAATTAGGTGCAAGTTACTGGTAACTTTGAGAAAGAGGTGTGCTTGAAGTTAACTACTTTTCGTTGTCCTCGGTGTTGAACGTTTTCGTATATTTACACTCTCCTTTAGTAACATAGGTAAACAGGTAAATGCTGTTCTCATAGGTGCAAAGCCGCTTCCCGCCCTTTAACTCTTGTTCGTCGGGGTTGCTCATTGTGATTTTACCTGCATGAGCCGCCACCGGCAGAAGTGCCAGCGCACATATTAAAAGCTTCTTCATTTCCCGCTCTCCTTAAATGTTCAGCTCGTGGTAGATCTGGTTCACCTCGTCCTGAGTAATATCAAGGTACGTTATAGTGACTGCTGGGCTGCTATGGTTCAGCATCTTACTGATTGTCTCAATTGGTGTTCCTGCCTCCCCCAATGATGCGCCTACAGCGCTTTTATGGTGTCCCATCGCGGCGCTAAATGGCTGCTATTGTCTAAAATCTGGCTTTCGAAAGAATTTGATTGATAATATGAATGGTACATTCCATATACTAATCAAAAAGCATTCTACTGGGGGAGTCATGGGACGAGTAATGCAAGAGATGAAGAAAAGTGACGGAAAGATTATCTCTATTTATGAAAGAGATGCAGGGTGGAGCGTAGTTATGTCGTATGCCTCAGAATGTCTCGCCAGCCAAAATTTCGGGAGCTATGTCGAGGCTGAGTTATACGCAAGAACACTGTCCGGGATGCCTGCCAATGAGGATTTACCTTGGGAACATCTCGTTACATCCACCTCAACTGAGCTTAAGTAAAGAATCTATCATAATGGACCTGTGGTATTACTGCCGTCGACAATAAAAAATAGAGGTAGGTTAGAAACATGAGTGATTTAAAGGATTTTTATCAAATTCAAGATGCTGATGGAAACCCACTATATGGAAATTTAAGAAATGATGGAGGGGTATGGTGGTATGAGTTGAATCCTCTTGCAGGACCTGCTCAAGAATTAACCGCTAAAGGTAATTTTACATTAAAAGGCAATCGAACATATCAAAGCGCATGGATTACTCCCAACCTTCCAGACCATGCGATTGTTGATTGGGAAAAACTGACTGTTAGGACATCTAATGGGGACATGTTTAATTTAGTCTATATCGCACCTTTTGATGACTAGAATCGTTTGATAGGCAAATAGGCGAAAATGGCAATGTCTGCTTAGTTTTTCTTCAAAACAGAATTGCGGTAGAGATCGACTCTCGCATCACAAAAGTGTTACCACTAAAGTAATGTGGGTTTTATTTTGATTCACTTCAGGAGTGTATATAGTTGCGCTCCTGTGATAGCTGAAATCTTGATGAAGTGTAGGTTTCGGCGTGTGGCTCACGCCACATCCTGAAACCCACCTGTCCCCCCACGAGAAAAATGTAAACAAGCACCCCCTCTTCTGATGTTCTGCCCGAAAAATATCCGCCCCGCACCATCAGGGGGGGGTTAGGATGGCAGTCATAGTGTAAGCATCCCGGTAAAACGGCCCATTCACTTTTAGAGATGTTCCGACATACTGAGTATATCCCTGAGGAGAGTGGCCACAATAAGGACAACACATCATGACAGAAATCTTCCTACCTCCATCGGAGTTCTTATCAACCCAAGCGTTAGATAGTGTCTGCCGCAAAGTTTTGGCTGGCTTACAGTAAATTCCATCAGTATGATTGTTTGCACAATCAGCTAGTGAGAAACAACTTTCTGCGAGATAAAGGATGATAGGATATGAAAGTGACTGATGAGGCTTTATTACATTCTGGGTTTACACCATCAGATTTGCAGAAGATAAAGAACAACATTGAAAGCTACGGCGGAACGTTAGGGGAAGCGATCCAGGATCTGGCAAATCGATTCAGGGTTATTTTATGGATAACATCATCTTGCCTGATGGTTTTTATCATTTTAGTAGTGTTTTCTGCAAAAGAAACCGTGGTTGGTGGTGGAATATCAATTCTGATCGCTATCGGCATTGTTCTATTTATACAGCCGCCAGTCCTGTCTTACAAATCCTGGCGGTTCTTGAGAAAAAATAGAGTTTAATGGTATGGCGCTTCTGTGGAAAACAAGTCAAAAATAACTTTAGCCTTGAGTCCATAGCCTACTATTTTCATTGTTATTTTTGGTCGACTCATCGTATCAACCTGCCGATAGAAATCACGAGGCATCCATCTAAAAAGCCTCCACGCTTCAGGTTTGCTTGCTAATCCGAAGATGCTATAAACACTCGCACCTAATGTAAGTGTGTTATAAAGCGCTAGTCCTGTTTCCGGCTTGAACCCCATAAAGTGAGCCATTTCCATAGCACCATCAGCTACAAACCCTTGTGTCTTAAATTCCTTGCCATAAATACCAGGAATGATTTCTTTTGAGAGACCATTGATTCCATCCATTACAAGGATAGCTCCAGCCAGCATACCTATAGGCGTCATTGTCGAAACCATCAAAACACCGCCAGCAATAGCCATTCCAGAAACCACAACTTGAATGGCTGAAATCACATATCCGACGATTTTATTATTTTCCCTAACGAACTCGATCTTTGCATAAAGCTGCGCGACTCTGGTTCTTAACAGGCGTCCTTGTTCTTCCAGGTTATTTGTTTCAGCGCGCAGATTTTTGATGCATGCGACACATTCCTCGTCTGTTTTGGCCCGCCGTGCTGCTGCAAATTCTTTTTCTACGACCTGTTTTATCTCTTCAACGAACTTTATCCGTGTCAGGCCATCATGCAGATGGAATGCTGACAGCCTGTTTGCTGTTTCTATAAGTTTCCGGGCTTCCAAATTCACCATTGTATCTGACCAGGTTCTATTCCAGCCCCTGTTAAACAGCATGATATCCATAATGCTTCCTCACCACACATGTGGTTGTTTTATTTCCGATTTCTTTTCCCCATCATTTTCACGCAACACTGGAATATATCTAAGACATTTATTACATGTTCTCATAATACACAGGTGACATCCTGACGGTTGTAATCTTACTTGAAGTATAAATCCCCCCGAACAACTGCACTATTGATTTCAATCGACTCTCTCTATTAAATACCAACAAAGCAAACCAACATCAAATTTATTTCCCAGAAAAACATTAACATTCTCCCTACCACTTTAACCAATACAAACACCATTAATTTATAGAATGGATTCGGGTTACGTCGATAAATATGTATCATCAATATCGGGATATGGTTTCCACCTAACTTTTATGAAACACTTTATCCCGGTTACTGTCAAAAACTCACCCCACCTGATACACCGCTATCATTCGTGTGGTTCTGGTCAGACTATCCGCCACCTCCACTTCCGCAGTCGTAATCGCCATTCCCGCAGAACGCAGCGCCGAAATATCCGCGGCGATACGCTGGATGCCAAACCAGAACAGCCCATCCAGCGCATTGACCTGCAAGCCGCTTTCCAGCGCCAGACGTAACCGCTCGCGCGGCGCCTTTATCTCTTTTGCCAGCTGTTGATAGGGCGCGGCGGAAACCGCATCCGGCCCGCTGCGAATAATCCGGCTCACAAAGCGATAACGAAATTCATCCGGAACGGCGCTGAGATCGGCTTTCAGGCTGTAAACGCAGCCGCGCTTCTTACCATTAATCACCACGTTCTTTTGATTCAGCGCCAGCGCATGGCGTAAGCGATCCACCAGCTGCGGGGCGCGGATAAGCAATAAACGAAACGGCAGTTCGAAGCTGGTGGCGTAGTCGACATTCAGCAATGCAGTACGCAAACGCGTTTCACTGTTCGCCTTTTCCTGCTGACATTCAGCAATAACTTCCGCCCACTGGCGGGTAATACGCGGAGATTCGTTGCGCTCGATGAACTGAAATTTTTCAATCTGGTAGTCGATACGTCCAGCCATTGCCGTTCCCTGTGGTTCGCCATCTCGCTGTTAGTTTTCAGCAGATTGCGTCCATTCGCAAGTAGCAGTTCGCTTTAAATCATCATGCACTAACTTCACCAGGGAATATTAGCTGAACAAATAAAAATAGATGAGAAAAGAAATTTTTATTAATTGATTAAATGATTTAACAGAACATTTAATAAGAGCTATTTTTCAGAAAACGTTTATATCAACAGTTATTGTTTCCAATAAACCAGGCAGCTACATTGCGTAAAAATAGCATTACTGGGATATAAAAATGGACACAACAGAACAAGTTAATGGAACATATTATTACAATGGCAAGTCAAACCTCTCGTCCCATGAACTTCTTTTTTGGATTTTTCTCGATACTGCAGCCATTCATTTTGGAGTAGATGACATCATGACCATTGCGTTAATCATGCTTGGTCAACCTATAAAAAATACCCGGACAAAACCAGGCGGAGCGACTAAAGGGACGAGCATTTTGAGCCATGAGTTACGGAAGGTTTTCCACAATGATTTAAAAGTCAGGCTCCCGACGTTAACCAACCAATCCATCCGTAATCTTAGATGGAGCTATGTCACCAATCTGGGAGCATTCGTTGGACGCTGGATACCCATCCTCGGGATTATTTACCTGACAGGGGATGTAATTTATGTATCAATAAAAGCAACCACTAGATACAACGCCATTGCCAGAGGTGACGATAAATTATGGTAGATCAAGATAATATCGCAGCAGCCGTTCTGGCATGGTATGAAACACAATGGAACAAGCCGACACTTACCGGCAAAAAGCAGCAGGTGAATGCGGATTTATCACTCAATACGGGCGATTATCCCTGGGCCAGAGAAAGTGGCGATGACATCATGCAATCGTATTTCCGTCAGTTTAATGTAAAGCAAGATGCATTTGATTTATTTAATTATTGGCCTCCCGAACAGGGTTTCCTCCCTAATTTCCTATTACCGAAATCCAAACGCATTTCTCCGCGCACACCGGAGCCGTTAACACTCGCGATGCTCATTGCGTCAGCACAGGCTGGGAGATGGCTGTATCGTTAGTTGTTTGAAAATAAAGTGGCCCTGTCCCGGATAGCGGCGCGCTGCGCCTTATCCGGGCTACCGGTTAGTGCCAACCCGTAGCCCAGGTAAACGCAGCGCAAACGTCCTTACTGCAGCGCCTCAAGAATATGATACGCCGCCTTCACCCGCTCCGGGATGGGGTAGCTTTTATTCGCCAGCATCACGATACCGAGATCCTGTTGCGGGATAAAAGCCACGTAGCTGCCGAAACCGCCGGTGGAGCCGGTTTTATGTACCCAGGAGGCTTTCACCGGCGGCGCGGGCGGATTGACCGCCGTTACCGGCGTCGCGGCAAGCGCTACCTTATTATCACTGCCGTTAATCAGCACCTCGGGCGACACCGGCCAGTTCAGCATCTCCCAGCCGAGCCCCTGATACATCTCCCCAGCCCGCCAGTAGCGCGACTGCGCCAGCTGGATCCCCTGCCGCAGGTTTTTATCCTGCACCGTCTCGCGGTTCATATTCGCCAGCACCCAGTGCGCCATATCCTCAATGCTCGACTTCACGCCGTAAGCCTCAGCGTCCAGCTGCCCCGGCGAAACATGTACCGCTTTACCGTCACGATAACCCCAGGCGTAGTCCTTGCTCTGGGCGGGCGGTACGTTAATCCAGGTGTGGCTCAGTTTTAACGGCTGCAATACCCGCTGGCTCATCGCCTGTTCAAAGCTCATGCCGGAAGGTTTCACCGCCAGCGCGCCGAACAGGCCAATGCTGGCATTGGCGTACAGCCGTTTACTACCCGGCGCCCACTGCGGTTGCCAGTTCTGATAGTAACGCAGTAATGCCGCTTCATCCGTCACCTCGTCCGGCACCTGCAGCGGCAGACCGCCTGCGGTATAGGTGGCGAGATGCAGCAGCGAGATCCCCTGCCACTGCTGGCCGGTGAGCTGCGGCCAGTACTTCTGCGCCGGATCGCTGAGCTTAATTTCACCGCGCGCCACCGCATCGCCGCCCAGCACGCCGGTGAAAGTCTTACTAACAGAGCCCAGCTCAAACAACGTCTGTCGCGTCACCGGACGCTGCCCGGCAACATCGGCCTGGCCCCAGGTGAAATAATAGGGTTTGCCGTGATAGATCACCGCCACCGCCATGCCCGGTATCGCCTGTTCTTTCATTAACGGCGTGATGGTCTGATTGACCAGTTCGCGAAGCTGCTCCGCCGTTTGCGGCGCGGCAAAAGTCGAAAATGAGGCGCCCAGCAGCAGTACGCCTGTAAGGGATGTTTTCATCATGAAGTATTTTTCCATTATCGGTTCTCGCTCAATATCCACTCTCGTCCGGGCCCTTCAGACGCGCTCAGTGTCGGTGTTTTGCACTGCGCTGACAAACTGTTAAATTTAGCAGCAGGCTTTAATTTTTCTAACGGATAATGTTATGACACGCAGCTATCTTCCTCTCAATTCACTACGGGCCTTTGAAGCGGCCGCCCGGCATCTCAGTTTTACCCGCGCGGCGATTGAGCTCAACGTCACCCACTCCGCCATCAGCCAGCATGTGAAGACGCTGGAGGAACATCTTAACTGTCAGCTGTTCGTTCGCGTGTCGCGCGGCCTCAAGCTCACCACCGAAGGAGAAGGCCTGTTACCGGTACTCAATGAGTCGTTTGAAAGGATTGCCGGGATGCTAGACCGTTTCACCGGTCACCAGGCGCAGGAGAAGCTCAAGATCGGCGTAGTCGGCACTTTCGCCACGGGTGTGCTGTTCCCGCTGCTGCCAGCCTTCTGGCGCGAGTGTCCGCATATCGATTTGCAGATATCCACCCATAATAATCGCGTCGACCCCGCCGCCGAGGGGCTGGATTATGTGATTCGCTTTGGCGGCGGCGCCTGGCATGATACCGCCGCGCAGTATCTGTGCGCCGCCCCACTCTCCGCTCTGTGCGCCCCGTCGTTAGCTGCCCGGCTAAATACACCGAAGGATATTTTGCAGTTCACGCTGCTGCGTTCTTATCGCCGAGACGAATGGTCGGCGTGGATGCAGGCAGCGGGAGAATTGCCGCCTTCGCCAACCCATCGGGTTATTGTCTTCGACTCATCCGTGACCATGCTGGAAGCGGCGCAGGCAGGCTTAGGCGTGGCTATTGCCCCGGTAAAAATGTTCAGCCATCTGCTGGAAGAAAAACGCATTGTGCAGCCGTTTAAGATTCATATCGATCTCGGCAACTACTGGCTGACACGTTTGCAATCGCGTCCGGAAACGCCGGCAATGTTGCATTTTTCCCGCTGGCTGGCGGAGGCCTTAAAAGGGGGTTAATTCGGCGGAGTAATGCGCCATCAGAAGAGCTCCCGAAGGAAATAGGAAACATTTGGAAATAACGCTTACACATTATGCATAGCGCTGGATTATGCAGCGTTTTTAATTTGCCCTTGCCTGCGCAGAAACGTTTTCCCCCTGATAAACAAAAACAATAAAAAACTTTAAAAACAACATTTTAATTAATTACCCGTCCCCATGACATCCTCTCCAGCCACCCGCTGACCATAAAATTATTATGGTTGCCAATATCAGATAAGTCCGATCAAGTGCATCGTTTATGTCTATTAATTTTCTGTAATTAAGTCACCGAAGCAATCAAAACGCGAAAACTGTTGCTGTATATTTCATCGCGATCAACACGCCAACATAGGTTATCTGGATACCCATCTGCACGGTATTCGCTTGCCGTGTTTGATTACCACTATGGTTATCCCCTTAAGTACATGGAGTTAAAATGAATAAGAAATTACTGCCTGTTGTAGCACTGATCCTGTCCGCGTCCGCCACCAGTGCTTACGCAGTTAACGGCAAGGTCAACTTCACCGGTGAAATCATCCAGTCAACCTGTACTGTGACTTCTACCGACCAGAACAAAGACGTTTTCATCGGTAAATACCCGACTACCGCGTTCAACGCTGTTGGCGATGTTACCGCTTCTAAAGCGTTCACCATCAACCTGGAAAAATGTGAAGCCGGTGATTACTCCCTGCGCTTCGACGGTGCGACCGTTGCTGGTAACCCGAACCTGCTGTCCGTTGATAACGCGAAAGGCGTAGGTATCGAAATCCTGACCAACGACGAAAAAATCGTCCCGATCAACCAGAGCGCAGACGACAACTCCCCGTGGGTTAACGTTGCAGCGTCTGACGACAACAGCGGCACTGCGGTATTCAATCTGAAAGCTCGCTACAAATCTTTCCTGAAAACCGTGGAAGCTGGCTCTGCTAACGCAAACGCCACCTTTACCATCGAGTACAAATAATTACGGATAAATGTTTTTGGCCATGGATGGCCGGTACCATTATTTGGAACGTGAAATGAAAAAGTTATTAACCGCTTTATTGTTATTTGTCTCGCTGGATACTTTTGCGGGTATTCAGGTCGATCAGACTCGGGTTATTTATAACGGCGGGGAAAAATCTGCGGCGTTATCCATTCACAATGATACCGATGAAACATGGATGGTTCAGACCTGGCTTGATACCGGTGACGCCACCGCAACGCCAACCAATTTACCGATGCAGGCTATTCCGCCGATTTTAAAACTGGCGGGCAATAAAGACGCTATTTTGCGCTTTGTTTATTCCGGCAGCGGATTACCGACCGACCGCGAAACCGTGTACTGGATTAACGTGCAGGAAATTCCGCCTTCGGCGAAACAAGAAAACGTACTGCAGATTGCGATCCGTACCCGCGTGAAGCTGTTCTACCGCCCTACCACGCTGAAAACCACCTTGCAAAAGGAAGCGCAGGCCCTGACCTGGCGTAAGCAAGGTAACGATCTGGTCGTGACTAACAAAGGTCCGCTGCACGTGACTTTCGGCGTACTGACGCTGAAGAGCGGCGCGAAGACCTGGAAAGTGAATGCTGACATGGTTAAACCCATGGACTCTCTGAACATCAAATTGCCAGCCGGCGCGGCGGCAGCGGATCAGATGTCATTCACTTTTATCAATGATTTTGGCGGACATACGGAAATTAAAGATATCCGCATTCAGTAAGAGAGCAATACAATGGCTAGCCATAATAAAATAAGGACGATCCCTGGATGTCTGGCGCAGCACGTTCGCTTTGCTGTTTACGCCTCGACAATGTCATTACTGGCGACACCATTTGTCAATGCCGAAGAGCAATTCAATACCTCTTTCATCCGCGGGGCGAATAACGCCTCGCTGGTGCAAAACCTCTCTACCGGCGACGATATTTTACCAGGTAAATATGCCTTCGATATTTACCTGAATAAAAATCGCGTCGATCACCGGGAAATCGAATTTAAAAAAGATACGCCTAACACCCCGGGCTATTTCTGTTTAGATGCCGACAGTTACCGTTCATACGGCGTTCTGGTACCGGACACCGCCGGCAGTAGCGCCTGCTACGATCTGGTAAAAAATATTCCTGGCAGTAGCGTGAGCTGGAACGCCGCGCTGCAGGAACTGAACATCTCCGTACCGCAAACCGAACTCGAAGCGCGACCACAGGGCGAGATTTCGCCGCTGGTCTATGACGACGGTATTAACGCCGGTTTCGTTAACTATGCCTTCAGCGGCAGCCACTCCCGTTTTTCCAGCGGCAGCGGCAAACAGGACAGCGACTACTACTTCCTGACCCTCAATAACGGCCTTAACGTCGGCGCGTGGCGTTTTCGCAACAACTCTTCCCTGTCAAAACAGACCGGGCAAAAAGAGCAGTGGAACCCGATTTCCACCTGGGCGGAAACCGATATCGCCTCGTGGCGCAGCCGTATTCAGATTGGCCAGAGCAACACCAATAATAACGTGTTCGATAGCTTCCAGTTCCGCGGCGCGCAGATTTCCAGCGTCCCGGAAATGCTGCCGGACAGCCGTCGCGGCTACGCGCCGGTCGTACGCGGCGTCGCCAATACCAACGCCCGCGTCGAAGTGCGCCAGAACGGCTATACCGTATACAGCACCGTGGTGCCGCCGGGACCGTTCGCGCTGACCGATATTTCGCCAAGCACCCTCAGCGGCGACTTAGCCGTGACGGTTATCGAGGCGGATGGCTCACGCCATAGCTTCACCCTGCCTTACTCCTCCGTGCCGAATATGCTGCGCGACGGGATCTGGGAGTATCAGGTGACCGCGGGTAAATACCACGACGGCACCAATAATTATCAGCCGCAATTTATCCAAGGCACCGTGGCCCACGGCGCCGGCTCCGACTATACGCCATACGGCGGGATTATCATGGCCGAGCACTATCGCTCCGGCGTGGTCGGGCTGGGTAAAAACATGGGCGAATACGGGGCGGCCTCCGTTGACGCCTCATGGTCTGATACCGATCTGGCTTCCGGCGAGAACAAACGCGGCGCCAGCGTACGCTTCCTCTATTCCAAATCGCTCAACACCCTCGGTACCGACGTGCAGATCGCCGGCTACCGTTATTCGACGTCGGGCTTCTATGACTTCTCCGACGCGGTAGCTGAACGTAACAACTGGCAGAACGGTTTCTACCACACCCAGTATTACGATCAGAGCGACGATAAAACCGGCGCGCCGGATTGGGCGACGCAAAACCAGCGCCGTCGTTACTACGACTCGCAGCAGTACAACAACAAACGCCAGCGCGTCGAGATGACGGTCAACCAGCACATCGCCGGCGCTTCGCTGTACGCGACCTTTATCCGTCAGAACTACTGGAACACCTCCGCATACGACCGCACCATCCAGACCGGTTTCAACACCACCTGGAATCGCGTCAGCGTCGGCGTGTTTTACCAGAACAGCCGCAGTAACTACGGCTATAGCGACAACAGCGTTAACCTGAACGTCTCGGTGCCAATCAACATCTTTGGCCCGGACCACGAAAGCACGGTTAACTTTAACGCCTCTAACAGCAAGCAGAGCGGTAGCGGCTACAGCGCCGGGATGAGCGGCACGCTGCTTGATGACAACCGTATGAATTACTTCGTACAGAGCGGCCACACCCAGCACGGCGGCGATACCAGCCTGGTCAACCTGGGTTATCTGGGCAGCATGGGTAACGTCGATCTGGGCTACAGCTACAACAACAACTATCAGCAGACTTCGCTGAACGTCTCCGGCGGCGTGGTCGCGCACTCCGGCGGCGTCACCCTGTCGCAGCCGCTGCAGAACACCTTCGTGGTGGTGAAAGCGAAAGGGGCGCAGGGCGTGCGTCTGGAAAACCAGCCAGGGGTAGCGATTGACCGCTTCGGCTACGCGGTGCTCACTTCTGCGATGCCGTATCGCCACAACCGCGTCGCGCTGCGTACTTCGGATATCGGCAACGGCCTTGAAATTCCGCTGGCGGCGAAAGATATCGTGCCGACCGAGCGCGCCATCGGCCGCGTGACCTTTGAAACGCATCTCGGCCAGAGCCTGCTTATCCACGCCAAACTGGCGGACGGCAGCGTGCCGGTGATTGGCGCCAATATCTTCGGCCAGAACGGCGAACATGTCGGTGTGGTCGGTACCCGCGGCGAAGCCTACGTTTCCGGCGTTCAGAGCGGCGACCGCCTGCAGATGAAATGGGGCGACGATGCCGACGCCTCCTGCAGCCTGACGGTGCCAGAGTTACCTGCTATTCAAGCCGATCAACCCGGTGGTTATCAGGTCGTCTCCCTGACCTGTAAATAACATGAAAGGACAATTAGTTATGTCGAAGTTTAACCTCTTATCCCGCACCGGGCTGACGCTGCTGGTACTCTCGAGCGCGCTGTTCTCCACCAGCAGCTTCGCGCTGAGCTGTAAGAAGAACGGTACCGAAGTATCGCAGACCATCGCGCTCACCGATCAGATTAACGTTTCGACCGCTAACCTGAAGCCGGGTACCCTGCTGTGGCGTTCGCCGACATTTACCTCCACCTTTACCTGTACCGATACGGATCACATGCCCAATGGTGAAGATGCGTATCTGTACTGGGATCCGGAAACCCGGATGCAGAATATCCACAACTCGCTGGAAGTCGGCGTTACCTATCTCAGCACCGATATTAAACCGGTAAAAGGTCAGAAAACGGATATCGGGCCAGGTACGCTCTGCCGCCGCAACCGTCCCGGCGGTGCATGCCAGTCTCCGGCGACCCCGCAGACCGTCACGGTGACCTACTCGGTTTATATTAAAGCCACCGGCAATCCGCCACCGTCAAACGGCGTGATTAACGACACCAACCGCTACGCTATCTTCCAGGTTGACGGTGTTGGCGGCCTCAACAGCCGCCCGAATAGTAACTTCCGCGCGTGGGTCACCGGGCTTGGTAATATTCGCTTTATCGCCTGCAACCCGAAAATCACCGTCTCGGCGAACAATGGTTCAACGGTCAACTTCGGCAGCATCCCGGCGCGCAATGCCGTGGTCGGCGCCATTGAGAAACAGGTTCCGTTCAGCGTCCGCGCCGACCTGACCGGCGCCGGCCAGGATTGCCAGGGTCAGACCTTAATGGCCAGCTTCAGTACCCAACAGCCGACTCAGGACACCAACACCATTCTGCCATCCAACGATAGCGGTTTTGGCATCCTGCTCTCGCGCGCCGATGCGCCGACAACCTGGCTTTCCATGAATACCCCGACGCAGTTGGGCATGATTAACGGCAGCGTGGTAGAAAGCAACTTCCTGGCCAGCCTGAAATGGCTAAGCGTTAAGCCCAAAATCGGCACCTTTAATGCGACGGCCAATATCGACGTTACCTTTAAATAGTGAAGCAAAATGCCGCTGACCAACACCGAACCGACCGGGTTACGCTATGTATTTCAGCCGATGTTCAACCGCGAAGGCAAAATGATCGCGGTAGAATGTTTGACCCGGTTTGCTCATCACGAGCCTGCTAGTCCGCAAGATATAGAACGGTTTTTCAGTGAGGCATCGGAATCACTGCGCGCCCGCATCCTGCTCGAACAAATTGAGCTGGTCAGGCAGCATCAGCAGTGGTTCCGCCAGAACGACGTCATGGTCACGCTCAACGTCGACGAGTCGACGTTGCATATGCTGCATGATGATTTTATCGCCGAGTGTGTGAAAACCATCGGCTGCCTGCATTTTGAGGTTAATGAATTTTCCAACACGCTGGTGAAACGCACCCCGACCATCGACGCCCTGACGGACAAATACTCCTTCTGGCTGGATGATTTTGGCGCCGGTTACGCCGGGTTCGCCGCCCTGACGGCGCAACCCTTTCGTTTTATCAAGACCGACAAGAACCTGTTATGGAGCCTGCTGGAAAAGAAAAACGGCCAGCAGCTGATGGACTCGCTGCTGCACTATTTTCAGGCGAATCAGTATCAGGTGATCGTCGAAGGTATTGAAACCGAAGCCCATCTTCAGTGGCTGGAAAACATGCCGTGGTTTGCCCTGCAGGGGCTTCTCTGGCGGGAACAAACCATTGAAGCCCTGGTGGCCAGCGTCGAGAAATAACCCCCGCTTTTCCCCGGATATCCACTCCCCCGCTATCCGGGCTGTCCGTTCTCTCTTCAACTTATTCATTTTCTGGCATTTTTCTTTTCCTACCTCGTCTGTCCTCGCCTCTCATATTGTTAACTTATTGTTGCTAGTGATCACAAAAATTAAACAATATGGCTATTTCATACGCATTTTTCAAAAATGTAGATATTTTTAATTTATGGCTACGAAATGAGCATCACCCCGACTCTCTGACTCTACCCGAGGAATGATTCTGATGAATGCACTGACCGCCGTAAAACCTCATGCTGATGATTTGGCCCACAGCTACACCGGTTTTTCCTTCGCTCCCTCTGCGCAATCGCCGCGTCTGCTGGAGCTAACGTTCACCGCCGAAACGACCGCGCAATTTCTTCAACAGGTCGCGCAGTGGCCGGTACAGGCGCTGGAATATAAATCCTTCTTGCGCTTTCAGGTCGGCAAGATCCTCGACGATCTGTGCGGCAACCAGCTGCAGCCGCTGCTGATCAAGACGCTGCTCAATCGCGCGGAGGGCGCGCTGCTGATCAACGGTATCGGCATTGACAACGTCGCCCAGGCCGATGAGATGGTCAAGCTGGCCACCGCCGTGGCGCATTTGATCGGACGCTCCAACTTTGATGCCATGAGCGGCCAGTATTACGCCCGTTTCGTGGTGAAAAACGTCGATAACTCAGACAGCTATCTGCGCCAACCGCACCGCGTGATGGAGCTGCACAATGATGGTACCTATGTCGAAGAAATTACCGACTACGTGCTGATGATGAAGATCGATGAACAGAACATGCAGGGCGGCAATTCACTGCTGCTGCATCTGGATGACTGGGAACATCTCGACGAATTCTTCCGCGATCCGCTGGCCCGCCGTCCTATGCGCTGGGCCGCGCCGCCGAGCAAAAACGTCAGCAAAGATGTCTATCATCCGGTTTTCGACGTCGACCAGCAGGGCCGCCCAGTAATGCGCTATATCGACCAGTTTGTGCAGCCGAAAGATTTCGAAGAAGGCACCTGGCTGAGCCGCCTCTCCGATGCGCTGGAAACCAGTAAAAACATTCTTTCCGTACCGGTGCCGGTGGGGAAATTCCTGTTGATAAACAACCTGTTCTGGCTGCACGGTCGCGACCGCTTTACGCCGCATCCGGATTTACGTCGCGAACTGATGCGCCAGCGCGGCTACTTTGCGTATTCCACGAATCATTACCAGACTCATCAATAAAGATTCTCAGGCGAAGGAATTGAGCGGATGTATGATTTCGTGATTATCGGCGGCGGCATTATCGGCATGTCGACCGCCATGCAGTTAATTGAGATTTACCCGGACGCCCGCATTGCCCTGCTGGAAAAAGAGTCCGCTCCGGCCTGCCATCAGACCGGTCACAACAGCGGAGTGATCCACGCCGGCGTTTACTATACTCCCGGCAGCCTCAAGGCGCAGTTTTGCCTCGCCGGCAACCGCGCCACTAAAGCCTTTTGCGAGCAGAATGCGATTCGCTACGACGTCTGCGGCAAGATGCTGGTTGCCACCTCGCCGCTGGAGATGGAGCGGATGCGCGCGCTGTGGGATCGCACCGCCGCTAACGGCCTGCAGCGCGAATGGCTGAGCGCGAGCGAGCTGCGCGAACGCGAGCCGAACATCAGCGGACTGGGCGGGATCTTCGTTCCTTCGAGCGGCATTGTCAGCTATCGTGAAGTAGCGGCGGCAATGGCGAAGATCTTCGAATCCAAAGGCGGAACGATCGTTTACGATGCCGAAGTTAGCGCCCTGAAAGAGCACGCCAGCGGCGTGGTCGTCCACACCCGCCAGGGCGGTGAATATGAGGCATCGACGCTGATCACCTGCTCCGGGCTGATGGCCGACCGGCTGGTGAAAATGATCGGCGTCGATCCCGGCTTTATCATCTGCCCGTTCCGCGGCGAATATTTCCAACTGGCGCCGCAGCACAACCAGATCGTTAATCATCTGATCTATCCGATCCCCGATCCGGCGATGCCGTTCCTCGGCGTCCACCTGACCCGCATGATCGACGGTAGCGTCACCGTCGGCCCTAACGCGGTGCTGGCGCTGAAGCGCGAAGGCTATCGCAAGCGCGATATCTCGCTGACCGATACCCTTGAGATCCTGACCTCGCCCGGCATTCGCCGGGTACTGCAAAACAACCTACGCTCCGGGCTTGGCGAAATGAAGAATTCGCTGTGCAGAAGCGGCTATCTGCGGCTGGTGCAGAAATACTGCCTGAGCCTGACATTAAGCGATTTGCGCCCGTGGCCTGCCGGCGTGCGGGCACAGGCGGTATCGCCGCAGGGCAAGCTGATCGACGATTTCCTCTTTGTCACTACCGCGCGTTCCATCCACACCTGTAACGCGCCGTCGCCGGCGGCCACGTCGGCTATCCCGATCGGCGCGCACATCGTCAGCAAGGTGCAAACCCTGCTGGCAAGCCAGAGCAATCCCGGACGCACGCTGCGTGCGGCACGTAGCGTGGAGACACTACACGCCGCTTTTACTCGTTAACCCCTTAAGACAGGAAGCGATTATGCAACTTAAAGATGCAACTCTGTTTCGCCAGCAGGCGCTAATTGATGGCCAGTGGCGCGATGCGCAAAACGGCGACGTGATTGCTGTGACCAACCCCGCCAACGGCCAGCAGCTGGGTAGCGTGCCGAAAATGGGCGCCGACGAAACCCGCGAAGCGATTGAAGCCGCCAACCGCGCCCTGCCAGCCTGGCGTGCCCTGACCGCCAAAGAGCGCGCCACGCTTCTGCGCCGCTGGTTCGATCTGATGATGGAGAACCAGGACGATCTCGCCCGTCTGATGACCCTCGAACAGGGGAAACCGCTGGCGGAAGCCAAAGGCGAAATCAGCTACGCCGCCTCCTTTATTGAGTGGTTCGCCGAAGAAGGTAAGCGCATTTACGGCGATACCATTCCCGGCCATCAGGCCGACAAGCGCCTGATCGTCATCAAGCAGCCCATCGGCGTTACCGCCGCCATCACCCCGTGGAACTTCCCGGCGGCGATGATCACCCGTAAAGCGGGCCCGGCGCTGGCCGCCGGCTGCACTATGGTTCTGAAACCGGCGAGCCAGACGCCGTTTTCCGCGCTGGCGCTGGCCGAACTGGCGAATCGCGCCGGTATTCCCGCCGGGGTATTTAACGTGGTCACCGGCTCTGCCGGGGCTGTCGGCAACGAACTGACCAGCAACCCGCTGGTACGCAAGCTCTCCTTCACCGGCTCGACCGAAATTGGCCGCCAGCTGATGGAGCAGTGTGCGAAAGACATCAAAAAAGTGTCGTTAGAACTTGGCGGCAACGCGCCGTTTATCGTCTTTGACGATGCCGACCTTGATAAAGCCGTCGAAGGGGCGCTGGCGTCGAAGTTCCGCAACGCCGGACAGACCTGCGTCTGCGCCAACCGTCTGTATGTACAGGACGGCGTCTATGACCGTTTTGCCGAGAAACTGCAGCAGGCGGTGGAAAAGCTGCGTATCGGCGACGGCCTGCAGGACGGGGTCACCACCGGCCCGCTGATCGATGATAAAGCGGTAGCTAAGGTCGAAGAACATATTGCCGACGCCCTTGCGAAAGGCGCGCGCATCGTCACCGGCGGCAAACCGCACGCGCTGGGCGGCAACTTCTTCCAGCCCACCATCCTGGTCAACGTCCCGAGCAGCGCCAAAGTGGCGAAAGAAGAGACCTTCGGCCCGCTGGCGCCGCTGTTCCGCTTTAAAGATGAAGCCGATGTCATTGCCCAGGCCAACGATACCGAATTCGGCCTCGCCGCCTATTTCTACGCCCGCGACCTGAGCCGCGTCTTCCGCGTCGGCGAAGCGCTGGAGTACGGCATCGTTGGCATCAATACCGGCATTATCTCCAACGAAGTCGCGCCGTTCGGCGGTATTAAAGCCTCCGGTCTGGGCCGCGAAGGTTCGAAGTACGGCATCGAAGATTATTTAGAAATCAAATATATGTGTATCGGCCTTTAACAGGAGAGCAGGACATGACCAGCAATAAAGCGTTAATGCAGCGCCGTAGCGACGCGGTGCCGCGCGGCGTCGGACAAATTCACCCTATCTTTGCCGACCGTGCGGAGAACTGCCGGGTATGGGACGTTGAAGGCCGTGAATATCTCGATTTCGCCGGCGGTATCGCGGTGTTAAATACCGGCCACCTGCATCCTGAGGTGATCGCCGCGGTGGAAGGCCAGCTGAAGAAGCTGACCCACACCTGCTTCCAGGTGCTGGCCTACGAGCCCTACCTGCAGCTTTGCGAAATGATGAACCAGAAAGTGCCCGGCGATTTCGCCAAGAAAACCCTGCTGGTGACCACCGGTTCGGAAGCGGTGGAAAACGCGGTCAAAATCGCCCGCGCGGCGACCGGGCGTAGCGGCACTATCGCCTTTACCGGCGCCTATCATGGCCGTACCCATTACACCCTGTCGTTAACCGGTAAAGTGAACCCTTACTCCGCGGGCATGGGGTTAATGCCGGGCCACGTTTATCGCGCGCTCTACCCGTGCGCGCTGCACGGCATCAGCGATGATGACGCGATCGCCAGCATCCATCGCATCTTCAAAAATGACGCCGCGCCGGAAGATATCGCCGCTATCATCATTGAACCCGTCCAGGGCGAAGGCGGTTTCTACGCCGCCTCCCCGGCCTTTATGCAGCGCCTGCGCGCGCTGTGTGATGAGCACGGCATCATGCTGATCGCCGATGAAGTCCAGAGCGGCGCGGGCCGTACCGGCACGCTGTTCGCAATGGAGCAGATGGGCGTGGCGCCGGATATCACCACCTTTGCCAAATCCATCGCCGGCGGTTTCCCGCTGGCGGGCGTCACCGGACGGGCGGAAGTCATGGACGCCATCGCACCGGGCGGATTGGGCGGCACCTATGCCGGCAACCCAATTGCCTGCGCCGCCGCGCTGGCGGTACTCAAGGTTTTCGAACAGGAAAACCTGTTGGAAAAAGCCAATCAGCTCGGCGACAAGCTGCGTAAAGGCCTGCTCAATATCGCCGAAACACATCGCGAAATCGGCGACGTCCGCGGCCTGGGGGCGATGATCGCCATTGAGCTCTTTGAAGAGGGCGATCACAGCAAACCCAACGCCAAACTGACGGCGGATATCGTCGCCCGCGCGCGGGATAAAGGCCTGATCCTGCTCTCCTGCGGGCCGTACTACAACGTGCTGCGTATTCTGGTGCCGCTGACTATCGAAGATGCGCAGATCGCGCAGGGACTGAAGATTATCGCCGACTGTTTTAACGAAGCTAAACAAGGCTAACACTCCTGCACCGGATGGCGACGCTCACGCGCCCCGTCCGGTTGCCTGTCGGCCGGATTGGGCGCAACCGCCATCCGGCAAACGGTGCCAAAAAACAATAAAAGGGGTTAATGATGGGGCAACTGTCGCAATCACATGATTTAGGGGGCGGGCTGAAATCACGCCACGTCACCATGTTATCTATTGCCGGCGTTATCGGCGCAAGTTTGTTTGTCGGTTCCAGCGTCGCCATTGCCGAAGCGGGCCCGGCGGTGCTGCTCTCCTACCTGTTCGCCGGGCTATTGGTGGTGATGATTATGCGTATGCTGGCCGAAATGGCCGTCGCCACCCCGGATACGGGCTCCTTTTCGACCTACGCCGACAAAGCGATCGGCCGCTGGGCGGGTTATACCATCGGCTGGCTGTACTGGTGGTTTTGGGTCCTGGTTATCCCCCTGGAAGCCAATATCGCCGCTATTATTCTCAACTCATGGATCCCCGGCGTACCGGTATGGCTATTCTCGCTGGTCATCACCCTCGCCCTCACCGGCAGTAATCTGCTGAGCGTCAAGAACTACGGCGAATTCGAGTTCTGGCTGGCTATCTGTAAGGTTATCGCCATTCTGGCCTTTATCGTGCTGGGCGCGGTGGCCATCACCGGCTTCTATCCCTATGCCGAAGTGAGCGGGATTTCGCGCCTGTGGGATCACGGCGGCTTTATGCCTAACGGCTTCGGCGCGGTGCTCAGCGCGATGCTCATTACCATGTTCTCATTTATGGGCGCGGAGATCGTCACCATTGCCGCCGCCGAATCGGATACCCCGGATAAACATATCGTTCGCGCCACAAATTCCGTTATCTGGCGCATCTCTATCTTCTACCTGTGCTCCATTTTCGTGGTCGTCTCGTTGATTCCGTGGAACATGCCGGGGCTGAAGAACGTCGGTTCATACCGTTCGGTACTGGAGTTACTGCATATCCCCTACGCCAAACTGATTATGGACGGGGTGATCCTGCTGTCGGTGACCAGTTGCCTGAACTCGGCGCTGTATACCGCTTCGCGAATGCTCTATTCCCTGAGCCGCCGCGGCGATGCGCCAGCCATAATGGGCAAAACCAACCGCAGTAAAACGCCGTATGTGGCGGTGCTGCTCTCCACCGGCGCGGCCTTCTTAACCGTAGTGGTGAACTACTATGCCCCGGCGAAGGTATTTAAATTCCTCATCGATAGCTCCGGCGCCATCGCCCTGCTGGTCTATCTGGTCATTGCCGTATCTCAGTTGCGGATGCGCAAAATCCTGCTGGCGAAAGGCGGTGAAATTCGCCTTAAGATGTGGCTCTATCCGTGGCTCACCTGGCTGGTTATCGCCTTTATCACCTTCGTACTGGTGGTGATGCTGTTCCGTCCGGCGCAGCAGCTGGAGGTCATTTCCACCGGCGCGCTGGCGATCGCTATCATCTGTACGGTGCCGATTATGTCGCGCTGGAAAAAGCTGCTATTGTGGCAAAAACTGCCGCTACAAAATACGCGTTAACCCTGTTCCCGGCGCAGGCCGGGAAATGTATTCAGGAGCAAGACTATGACCGCCATTCCCCAAGCGACGGCCATTGATGGATACCGCTGGTTGAAGAACGACATCATCCGCGGCGTTTATCAGCCTGATGAAAAACTGCGTATGAGCCTGCTGACGTCGCGCTATGAGCTTGGCGTCGGTCCGCTGCGGGAAGCGCTCTCGCAGCTGGTGGCCGAGCGGCTGGTGACGGTGGTCAATCAAAAAGGCTATCGCGTCGCCTCGATGTCCGAGGCGGAACTCCTCGATATCTTCGATGCCCGCGCCAACATGGAAGCCATGCTGGTGCGCCTCGCCATTGAGCGCGGCGGCGATGAGTGGGAAGCCGAGCTGCTGGCCCGCGCGCATCTGCTTAATAAGCTTGAATCCAGCGAAGCAAGTGAGCGCTTACTCGATGAATGGGATCAGCGCCATCAGGCGTTTCATACCGCCATTGTCGCCGGCTGTGGTTCGCAGTATTTACTGCAGATGCGCGAGCGGCTCTTCGATCTGGCGGCACGCTACCGCTTCATCTGGCTGCGCACTACCGTGCTGTCGGTAGAAATGCTGGAAGATAAACATGTCCAGCACCAGACGCTGCTGGAAGCCATTCTGGCGCGCGATGCCGAACGAGCCAGCGCGCTCATGCGCGAGCACTTACTTACCCCCATCCCGATTATCCAACAGGCGATGGCCGGCAAACTGCTGTCGCAGCAATCCTGATTCAGGCAGCGGGCTTTTTATAATACGGCAGCTGCGTGACCGGATACTCGTAGTGTTCCTCCACCACGCAACGGTCCGGCGTCGCCATTCCCGAGTAGAAGAAAAAGTACTCCTGACTGTCCGGGAAAAAGACCAGATCGTCGCCGTTGCGAAAGCTGGTTACCCGATAGGGAATATGATTTTTGGTCTGCGCCTGACGCATGCCGGAAGCGACCTGGAAATGGTCGCCCCACTTCATGGTCGATAGCTGGTAATGGAAACGCGAGATGGTCACATTTTTGCGTAAAGAGCAGGACAATTTTACCGCTGTGCCGGCGAAAGCCGGAGAAAGAAAGAAGCTTAATAAACTGATAGATAATAGAAATTTCATGAAGGTCTTATAATTTTAGGGTCAATATTTGACGGTAACATGATTTTCCTGCGCAGGCAGGGATCGCGGCGGATTTTCTTGCCGCCGCGCCCTATTCCAGGAGTATTCCTAATTATTCTCGCCGCGTAGCACCTCGCGAAAGTGCATCACCAGCGGGCGCTGGTTGGCTTTGTGCCATACCGCCCACAGCTGGGTCGAATAGCTCATCCATGGAAGTTCCCGCAGCACGACCCCCTCAGGGGCGTTATGCCGCAGGCTGTGCTGGATCAGCGCCACGCCCAGTCCCGCCGCCACCAGCCCCAGGGCCGTTAATGGCTCTCCGGCTTCCAGACGAATATCCGGATTAAAGCCCGCACGCACGCAGGCGGCGACGAAATCATCGCGCGAATGGGCATCGTCGTTATGGATAACCGCGATCCACTGCTGATCGGCCAGCTGCGCTGGCTGCAAGTTTTCCGCCGCGGCCAGCGGATGATTCTGCGGCAAAGCCAGCAGCATCCGGTCATCAAGCACCTGGGTATACTCCAGATCCTGTTCGCCCGCCGAAGGCGGCATGTCCACCAGCGAGAAGTCCAGGCTGCGCTGGCGCAGGCCCTCAATCTGCGTGGCGGGCGGCTGGCTATACAGCGCAATATGCACGTCCGGGCGCGACGTTCGCAGGGTGCGCAGCGCGGTAGAAAGCACGCCGGAGTGCATGGCGTTTTCGATATAACCGATACACAACCCGCCATCTTCGCCGCGCCCCAGTCGTTTACCTAATGATTCGAGACGGTTGGCATGGGTCAACAACGAGCGCGTTTCAGCCAGAAACGTCTGCCCGTCCGCCGTCAGGCGAATACGCTGCTGGTTACGTTCAAACAGCATCAGCCCTAGGCGCTCCTCCAGCTGGGCTATCTGGCGGCTGAGCGGCGACTGTGAAATATGTAAGCGTTCGGCGGCACGGCCAACATGCTCCTCTTCCGCTACCACCACAAAGTACTTCAACTGGCGTAAATCAATCATGTGAGACCTCAAAGGACTTAAGTCAGAAGAATTATGTCCTATCAAGTCATAACACCGCAAGGTATTGTGATCTCCGTCACAGGGCGACAGCACAAATCGCCCGCACAGAACCCTTCCCAGACGGGAACCCAATATCGAGGACATCTTAGATGAGCATCAAACATATTCTGCCAGGCAACATTGGTTTAGGCGGCGCGCCGCTGGGTAACATGTTCCGTAACATCCCGGAAGACGAGGCGCACGCCACCGTCGCCGCCGCCTGGGATCTGGGCGTTCGTTACTTCGATACCGCACCGCTGTACGGGTCCGGTCTTTCTGAAATCCGGATGGGCGAAGCGCTCTCGCAATACCCTCGAGACCAGTTCGTTCTGAGCAGCAAAGTCGGCCGCATCATGCTTGATGAAATGGAAGACCCGGCGACGCGTGATTTTGGTGAGAAAGGCGGTCTTTTCGAATACGGCCTGAAGAACAAAATCCTCAACGACTACTCGGCCGACGCCACCCTGCGTTCTATTGAAGACAGTTTAAAACGGCTGAAAACCGACCATCTCGACATCGTATGGATCCACGATCCGGCGCAAGATTTCTACGGCGACAGCTGGCTGGAGCAGTTCAACATCGCCCGTACCGGCGCCTTCCGCGCGCTGACCCGCCTGCGTGAAGAAGGCGTAATTAAGGCATGGGGGCTGGGCGTGAACCGCGTCGAACCTTGCGAATTGACCTTAGCGCTCGACGAGCCGAAGCCGGATGCGTTCCTGCTGGCTGGCCGCTACTCGCTGCTGGACCACAAACGCGCCCTGCAGCGCCTGATGCCGGAAGCGCTGGAACAGAATGTCGATATTGTCGTCGGCGGCCCTTACAGCTCGGGCGTTCTCGCCGGCGGTGAACACTTCGAATACCAGAAAGCCTCTGCGGCGATCCACCAGCAGGTGGCGCAGATCAAGGCCATTGCCGCCCGTCATCAGGTGGATGTGAAAGCCGCTGCGCTGCAGTTTGCCCTGGCTCATCCGGCGGTGGCCGCCGTAATCCCAGGCTCCAGCCGTCCGGGCCGTATGGCGGAAGATCTGGCCGCGCTGAAAGCGACCATCCCAGCCGCTTTCTGGGATGAGATGCGCAGCCAGAATCTGGTGGCTGATAACGCGCCGCTGCCGATTCGTTAATTTTAGCGGGGCCGCAGGGCCCCTCTTAAAACAAGAGAGACACCATGAAACTGGATCTAACTCATAAAGTCGCCGTGGTGAGCGGCTCCACTTCCGGCATCGGGCTTGGCATCGCTAAAGGCCTTGCTCAGGCGGGCGCGACCGTGGTCATCGTCGGCCGTCAACGGCGCGGTGTTGATACCGCCATAGCGGCGATTAATGCCGAATACCCCGATGCGCAACTGCGCGGAGTGGTCGCCGACCTCAGCACTGAAGAAGGCGTCAGCGCCCTGCTCGCCGCCGAGGCGCATGCTGATGTGGTGGTTAACAACCTCGGCATCTTTAACGATAAAGATTTCTTTAGCGTGCCGGATAGCGAGTGGCTGCACTTTTATAACGTCAACGTGCTTTCCGGCGTGCGCCTGTCGCGCCACTACGCGCAGGGGATGATCGATAACGGCTGGGGACGCATTATTTTCGTCTCCTCGGAATCCGGCGTCGCGATTCCTGCCGACATGATCAACTACGGCGTGACCAAAAGCGCCAACCTCGCGGTCTCCCACGGACTGGCGAAACGGCTCGCCGGTACCGGCGTCACCGTTAACGCCATTCTACCTGGCCCCACCTTCACTGAAGGTTTGCAGGAGATGCTGGCGGAGGCCGCTACGCAATCTGGCCGCAGCCCGCGTGAGCAGGCTGATGAATTTGTGAAGACCGCACGCCCAAGCTCGATTATCCAGCGGGCGGCGGACGTCGACGAAGTGGCGAACCTGGCGGTATATCTCGCCTCGCCGCTCTCGTCGGCCACCACTGGCGCGGCGCTGCGCGTCGATGGCGGCGTCGTCGACACCCTGGCAATGTAATTCTAATTATCTGAAATAAAGAGAGAAATAAAATGGCTACTACCACTGTATCTATCGAAATCCCGGCTTCTGTCGACCAGGTTTGGCAACTGATGGGCGGCTTTGACTCGCTGCCCGACTGGCTGCCGTTCATCCCGAAAAGCGTGGTGAGCGAAGGGGGACGCGTGCGTACGCTGACCACATCCGATGGCGGCACGGTCATTGAACGTCTGGAAGCGTTTGATAACCGCCAGCGCAGCTATAGCTACTCGATCATCCAGGCGCCGTTCCCGGTCGTGGATTACCTCTCCACTATCGCGGTAGTGGCAACTGCCGATAGCAATATCACCCGCGTTGAGTGGTCCGGCAGCTTCACGCCGGTTAACGTCAGCGACGCGGATGCCGAAGCGCTGTTTAGCGGTATTTATCGCGACGGCCTGCAGGCGTTGAAAAATAACTTTAGCGCCTGATTGTTGCCAGGAATGGCCGGGCCATTCCTTTTATGAACAAAAGAAGAAAAGTCTATTGCCCGTTGCCCTCTTTTTCAGACAACGGGCGGGACATATCCTTTACGCCATCACGTTGCAACGGGCAACGTTAACGAAACAACTTAACAGGATTATGAACATGAAAACCGTATCGACTATTTTTTCCGCAGCTGCACTTTCACTTTTTGCCTTTACCGCTTCCGCGCATAGCGTGACTGCAACCGGTAAT
This sequence comes from Klebsiella sp. SYXHC3, assembly GCF_057196925.1. Classification (NCBI taxonomy): domain Bacteria; kingdom Pseudomonadati; phylum Pseudomonadota; class Gammaproteobacteria; order Enterobacterales; family Enterobacteriaceae; genus Klebsiella; species Klebsiella sp. SYXHC3. Next base: position 33,915 of record NZ_JBXUNG010000003.1, on the reverse strand, counting down.
ACCCTTGACTCCGCTGAAGCGGTGATTGCCAAAAAAGCGAAAGAGCTGAATGCGACTGATTATAAAATCACCAGCGCCCATATGGGGAATAAAGTGACGATGAGCGCTGTGTTAGATAAGTAATTACTTCTGTATTCCTGGCAGGAATTCATAAAAAATGATATCCCAGAACCGGGGCCAACTTTCGGCTCCGTTATTCCTTACGCCCGGATTATAAGTACCGGTGCGCTCTTATAAGCCGGCGTCAGGCTCTCTTTATCGACCGCATCCAACGACAGCAAAATATTGGCCTCCGGTAGATAAGCGGCAATCGACGACGCCGCCATCGGTACGATAAACACCGTCTGATTCAACAGCGCTTTCTCGCCGTCCGGTTCGCCCCGCGCATCCAGCGCCATGATATTGACCCGATCCCCCTGCCTCAACTGACGCTTACGCGCCTCTTCCTCACTGAGGAAGATAATATCGCGACGGCCGGTTACGCCGCGATAGCGGTCATCCATGCCGTAGATGGTGGTGTTGTATTGATCGTGGCTGCGGATGGTAGTCAATACCAGACTATCCACCGGTAGCGCATCATCAACGGCGGCCAGATTGCAGACGTGGAACGTCGCTTTACCCGATTCGGTACGGTATTCGCCACGCGAAGCCGGGTTATCAAGGCGGAAGCCGCCCGGCGCGGCAATGCGCGCATTAAACTGATGGAATTCCGGGATCACCGCTTCAATCGCGTCACGGATCAGACGGTAATCACCCACCAACCGCTCCCAGGAGACTGGGCTATCCGGCAGCGTCGCGCGGGCCAGTCCGGCGACAATGGCCGGTTCGGAAAGCAGATGCGGAGAAGCAGGTTTCAGCGAACCGGTAGAGGCATGTACCATGCTCATTGAATCTTCGACGGTGATCGACTGTACGCCCGAGATTTGCAGATCGCGTTCGCTGCGGCCAAGCGCCGGGAATAAAAAGGTATCTTTGCCCGCCAACAGATGCGAGCGATTCAGCTTGGTGGCGATATGGACCTGCAGTTCCAGGCGGCGCATAGCCGGGAACGTACGCAGCGGATCCGGCATCGCTACCGCCAGATTACCGCCCATGCAGATCAGCCCGCGCGCGCGTTTATCCTCAATCGCTTTGATACTTTCGACCGAGGAACGGCCATGCTGGCGCGGCGCCTTGATGCCAAAGTAGCTCTCCAGTCGCAGATTAAACTCTTCACTCGGGGCTTCGTTAATGCCGACGCTTCTGTCGCCCTGCACGTTGGAGTGACCGCGCAACGGACAGATGCCCGCCCCTTTGCGCCCCATATTACCGCGCATCAACAGTAGATTAACCAGTTGTTGTACGTTCTGCGTGCCGTTGCGATGTTGAGTGATACCCAGACCGTAGCTAATGATCACCCGCTGATGACGGCTGTAGATCCCGGCGAAGTATTCGACCACTTCGCGTTTAACCCCCGCACCGCGCTCGATATCGTCCCACGATAGCGCTTCAAGATCGGCCAACAGCGCCGGATAGCCCGAAGTGTGCCCGGCAATAAAGTCGTGATGAATGACCGGATGCTGCGCATCTAAGGCCAGCAGCGCTTTCATCGCCCCGCGGAAGAACCAGGCGTCGCCGCCAACGCGGATCTGGAAATAGTCGCTGGAAAGGTCGGTATGCTGACCTAACAACATATCGGACGGCGACTGCGGAAAACTAAAGCGTTCCAGACCACGCTCGCGTAGCGGATTAACTGAGATGATTTTACCGCCGCGCTGCGCCACTTCCCGTAGCGTAGAGAGCATTCGCGGATGGTTTGTACCGGGGTTATGACCCACGCAAATCACCAGATCGGCCGCCTCGAAATCGCTAAGTTCAACGGTTCCTTTACCAATACCAATAGACGAGCCCAGCCCCGTGCCGGTGGGACTATGGCACATGTTGGAGCAGTCAGGGAAATTGTTGCTGCCATATTCCCGGGCATACAGTTGATAGAGAAACGCCGCTTCGTTGGAGGTGCGCCCCGAGGTATAAAACTCCATCTCGTCCGGCGCAAAACCACGCATGATCTCGCCGATTTCGGCAAAGGCCTGTTCCCAGGCGACCGGTTGATAGGTATCGCTGATGATGTCGTACTTCATCGGATGAGTGAGACGACCGTAATTTTCCAGCTCATAATCACTGCGCTGCCACAGTTCCGCAAGCGTATGATGAGCAAAGAATTCAGGCGTCGCTTTCTTTGCCGTTGTCTCCCACGACACGGCCTTGACGCCGTTTTCGCACAGCTCCATCGGCGAGCGGTGTTCTGGGTCCGGCCAGGCGCAGCCAGGGCAGTCAAACCCTTTAACCTGGTTCATTTTAAATAGCGCGATGGTATCGCGCAGCGGCGTTTTTTGCCCCAAAACGTGGGTGGTACAAGCTTTAACGGCCCCCCATCCGCCGGCGGCTCCGGCGTATTGTTTCAGGCCTCGGGTATTATTAGTCATCAGAATACATCAGCGTTATTTTCAATCGCTCTTTATTAACACAGCGTTTCTGATGTGCTGATTCCCACCATGGAGTAACGGTAAGCGGATAAATAATAAAAAAGAAGTAGAATTATAATTCGAATAGCGTCCAGCATTAATCAAACACAAATTATCCATTAACAAACAAATAGTTATATTCACTTAAAGCATTGATTCAGGCTGTAATATGTCACCCAAATATCATTACATGGTAAACAGAACGTAAAACCACAGCATTAGCCCCCCAGGAAGGGGTAAATAATATTTTCGTTTAACTACCTACTATATTGCCGCCTCGTATAACGAGAGGCGGATTGGTGCGGCGGTTATTTACAATTGGTATCGATTTTTATCGGACGGTGCCTGCGGCAACAGGCACCGGGGAGAAATTACGCGCGCAGGCGAACCGGTTCGCTGAAATCGTCAGCCGGTTCGAGTTTCAGATTGAACGTTGCCAGCAGCGCCGCAGCGCGCTCGTGGAACTCACGCAGCGTTTTTTCGAGTCTTTCACGAACCTCGGGATCGTCGATGTCGACCGCTTGCCAGTCACCCTCTTTATCAAACAGGCCGAACTGGTAGCTATAAGTGAAACGAGATTCCTGTGCTTCCATTTCCATCCACCAGCCCCAGAATTCCCGCTTCTCCGGCGCTGGTTTAACGTTGACGCAAACTGCCAGGCAGTCGAAAAAAAAGCGGTTCTCTTCACACTGCCCTTCACGGATATAGGGGCCTAGCGCCGTGAATTTTTTAATCAGCTTACTCTTCAGGTGTCCACTCGGTAACGTCATTGCGATCTCCTTTAGTGATGCAACTGTTTTACCAAACCAATAAAATTTAGCAATATATTAACTAAATCTATGATTGATCCAGCGGGCAATCTGACGCAATGCGTGATCGAAATTACGGTAAACCGGCTTAAACGGTATCTCCAGCAGCTTGCCATCCGCCGAGGAGGAGGTGATTAACCGCGACTCCTCTTCGGGGCTAAAGGGATCATCTTTCCAGTAGCCGGAGAGCATCGGCGTAGGGCAACGGCGGCCCAGCAAGCCCTGAGTTTTTAATGAATAACGGTTAAGTTCGACGCGCAGCGCTTCGTCGGAAGCATCGTGCATGCCAAGACGCGATGCCAGCACATCGAGGAACATCTCCGGCACCCGCGCCATCAGCTGCGGATCCACCAGCAGGTTATGCACCACCGGCCCCAGACAGGCTACCGCCTTCAGCCGCTGCGACTCCAGATACCCCAGACGAACCGCAATATTGGCGCCGAAGCGGAAACCAAATGCCGCCACCCGGGTATGGTCAACCCAGGGGACATTCTGCAGATGCTGTAGCACGTACTGATGCAGCATGCTGGTGTCCTGGCTCAACGTCCACTTGGTTGAGAAACCGATGGACGGCATGTCCAGCGTCAGCATGGCGATCCCCAGCGGAGCAAAATACTTCTCATACAGGCTGTAATAATCGGTTTGCAGCGAATCCAGACCGCCGCACATCAGCACCGTCGGAAACGGGCCTTCGCCTTTCGGCATATGCAGGAAGCCCGTCACCGGGGCGCCGCCGGGGATAGCGAATTCCAGTTCCCGCAGCTCGCCCGGCAGACGTTGCGCCGCCTCTTCATAGGCGCGATTGGCCAGCGTCTGCGCCTGATCGGCCAGCCCATCGCCCTTGATATGCGGGTAGGCGGCGATGCTATAGAGGTTGGAGGCGTGCAACCAGTGGCGACCGCTCTGCAAAGGATCGGCTTCCTGAGTCGCTTTTTGCTGCCACATCATCGCTTGTTTAGTCCACTCATACACCCAGTTGCCGCCGCGATAGCCAATCACCGTATCGTAGAGCTCCGGGTCAGAGCGCTCGGCATCGCTCATCACGATGCGCGCCTGGACATCCCATATCTCCTGCGGCGAGACGCCGCGCCAGATCCACATCAGGCGATTGATTAAGCGATACCAGTGATCGACGTGATTACCGCTCAGCGCGGTCTGCATGCCCTGATGCTGGCCGGATGAAAACCGACGGACCAGCGTTGAGGTTTCCGGGTATTTGAATCGGGGTTTAAACAACGTTTCGCTAAGGTTAGCCTGTGACATGTGCCGCCTCCATCATGTTGCTGCTTTCGCTATTGTAACCCGCGTCAGGGTAAAAAAAACCACGCCCGGCATAACCGGGCGTGGTAATTATTCACGATTGGCGGGAATTAACGGCCAGCGATTGGCGGGACGAAGACGACGCCCATATCCCACGGCTGTTCAATCCAGGTATCCTGCGGGATATCAACCACATAATCATCAACCAGCGGACGGCCCGCCGGCTTAGCGAAAATGGTGACAAAGTGCGCTTTAGGATACATTTCGCGGATAGCGACGGCGGTGCCGCCGGTATCGACCAGGTCATCAATAACGATGAAACCTTCGCCATCGCCTTCAGCGCGCTTCAGTACTTTCAGTTCGCGCTGGTTGTCGTGATCGTAGCTAGAGATACATACGGTATCAACATGACGAATACCCAGTTCACGCGCCAGTAAAGCTCCCGGTACCAGACCGCCACGGCTAACGGCAATGATGCCTTTCCATTGTTCAACCGGCAGCAGACGGCTTGCCAGTTTGCGGGCGTGAATCTGCAACATGTCCCAGGTGACGACGTATTTTTCGCTCATGTGAATTGTCCCAGCCTGTGTATAACGGCTTAAATATTGTTCGAGGGGGAAAATGGTTGCGCGAGATTATAGAGACCTGACGCGCTAAAAACCAGTATTAAGCGCCTCCGGCAACGCTTTTTGCGTGCTTTACACTAGCAGAGCGCGCGGAAAGTGGTATTCTCAACCACATCGCGCAAGCCCGAGCTTGTAGTGAATCTTATTGCTAACCCTCGACCTGTAAACGACTTTTGCAGGTGACTGTAAGGAGACTCATCGTGTCTGAATTGTCTCAATTATCCCCGCAACCGCTTTGGGATATTTTTGCCAAAATTTGCTCCATCCCACACCCGTCCTATCACGAAGAACAGCTCGCCGAGCACATCATGGGTTGGGCAAAAGAGAAAGGCTTACACGCGGAACGCGACCAGGTTGGCAACATTCTGATTCGTAAAGGCGCGACCGCCGGTATGGAAAACCGCAAGCCGGTAGTTCTGCAGGCGCACCTCGATATGGTGCCGCAGAAAAATAACGATACCGTCCACGACTTCACTAAAGACCCGATCCAGCCGTACATCGACGGCGAATGGGTCAAAGCGCGCGGCACCACCCTGGGCGCGGATAACGGCATTGGTATGGCCTCCGCGCTGGCGGTGCTGGCCGACGATAGCGTTGCCCACGGCCCGCTGGAAGTGCTGCTGACCATGACCGAAGAAGCCGGTATGGATGGCGCGTTCGGTCTACAGGCCAACTGGCTGCAGGCGGATATCCTGATCAATACCGATTCGGAAGAAGAAGGCGAAATCTACATGGGTTGCGCCGGCGGTATCGATTTCACCTCTAACCTGGCGCTGACTCGCGAAGCGATTCCAGCCGGTTTCCAGAGCTTTAAACTGACCCTGAAAGGCTTAAAAGGCGGCCACTCCGGCGGTGAAATCCACGTCGGCCTGGGCAACGCTAACAAGCTGCTGGCGCGCTTCCTGGCGGGCCATGCCGATGAACTGGATCTGCGTCTGGTCGATTTCAACGGCGGTACGCTGCGTAACGCTATCCCGCGTGAAGCCTTCGCGACCGTCGCCGTCGCCGCGGACAAAGCGGATGCGCTGAAAGCGCTGGTGAATACTTACCAGGATATCCTGAAAAACGAACTGGCGGCCAAAGAGAAGAATCTGGTCGTCCTGCTGGAAGCGGTCGCGAACGATAAAGCGGCGCTGACTCAGGCTTCCCGCGACGGTTTCGTGCGCCTGCTGAACGCGACGCCGAACGGCGTGATCCGCAACTCCGACGTCGCCAAAGGCGTGGTTGAAACTTCGCTGAACGTCGGCGTCGTCACCATGACCGACGACAACGTACAGATCCACTGCCTGATTCGCTCGCTGATCGACAGCGGTAAAGACTATGTCGTCAGCATGCTGGATTCGCTGGGCAAACTGGCCGGGGCGAAAACCGAAGCCAAAGGCGCTTACCCAGGCTGGCAGCCGGATGCCAACTCTCCGGTTATGCACCTGGTGCGCGAGACCTATCAGCGTCTGTTCAACAAGACGCCGAACATTCAAATTATCCACGCTGGCCTGGAATGCGGTCTGTTCAAAAAACCGTATCCGGACATGGACATGGTTTCCATCGGCCCGACCATTACCGGCCCGCACTCCCCGGATGAGCAGGTTCATATCGAGAGCGTCGGCCAGTACTGGACGCTGCTGACCGAACTGCTGAAAGCTATTCCGGCTAAGTAAGCCCTATACCGGCGGCGCTATGCCGCCGGTTGTGCCTCCGGCCCCGGTGATGACCTGTTTTGTCGGGTGGCGGCTAACGCCTTACCCGACCTACGCCGGCTACAGTAATGTGCAGTTTGGTAGCCCGGATAAGGCGCAACGCGCCGCCGGGCAATAACCGCGGGTAAAGAGCCACTTTCGCGCCGGATGGCGGCTACGCCTTATCCGGCCTACGGTTCGTGGCCTCTACCCTGTACCCGTGGCTACTGAAACTGCCGGTGTTGGTGGCCTCAAAATCGCTGAGACGTTCCCGGCAGGCCGGGGCAGCCCGCATGGATGCGGGCTGAGGGCCGTGTTTTGCAAGGACGCTGCCTCGGCCCGACCCGAAGCCTGCAGGGATAAGTCGAAGGTACCACGAAGTGGCGATTTTGGCGGCCAGAGCCCGGGGGTACAGGGGGCGGCGGCGACTGGCCGCCCCCTGTGCGCTCCCTGCGCCAGGAAAGCCATAACGCAGAAGAAATATCGGGAGCGCAATGTGCTCTGAATTAACACAAAACACGTGTTTTTCCCGGACCAAAAAAGTCGCAAACCGATAACAGTATCTATTCAGCCTTACCCGAACCGCGTTTTTCCATTCGATAGTTGGTGAACCTCTCTCCACGCGATTCTACTCGCTGCTCAGCGACGACACGAAATCCCTGACGAAGAAAACTGGATCGTGCCGTTATGCTCGCATCAACCGACAATATCTTTCCCGGAAGGCTGGCGCAGACCGCCCCGATGAGCGCATGACCGATTCCACGACGGGTATAATCCGGCGAGACGAAAAAGAGGTCGATATAATCATTAACAACAGTGATAAATCCAACCGGCTGATTATCAATAACCGCCACCAGCACTTGCGAATCGGCAAGTTTCTGCCGCCAGCGGGATTCATCAACCTGCGCCCAGGCGGCAATTTGCGCGGGAGAATAATCCCGGCTGGCGGTCTCTTTAACCGCACGCAAAAAAATGGCGCACAGCGCCGGAAAATCATCTTCTAAATACGCCCTGATCGTTAACATCGTTATAGTCCAAGTACCAGTTGTCGTTCAAGCTGTGGGTCGAGCAGAGTTACGTGTAACCCCACCAGCCGCACGCCGCGGCTGCCCCGACGCTCAAGCCAGGCGTTGCGCGCGGTCGCGATTAAATCCTCTTTGTTTAACCGCGGCCAGACGTGCTCCTGAGTAGTGAGCTGGAAATCGTTAAACTTCAGTTTGATGCCCTGACGCGCGATCAGTAGATCCGGTTTTACCTTCGCCAGACGGCGTTCCAGCTCGGGATAGAGATTTTCGATAATCGCTTCGCAGTCTGACCACTCATGAATATCTTCCGCCAGAGTGCGCTCGACGCCGACCGATTTACGCTGACGATCGTTATGGATTTCGCGCTCGTCAATGCCGTGGCTGCGCTCCCACAGGATACGGCCAAACTTACCAAAACGTTTAAGCAGCATCGCCAGATCGCTGTTTTGCACGTCGCCACAGGTACGCAGCCCCATATTTTCCAGCTTCGCCGCCGACACCTTCCCGACGCCGGGAATTTTCGCCAGCGGCAGAGACCGCACAAACTCCGCCACCTGATGCGGGGCAATGACGAACTGGCCATTCGGCTTGTTCATATCTGAGGCAATTTTCGCGAGGAATTTTACCGGCGCCACGCCCGCAGAAGCGGTGAGATTCAGTTCACGCTCGATGGTCTGGCGGATCTCCTGGGCCATCAGCGTGGCAGAGCCGTGGCAGTGTACGCTGTCGCTCACGTCAAGGTAGGCTTCATCCAGCGACAGCGGCTCGATTAACGAGGTATAGCGGGAGAAAATTTCGCGGATGTGGTTCGAGGCTTCTTTGTAGGCATCAAAGCGCCCCGGCAGCAGCGTGAGGTGCGGACACAGTTTAAGCGCCGTCGCCGTCGGCATCGCGCTGCGCACGCCAAACTTACGCGCAGGATAGTTCGCGGTACTAATCACGCCACGTTGTACCCGACTGCCGCCGATTGCAATGGGGATATCGCGCAACGCCGGGTTGTCACGCATTTCCACCGCTGCGAAGAAGCAGTCCATATCGACATGGATAATTTTACGCATCGCCTTGCCCAACACTGTATACCCATACAGCATAGCAAAACTACACGCAAATTTTATTCTTTTTTTAATTCAACCGCCAAAAAAGCTGTTACAACATAAAAGTGAAACAAATAACCTTTATTTTCATACATTTAAATAATGAATCAGGAAGATACAATCATGAAGAAAATACTCACGGTACTCTGTCTGCTGGCGACCGGCAGCGTTTTCGCCAATCCGCAGCTGATTGCCCACCGCGGCGGTACCGGCGATGCGCCGGAAAACACCCTACCGGCCATCAAACTGGCGCTGGAAAATCACGCACAGGCCATCTGGATTACGGTACAGCTAAGCCGCGATGGCGTACCGGTGCTCTATCGCTCAAGCGATCTCTCCGCCCTGACCAACGCCGAGGGCAAGGTCTCAAGCTTAACCGCCGCCGAGCTGGCAAAAGTCGATGCCGGCTGGAAATGGGGCGATGACAGCCATCCGTGGCGCGGCAAGCAGGCCACGATCCCGACCTTACAAAGCGTGCTGCAGCAGTGGCCGCAGACCTTCTTCTACATCGATATAAAATCACCGGATGCCGAACCGGCGGTGATGGGCGAACGCCTGCTGGAGGTGTTAAAAAATACCCATAGCCTCGACCGGGTACGGGTTTATTCCACCGAAGACCGCTATATCGCCGCTCTGCCGCAACCGATCCCCCGCTTTGTTAGCCGCAGCGAAACCCGAACCAGGCTTGCAAACGTTTCGCTCAGCCACCAGTGCCAGCAAGACAGCCAGCGCGATGGCGATAAGTGGTACGGGCTGGAACTAAAGCGCAAGGTGGAGGTAGTCGAGAAGTTTACCCTTGGTGAAGGCGTTTCTCCGGCGACGCTCACCTGGGATAAAGAGGCGATGGATTGCTTCCGCTCGCAGGGCCAGGCCCACATCATTTTCTTCGGCATCAATAGCGCGGAAGATTATCGAACGGCGAAAGAATTAGGCGCCGACGGCGTGATGGTGGATTCTCCGGCGCAGGCGAAAAACTGGCAGTAAGATAAAAAAGGCCGCGAAAGCGGCCTGAAAAACGCAAGCGTAGCGCCGTCGGCGCATTAGAGAATGCGCTGCTGCTGGCGCTGCGCCTCGCGGGCGAGACGTTTCTTACGCGCATCGCACGGTTCCGGACAGTCGCAGACTTTCTCCAGCCCCAGCGAGGAGATCCCGCCGCAACTGCCTTGAATACTCTTACGCTTCACCAGGTAGCCCAGGGACATGCCGAGGATCACCAGCGCAAAAATCACAAAGGTCGCGACAAATACCGTCCACATCATCAGCCTCCAAAGTCGTCGAGCATGATGTTCTCATCTTCGACGCCCAGATCTTTGAGCATTTTAATCACCGCGGCGTTCATCACCGGCGGCCCGCACATATAGAACTCGCAATCTTCCGGCGCCGGATGGTCGCGCAGATAGTTTTCATACAGAACATTATGGATAAAGCCCGTATGCCCGGTCCAGTTATCTTCCGGCAGCGGATCGGAGAGCGCGACGTGGAAGGTAAAATTGGGGTTTTCGCGCGCCAGCTGTTCAAACTCATCGTCATAGAACATTTCGCGCAGCGAACGCGCGCCGTACCAGAAGCTGATTTTACGCGTGCTGTGCAGGCGCTTAAGCTGGTCAAAGATGTGTGAACGCATCGGCGCCATGCCCGCTCCGCCGCCGATAAACACCATCTCGGCGTCGGTCTCTTTGGCAAAGAACTCGCCAAACGGCCCGGAAATCGTCACCTTATCGCCAGGCTTCAGCGACCAGATATAGGACGACATAATCCCCGGCGGCGCATCCGGAACCTTCGGCGGCGGCGTGGCGATACGCACGTTGAGCATAATGATGCCCTCCTCTTCCGGGTAGTTAGCCATCGAGTAGGCGCGCAGGGTCGGCTCTTTCACCTCAGAGACATAGCGGAACAGGTTGAACTTATCCCAGTCTGAGCGATATTCATCGGGAATATCAAAGTCGGCATAGGCCACTTTATGCGACGGGCATTCGATCTGAATATAACCGCCGGCGCGGAACGGCACCGCTTCACCATCCGGCACCCGTAATTTGAGCTCTTTAATGAAGGTCGCTTTGTTATCATTAGAGATAACCTCGCACTCCCATTTTTTCACGCCGAAAATCTCTTCCGGCAGCTCAATTTTCATATTCTGCTTCACCGCCACCTGGCAGGCCAGGCGGCACCCTTCTTTGGCTTCGCGTTTGGTGATATGCGAAAGCTCTGTCGGCAGAATATCGCCGCCGCCTTCTTTGATGGTCACCCGGCACTGGCCGCAGGAGCCGCCGCCGCCGCAGGCGGAAGAGACGAAGATACCGTTGCTGGAGAGCGTGTTCAGCAGTTTGTCGCCCGCCGGCGTGCGGATCTGTTTATCCGCTTCGTTATTGATTTCAATAACCACGTCGCCCGCGTTCACCAGCTTCGAGCGCGCCACCAGGATAAGCCCCGACAGGACCAGCACGATCAGCGTGAACATCACCACGCCAAGAATAATTTCCATACTTTTCCGCCCTTATAGCTGCACACCGGAGAATGACATAAAGCCCAGCGCCATCAGTCCGGTGGTGATAAAGGTGATCCCTAACCCGCGCAGACCGGCGGGCACGTTGGCGTACTTCATTTTTTCGCGGATTCCCGCCATCGCGACAATCGCCAGCATCCAGCCGATGCCGGAACCAAAGCCGTAAACAATCGATTCCGGGAAGTTGTAATCGCGCTGCACCATAAACGACACGCCGCCGAAAATAGCGCAGTTAACGGCGATAAGCGGCAGGAAGATCCCTAACGCGTTATAGAGTGCCGGGAAGTACTTATCGAGGATCATCTCAAGTATTTGCACCAGCGCCGCAATCACCCCGATAAAGGTGATGAAGTTAAGGAAGCTGAGGTCTACGCCTTCCATCAATGCGCCGTCGCGCAGCACCAGGTTATAGACCAGGTTGTTGATCGGTACGGCAAGACCCAGCACCACCGTGACCGCAACGCCGAGGCCAAACGCGGTGGAAACCTTTTTCGACACCGCGAGGAAGGTACACATCCCGAGGAAGAAGGCCAGCGCCATGTTCTCAACAAACACCGCGCGGACAAACAGGCTAATGTAATGAGCCATGATCGGTTACTCCTTTTCCTGCTGTTCAGGCTTCCAGCTACGCAGGGCCCAAATCAGCAAACCGATAATGAAGAACGCGCTCGGCGCCAGCAGGAACAGGCCGTTCGGCTGATACCAGCCGCCGTTCTGCACCGTTTCCAGTACGGTGATACCGAACAGCTTACCGCTGCCGATAAGCTCGCGCAGGAAACCGACGATAATCAGGATCGCGCCGTAACCGAGACCGTTACCGATACCATCCATAAAGCTGGCCAGCGGCGGCGATTTCATGGCATAAGCTTCGGCACGCCCCATCACGATACAGTTCGTGATGATAAGCCCGACGAACACCGACAGCTGCTTAGAGGTCTCATAGGCGAAAGCCCGCAGCAGCTGATCCACCACGATAACCAACGAGGCGATGATCGCCATCTGCACGATGATGCGCACGCTATTGGGAATATGGTGGCGAATCATAGAGATAAACATGCTGGAAAACGCCGTCACCAGCGTCACCGCAATGGTCATCACGAAGGCGGTTTCCAGTTTGGTGGTCACCGCCAGCGCGGAGCAGACGCCGAGCACCTGCAGGGCGATGGGGTTATTGGCGATAAGCGGCCCCACCAGCACGCGCTTCACCTCTTTCATATCGCTCTGTTCAGCCATTATTCAGCTCTCCCTCACGAACCTTTTTCAGGAACGGACCAAAGCCCAGTTCGCCCATCCAGAAATCAAAGCTATGCTGCACGCCGTTTGACGTCAGCGTGGCGCCGGATAAACCGTCAACCGCGTGGAGATCGCCTGCGCGCGCGCCGCCTTTTACCACCTTCAACGACGGCATGCCGTTGTCATCCAGCACCTGCTTACCGACAAACTGCTGACGCCAGTTCGGGTTTTCCACCTCGCCGCCCAACCCCGGCGTTTCGCCCTGATCGTAGTAAGTAATGCCTTTCACCGTACGCCCATCGACGTCCAGCGCCACGAAGGCGTACATCATTGACCACAGGCCATTGCCATAGATAGGCAGCACGACTTCCTGAATCTGCTGCTGCGCGTCACGCACCAGGTAAATTTCCGCCAGGTTGCTGCGGCGTTTAATCCCGGCCGGATCCTGGCTGGCGTCGAGCGCGATGCTCTGCTGCGGATCTTTCAGCGCCTGAGCCTGATTAAATTTGCCCGGGTCTTTATCCAGCAGTTCGCCGGTCGCCAGATTGACCAGCCGAGGGGTAATGCGCGCGGCGAAGGTTTCCGCCACCGCGTCAGCATCCATCCCCTGCTGCATCAGGCCGGCGACGGCCAGGATATTGCGCTGTTTATCCAGCGCGCGTTGTTCCTGCTGACGTGACTTGAGGCCCACGGCGGAACCAGCAACCACAATGGAGCACACCAGACAAAGCACCAGCACCACCAGCAGCGTTTTGCCGATGCTATCGTTACTTTTCTTATCAGCCACGCGACTTCCTCCGCTTGATATTGGCCTGCACCACCAGGTAATCGAACAGCGGCGCAAAGAGGTTGGCGAACAGAATCGCCAGCATCATCCCTTCCGGATAGGCCGGGTTGACGACGCGAATCAGCACGCACATCACGCCAATCAGCAGGCCGTAGCTCCATTTACCTTTATCGGTAAAGGAAGCCGATACCGGGTCAGTCGCCATAAACATCATGCCGAAGGCGAAACCGCCGAGCACCAGATGCCAGTACCACGGCATCGAGAACATGGGGTTGGTATCAGAACCGATGAAATTAAACAGCGTAGCGGTAGCGATCATACCGACCATCACCCCGGCGACGATGCGCCAGGAAGCGATACGGGCAAAGATAATGAACGCGCCGCCGATGAGGATCATCAGCGTCGACACTTCGCCAATCGAGCCGGGAATGTTGCCGAGGAAGGCGTCCATCCAGCTCACCGGGATGCCGGTGGCGACGTTAACCAGCGCTTCACCGCCGCCGCTGGCCCACTGGGAGAGCGGCGTCGCGCCGGAAAAACCGTCCGCCGCCGTCCATACCAGGTCGCCAGAAATCTGCGCCGGGTAGGCAAAGAACAGAAACGCGCGCCCCGCCAGCGCCGGGTTGAGGAAATTGCGCCCGGTGCCGCCGAAAATTTCTTTGGCAATCACCACGCCGAAGGAGATTCCCAGCGCCGCCTGCCATAGCGGCATCGTTGGCGGCACAATCAGCGCGAAGAGAATCGAGGTAACGAAAAAGCCTTCGTTGATCTCATGTTTGCGCACAATCGCGAACAGCACTTCCCAAAAACCGCCGACGATGAATACGGTCAGGTAGATAGGCAGGAAAAATACCGCCCCCAGCGTCATCATGCTGAGCCACCCGGCATCGGCGTTGAAGCTCACCCCTAACCACTGGGCAACGCTATAGTGCCAGTTGTTGGCTATTACCTGCTGTAACTGTTCGGCGCCGTATAGCTTGTGCAACGCCGGAATCGTCTGCAAGCCGACGTTATACATGCCCCAGAACATCGCCGGGAACACCGCAAACCAGACGAGGATCATCATCCGCTTGAGGTCGATGGAGTCACGTACGTGCGCCGCGCCGCGGGTGACTAAACCCGGGGTGTAGAAGATCGTCGCCGCCGCTTCATACAGCGGGTAATATTTTGCTAACTTGCCGCCGTGCGTGAAATGCGGCTCAAGTTTCTCAATCAGGTGCTTTAAGCCCATCTCTTATCCTTCCTGCTCAATCTGGGTTAACACGCTGCGCAGCGCCGGGCCGTATTCATATTTGCCCGGACAAACGTAGGTGCAAAGCGCCAGATCTTCTTCATCCAGCTCCAGACAGCCCAGCGCCTGGGCGCTATCGCTATCGCCGGCAAGCAGATCGCGCAGCAATATGGTCGGCAGAATATCCAGCGGCATTACCCGCTCATAGTTGCCGATCGGTACCATCGCCCGCTCGCCGCCGTTAGTATCAGTGGAAAAATTAAAGCGCTTGCGCTTAAAGAAATGACCAAGGGTGGTGCGGGTAATCGAGAACTTCTCTTTGCCCGGCATCACCCAGCCAAACAGCTCTTTTTCACGGCCTTCTCGTACCACGCTGACCTGCAAATGGTAGCGCCCGAGGAAGGCGTGAGGGCCGCAGGCGTGGGTGCCGCTCAAGACAGAACCGGAAATAACCCGGTTTTCATCATCCACCAGCTCGCCCGCCAGCAGCTCATCGAGGCTGGCGCCGAGACAGGTTTCCAGCAATCGCGGCTGTTTTACCTGCGGGCCGCCAAGGGCAATGACGCGTTCGCTGTACAGCTCGCCGTCGAGGAACAGTCTGCCGATGGCGATGACCTCCTGATAGTTGAGATGCCAGACCTGTTTGGTCAGGCTGACCGGCTCAAGGAAGTGAATGTGCGTACCGGCAAGCCCTGCCGGATGCGGGCCACTAAACTGGTTGAATGTCACCTGCCCGGCGGGATGGCCGCCCAGCTTGCCGCCGCTGGCCTGACAGACGTGGACTTTACCGTCCGTCAGGTGCGTTAGCACCGTCAGACCGGCATCAAAGGCTTCACGCTGGGCGAGGATAATCGGCTGCGGTTCAGCCGCCAGCGGGTTGGTATCGATAGCAGTGACGAAAATAGCCGCCGGAACGCTACCCGGCGCGGGAATTTTGCTGAAAGGACGGGTACGAAACGCCGTCCACTGCCCGGATTCCAGCAGCTGTTGCTGCACCGCTTCCCGTGGCAAATCGTTAAGATCTTCTAATGCATAGCGGGTAAACGACACCGCCTCATTGCTGCCGTCGATATCAATCACCACCGATTGCAGCACCCGGCGCTCGCCGCGATGAATGGCGCTGACCACCCCACTGGCTGGCGCGGTAAAACGTACCCCGGCGTTCTTTTTATCTTCGAACAGCACCTGGCCTTTTTGCACCCGATCGCCTTCGCTCACGGCCATCGAGGGGCGCATGCCGACGTACTCCTCGCCGAGCAGCGCGACGCGTTTCACCGCAGGCCGGGGCGAGATCTGCTGTAATGGCATGCCAGCTATGGGCAAATCCAGCCCTTTCGTGATTTTAATCATATCGTTAGCAGGTATCCGTAACCTAAACCCCGGCTCAAGCCGAGGCCAGCATTATTGATGGAATATCAGAATAAGAAAGGAATAGCGGTGCCACGGGGGCACAAGACGGGAGAGAAGCATCCTTTCTTACCCTGGTCATAAACGGCGGGAGTGTAACATTTTGTGAGTGGCAGAAGTAGGAAAAGCGCCAATAAGTGCTTCTAAAATGCGAGCTATTGCGCAAAGTTCTCACTGCGCTTTGCGGCAATATTCGCTATAAAGGAACATTAAATTGTAAACGCAGCCACACCGTGCTTGCGAAAAACTGCCGTGATGCTAATGTGAGCGCTCTAAATCCAGAAAACTCTGATTTCGGGTATCTCTTGCCGTCCTGGCATGTGGTTTTTTGTTTTATCAAGGAACAAGCAGTATGCGCAAAATCGCATTCTTTATTGCGATGCTTCTGTTGCCGTGCGTGTCATTTGCTGGGTTACTCAGCAGTAACAGCCCGACAACGCCGGTTAGCAAAGAATATAAACAGCAGTTAATGGGCTCTCCCGTTTATATCGAGATCTTCAAAGAAGAGCGGATGCTCGATCTCTACGTCAAAATGGGCGAAACCTACCAGCTTCTCGATAGCTACCGGATCTGTAACTACTCCGGCGGCCTCGGGCCGAAGCAACGCCAGGGCGATTTCAAAAGTCCGGAAGGATTTTATAACGTCTCGCGCAGTCAGCTAAAACCAGACAGCCGCTTTTATAAAGCGATCAATATCGGCTTCCCGAATGCCTACGATCGCGCGCACGGCTATGAAGGTAAATACCTGATGATCCACGGCGCCTGCGTTTCCGTCGGCTGCTACGCGATGACCGATACCGGCATTGACGAGATCTTCCAGTTTGTCACCGGCGCGCTGGTATTTGGCCAGCCAAGCGTGCAGGTCAGCATCTACCCGTTCCGCATGACCGACGCCAACATGGCGCGACATAAGTTCTCGTACTATGCGGATTTCTGGAAGCAACTGAAGCCAGGCTATGACTACTTCCAGCAGACCCACAAACCGCCGGTGGTGTCGGTGATGGATGGCCGCTATATCGTCAGCAAGCCGCTCAGCCACGAGGTTATCCAGCCGCAGCTGGCCTCAAACTATACGCTCCCCGAGGCAAAATAACGCCCACTCGCCTGGCATGATTTTATTCCAGGCCTCATTGCCGGTCAGCGGCTGAGTGGCGATAACGGAGACCACATCGTTTGGTGTGGTCTCACGTTGAAAATCAATTTCCACATCCTGATCCAGTAGCTTCGCCACGCCAAACGGCGCCCGACGGGTGATCCAGTACAGGTTGGTTGAACAGTACGCCATCACATAGCGCCCGTCCGATAACAGCATATTAAACACGCCCTTCTCGCGCATTTCGCCCGCCAGCGTCGCGATGTATTTAAACACGCCGACCATATTGCCAGGCGTGCGCGGATAGCGCTCGGTTAAACGGTGCAACAGCCAGCAGAAAGCCGTTTCGCTGTCGGTCTCGCCCACCGGGCGGAAATTTCCCGTCTTCAGCGATTTATAACCCTTGAGCTGCCCGTTATGGGCGTAGGTCCAGTGGCGGCCCCACAGTTCGCGGGTGAACGGATGGGTGTTCTCCAGCGCCACTTCGCCACGGTTGGCCTGACGGATATGGGCAATGACGGAACAGGATTTAATGGGATAATCCTGTACCAGTTTGGCTATTGGCGACTGAAAGCTCGGCTGCGGATCTTTAAATGTGCGACACCCTTTCCCTTCGTAAAAGGTAATACCCCAGCCGTCTTTATGCGGCCCGGTGCCGCCCCCGCGCTGAACCAGCCCGGAGAAGCTAAAACAGATATCGGTCGGCACATTGGCGCTCATCCCGAGCAATTCGCACATAGATCACCTCATACCACTGCACAAAATATCCTGCCGCTAAAGCCTTGTCGCCGCGGCTCCTCAACATGGAAGCCACGGCGCCGTCATCATGGCAAGTTAAGCTTTAACCATCTCTTTTTCGATCAACATAATCAGAATATGAATCACCTTAATGTGAATCTCCTGAATGCGATCGGCGTAACCGAAATGCGGTACGCGAATTTCCACATCGGCGGAACCCGCCATTTTGCCGCCGTCTTTACCGGTCAGGGTGATCACTTTCATTCCCTGCGCGCGCGCGGCTTCAATCGCTTTGATCACGTTGCCGGAGTTGCCGGAGGTGGAAATGCCCAGCAGAACATCGCCTGCGCGGCCAACCGACTCAACATAGCGGGAGAAGACATATTCATAGCCAAAATCATTACTCACGCAGGACAGATGGCTGACGTCAGAAATAGCGATCGCCGGATAACCAGGGCGGTTCTCGCGATAACGCCCGGTCAGCTCTTCCGCAAAATGCATCGCATCGCAATGAGAACCGCCGTTGCCGCAGGAAAGCACTTTACCGCCAGCTTTGAAGCTATCCGCCAGCAGTACCGCCGCGCGCTGAATAGCGTGAATGTTGGCCTCGTCCTGCAGAAAGTTGGCCAGCGTTTCCGCGGCTTCGTTCAGTTCGTTACGAATAAGATCCTGGTACATGAGGATAATCCTTCAGTATTGGTTGGAATAACCCTGGCAGTGTACCGGATAGCCGCCGAAGCGAGAAGCAGCAGGCAACGTTATCCCTCGTCCTTTTGATTTTACGTGCCGCTTTTCCAGCCAACAATGTGAGCAAGGTTGTAATTATTTTGTAAACACATTGCTAAAACAAATTACATCCACTACAACCAATACATCACAAGTGGTCAGACCTCCTACAAGATAAGGGAGCATTTCTCTATGATGATTTTGAGTATTGTTGCAACCGTAGTGTTACTCGGCGTGCTCTTCTATCACCGAGTCAGCCTGCTTCTCAGCAGCGTGATTTTGCTCGCCTGGACCGCGGCGCTCAGCGTGGCGGGGCTGTGGAATATCTGGCTGCTGTTGCCGCTGGCGATTATCCTGCTGCCGTTCAACTTTGCGCCGATGCGTAAATCCCTTTTCTCCGCCCCGGCATTCCGCGCCTTCCGCAAAGTAATGCCGCCGATGTCGCGTACGGAAAAAGAGGCCATCGATGCCGGCACCACCTGGTGGGAAGGCGATCTGTTCCGCGGCAACCCGGACTGGCACAAGCTGCATAACTATCCGCAGCCGCGCCTCACCGCCGAAGAGCAGGCTTTCATCGACGGCCCAGTAGAAGAAGCCTGCCGCATGGCGAACGACTTCGAAATTACCCATGAAATGGCTGATCTGCCGCCGGAGCTGTGGGCGTACCTGAAAGAGCATCGCTTCTTTGCGATGATCATTAAGAAAGAGTACGGCGGCCTGGAGTTTTCCGCCTATGCCCAGTCTCGCGTACTGCAAAAGCTGTCCGGCGTTTCCGGGATCCTGGCGATCACCGTCGGCGTGCCTAACTCCTTAGGGCCGGGCGAACTGCTGCAACATTACGGTACCGAAGAGCAGAAAAATCACTACCTGCCGCGCCTGGCGCGTGGTCAGGAGATCCCATGCTTCGCGTTGACCAGCCCGGAAGCGGGCTCCGACGCCGGCGCGATCCCGGATACCGGCGTAGTCTGTATGGGCGACTGGCAGGGTCAGCAGGTGCTGGGGATGCGCCTGACCTGGAACAAGCGCTATATCACCCTCGCGCCAATCGCCACCGTACTGGGCCTGGCTTTCAAACTCTCAGACCCGGACCGTCTGCTGGGCGGCGAGGAAGAACTCGGTATCACCTGCGCGCTGATCCCTACCTCAACGCCGGGCGTGGAAATTGGCCGTCGTCACTTCCCGCTGAACGTACCGTTCCAGAACGGCCCCACTCGTGGTAAAGATATTTTCGTACCGATCGATTACATCATCGGCGGCCCGAGCATGGCCGGCCAGGGCTGGCGTATGCTGGTTGAGTGCCTGTCCGTGGGTCGCGGTATTACTCTGCCGTCCAACGCCACCGGCGGCCTGAAATCCGTCGCTATGGCGACCGGCGCCTACGCCCACATTCGCCGTCAGTTCAAAATCTCGATTGGTAAAATGGAAGGGATCGAAGAGCCGCTGGCGCGTATCGCAGGCAACGCCTACGTAATGGACGCCGCCGCTTCGCTGATTACCTACGGGATTATGCTTGGCGAGAAACCGGCGGTGCTGTCGGCGATCGTTAAATATCATTGTACCCACCGCGGCCAGCGTTCAATCATAGACGCTATGGATATTACCGGCGGTAAAGGCATCATGCTGGGCGAAGGCAACTTCCTTGCCCGCGCTTATCAGGGCGCGCCGATCGCCATTACCGTTGAAGGGGCGAATATCCTCACCCGCAGCATGATGATCTTTGGTCAGGGGGCGATTCGTTGCCATCCGTATGTACTGGATGAGATGGCCGCCGCGCAGAACAATGACGTTAACGCCTTCGATAAGCTGCTGTTTAAACATATCGGCCATGTCGGTAGCAACAAAGTACGCAGCTTCTGGCTGGGCCTGACTCGCGGCCGCACCAGCAGCGCGCCGACCCGTGATACTACACGCCGCTACTATCAGCACATGAATCGCCTGAGCGCCAACCTGGCCCTGCTGTCGGATGTATCAATGGCGGTACTGGGCGGCAGCCTGAAGCGTCGCGAACGTATCTCCGCGCGTCTCGGCGACGTGCTGAGCCAGCTTTACCTGGCATCGGCGGTGCTGAAACGTTATGACGATGAAGGCCGTAATGAAGCGGATCTGCCGCTGGTCCATTGGGGCGTGCAGGATGCGCTGTATCAGGCAGAGCAGGCTATCGATGACCTGCTGAAAAATTTCCCGAACCGCTTTGTCGCCGGCGCGCTGCGTCTCGCCATCTTCCCGACCGGCCGTCACTACGATGCGCCGTCCGACAAGCTGGATCATAAAGTGGCGAAAATTCTGCAGGTTCCGAGCGCGACCCGCTCTCGTATCGGTCGCGGCCAGTACCTGACGCCAAGCGAACATAACCCGGTTGGCCTGCTGGAAGAAGCGCTGCTGGATGTGATGGCGGCGGACCCAATCCACCAGCGCATCTGCAAAGAGCTGGGTAAAAATCTGCCGTTCACCCGCCTGGATGAGCTGGCCACTAATGCCCTGGCCAAAGGGTTAATTAATCAGGAGGAAGCCTCGATTCTGACCCGTGCGGAAACCAGCCGTCTGCGCAGTATTAACGTTGATGATTTCGCAGCGGATGAACTGGCGACCAAACCGGTAAAGCTGCCGGAAAAAATCCGCAAGATTGAAGCGGCATAATAGCTGCAATACTCCACATCACGACGAAGGCGGGGAATTTCCCCGCCTTTCTTTTATTGTTACTCGCCGAAGTTAGCATTTTTTTAACAAAATATTCCATGCCGCCTCCCGCTGCTGATATGGTATTAAAATTATCTAAACGCCCTCTTTATAATGGAGTTCACCACTGTGCCTGGCTTGAAAATTACGCTGTTGCAGCAACCGCTGGTGTGGATGGATGGTCCCGCCAACCTGCGCCATTTCGATCGTCAGCTGGAAGAAGTGAGCGGGCGCGACATCATTGTACTGCCTGAGATGTTTACTACCGGTTTTGCCATGGAAGCGGCGAAGCAGTCGATGCCGCAGGAAGAGGTCGTTGAGTGGATGCAGGCGAAAGCGGAGCAGACCAACGCGCTGATTGCCGGTAGCGCGGCATTGCAGACCGAACGCGGCCCGGTGAACCGCTTTCTGCTGGTAGAGCCCGGCGGTAAAACGCATTTTTACGATAAGCGTCACCTGTTCCGCATGGCGGATGAACATCACCATTATGAGGCAGGAACCGAACGAGTGGTCTTTGAATGGCGCGGCTGGCGGATTCTGCCGCTGGTGTGCTATGACCTGCGCTTCCCGGTATGGTCGCGTAACCACAACGATTACGACCTGGCCCTGTATGTTGCTAACTGGCCTGCCCCGCGTTCGCTGCACTGGCAATCGCTGCTGGTCGCCAGAGCTATTGAAAACCAGGCCTACGTCGCCGGCTGCAACCGCGTCGGCACCGATGGCAACGGCCACCACTATCGGGGTGATAGCCGTATCATCAGCCCGCAGGGAGAGATTATCGCCACCGCCGAACCGCATCAGGCGACGCGGCTCGATGCCGATCTGTCGTTGGCCGCGCTGCAGGAGTATCGCGAGAAATTTCCGGCCTGGCAGGATGCCGATCCTTTCACGATCGGCTAAACACTTTTCGGGAGCCGCTGCGCTCCCTTTTTATTCCACCACGATCCGCAAAGCGCAGTAGACCAATAACGCTGCCAATACCCAGTTCAGTTGCCGCCCGTACAACAAAAACAGGCGCTGAAACAGATGCCCCGCCAGCGC
This sequence comes from Klebsiella sp. SYXHC3, assembly GCF_057196925.1. Classification (NCBI taxonomy): domain Bacteria; kingdom Pseudomonadati; phylum Pseudomonadota; class Gammaproteobacteria; order Enterobacterales; family Enterobacteriaceae; genus Klebsiella; species Klebsiella sp. SYXHC3. The sequence continues at coordinate 11,486 of NZ_JBXUNG010000003.1, read as the reverse complement.
CCAGCACAGATTTCCCAGCGCACCAATCGCCGCCAGCAGCAGACTCACGCTAATGAGCCAAATCGGCTCGCGGGTAACGGGCAGGACAAAGGTAGAGAGCGCGGTGATGCCATACAGAATAATTTTTACGTTGACGAACTGCAGGCCCAGGCTCGCCCAGAAACCCACCGGCTCTGTACTCAGCGCACCTGCCCCCGGTTTGCTTTTGGCTATCTGCCAGGCCAGCCACAGGATATACGCCGCGCCAATCCATCCCAATATCCGGGTAAATCGCGAGTCGAGTTCCACCAGCGAAAAGGTTAAAGCCGCGCAAATCAGCATAGTGATAATAAAACCAATGCTCATCCCCGCCAGCACCCGCAGGCTGCGGCGTAAGCCATGGGCGGTGACGCTGCTGAGGGCAAGAATATTATTGGGGCCGGGAGTCAGCGCGGTTATCAGGGTATAAGTCAAAAAAGCACTAATCAAAGCTGGGGTCACTTGTCTTCTCCTTCGTTTTGGCAGACAGTACCCGAAGCTATTCATTTAAAAAAATGAATGTTTTCTGATTCTGAATTCGATAATTTCGATAGTTGGTGGCGAAATGGATCTGCGGCGTTTTATTACTCTCAAGACGGTAGTGGAAGAAGGCTCGTTTTTACGCGCGGCGCAAAAACTATGCTGTACGCAATCCACCGTGACCTTTCATATTCAACAGCTTGAGCAAGAACTTGCCGTTCAGCTGTTTGAAAAAATAGGCCGCCGCATGTGCCTGACCGAATCCGGTAAAAAGGTGCTGCCGCACGTCCATGAACTGGCGAGGGTGATGGAAACCATTCGTGAGGCGGCTCGCGAGGATAGCGAACCGGCTGGCGAGCTGCGCGTTGCCTGTGGGGAAACCCTGCTGGCCTATAAAATGCCGCAGGTGCTACAGCGCTTTAAACAACGAGCGCCGCAGGTACGCTTATCATTGCAATCACTTAACTGTTATGTCATCCGTGATGCGCTACTCAACGATAGCGCCGATTTGGGCGTGTTTTATCGGGTTGGCAACGATGACGCGTTAACCATGACAAGCTTTGGCCAGCAGCCGCTGACGCTGGTCGCCTCGCCGCAGCATCCGGCGGTCGATTTTACCCGCTGCGGGCAACATATCCCGCTGAGCTTTGTTATCAATGAGCCACAGTGCGTATTTCGGCAAATTTTTGAAAGCACGCTGCGCCAGCGCGCCATTACCCTGGAAAATACCATTGAGCTCTGGAGTATCGAAAGTATTAAGCAGTGCGTGGCGAGCAATCTTGGCGTCAGCTATCTGCCGCGTTTCGCCGTTGAGGAAGAGCTTAAGCGCGGTACGCTGGTTGAGCTACCGTTTAGCGCTGTTCCGCTCACTATTAACGCGATATGCGCTCATCACGCCGGTAAAGTAGTTAGCCCGGCAATGCGGGTATTTATGCAGTGTGTTGAAGAGGCGTTAGGGGCGGATTAAATGATAATTCCCCCAAACGACGAAGGCCTGAATCATTTCTGATTCAGGCCTTCTGAATAGTGGCGGAACGGACGGGACTCGAACCCGCGACCCCCTGCGTGACAGGCAGGTATTCTAACCGACTGAACTACCGCTCCGCGTTGTTGTTCCGTTGGGAACGAGGCGAATATTACGGTTTCCCTACATCGTCGTCAACGCTTTTTCTTCACTTTTGAATCGTTTGCTGCAAAATTAGCCCACCCGCCTATTTTTAGCGCATATTGTCGGCAATCAGGCGCGCCACAGGCAGCTTCCGCCCTTTTTTTGCACCAGGTCGAGACGCGATTCATGGTCCGCCAGCTCACTGTCAGAGGCATAAACCACGCGTAATTTACTGGCGGCGCGGACAACGCGCTGTATTCCAATATCGCCGGCCTGCTGTTGGCCTTCTCCTTCCATCGAAAACGCCATGCTGGTCTGCCCACCGGTCATCATCAGATAGACGTCGGCCAGAATCTGGGCATCGAGCAACGCGCCGTGCAGCGTACGCTTGCTGTTGTCTATTTCATAACGTGAACAGAGCGCATCGAGGCTGTTACGCTTGCCGGGGAACATCTTACGCGCCAGCGCCAGACTATCGGTGACCTTACAAAAGGTTTCCGTTTTCTCAATGCCGCGGTTCAGCTTTTTGAATTCATAATCCATAAAGCCGATATCGAACGATGCGTTATGGATGACCAGCTCCGCGCCACGGATATACTCCATGAACTCATCGGCAACGTCGGCAAATGTCGGCTTATCCATGAGGAATTCATCGGCAATACCGTGAACGCCGAAGGCTTCAGGGTCCACCAGCCGGTCGGGCTTCAGGTAAACATGGAAGTTATTACCGGTGAGGCGACGGTTGATCACCTCTACGGCGCCGATCTCGATGATCTTATGCCCTTCATAGTGGGCGCCGATCTGGTTCATACCGGTGGTTTCGGTATCGAGAACAATCTGTCGTGTAATTGCAGTGCTCATAGCGGTCATTTATGTCAGACTTGTCGTTTACATATCGATTTCAATTACAGGAAGTCTACCAGAGATGCTCAAACAGGTAGAAATTTTCACCGATGGTTCTTGCCTGGGGAATCCAGGGCCTGGCGGCTACGGCGCTATTATGCGCTATCGCCAGCATGAAAAAACCTACAGCGCGGGCTACCGCCTGACGACTAACAACCGCATGGAACTGATGGCTGCCATCGTCGCTCTCGAAGCGCTTAAAGAGCACTGCGAAGTGGTGCTAAGTACCGATAGCCAGTACGTCCGCCAGGGGATAACCCAGTGGATCCATAACTGGAAAAAACGCGGCTGGAAAACGGCGGACAAAAAGCCGGTTAAAAATGTCGATCTGTGGAAACGCCTTGATGCCGCTCTAGGCCAGCATCAGATTAAATGGGAATGGGTCAAAGGCCATGCCGGACACCCGGAAAATGAACGCTGCGACGAACTCGCGCGCGCTGCGGCGTCTAACCCCACGCTGGACGACGTCGGCTACCAGCCGGAAAGCTAATTTCCCCCGTCGCGCCACTGCCTGGTGGCGCCAACGGCCGGACGCAGCTGCGTCTTCGCCTTCCCGGACTTCATCGGATTTAGCGTCAGCGGAATGGTTCTTTTCCGCGCGACGATCATCTGCAAACACCCCAAAGCCGGCAGATGTGTACTTAACATTTTTCCCCCCTGCTTCGACCAGGGCAGCACCTGATAGCGACCGTAGTGCAGCACCTCAAAATTGAGCAGCGCCAGCCAGTCAAGCTGTCGCGTCATGGTAAACATCCGGCTGTTATAGGGGATAGTTTTTCGCAGAACCGGCGTCACTTTGCGCAATCCGACGAGGCTCATCGGATTAAAGGCGGTCAAAATCATCCAGCCATCGTCAATCAGCACGCGGTCAGCTTCCCGCAACAGCCGGTGCGGATCGCTGCACCATGGCAGAGTATGCGCCAGTAAACAGGCATCCACCGATTTGGCGGCGAAAGGAAGAGACAGCGGGTCGGCTTTGACCTGGATCGGACTTCCCCCCAGCGAAACGTTCACCTGATGGGAGATCGCGCAGGCTTCGGTATTGATTTCCGCGCTCAGATTGCCAATCTTAAGTAGATGAAAGCCATATAATTTAGCCAGCCACGGTTTCATATGTCGTTCCAGCGACTCGCGATAGTATTCACCCCACGGCATACTGGACCAATGCTCTGGAGCTGTAATTGTATGAGGTATCCTTGCCGGCTTCATCGCAACCTTCCGCAACGCTTTGAGAGGTAATTTATGAATCTTATCAGTATTCCTGCATTTCAGGACAACTACATCTGGGTTGTTAGCGACGATAGCCGTCGTTGTGTGATAGTCGATCCCGGTGAAGCCGCGCCGGTACTCGCGGCCATTGAAGAAAACAACTGGCAGCCAGAAGCGATTTTGTTAACCCACCATCACCATGATCATGTTGGCGGCGTGAAAGAACTGCGGCAAAAATTTCCGCAACTTGTGGTTTACGGGCCGGCAGAAACCCAGGATAAGGGAAGCACGGATATTGTATCTGATGGCGATAGCATTACTCTTTTGGGTCACGAATTTTCTATTTTCGCCACGCCAGGTCACACATTAGGACATATCTGTTTCTACAGCAAACCTTATCTATTTTGTGGCGATACAATGTTTTCCGGCGGCTGCGGCAGGCTCTTCGAAGGTACAGCAGATCAAATGTATCAATCATTTATGAAAATAAATGCCCTTCCCGCTGACACCCTAATTTGTTGCGCACATGAGTACACTTTAGCAAACATGAAGTTTGCATTGAGTATCCTGCCAGATGATATGGATATAAAGGATTACTACCATAAAGTTAAGGAGTTACGCGCAAAAAACCTAAAGACACTACCCGTTACTCTGAAAAATGAACGCCGTATAAATTTATTTTTACGTACGGATGACAATGATTTAATTAAAGAAATATCCAAAGAAACAAATTTGCAACACTCAGCGCAGAGATTTGCATGGTTAAGGTCAAAGAAAGATGACTTCTGAGATTTAACGCTTGTCATCCTCGGCCTTCACCGTTATCCTTGCTCGTCTTTTAAGCAACTATTGACACACACATGAAGGCACGAGCGATATTACTCGCCTCTGTCCTGCTGGTAGGGTGCCAGGCGTCGAAGCACGACGGCACCGTAGAACAGCGAGCACAGAGCCTTTCTGCAGCTGGTCAAGGGGAAGCAGGCAAGTTCACAAGTCAGGCGCGATGGTTAGATGATGGAACCCTCTACGCGCAAGACCAGGATCTGTGGACTTCCATAAGCGACGAGCTAAAGATGGGAATTCCGGAAAACCCCCGGATTCGCGAACAGAAACAGAAGTACTTACGTAATAAGAGCTATCTCCACGATGTAACTTTACGGGCTGAACCGTATATGTACTGGATAGCCGGGCAAGTTAAGAAACGTAACATGCCAATGGAACTGGTATTACTACCCATAGTGGAGAGCGCTTTTGACCCACACGCGACGTCTGGCGCCAATGCCGCAGGCATTTGGCAGATCATTCCGAGCACAGGGCGCAATTATGGTTTAAAACAGACCCGCAGTTACGATGCGCGTCGTGATGTCGTTGCGTCTACTACCGCGGCGCTGGACATGATGCAACGTCTGAACAAAATGTTCGACGGCGACTGGTTACTGACCGTCGCGGCATATAACAGCGGCGAAGGCCGGGTAATGAAGGCCGTGAAGGCGAACCGTTCGCGTGGTAAACCCACCGATTTTTGGTCGCTCTCGCTGCCGCGTGAAACCAAGGTCTACGTGCCAAAAATGCTGGCTTTGAGCGATATTCTCAAAAACAGCAAGCGTTACGGCGTGAAGCTGCCAACGGCTGATGAAAGCCGTGCGCTGGCGCGCGTTCGCCTCGATAGTCCGGTTGAGATTTCTCAGCTCGCGGACATGGCAGGAATGCCGGTCAGCAAGCTGAAAACCTTTAACGCCGGCGTAAAGGGGTCAACGCTTGGCGCTAGCGGGCCAAAGTACGTTATGGTGCCTCAGAAGCACGCGGCTCAACTGCGTGAATCTCTGGCCTCTGGCGACATTGCCGCCGTACAGCCGACGCTGCTTGCTGACAATACGCCGCTGACCAGCCGTAGTTATAAGGTACGTTCTGGCGATACGATTTCCGGGATTGCTTCGCGTCTCGGCGTCACCACCAGGGATCTACAGCAGTGGAACAACCTGCGCGGTTCTGGGCTTAAAGTCGGGCAAAATCTGGTTGTCGGTGCAGGCAGCAGCGCGCAACGTCTGGCGAACAACAGCGATAGCATCACCTATCGTGTTCGTAAGGGCGACTCGCTGTCGAGCATCGCAAAACGCCACGGCGTCAATATCCGCGACGTTATGCGCTGGAACAGCGATACAGATAACCTGAAGCCAGGGGATCAGCTGACGTTGTTTGTGAAGAACAACGACAGACCTGAATCCTGATGTCAGGATAATGAGAAAGGCACCGATTCCCCGGTGCCTTTTTTATTGCCAGCGTTACACTGCTTTATGCGCTTCAAACATGATCGTATCGCTGGTAAACGATCCGTCCTGCTGTAATTCGAAGTAGGCTTTAACCTCCGCCGATGCGCTCTGCTGATATAAGCGAATCGCCTCCGCCAGCGCCTCGGGCGTGCGCATCCGCGCGACCCAGGAGCTAAACTCCAGCGGCAGACGGTCGGTCAATAAATGATTAATCGCCAGACCTGCGTCGTTGGCCAGCGCCAGCCACTCGCCGCTGGAGTAATTACGCACGTGCGAAGTGTCGCGCAGGGCTTCTACGGTTTGCAGCCAGACATCACGTACCGGATGCCCCGGAGACATCACGTCCATGATGATCATCACCCCGCCCGGCTTCAGCACGCGTTTCACCTCGCGCAGCGCCTGGCCGACATCATGCCAATGGTGAGCAGAGTAGCGGCTAATCACCACATCAAAACTGGCGTCGGCAAACGGCAGCTTTTCAGCATACCCCTGCTGAGTCACAATGTTGGTAAAGCCTTTGTCTTTTGCCGCCTGAGCGACAACCTCCAGCATCTGGCTCGATAAATCATACGCGGTAACCTGCGCTACCTGGCCGGCAGCGGTAAAGCTGGCGTGCCCTGCCCCGCATCCCATATCCAGCAACGTTGCCTGCGGGAAATTCGCCAGCCGTTCCGCCAGACGCTGCAGATCGCGCCCGGAGGCGTGCACGGCGCTGGTCAGATAGGCGCTTGCCTGTGAGCCAAACTGCTTTTCGACGTTGTCATGATGAGAGCGTGTTGTCATTGTGTTGTCCTTCGGTGGTTTGAGTAATAAAGGGCAGCATCGTGCTGAACGCAGACCTGCCCGATGGCAGGCCTGACATACCTTAATTAATCAGGCTTGCCGGGACTGAATTCGACTAGTAGCGGGTTGTGATCGGAGGCGCGGGTCACCAGCACGGAAGCATCGTGCACGCTTAATCCACGGTAGAACACAAAATCGAGCGGGCGACCAAACGCGCGGCGGCGCTGATCGTCAGAGAAACGAACTTCGCGTAACGACATCTCACGCGCAAAGCGATACAGCGCGTTCATCCGCGGGCGGCTCCAGGCGTTGAAATCACCAGCCATGATTACCGGCCCGCTGTGGTGAGCAATCTGATCGCCAATTGGCAGCAGCTGTTTACTGTAAACATCGACGCCGAGACTAAAATTAACCGCGTGAATATTCACCACCATCAACAGCCGCGCATCGGGCAGCGGATAAACGGTCACTAACGCCGATTTAGGCAAACGTAAAATAGGTTCGCGCTCGCGCAACGGACAGCAATAGATGGGGTGAGCGGAGGCCAGCGTCATCACGCCGGAAGGATGCTGCGGCAATACCAGGGCCGGCACCTGATCGGCGGCCAGATAGTTTGAAGTCGCGAACCTGACCAGTTCCGGGGTAGTTTGCGCCTCCTGCAACAGGACCAGATGCGCGTCTTTGCCGAAATTTTTGAGTACCGACTGCCATTCAGCACGCTGCTGCTTAAAAATATTCCACACCAGCACGCGAATTTTCTCATCGCTGCTTAACGGCGCGCCGGCGGGATAAACCGGACTGACGCCCGCAAACGCCCCCGGAGGCAAGATTCTCTCCGCAGGTTGTCCGGCGACATAGCGCATGGCATAGGTATTCTTTCGCAATTTGGGCATTGAACCTCGATAACAGGAAACCAGCCCGACTGCGGCTGGTTCTTCTGTTATAGGGATTTTCCCATACACTTTCAATGCAATTTGCGAGAAAGCCTTATCCTTCGACAGAAACGGCTGCCGAACGGCGTGGAGATTTATCTAAACGACCGCTCAGTACGACCAGCAGCAATGCGACCAACACAATTACCGCGCCGATCCACGGCGTCTGGGCCAGACCGTACAGCTCGACCGTCTGTCCACCAATGACCGAACCGAGGGCAATACCAATATTGAAGGCAGCGATGTTCAAACCAGAAGCAACATCAACGGCGCCCGGCGTGTATTGTTCAGCCTTTTGTACCACATAGACCTGCAGACCCGGAACGTTGCCGAAGGCGAAAATCCCCATCACCAGTACCGTTGCCAGAGCGGCGTAGTGCAGATTGGCCGTGAACTGGAAGACCAGCAACAGCACCACCAACGCAGCGAAGATAAATTTCAACGCGGCGACAGCGCCATGTTTATCGGCGAGCTTACCGCCCCACACGTTACCGATAGCGACAGAGATACCGTAACCCAGCAGGATCCAACTGACCGCAGACGGGCTAAAGCCAGCCAGCTCCTGCATCATCGGCGCGAGGAAAGTAAATGCGGTAAACACGCCGCCATAGCCCAGCGCGGTAATCGCGTAGATCATCAACAGGCGCGGATGGGTCAAGACTTTCATCTGATCGCGCAGGCTGGCGCCGGCGCGGCCCGGAATATTATTTGGCACCAGGATCAGGCTGCTGATAAGCGCAATGACGCCCAGAATCGATACCGCGAGAAACGTTTCCCGCCAGCCAAAATGCTGACCGATGAACGTCCCGAAAGGCACCCCGGTTACCAGCGCGACCGTCAGGCCGCCGAACATGATAGCAATGGCCGAGGCGGCTTTCTCTTTTGGCACCAGGCTGGTGGCAATCGTCGAGCCGATAGAAAAGAATACGCCATGCGCCAGTCCGGTCAGCAGGCGGGCTACAATCAAAGTGCCATAACCCGGAGCCTGCCACGCTAGCAGGTTACCGGCGGTAAACAACACCATTAACGCCAGCAGGAGCTGCTTACGCGGCATGCGCCCGGTTAGCGCGGTCAGCACCGGGGCGCCAATCGCCACGCCTAGCGCATAGATGGAAACCAGCAGGCCCGCAGACGGCAGCGAGATAGCCAGTTGTTCAGCAATGGTCGGTACCAGGCCGACGATCACAAATTCGGTAGTGCCAATAGCAAAGGCACCGATGGTTAATGCAAGTAGCGCCAGTGGCATAATTTACTCCGTAGCATCAGGATTAAGATGACACGTAGTATGAAGGGATGTTTAAATAACAAAAACCATCAAAATCTCAATAGAATTTTGCTATAGGTGCAACAATGAGAGCCACGTCAGAAGAGATCGCTATCTTCGTCGCCGTAGTGGAAAGCGGCAGTTTTAGCCGGGCGGCCGAGCAGCTCGGGCAGGCAAACTCTGCCGTCAGCCGGGCAGTCAAAAAGCTGGAATCAAAGCTAGGCGTTAGTTTGTTAAACCGGACCACGCGCCAGCTGAGCCTGACAGAAGAAGGCGAGCGTTATTTCCGCCGCATGCAGGTGGTGTTGCAGGAGATGGCGGCTGCTGAGAACGAGCTTCTGGAGACGCGCACCACCCCTCGCGGATTGCTTCGCGTTGATGCCGCCACCCCGGTGATGCTGCATTTTTTAATGCCGCTGGTAAAACCGTTTCGCGAACGTTATCCAGAAATGACGCTCTCGCTGGTCTCCTCGGAAACCTTCATTAATCTTATAGAACGTAAAGTCGACGTCGCGATCCGCGTGGGTACCCTAACCGATTCCAGCCTGCGCGCCCGCCCGCTGTTCACCAGCTATCGCAAGATCATCGCCTCGCCTGATTATATCGCCCGCTACGGCACGCCGGTGAATGCGGAAGATCTTGCGGATCATCTCTGCCTGGGGTTCACCGAGCCTGTCTCGTTAAATACCTGGCCTATTGCCGCCAGCGATGGCCAATTACTGGAAGTCGGTTGCGAAATTACCTCTAACAGTGGCGAAACGCTAAAACAGCTCTGTCTTGGCGGCAATGGTATTGCCTGTCTATCGGATTATATGGTGGATAAAGAGATTGCCAGCGGGGAGTTTGTGGAGCTACTTGCCGACAAGCGCTTGCCGGTGGAGATGCCTTTCAGTGCGGTGTATTACAGCGACAGAGCCGTCAGCACGCGTATCAGGGCATTTATTGACTTTCTGAGTGAGCACGTCAAACAGCTCCCGAAGGAGCTGTAAGAAACTATCGTCCGGCAGCGGCGTCAACCGCCTGCCGGAATCGGTGGATTAATCCCACTTCGGCGCCAGACCTTCCGGGCTTACCAGACGGTCATTGCAATCCAGCGCGGCAATCGCTTTACGATCTTCATCATCCAGCTTCAGATCCAGCGCTTTCAGGTTGCTCGCCAGATTTTCACGCTTGGTGGAAGATGGAATAACCGCATAACCTTCGCCCATCGCCCACGCCAGAATAACCTGTGCCGGGGTCGCATTATGTTTCGCCGCGATACGGGCAATCACTTCATCTTTCAGCGCCTTACCGTAGGCCAGCGTCATGTAAGAGGTGATGTGGATACCGTGTTCATGCGCCCAATCGACCACTTTACGGTTCTGCAGGTACGGAGACAGTTCAACCTGGTTGGTCGCGATATTTTCAGCGCCAACGGCAGCGATCGCACGTTCCATCAGTGGAATAGTGAAGTTAGAGATACCGATCTGTCGGGTCAGACCCAGCTTCTTCGCTTCCATCAGCGCAGCCATAAACTCTTCAACAGCAACCACATCGTTCGGCGACGGCCAGTGAATCAGCGTCAGATCAACATAATCGGTGCGCAGCTTCTGCAGGCTCTCTTTCAGGCTGGCGATCAGCTTGTCTTTACTCAGGTTTTCGATCCAGATTTTGGTGGTGATGAACAGTTCATCACGCGGCACGCCGCTTTCCGCGATAGCCTGGCCAACAGCGGCTTCGTTTTCATAGATCTGTGCGGTATCGATAGTACGATAGCCCAGCTCCAGCGCCATTTTTACAGAGTTGATGACTACGTCGTCTTGCAGACGGAAAGTGCCAAGACCAAATGCAGGGATTGTCATGATTGATGTTCCTCGTTAATTATTCGTTTCGCTTAACTGAGGCCATTATGGGTGAAGGTTGGGTTGGGAAAAAGATCGATAAATGCAGAGGATTTTTGCTGATTTAGCAATAATTGGTTATTGAGAACACAAAAAAGCCCTGAGCGAATGCTCAGGGCTTTAAATAAGTGGCGGAACGGACGGGACTCGAACCCGCGACCCCCTGCGTGACAGGCAGGTATTCTAACCGACTGAACTACCGCTCCACCGAATTTTTTCTACATCTACCGGTTTAATGCCCCGGTTTTACTGCAAATTTGATGCCTGGCAGTTCCCTACTCTCACATGGGGAGACCCCACACTACCATCGGCGCTACGGCGTTTCACTTCTGAGTTCGGCATGGGGTCAGGTGGGACCACCGCGCTGTCGCCGCCAGGCAAATTCTTTGTGCTCAGTACGCAATTCTTTATCGCATCAGCCGCGTTGCCTGCGCTCGTAAACTCAGTCACATACTTCAGTATGCTCCTTCCTTTCCTTCGCTTGCCGCCTTGCTGCTGCGCAAATTATTGCGTACTCAACTCTGAATCTAAGCTGAAAATCGTCTCAAATCCGCCAAAACACCTTCGGCGTTGTAAGGTTAAGCCTCACGGTTCATTAGTATCGGTTAGCTCAACGTATCGCTACGCTTACACACCCGA
>NZ_JBXUNG010000002.1:0-508023 GCF_057196925.1 Klebsiella sp. SYXHC3 | reverse complement strand
CTCTTTCAGAGTCAACCCTGAATTTCAGAATTTTTCTCTTCAACCGAACCGGCTGTTTGTGTGAAGTGATTCACATCTGCCGTGTCAGTGGGTGCGCATTATAGGGATCCCATTTTTTTGCACAAGCCTTTTTTCGATCTTTTTTTTCTGAATGATGATTTTTCGCGCTTTTCGCACTGTTATTGCTCAAATAGCTCAATTTTTATCAGAAAAAGGGGTTGCGGGAGCGCCTGAAAGCTACCAAAGTCTGGTTATCTACCCTGATGTTGAGGCAGTCATGTCCAGTTATTTACGTCCTTATAAAGAATTATTCCCTCAAATCGGTCTGCGGGTGATGGTGGATCCCAGCAGCGTTGTGATCGGCGATGTCAGAATTGCCGATGACGTCAGCATTTGGCCGCTGGTCGCCATCCGCGGCGACGTGAATTATGTGTCTATCGGCGCACGTTCGAATATTCAGGATGGTAGCGTCCTGCATGTCACCCATAAGTCGTCTTATAACCCTGAGGGTAATCCGCTACTCATAGGAGAAGATGTCACCGTCGGGCATAAGGTCATGCTGCACGGCTGCACTATCGGCAATCGCATTCTTGTCGGAATGGGGTCAATTCTGCTGGATGGCGTGGTAGTAGAAGATGACGTGATGATCGGCGCCGGCAGCCTGGTGCCGCAAAACAAGCGGCTGGAAAGCGGTTATCTCTATTTTGGCAACCCGGTAAAACAAATCCGCCCCCTGACGGAGGCGGAATATGCAGGGCTGAAGTATTCAGCCAACAACTATGTGAAGTGGAAAGACGACTACCTGGATCAGGAAAGCCAGAGCCAACCCTGATGATCTTCTTGCCGATCGCGAATCAACGCTTCCGCTTCATCTTCCAAATCCCAGCGATGTTCACTAAAGAGAGCCAGCCATCGCGCTGGCTCATCGCCACCGAACCGTTGCTGCAGTATCTGACCCCGAATCGCGCAAGTTAACTGCATGCCATTGACCAACGCGGGGAAAACGATGCACTGCCGTTCAGCGTCCCACTCTTCTCTATCGGGAAATTGGATCGCCTGGTTCACGCATTCAGTTCCTGATGTAAAACGGCAATCACCGGGGCAATTTCCGGTAGTCTACCGTGCCAGAGCAGAACGGCATGTGCGGCCTGAGCCACCAGCATACCTAATCCATCTGCCATTTTTTTAGCGCCATACTGTTGGCACCAATGCAGAAATGGCGTATTTCCTTTCTGATAAAACATGTCATAGCAGTAAACATCGGCATGAATTAACGAGGAAGGTATTGCCGGGATATCGCCGCTTATTCCGCTGGACGTCGCGTTAATAATGAGATCGAACTGATGACCTTCCAGTTTATCCAGCGATAACGCGCTAACGCTGCCGGTATGAGCAAATAGCGTTGCCAGCTCATGAGCGCGGGAAAAAGTACGGTTAACGATGGTGACCGCGCAATCTAAAGAGAGCAGCGGTAACAATACGCCGCGAGATGCGCCGCCTGCGCCAATCAATAAAATCCTCATACCAGGCTTGATAAAGCCCAGACGCTCTAAGTCGCTTAATAACCCAATGCCATCCGTATTGTCGCCAAGCAGACGACCATCCTCAAGACGCTTTAACGTATTGACCGCGCCGGCTAGCGCAGCGCGCTCGGTGAGTTCGTCGGCGCGGGCAAACGCTTCTTCTTTGAAAGGGACAGTCACGTTAGCGCCCTTACCGCCCGTGTTGAAGAAAGCGTCCAGGGTATTCACAAAATCATCTAATGGCGCCAGTACCCGACCATAGGGGTGCGCAATATCTAACTGTTTGGCAAACAGCTGATGAATAGAAGGCGACTTGCTATGGGCTATAGGGTTACCAAAAACGGCATAAGTTTCCATTAATTACCCCTGGCGGAACTGTTCACCCGTCAGGGCATCACGAATTTCAGATGGGTTTTGCCGCCCGCCCGTTGCGCCATCCACCACCGGGAAACTATCGCCAAACTGGGCGCGTACTTCAGCAGTAGTCCGGCACGGCGGCTGACCGGTTAAGTTGGCGCTCGTCGAGACCAGCGGCTTTCCGTAGGCTTCACATAATTCAATTACCAGTGGGTGATCGGTAACGCGCACGGCAAGCGAATCAAAGCGCCCCGTCAGCCAGCGTGGCGTATCCGGACGCGCCGGGAACACAAACGTCACCGGCCCAGGCCAACTGGCAAAGATAACCGCTCTCTGCGCGTCGCTTAATCGGGAATCATCAATATACGGTTTCAGTTGGTCAAAACTGGCGGCGATAAGTATCAGCCCCTTTTCCACAGGGCGCTGTTTTAACGCCAGAAGACGCATCACGGCCGTTTCGCTATCCGGATCGCAACCAACGCCAAATACCGCTTCGGTTGGATAGGCGATAACATGTTCATTATTCAGTACCGCCACAGCCTGTGCGACGGTTTCTGAGGGCAGGTTTTTATTCACTTATTTGTTCCGCCGGGATCGGCTTTCCACATTGTTTACTGGCGCAAAAGCGTTTAACGCCCTGCGCGGTTTTCTTTTCTATTAATAGCGGGTAATGGCATTCAGGGCATTCGCCCGCCACCGGTTTAAAATTAATAACGAACTGGCAATCAGGGTAGCGATCGCAGGAGTGAAAGGTTTTACCGAAACGGGAGCGACGCTGCACCAGATGACCCTGTCCGCATTGCGGACACGCGATAGCGGTCTCATCAGGTTTATCAATCAGCTCGGTATGTTCGCATTCGGGATAACGACTGCAGCCGATGAACATACCAAAGCGCCCCTGGCGTAACACCATAACAGCGCCGCAAGATGGGCACTCTTGCCCCTCCAGTACCTTGACGATATGTCCATCCGCCTGACTTTTCAGGGGACGGACATAGTCACAGTCCGGATAGTGAGAACAGCCGAGAAACGGGCCATGTTTCCCGGAACGAATCACCAGTTCGGCCCCGCACTGCGGGCAGGGCTCGTTTTTACGCACCGAAAACAGTGCTGATTTGGTCATAACAACTCGATGTTGCTGCAATAAGATTAATGCAGCATACCTTCATTTACTTCGAAGAGTAATTCTTCCATTTGCTGATAGGCGTTTTCACAGCCTGGAATATTGAACAGAACCATCAGGATCACCCATTTCAGGTCTTCCAGTTCAAACTCTGCCGTATCCAGCGCCAGTACGCGCTCTATCACCATTTCTCGCGTTTCGAGGTTCAACACCTGGATCTGCTCGAGGAAGAGTAAAAATCCTCGACAGCTGGCATCCAGACGCTGGCACTCTTCATCGGTGTATACCCGAAGAGAGAGCGGGTCGGAGGCGAGCTGCATGGGTTCAACGAGACCTTCCTGATAATCAGCCAGTTTCTCGAGCCACATTAACGCGTTATAGATATCTTCCCGCTCAAAACCTGCATCGGTCAGATCCCGCGTCAGTTTGTCCTGATCCACGCGCATTTCTGCTTCGTTATGGATATAAGTCTCAAACAAATACATGAGTACGTCGAACATGGCTTGCCCTCCTTAATCGGACATAGCCGCCGGGTACAGCTGCGATCCAGCCTGCTAACTCCAGTTCAAGTAGCTGGGCTACGGTTACTGGCACAGATTGGCCGGCACGTTCAGCGACAACGTCAACAGGTGTTACCTCATCTCCTACGTTAGCCAGGAGCTCTGGAAATGGCAATGCTACAGGAGGCCGATCTGCGTAATTATTTAGCAAATCAGCGGTCTCTTCCCGCGCTGAAAGCTCATATTGCCAATACTCAAGGATCTCTTCCGGCACGGTAACCGGAACTGCTCCCTGCTTTATTAGCCAGTGCGGCCCTTCAGAGCCAGGATTGCCAATTGGCCCAGGCAGGGCAAAAACATCTCTCCCCTGCTCCAGCGCGCAACGGACAGTTACCAGAGAACCGCTTTTCAAGGCCGCCTCTATCACCAGAACCCCAGCGCTTAACCCGCTGATAATCCGGTTGCGGCGCGGGAAATTCCCTGGTAACGGTAGCGCAGAGAGAGGAAATTCGGAAAGTAGCGCGCCGCCGCTTTCCACGATCTGCTTTGCTAAAGCCCGATGCCGGTGCGGGTAGATATCAGAGAGACCGTTGCCTAATACGGCGATGGTTTTCCCCTTTGCCGCCAATGCCCCGCGGTGGGCGATGCCATCAATCCCCAACGCCAGACCACTGGTAAGGGTCAAGCCATACTGAGCAAGCGCCTCACTGAATGCTTTTCCCCACCGTGCGCCGTACCACGAGTGTGCACGGCTCCCAATGATAGCCAGCTGCCGGCTACACAGGAGATCGACGTTACCGCAGACCAGCAGCGCGCCGGGATAATCACCGATAGCGCGTAGCTGCGGCGGATAGAGCGCGTGATCCGCCGTGATCAGATGATGTTCTGGTTGCTCTAACCATTGCAGTGAAACATCAATTTGCTGTTGGTTGAGGGCAAAAAACTGTGTTGCCTGCGCTTTAGTTAAACCCGCAGCCCACAACGTTTCAGTATCTAACTGGCCTGCACATCCCAGCCGTCGCGCAATCAATACCATTTCATCGCCGTACAGATTATTCACCCGCATCAGGCGCAGCCAAATCTCCGTGGGCTTCATCCGTTCTCCCCTGCCATTAGCGGCTCAGCCAATCCTTGTGATTGGTTAGCGAGACTGTCAATTAGAGGGGGTTTTGTCTAGAATAGAGGTAATAATCTTATCAACTACTGAATACGACTCTGGATCTTTATGGCAGTTTTGCAAGTGTTACATATTCCGGACGAGCGCCTTCGCAAAGTCGCCGAGCCGGTCAAAGAAGTGAATGCAGAAATTCAGCGTATCGTCGATGATATGTTCGACACGATGTACGCTGAAGAAGGTATTGGTCTGGCCGCCACGCAGGTGGATATCCATCAGCGCATTATCGTTATCGATGTCTCGGAAAACCGTGAAGAGCGTCTGGTGCTCATAAACCCAGAGCTACTCGAAAAAGACGGCGAAACCGGCATTGAAGAAGGTTGTTTGTCAATTCCGGAACAACGTGCGCTGGTTCCACGAGCCGAAACCGTAAAAATCCGCGCGCTGGACCGTGAAGGTAAGACTTTCGAACTGGAAGCTGATGGCTTGTTGGCTATTTGTATCCAGCATGAAATGGATCACCTGGTCGGTAAGCTGTTCATTGACTATCTGTCGCCGCTCAAACAGCAGCGCATCCGCCAGAAAGTTGAAAAACTGGATCGTTTACGCGCCCGTGCCTGATAACAAGGATTAACGTGTCACAAACACTACGTATCATTTTCGCCGGAACCCCCGACTTTGCAGCGCGTCACCTTGACGCGCTGTTGTCGTCTGAACATCAGGTTGTCGGCGTATTTACTCAGCCCGACCGCCCTGCTGGTCGCGGCAAAAAATTGATGCCGAGCCCGGTAAAAGTGCTGGCTGAAGCCAATAATCTACCGGTCTTCCAGCCATCTTCCCTACGTCCGCAGGAAAATCAGCAGTTAGTTGCCGACCTTAACGCCGATGTTATGGTCGTCGTGGCTTATGGACTGATCCTGCCGAAAGCGGTTCTTGAAATGCCGCGTTTGGGGTGCATTAACGTTCACGGCTCCCTGCTTCCTCGCTGGCGTGGCGCAGCGCCGATTCAGCGTTCGCTATGGGCTGGCGATGCCGAAACCGGTGTAACCATCATGCAGATGGACGTCGGTCTTGATACCGGTGACATGCTGTATAAGCTCTCCTGCCCGATTACCGCGGAAGATACCAGCGGCAGCCTGTACGATAAACTGGCCGACCTTGGACCAGAGGGTCTACTGGCGACCTTAGCGCAGCTGGCGGATGGTAGCGCAGAGCCTGAAGTTCAGGACGAATCGCGGGTCAGCTACGCCGAGAAGCTGAGTAAGGAAGAGGCCCGTATTGATTGGTCGCTTTCCGCAGAACAGCTCGAACGCTGCATCCGCGCATTTAATCCCTGGCCGATGAGCTGGCTGGAAATCGATGAACAACCGGTGAAGGTATGGCGCGCATCCGTTATTACGGAGTCCGCCAACGCTGAGCCAGGTACGATCGTCGCAGCAACCAAGCAAGGGATCCAGGTCGCCACCGGCAACGGGATTCTGAATCTGGAATCGCTGCAGCCGGCAGGGAAAAAAGCGATGAGTGCCCAGGATTTACTGAACTCTCGCCGGGAATGGTTTATCCCCGGAAACCGTCTTGCCTGACGCACTTCTCTTCTAAAGCCCGGGTTCGCCGGGCATTTTTATTTTTGCGCTTATGAAAAAGAATAGTAATTTACGCAGCCTGGCAGCCCAGGCCATTGAGCAGGTCGTTGAGAAAGGACAGTCTTTAAGCAATGTTCTGCCGCCGCTGCAGCAAAAAGTGAGCGAGAAAGACAAAGCGCTGCTGCAGGAGCTGTGCTTCGGCGTTTTGCGCACTCTCAGCCAACTCGAGTGGCTAATCGGTAAGCTGATGGCCCGCCCGATGACCGGCAAACAGCGTACCGTACATTTCCTGATCATGGTCGGCCTGTATCAGCTACTTTATACGCGAATTCCCCCACACGCCGCGCTGGCGGAAACGGTGGAAGGCGCGGTGGCAATTAAACGTCCGCAGCTTAAAGGGCTTATCAATGGCGTATTACGCCAGTTTCAGCGCCAGCAGGAAGAGCTGCTGGCCGAATTCGCCCAGCACGAGAACCGTTATCTCCATCCTAAATGGCTGCTTAAACGTCTGCAGCAGGCCTGGCCGCAACAATGGCAGGATATTGTGTCAGCCAATAATCTACGTCCGCCAATGTGGCTGCGTGTGAATCGCAATCATCATTCGCGAGATGAATGGCTCGCACTGCTGGAAGACGCTGGTTTACAGGGTTTCACTCACCCGGACTATCCGGATGCCGTCCGTCTTGCGACCCCAGCCCCGGTCCATGCGTTACCAGGATTTGATAAAGGCTGGGTAACCGTTCAGGACGCCTCAGCCCAGGGCTGCATGCGCTACTTGCAACCGGCAAACGGCGAGCGCATTCTCGATCTCTGCGCGGCGCCGGGCGGCAAGACGACGCATATTCTGGAAGTCGCGCCGCAGGCGAGTCTGATGGCGGTCGACATCGACCAGCAGCGCCTGTCCCGTGTCTATGACAACCTGAAACGTCTGGGCATGAAAGCAGAAGTAAAACAGGGCGATGGTCGCTATCCTGAACAGTGGTGCGGCGATGAGCAGTTCGATCGTATTTTGCTGGATGCGCCATGTTCGGCCACCGGCGTTATCCGTCGCCATCCGGATATTAAATGGCTGCGCCGGGATCGCGATATCGCCGAGCTAGCGCAATTACAGGCAGAAATTCTCGATGCCACCTGGGCTCATCTTAAGCCTGGCGGTACGCTGGTCTATGCGACATGCTCTATTTTGCCGGAAGAGAACAGCCAACAAATCGCCGCTTTCCTGACCCGTACCCGAGATGCCGAACTCCATGAGACGGGAACGCCGGAAACCCCGGGTCAGCAAAATCTGCCTGGGGCGGAAGAAGGCGATGGCTTCTTTTACGCTAAGCTAATCAAAAAGCGCAATTAATGGGTCACTGCTGATGAAGATTATTATTCTTGGCGCCGGACAGGTAGGCGGCACGCTGGCGGAAAATCTCGTTGGCGAAAACAACGATATTACCCTGGTCGATACCAATGGCGACCGTCTGCGCGGCCTGCAGGATAAGTTCGATCTCCGCGTCGTTCAGGGCCACGGTTCGCATCCGCGCGTGCTGCGCGAAGCTGGCGCCGATGATGCCGATATGCTGGTCGCCGTAACCAGTTCGGATGAGACCAATATGGTAGCCTGCCAGGTCGCCTATTCGCTGTTTAATACACCGAATCGTATCGCCCGCATTCGTTCGCCTGATTACGTTCGTGATGCCGATAAACTTTTTCATTCAGAAGCGGTGCCAATTGACCATCTGATCGCTCCGGAGCAGTTAGTCATCGATAATATCTACCGCCTGATCGAATATCCAGGCGCGCTGCAGGTGGTGAACTTCGCAGAAGGGAAAGTAAGCCTGGCCGTTGTGAAGGCTTATTATGGCGGCCCGCTGGTCGGTAATGCGCTTTCCACGATGCGCGAACATATGCCGCACATCGACACGCGCGTTGCGGCAATTTTCCGCCACGATCGACCGATTCGCCCGCAGGGATCAACCATCGTAGAAGCGGGCGACGAAGTCTTCTTTATCGCCGCGTCGCAACATATTCGCGCGGTAATGAGCGAACTCCAACGTCTGGAGAAACCCTACAAACGCATTATGCTGGTCGGCGGCGGCAACATCGGCGCGGGCCTCGCTCACAGGCTGGAGAAAGACTACAGCGTGAAGTTGATCGAGCGCGATCAACAGCGTGCCGCTGAACTTGCCGAAAAGCTGCAGAATACGATCGTCTTTTATGGCGATGCATCGGATCAAGAGTTACTGGCGGAAGAGCATATCGATCAAGTCGATCTCTTTATTGCCGTCACCAACGATGACGAAGCCAATATCATGTCGGCAATGCTAGCCAAGCGGATGGGCGCGAAGAAGGTCATGGTGCTGATCCAGCGTCGCGCATATGTTGATCTGGTTCAGGGAAGCGTGATCGATATTGCGATATCACCGCAACAAGCCACGATTTCTGCCTTGCTGAGCCACGTACGTAAAGCTGATATTGTCGGTGTTTCGTCGCTACGCCGCGGCGTTGCCGAAGCCATTGAGGCCGTCGCGCATGGCGATGAAAGCACCTCGCGGGTAGTCGGCCGTTCAATTGATGAAATTAAGCTGCCGCCAGGCACAATTATTGGCGCGGTGGTGCGCGGCAATGACGTAATGATCGCCAATAATAATTTACGTATTGAGCAAGGCGACCACGTAATTATGTTCCTGACCGACAAGAAATTTATCTCCGATGTTGAGAGACTATTCCAGCCGAGTCCGTTCTTCCTGTAATTACAATGGGCGTCGCGCAGACGCCTTTTTATTATCCCTTATTTATCAATGGATAATATTTTCCAGCAATTATTCAACAGCAATGGAAAATGGAAATACATTTGATAAACTTATCAATGTCAGCTGGCTCAAGGAGAGTAAAATGGGTATGTTAAAAGAATTCCGCGAATTCGCGATGCGCGGGAATGTTGTCGATTTGGCAGTGGGTGTCATCATTGGTGCAGCATTTGGTAAAATTGTATCGTCTTTAGTGGCCGATATTATTATGCCTCCGCTGGGTTTGCTCATTGGCGGGATCGACTTTAAACAGTTCGCCGTTACGCTACGCGATGCGCAGGGGGATGTCCCAGCCGTTGTCATGCATTATGGTGTGTTTATTCAGAACGTCTTCGATTTCATCATCGTTGCCTTCGCGATTTTCATGGCGATCAAACTGATGAATAAACTGAACCGTAAGAAAGAAGAAGCGCCTGCCGCTCCGGCACCGAGCAAAGAAGAAGTGCTACTGAGTGAAATTCGCGATCTGTTAAAAGAACAAAACAACCGTTCTTAATCAGCACACAGAAAGCAGAAGGCCAGTGGTAAAAAAGCGATTCGCTTGCTTGCCACTGGCCTCCCGGTCATTCCGCCCTGCATGTTTGTCTTTACGTTGATAGCTTCCTTTCCCTTTCTTATTTTTCTCAATCCGCTGTCTGAATAATGGGTCATGCAGTAATGCCTCAATCGCATTATCTTTAATTTGCCCTTTGGTATGCTGATAGCGACTCATAGTAACTCCAGTTCATGTATCAATTCGGCGCGAGTGTAGATCCACGCGCGGAAAAAATCAACGCCCGGCATGGCTACCGCTGGCACCTTGCTCTAAAGCTTCGAGAATCGAGCAGTAAACGCTACTGTGCGCCGTGCCGCAGCAGGCATCATTCAGCCGCTGTAAAGAACGCCGCATCGTTTCCAATTCTTTGATACGCGCTTCGACTTCACTCAGACGGGCCTGGACGATCCCTTTAGACTCCTGACAAGTATGATGTTCTGGATCGATGCGGATCGATAATAATTCGCGGATCGACTCCAGAGTGAAGCCTAATTGCCTGGCATAACGGATAAAGCGCAGCCGCTGCAGATCGTTATCCGAATAGAGGCGAAAACCGCCTTCAGTACGAATATCATGATCCATCATTTGCTGCTTTTCGTAATAGCGGATGGTATCCGGGGTGACATCAGCCAATTTGGCCAGTTCGCCAATCCGATACATAGCTACTCCTCGTTAATTTTGTGCCACAGTCTGTCGGCATAATCACCGCGTAGAAAATCGGTATTCATACCCGCCTGACGTAATTTCAGTTCAAACAGAGTCAAGCGACGATTTAATTCGGTATACCGCGGATCATCAAGCTCTACGGTCTTGAGTAAGTCGCTCAACGCCATGGCATCTCTACGTAACTCAAGCTCCGGTGGCAAACAGCCGGCATTTTTTAATAAGCGATAACCGGCGCGCAGTTCAGGGGGCACGTGTGAATCATCATCCAGCGCCAGCGGTTCGCCGCTGCCGGTCAGGTTATCAAACTCGCCTTTAGACTGTGCGTCGAGGATGTGGCGTTCTGCCCACTGGTCCAGTAACCACATTATACGGCTCCCAGGGATGAACAAAAAGAGTACAGATAGTGTAGTGAAGTGGGATTGCGGTAGATATAAAAAAACCCGCCGGGGCGGGTTTTTTTACGTTACTACAGATTACTCTGCAGCAGCTTCTGCTTTCAGCTCAGCACGATCAACCAGCTCGATGTATGCCATCGGCGCGTTGTCGCCTGCACGGAAGCCACACTTCAGAATGCGAGTGTAACCACCGGCGCGGCTCGCGAAACGCGGGCCCAGCTCGTTAAACAGTTTTGCCACGATCTCGTTATCACGAGTGCGGGCGAATGCCAGACGACGATTAGCAACGCTATCAGTCTTGGCAAGAGTAATCAGCGGCTCAACTACGCGACGCAGTTCTTTCGCTTTCGGCAGGGTCGTCTTGATGATCTCATGACGAACCAGCGAACCTGCCATGTTACGGAACATAGCCTGGCGATGGCTGCTGTTGCGGTTCAGTTGACGACCACTCTTACGATGGCGCATGACCTTATCCTTCTCAGTAAAACCTTAACCTGTGATCCGGTTACTCGTCAGCAATGCTTGCCGGCGGCCAGTTTTCCAGGCGCATGCCCAGAGACAGACCACGTGAAGCCAGCACGTCTTTAATCTCGGTAAGAGATTTTTTACCCAGGTTCGGCGTTTTCAGCAACTCAACCTCGGTACGCTGTACCAGATCACCGATATAGTGGATAGCTTCTGCCTTGAGGCAGTTAGCAGAGCGGACAGTCAATTCCAGATCGTCAACAGGGCGCAGCAGGATCGGATCGAACTCTGGTTTCTCTTCTTTCACTTCCGGCTGACGTACATCACGTAAGTCAACGAAAGCTTCCAGTTGTTCAGCCAGAATGGTTGCCGCACGACGAATCGCCTCTTCAGGATCGATTGTGCCGTTGGTTTCCATTTCGATGACCAGCTTGTCCAGGTCGGTACGCTGCTCAACACGCGCGGCTTCAACATTGTAGGCAATACGCTCTACAGGGCTGTAGCAGGCGTCGACCAGCAGACGGCCGATTGGGCGCTCATCTTCTTCCGAATGAATTCGGGCAGAAGCCGGCACATAACCGCGACCGCGCTGAACTTTGATGCGCATGCTAATAGATGCGTTCTCATCGGTCAGGTGGCAGATCACGTGCTGCGGCTTGACGATTTCGACATCACCGTCGTGGGTAATGTCGGCTGCAGTCACAGGGCCAATGCCAGATTTATTCAAAGTAAGGATGACTTCATCTTTACCCTGAACTCTCACCGCCAGCCCTTTCAGGTTGAGCAGGATTTCAAGGATGTCTTCCTGAACGCCTTCTTTGGTGCTGTACTCGTGCAGTACACCATCAATCTCAACCTCGGTCACCGCGCAACCCGGCATCGATGAGAGCAGAATACGGCGCAGTGCGTTACCCAGAGTATGGCCGAAGCCACGCTCTAAAGGCTCAAGGGTCACCTTGGCGTGCGTCGAACTCACTTGCTCGATATCGACCAGGCGCGGTTTTAGAAACTCTGTCACAGAACCCTGCATTGTGTCCTCTCTTTGGTACTAAGCTTTACTTGGAGTAAAGCTCGACGATCAGGTGTTCGTTAATGTCCGCAGACAGATCAGAACGCTCCGGCTGACGCTTGAACGTACCTTCCATCTTGCCAGCATCAACTTCCAGCCAGGTTGGCTTTTCACGCTGCTCAGCCAGCTCCAGAGCGGCTTTCACGCGAGATTGCTTTTTCGCTTTCTCACGGATGCTAACAACGTCATTCGCTTTTACCTGATAAGAAGCGATGTTAACAACACGACCGTTTACCATGATAGCCTTGTGGCTAACCAGCTGGCGTGCTTCAGCACGAGTGGCGCCGAAGCCCATACGGTATACAACGTTGTCCAGACGACCTTCCAGCAGAGCCAACAGGTTTTCACCGGTGTTGCCTTTCAGACGTGCTGCTTCTTTATAGTAGTTACGGAACTGACGCTCCAGCACACCGTACATACGGCGAACTTTTTGCTTTTCACGCAACTGCACACCATAGTCAGACAGACGCGGCTTACGCGCACCGTGCTGGCCAGGAGCTTGTTCAATTTTACACTTGGTATCGATCGCGCGAACGCCAGACTTAAGGAATAAGTCAGTGCCCTCACGACGGCTCAGCTTGAGCTTAGGACCCAAATATCTTGCCATTTTCTTTCTCCAACAATCCTAGAAACGAGGCGTTATACGCGACGTTTTTTCGGCGGACGACAACCGTTATGAGGGATCGGAGTCACATCAGTAATATTAGTGATGCGGAAACCAGCGGCGTTCAGTGCACGAATAGTAGATTCGCGACCTGGACCCGGACCTTTAACCATAACTTCCAGATTCTTGATGCCGTATTCTTTTACGGCTTCTGCGCAACGCTCTGCTGCAACCTGAGCTGCAAACGGAGTGGATTTGCGAGAACCACGGAAACCGGAACCACCGGCTGTTGCCCAACCCAGCGCGTTACCCTGTCGATCAGTGATGGTAACGATGGTGTTGTTAAAAGAAGCATGGATATGAGCCACGCCATCAGAGACTTGTTTTCTTACACGCTTACGTGCACGAACTGGTGCCTTTGCCATTATTCAATCACCCCGATTATTTCTTGATCGGTTTACGCGGACCCTTACGGGTACGTGCGTTGGTCTTAGTACGCTGACCGCGAACCGGAAGACCACGACGATGGCGTAAACCACGGTAGCAACCAAGGTCCATCAGACGCTTGATGCTCAGGGTGATTTCACGGCGCAGATCACCTTCAACGACAAATTTACCTACTGCTTCACGCAGAGAATCAATCTGTTCTTCAGACAGCTCACTGATCTTAACATTTTCAGCGATACCCGTTTCAGCGCAGATGGCTTTAGAGCGGGTCTTGCCGATACCAAAAATTGCAGTTAAAGCAATTACGGTATGTTTCTGATCAGGAATGTTAATGCCTGCTATACGGGCCACTATGCACTCCTACTATTTAATATGTACGTACCATGCTGAAAAGCCCGTTTTCAGGATACTCAAATGGAAACGTACAGACATACAAAAGATTGGCTGGCTAATCTAGCCAGCTCAACCCAACTTTGCAAGAAAAATATGCGAATAAATCAGCCTTGGCGCTGTTTATGCTTTGGCTCGGCACTGCAAATCACACGGATGACACCATCACGCTTAACGATTTTGCAGTTACGGCATAATTTCTTGACGGAAGCACGAACTTTCATTTTTACTCTCCGTAACTTCTCGGGCGACCAGTTAGCGGCCGTAGCCTTTCAGGTTCGCCTTCTTCAATGCAGACTCATACTGACTAGACATCATCAGAGTTTGCACTTGAGCCATAAAGTCCATAATCACGACGACAACAATAAGCAGCGAGGTTCCACCGAAGTAGAACGGCACTTTCATTGCATCACGCATGAACTCCGGGATCAGGCAGATAAAAGTGATATACAACGCACCGACCAGAGTCAGGCGGGTCATTACTTTATCGATATACTTCGCCGTTTGTTCTCCCGGACGAATTCCTGGTACAAATGCACCGGACTTCTTCAGGTTATCTGCTGTTTCACGCGGGTTGAAAACCAACGCCGTGTAGAAGAAACAGAAGAAGATGATTGCAGACGCATAGAGTAACACATAAAGCGGTTGCCCAGGCTGCAAATACAGCGAAATTGTTGTCAGCCAGTTCCAACCAGTACCGCCCCCGAACCATGACGTGATGGTTGCCGGGAACAGAATAATACTGGAAGCGAAGATTGCCGGGATTACCCCCGCCATATTCACTTTCAGCGGTAAATGTGTGCTCTGTGCAGCATAGACACGACGACCCTGTTGACGCTTAGCGTAGTTTACCACAATGCGGCGTTGACCACGTTCAACGAATACAACGAAGAAGGTCACTGCAAATACTAATACTGCAACCAACAGCAACAGGAGGAAGTGCAGGTCGCCTTGACGCGCTTGCTCGATAGTATGGGCGATGGCCGGCGGGAGTCCCGCAACGATCCCGGCGAAGATCAGGATCGAGATACCGTTTCCGATACCGCGTTCGGTGATCTGTTCGCCGAGCCACATCAGGAACATAGTCCCTGTGACCAGACTAACAACAGCGGTGAAATAGAATGCAAAGCCCGGATTAATCACCAGGCCCTGCATACCAGGCATATTCGGCAGACCGGTAGCAATACCGATCGACTGGAATATAGCCAGCACCAGAGTACCGTAGCGGGTGTACTGGCTGATCTTACGACGACCAGACTCCCCTTCTTTCTTCAGTTCTGCCAGCGGTTGATAAACAACGGTCAGCAGCTGGACAATGATCGACGCCGAAATATACGGCATGATCCCCAGAGCAAAGATAGAAGCACGGCTGAGAGCACCACCAGAGAACATGTTAAACATTTCAATGATGGTGCCTCGCTGTTGCTCAAGCAGTTTGGCAAGTACAGTGGCATCAATACCAGGGATCGGAATAAAAGAGCCAATACGGAACACAATCAGCGCACCGATAACAAACAAAAGTCTGCGTTTCAGTTCGCCAATTCCACCTTTGGCACTTTGAAAATCTAATCCCGGTTGTTTAGCCATCTGCTACTTATTCCTCAATTTTACCGCCAGCAGCTTCGATAGCAGCACGAGCGCCTTTAGTCACGCGCAGGCCACGAACAGTTACCGGACGAGTTACCTCACCAGACAGGATCACTTTCGCGAACTCGATCTGGATACCGATAATGTTAGCCGCTTTCAGCGTGTTCAGGTCTACCACATCGCCTTCTACGTGAGCCAGATCAGACAGACGAACTTCTGCAGTGATCATTGCTTTACGAGAAGTGAAGCCGAATTTCGGCAGACGACGGTACAGTGGCATCTGACCACCCTCGAAACCGCGACGTACGCCACCGCCAGAACGAGAGTTCTGACCTTTGTGACCACGACCACCGGTTTTACCGAGGCCAGAACCGATACCACGACCCAGGCGTTTACCCGCCTTTTTGGAGCCTTCGGCCGGAGACAGAGTATTTAAACGCATCTCTTACTCCTCAACTTTAACCATGAAGGAAACCGCGTTGACCATACCACGAACAGCAGGAGTATCCTCGCGCTCTACGGTGTGACCAATACGACGCAGACCCAGGCCAAGCAGCGTTGCCTTGTGTTTCGGCAAACGACCGATTGCACTGCGGGTTTGAGTAATTTTAATAGTCTTTGCCATGGTTTATTTCCCCAGAATTTCTTCAACGGATTTACCACGCTTGGCAGCGACCATATCTGGAGACTTCATATTTTCCAGGCCATCAATAGTTGCACGAACCACGTTGATCGGGTTGGTGGAACCATATGCTTTAGCCAGAACGTTACGAACCCCAGCGACTTCCAGAACGGCGCGCATTGCACCACCGGCGATGATACCGGTACCTTCGGAAGCCGGCTGCATGAATACACGAGAACCCGTGTGAGTACCCTTAACCGGGTGCTGCAGGGTGCCAGTATTCAGCGCGACGTTAATCATATTGCGACGGGCTTTTTCCATCGCTTT
Source organism: Klebsiella sp. SYXHC3 (assembly GCF_057196925.1). Classification (NCBI taxonomy): domain Bacteria; kingdom Pseudomonadati; phylum Pseudomonadota; class Gammaproteobacteria; order Enterobacterales; family Enterobacteriaceae; genus Klebsiella; species Klebsiella sp. SYXHC3. The sequence continues at coordinate 491,921 of NZ_JBXUNG010000002.1, read as the reverse complement.
CTGGATCGCTGCTGGAACTTCACGCGCTTTACCGTAACCAAAACCTACGCGACCGTTACCGTCACCAACTACAGTCAGAGCTGTGAAGGAGAAAATACGACCACCTTTAACGGTTTTAGATACGCGGTTTACCGCGATCAGCTTTTCCTGCAGTTCGCCAGCTTGTTTTTCGATGTGAGCCATCTTACACCTCTACCTTAGAACTGAAGGCCAGCTTCACGGGCAGCATCTGCCAGTGCCTGGACACGACCATGATATTGGAACCCGGAACGGTCAAAGGAAACATCTTTGATGCCTTTTTCCAGAGCGCGTTCAGCAACAGCTTTACCCACAGCTGCAGCCGCGTCTTTGTTACCGGTGTACTTCAGTTGTTCAGAGATAGCTTTTTCTACAGTAGAAGCAGCTACCAGAACTTCAGAACCATTCGGAGCAATTACCTGTGCGTAAATATGACGCGGGGTACGATGTACCACCAGGCGAGTTGCACCCAGCTCCTGGAGCTTGCGGCGTGCGCGGGTCGCACGACGGATACGAGCAGATTTCTTATCCATAGTGTTACCTTACTTCTTCTTAGCCTCTTTGGTACGCACGACTTCGTCGGCGTAACGAACACCCTTGCCTTTGTAAGGCTCAGGACGACGGTAGGCGCGCAGATCTGCTGCAACCTGACCGATCACCTGCTTATCAGCGCCTTTCAGCACGATTTCAGTTTGAGTCGGACATTCTGCAGTGATACCGGCCGGCAGTTTATGCTCAACAGGATGAGAGAAACCTAAAGCCAGGTTTACTACATCCCCTTTGACCGCTGCACGATAGCCTACACCAACCAGCTGAAGCTTTTTAGTGAAGCCTTCGGTAACACCGATAACCATTGAGTTCAGCAGGGCACGCGCGGTACCAGCCTGAGCCCATCCGTCTACGTAACCATCACGCGGACCGAAGGTCAGTGCATTATCTGCATGTTTAACTTCAACAGCATCGTTGAGAGTACGAGTCAGCTCGCCATTTTTACCTTTGATCGTAATAACCTGACCGTTGACTTTAACGTCAACGCCGGCAGGAACAACGACCGGTGCTTTAGCAACACGAGACATTTTTTCCTCCGATTAGGCTACGTAGCAGATAATTTCGCCACCAAGACCAGCTTGGCGCGCTGCACGATCAGTCATAACACCTTTAGAGGTAGAAACAACTGCGATACCCAGACCCGCCATAACTTTCGGCAGCTCATCTTTACGTTTGTAGATGCGCAGACCTGGGCGGCTGACACGCTGAATGCTTTCTACAACAGCTTTACCCTGGAAATACTTAAGAGTCAGTTCCAGTTCCGGCTTGATGTCGCCTTCAACTTTAAAATCTTCAATAAAGCCTTCTTCCTTCAGCACGTTGGCAATTGCCACTTTCAGCTTGGAGGAAGGCATGGTGACCGCAGCTTTATTCGCGGCCTGACCGTTACGGATACGGGTCAGCATATCCGCGATCGGATCTTGCATGCTCATCTGTCTTTACTCCCGTGATTCAATTGGTGACAATTACCAGCTAGCCTTTTTCAGACCCGGGATTTCACCGCGCATAGCGGCTTCACGGACCTTGATACGGCTCAACCCGAACTTCCGCAGGAAACCATGCGGACGACCTGTTTGACGGCAGCGATTACGCTGACGAGACGGGCTGGAATCACGCGGCAGAGTCTGCAGCTTGAGAACAGCGTTCCAACGATCTTCGTCGGTTGCGTTCACATCAGAGATGATAGCTTTCAGTTCAGCGCGTTTAGCGAAGAATTTATCAGCTAAAGCCACGCGCTTTACTTCGCGTGCTTTCATTGATTGCTTAGCCATTAAGTAACCCTACCTTACTTGCGGAACGGGAAGTCAAAGGCAGCCAGCAGAGCGCGGCCTTCTTCATCAGATTTCGCAGTAGTGGTAATGGTAATATCCAAACCACGAACGCGGTCGACTTTATCGTAGTCGATTTCTGGGAAGATGATCTGCTCACGGACACCCATGCTGTAGTTACCACGACCGTCGAAAGACTTAGCGGACAAGCCACGGAAGTCACGGATACGCGGTACAGCAATAGTGATCAGGCGCTCAAAGAACTCCCACATGCGCTCGCCGCGCAGAGTTACTTTACAGCCGATCGGATAGCCCTGACGGATTTTGAAGCCTGCAACTGATTTGCGTGCTTTGGTGATCAGCGGTTTTTGACCGGAGATTGCTGTCAGGTCAGCTGCTGCGTTATCCAGCAGTTTCTTGTCAGCGATCGCTTCACCAACACCCATGTTCAGGGTGATCTTCTCGACCCGAGGGACTTGCATGACAGAATTGTAGTTAAACTCAGTCATGAGTTTAGCGACTACTTCGTCTTTGTAGTAATCATGCAGTTTCGCCATCGTACTACTCCAAATTACTTGATAGTTTCGCTATTAGATTTGAAGAAACGGACTTTTTTGCCGTCTTCGAATCTAAAGCCTACACGGTCAGCCTTGCCGGTTGCCGCGTTGAAGATAGCAAGGTTAGAGACTTGAATAGCTGCTTCTTTCTCTACGATGCCGCCTGGTTGGTTCAGGGCCGGAACCGGCTTCTGATGTTTCTTAACCAGGTTGATACCTTCAACAATGACCTTGCCGGAAGACAGGACATTTTTAACTTTACCGCGTTTACCTTTATCTTTACCGGTTAACACGATAACTTCGTCATCACGACGGATTTTCGCTGCCATGATTCGCTCCTTAGAGTACTTCTGGTGCCAGAGAGATAATTTTCATGAACTTCTCGTTACGAAGTTCACGAGTTACCGGCCCAAAAATACGCGTACCGATAGGTTGCTCGCTGTTATTGTTTAAAATAACGCATGCATTACCATCGAAGCGAATGACAGAACCGTCCGGGCGACGAACACCCTTCTTGGTGCGCACCACTACCGCCTTCAGCACATCACCTTTCTTGACCTTACCACGCGGAATTGCTTCTTTGATGGTGATCTTGATGATGTCGCCTACGCCTGCGTAGCGACGGTGCGAGCCACCCAGAACCTTGATACACATTACGCGACGTGCACCGGAGTTGTCGGCGACGTTCAGCATAGTCTGTTCTTGGATCATTTTAGTGCTCCGCTAATGTCAACTACTACTGGGACCCAAAAGCTGGGTCGTTAAAAAGCCCCATATCGAGGGCGCGGCATTATAACACCGCTTCTGCAATATGGGTAGAAAAAATAAACGGCCCATCGCTGAGCCGTTTATTCGTATTGAGAATGCGTACTCTATTACAGAACCGCTTTCTCTACAACGCGAACCAGCGTCCAGGACTTAGTCTTGGACAGTGGACGGCATTCACGGATTTCAACCTTGTCGCCGATACCACATTCGTTGTTCTCGTCATGTACGTGCAGTTTGGTCGTACGTTTGATGAATTTACCGTAGATCGGGTGTTTCACAAAACGTTCGATAGCAACAACAATGGATTTCTCCATTTTGTCGCTAACTACGCGACCTTGCAGAGTACGGATTTTATCGGTCATTACGCACCCGCCTTCTGAGTCAGTAAAGTCTTAACGCGTGCAACATCACGACGCACTTGCTTCAGCAGATGAGTCTGTTGCAGCTGGCCACTTGCAGCCTGCATACGCAGGTTGAACTGCTCACGCAGCAGGTTCAGCAGCTCAGCGTTCAGCTCTTCAACGCTTTTTTCACGCAGCTCTTTTGCTTTCATTACATCACCGTCTTAGTTACAAAGGTGGTTTTGATCGGCAGTTTCGCTGCTGCCAGGCCGAATGCTTCACGGGCCAGCTCTTCCGGTACGCCGTCCATTTCATAAAGGACTTTACCCGGCTGAATCAAGGCAACCCAGTACTCCACGTTACCTTTACCTTTACCCATACGAACTTCCAGCGGCTTCTCGGTGATCGGTTTGTCCGGGAATACACGGATCCAGATCTTACCTTGACGCTTAACTGCACGGGTCATAGCACGACGTGCTGCTTCGATCTGACGTGCAGTCAGACGACCACGGCCAACAGCTTTCAGACCGAAAGTGCCGAAGCTAACATCCGTACCCTGCGCCAGACCACGGTTGCGGCCTTTGTGCACTTTACGGAATTTTGTACGCTTTGGTTGTAACATCAGCGACGCTCCTTATTTACGGCCTTTACGCTGCTGCTTTTTAGGTTGAGCAGCCGGTTCCGGTTGTTCAACAGCAGCCATACCACCCAGGATCTCACCTTTGAAGATCCATACCTTAACGCCGATTACACCGTAAGTGGTGTGCGCTTCAGAGGTGTTGTAGTCGATGTCAGCACGCAGAGTGTGCAGCGGTACGCGACCTTCACGGTACCATTCGGTACGTGCGATTTCCGCGCCGCCCAGACGGCCGCTAACTTCAACTTTGATACCTTTAGCGCCCAGACGCATTGCGTTCTGTACAGCACGCTTCATAGCACGACGGAACATAACGCGACGTTCCAGCTGAGAAGTGATGCTGTCAGCAACCAATTTAGCGTCCAGTTCAGGCTTACGAACTTCGGCAATATTGATCTGTGCAGGAACGCCAGCGATATCCGCTACGACCTTGCGCAGTTTTTCTACGTCTTCGCCTTTCTTACCGATAACGATACCCGGGCGAGCAGTGTGAATGGTCACACGGATGCTCTTAGCCGGACGCTCGATAACGATGCGAGATACAGACGCTTTAGCCAGCTCTTTAGTTAAGAACTGACGTACTTTAAAATCGCTGTCCAGGTTGTCAGCGAATTCTTTGGTGTTCGCGAACCAGGTAGAGTTCCATGGTTTGACAATACCCAGGCGAATACCATTAGGATGTACTTTCTGACCCATTGCTAGTCTCCAGAGTCTCAGCGATCGGACACAACCACAGTGATGTGGCTGGTGCGCTTCAGGATGCGATCTGCACGACCTTTAGCACGCGGCATAATGCGCTTCATGCTCGGGCCTTCGTCTACGAAAATTTTCGCAACTTTCAGATCATCAATGTCAGCGCCATCGTTGTGTTCAGCGTTAGCAATGGCAGATTCCAGTACCTTCTTGACCAGTACAGCAGCTTTTTTGTTGGTGTAGGTCAGAATATCCAGGGCCTGCGACACTTTCTTACCGCGAATCAGGTCAGCTACAAGGCGAACCTTCTGAGCAGAAGAACGAGCATGGCGATGTTGAGCTAAAGTTTCCATCTCTTCCTCCTACCTTATTTCTTCTTCGCTTTTTTATCAGCAGCGTGGCCGCGATAAGTACGAGTCGGTGCGAATTCACCCAGTTTGTGACCAACCATTTCGTCGGAAACAAAGACTGGAACGTGCTGACGACCATTATGGACAGCGATGGTCAAACCGATCATGTTAGGAAAGATCGTTGAACGACGGGACCAAGTGCGCAGGGGCTTCTTGTCTCCGCTTTCCACCGCTTTCTCTACCTTCTTCAGCAAGTGCAGGTCAATAAAAGGACCTTTCTTGAGAGAACGTGGCATGGCTTATCCTCTAAAATTATTTGCTACGGCGACGTACGATGAATTTATCAGTACGCTTGTTGCTGCGGGTCTTCTTACCTTTGGTCTGCAGGCCCCACGGGGATACCGGGTGCTTACCAAAGTTACGACCTTCACCACCACCATGTGGGTGATCGACTGGGTTCATCGCAGTACCGCGAACGGTAGGACGAACACCACGCCAGCGTGCAGCACCTGCTTTACCCAGAACGCGCAGCATATGCTCAGCATTGCCAACTTCGCCCAGAGTAGCGCGGCAGTCTGCTTCGACTTTACGCATTTCACCAGAACGCAGACGCAGGGTGACATAAGCACCGTCACGAGCAACGATCTGAACGTAAGTACCAGCGGAACGAGCCAGCTGACCGCCTTTACCTGGTTTCATTTCTACGTTATGAACGGTAGAACCAACCGGGATATTGCGCATCGGCAGGGTGTTGCCTGCTTTGATTGCAGCATCAACGCCAGACTGAATCTGGTCGCCAGCTTTCAGGCCTTTCGGGGCCAGAATGTAACGGCGCTCACCGTCTTTGTACAGAACCAGCGCGATGTTCGCGGAACGGTTCGGATCGTACTCAAGACGTTCAACAACTGCCGGGATACCATCTTTGTTGCGTTTGAAGTCAACAATACGGTAAGCCTGCTTGTGACCACCACCGATATGACGAGTGGTGATACGGCCATTGTTGTTACGACCGCCGGATTTGCTGTTTTTTTCAACCAGCGGAGCAAAAGGTTTGCCCTTGTGCAGCTCTGGGTTGACCACTTTAACAACGTGGCGACGACCCGGAGATGTCGGTTTACATTTAACAACTGCCATTGTATTACTCCTCCGACTTACTCAGCGCCGCCGACGAAGTCCAGATTCTGGCCTTCCTTCAGGGTGACGTAAGCTTTTTTCCAGTCGCTACGACGACCGATACGCTGTCCGTGACGTTTAACTTTCCCTTTAACTACCAGGGTGTTAACGACTTCGACTTCGACTTCAAACAGTTTCTGCACAGCAGCTTTAATTTCTGCTTTGGTCGCGTCTTTAGCAACTTTGAGAACGATGGTGTTGGTTTTTTCCATCGCAGTAGACGCTTTTTCAGAAACGTGCGGTGCGCGCAGCACCTTCAGCAGACGTTCTTCACGAATCATGCCAGCATCTCCTCAACTTGCTTAACAGCATCAGCAGTCATTACGACTTTGTCGAAGGCGATCAGGCTAACCGGGTCGATACCAGTCGCATCGCGTACGTCAACCTTGTGCAGGTTACGTGCGGCCAGGAACAGGTTCTCGTCCAGCTCACCGGTGATGATCAGCACATCTTCCAGAGCCATGTCTTTCAGTTTCTGAGCCAGCAGCTTAGTTTTAGGCGCTTCTACAGAGAACTTCTCGACAACGATCAGACGATCCTGACGTACCAGTTCGGACAGAATGCTTTTCAGCGCGCCGCGGTACATCTTCTTGTTAACTTTTTGACTGTGGTCCTGCGGACGAGCAGCGAAGGTTACGCCACCGGAACGCCAGATCGGGCTCTTGATAGAACCTGAACGCGCACGGCCGGTACCTTTCTGGCGCCATGGCTTTTTGCCTGAACCAGTTACTTCAGCACGAGTCTTCTGAGCACGAGTACCCTGACGCGCACCAGCTGCATAAGCAACAACAACCTGGTGAACCAGCGCTTCGTTGAAATCACGACCGAAGGTAGTTTCGGAAACAGTCAGCGCGCTCTGCGCGTCTTTCAATACTAATTCCATTGCTATCCCCTTACGCCTTCACAGCTGGTTTAACGATCAGGTCGCAGCCGGTTGCACCCGGAACACCACCTTTAACCAGCAGCAGGTTGCGCTCAGCGTCAACACGTACTACGTCCAGGCTCTGAACAGTAACGCGTTCGTTGCCCAGCTGACCTGCCATTTTCTTGCCTTTGAACACTTTGCCCGGAGTCTGGTTCTGACCGATAGAACCCGGAACGCGGTGAGACAAGGAGTTACCGTGGGTAGCGTCCTGGGTACGGAAGTTCCAGCGCTTAACGGTACCAGCGAAACCTTTACCTTTAGAGGTACCGGTTACGTCAACTTTTTTAACGTCAGCAAACAGTTCAACGCTAATGTTCTGACCAACGGTGTATTCTTCACCATCTGCCAGACGGAACTCCCACAGGCCGCGGCCAGCTTCTACGCCAGCTTTAGCAAAGTGACCAGCTTCCGGCTTAGTTACACGGTTAGCTTTTTTAGCACCAGTGGTAACCTGAATAGCGCGATAGCCATCGTTAGCCAGATCTTTGACCTGAGTAACGCGGTTTGCTTCAACTTCGATAACGGTTACTGGGATAGAGACGCCATCTTCAGTGAAGATGCGGGTCATACCCACTTTTTTACCGACTAAACCAATCATTGTATCAACCTCTCAATCGCTCGATGACCTGATTAACCCAGGCTGATCTGCACGTCTACACCGGCAGCCAGGTCCAGACGCATCAGAGCATCAACGGTTTTTTCAGTTGGCTCAACGATGTCAACCAGACGCTTGTGAGTACGAATCTCGTACTGATCACGCGCATCTTTGTTGACGTGCGGAGAGATCAGAACGGTGAAACGCTCTTTGCGGGTCGGCAGCGGGATCGGACCACGGACTTGCGCACCAGTGCGCTTAGCAGTCTCGACGATTTCCGCGGTTGATTGATCGATCAGACGATGATCAAACGCTTTAAGGCGGATACGGATTCTTTGGTTCTGCATGAGACCAGAGCTCCAATTATTTTATAGACGAAATGATTACTCCTCATACCCATTACGATTGATGGGAGAGTGTAACCGTTCTTACAGAGTTCCCCGATTGGGAACATTGTTAGGTAGCAAACTGCGCTACCAGGGCTCATATCGAACCGGCCGTCAATTTTGACAGGCCCGCGCATTATACGCAAATTCAGGCGCGACGCAAGTGCTGATTAGAAAATCATCACCACAATTTGCGCGTCTTCTCGCCCAGGCACTCGGCAATGCAATAACACGATAAATAAGTCAGGAAGCAGCCATCCATCTTGCACAAATGCGCTTTGCGCTAACGCGCGACGATAAGCAAAGTGAGCGCATTATCCCCGAACAGGAGTGTTCCATGCTTACCGTCCTCCCCTTCTTAGTTTGTTATTGTGGATTAACCCTGGCGTTATGCCGGCAGGACCTGCTTCGCGGTCTTCTTCCTGACAGCCTCACCTGTCCCCTGCTGTGGAGCGGTTTTGTTTTTTACCTGTGTCTGGCGCCGCAGCGGCTAGAGGATGCCGTCTGGGGGGCAATTGCAGGCTATCTCATTTTTGCCCTGCTCTACTGGCTATATAGGGTGTTTCGCGGCTATGAGGGATTAGGATACGGCGACATTAAATATCTTGCCGCCCTCGGCGCCTGGCACGGCTGGCAGAGGTTGCCGCAACTGGTGTTGGCCGCATCGCTGCTTGCCGGGATGGCATGGGTGATATTGGCGTTGTTCAGGAGGAGTAAGCAACAACGATGGGGTTTGAACAACCCGCTGCCGTTTGGGCCATTTCTGACTGCAGCGGGTTTTTGGTGCGGGTGGCAGACGTTCGCTAGTCTGACACTTTGATCTGCGATTGAAGGTAATTTTGCAGACCGATTTTGCCGATCAGATCTAACTCGGTTTCCAGCCAGTCAATATGGCCTTCCTCATCGGCAAGGATTTCAATCATCATATCGCGACTGACATAATCATGAACGCTGTCGGCATAGGCGATTGCCTCACGCAGGTTTTGCGCGCCTTCGAGCTCCAGCCGTAAGTCAGACTGCAGCATCTCTTCGACATCCTCACCGATGCCAAGTTTGCCAAGATCCTGCAGGTTAGGCAGCCCTTCAAGAAACAAAATACGCTCGATGTACTTATCGGCGTGTTTCATCTCATCGATAGATTCATGATATTCAATATCGTTGAGGCGCATCAGGCCCCAGTTCTTGAACATTCTTGCATGAAGAAAATACTGGTTAATAGCAACCAGTTCGTTTCCCAATAATTTATTGAGATAACTTATGATTTTGACATCACCTTTCATTATAAAGTCCCTCCGCTTCCACTTATTGAAGCGTAGTCCGGGCTATAAGGATGTCAAAAAGAGAAGAGTCGCGATCAGGCGATTTCTTTGAATTCCGGCATGCTGGTTAATTCATCTTCCATCACTTCACGTGCCGCGCGGACGCACTTACCGCATTGATTTCCAACGGGAATAAACTTGCGTAATTGTTGAAAAGATTGCGGTTGAAATTGACGCACAACCTGACGGATTTTTTTATCGCTTACGCCATTGCACAAACAAACGTACATATAAACTCCCGTTCAATTTATGCACAAAGTTTAAATGAGAATAGTTATGATTACAATAGACTGTTTATTAATTATCCCTGGCGGCGCACTTTATGAATATTTATACCATCGCGGCTTATCACCAAATCATAGACAGCAAAAAGGGCGCCGAAGCGCCCTTTTTAATTCAAAGCTAACGAATTAGCCCAGAACTTTAGCTACAACGCCCGCGCCAACGGTACGGCCGCCTTCACGGATTGCGAAACGCAGACCATCGTCCATCGCGATCGGGTGGATCAGGGTAACAACCATTTTGATGTTGTCGCCCGGCATTACCATCTCTACGCCTTCCGGCAGTTCGATGGTACCAGTCACGTCAGTAGTACGGAAGTAGAACTGCGGACGGTAGCCTTTGAAGAACGGAGTATGACGGCCGCCTTCGTCTTTGGACAGGATGTACACTTCAGATTCGAACTTGGTGTGCGGCTTGATGCTGCCCGGCTTAGCCAGTACCTGACCACGTTCGATTTCTTCACGTTTGATACCACGCAGCAGAACACCTACGTTCTCACCAGCACGGCCTTCGTCCAGCAGTTTGCGGAACATTTCAACGCCAGTACAGGTGGTTTTCGCGGTTTCTTTGATACCAACGATTTCAACTTCTTCACCAACTTTGATGATACCGCGCTCTACACGACCGGTAACAACGGTACCACGACCGGAGATGGAGAATACGTCTTCGATCGGCAGCAGGAACGGCTTGTCAATCGCACGCTCTGGTTCTGGGATGTAAGAATCCAGGAAGCCAGCCAGTTCGATGATTTTCGCTTCCCACTCTGCGTCGCCTTCCAGCGCTTTCAGAGCAGAACCACGAACGATCGGAGTGTCGTCGCCCGGGAAATCGTACTGAGACAGCAGTTCACGAACTTCCATCTCAACCAGTTCCAGCAGCTCTTCGTCATCAACCATGTCGCATTTGTTCAGGAACACGATGATGTACGGAACGCCTACCTGACGACCCAGCAGGATGTGCTCACGAGTCTGCGGCATCGGGCCGTCAGTCGCAGCAACAACCAGGATCGCGCCATCCATCTGAGCAGCACCGGTGATCATGTTTTTAACATAGTCGGCGTGGCCCGGGCAGTCTACGTGTGCGTAGTGGCGAGTCGGGGTGTCATATTCAACGTGGGAAGTGTTGATGGTGATACCACGAGCTTTTTCTTCCGGCGCGTTATCGATCTGGTCGAATGCGCGAGCAGCACCGCCGTAGGTTTTAGCCAGTACGGTGGTGATTGCAGCGGTCAGAGTAGTTTTACCATGGTCAACGTGGCCGATAGTACCAACGTTGACGTGCGGTTTTGTACGTTCAAATTTTTCTTTAGACACGGCTATATTCCTTACTATAGTGCTCTCCCCTCAGGAGAGAGCACGGGACTTAGGTTTTAATCCTGTGGATTATTTACCACGGGCTTCAATAACGGCCTGAGCAACGTTGTTCGGCGCATCATCATACTTCAGGAATTCCATGGTGTATGATGCACGACCTTTGGTCAGAGAACGCAGCTGAGTTGCATATCCGAACATTTCAGACAGCGGAACTTCAGCGTGGATCTTAACGCCAGTTACTTCAGATTCTTGACCGCGCAGCATGCCGCGACGACGGCTCAAGTCACCGATTACGTCACCGGTGTTCTCTTCCGGAGTTTCTACTTCAACCTTCATGATCGGCTCAAGCAGAACTGGTTTCGCTTTCTTAAAGCCTTCTTTAAAGGCGATAGAAGCGGCCAGTTTAAACGCCAGCTCAGAGGAGTCAACGTCGTGGTAAGAACCGAAGTGCAGACGGATACCCATATCAACTACCGGGTAGCCAGCCAGCGGACCAGCTTTCAGCTGTTCCTGGATGCCTTTATCAACGGCCGGGATGTATTCGCCAGGGATTACACCACCTTTAATGTCGTTGATGAACTCGTAACCTTTCGGGTTAGAGCCCGGCTCCAGCGGGTACATGTCGATCACAACGTGACCGTACTGACCACGACCACCAGACTGCTTGGCGTGTTTACCTTCAACATCGGTAACTTTCTGGCGAATCGCTTCGCGGTAAGCAACCTGAGGTTTACCGACGTTCGCTTCAACGTTGAATTCACGCTTCATACGGTCAACGATGATGTCGAGGTGCAGTTCACCCATACCGGCGATGATGGTCTGGTTAGACTCTTCGTCAGTCCATACGCGGAATGACGGGTCTTCTTTAGCCAGACGACCCAGAGCCAGACCCATTTTTTCCTGGTCAGCTTTGGTTTTCGGCTCAACGGCGATGGAGATTACCGGCTCAGGGAATTCCATACGCTCCAGAATGATCGGCGCATCCGGGTCACACAGGGTGTCACCAGTGGTTACGTCTTTCAGACCGATAGCGGCAGCGATATCGCCCGCGCGAACTTCTTTGATCTCTTCACGTTTGTTAGCGTGCATCTGAACGATACGACCGAAACGCTCACGTGCAGCTTTCACGGAGTTCAGTACGGTATCACCAGAGTTAACCACACCGGAGTACACACGGAAGAAGGTCAGGTTACCAACGAACGGGTCGGTAGCGATTTTGAACGCCAGTGCAGAGAACGGCTCTTCGTCGCTTGCGTGACGCTCAGCCGGGGTATCTTTACCGTCGTCCAGGATGCCGTTGATAGCCGGAACATCGATCGGGGATGGCAGGTAATCAATTACCGCATCCAGCATCGCCTGAACACCTTTGTTCTTGAACGCAGAACCACAGGTTACCAGGATGATTTCGTTGTTCAGAACGCGCTGACGCAGAGCTTTTTTGATCTCTTCTTCAGTCAGTTCTTCGCCACCCAGGTATTTTTCCATCAGCTCTTCGGAAGCTTCCGCAGCGGACTCGATCAGGTTCTGGTGCCATTCGTCAGCCAGTTCCTGCATGTCAGCCGGGATATCTTCGTATTCGAAGGTAACGCCTGCATCAGCTTCGTTCCAGTTGATGGCTTTCATTTTCACCAGGTCAACAACACCGGTGAAACCTTCTTCAGCACCAATTGCCAGCTGCAGCGGAACCGGGTTCGCGCCCAGACGGGTTTTGATCTGACCAACAACTTTCAGGAAGTTCGCACCCATGCGGTCCATTTTGTTAACGAACGCAATGCGTGGAACTTTATATTTGTTTGCCTGACGCCATACGGTTTCAGACTGCGGCTGAACACCACCAACTGCGCAGTAAACCATTACCGCACCATCAAGAACACGCATGGAACGTTCTACTTCGATAGTGAAGTCAACGTGCCCCGGGGTGTCGATGATGTTTACACGGTGCGGTTCATACTGTTTAGCCATACCAGACCAGAATGCAGTAGTCGCAGCGGAAGTGATGGTGATACCACGTTCCTGCTCCTGCTCCATCCAGTCCATGGTAGCGGCGCCGTCATGAACTTCACCGATTTTGTGGTTTACACCGGTGTAGAACAGAATACGTTCGGTAGTAGTGGTTTTACCGGCGTCGATGTGCGCACTGATACCGATGTTACGGTAGCGTGCGATGGGTGTTGTACGAGCCATTTGATTCCTCGTTTATTTCTTTAGGCGTTCAGTTAAGTTATCCAGAGCGGGCGACTCATCTGAAACGCCCGCCTGGTGACTATGACTCCGAAGGGATTACCAACGGTAGTGTGCGAACGCCTTGTTGGCTTCGGCCATACGGTGAACGTCTTCACGTTTCTTAACTGCAGTACCTTTGTTGTCTGCAGCGTCAGTGAGTTCGTTCGCCAGGCGCAGAGCCATGGATTTATCACCGCGTTTACGAGCAGCTTCAACGATCCAACGCATTGCCAGGGCATTACGACGAACCGGACGTACTTCAACTGGAACCTGATAAGTAGAACCACCTACGCGGCGGGACTTAACTTCGACAGTCGGGCGCACGTTTTCGAGCGCAACTTCGAAGGCTTCCAGTTCAGTTTTACCAGAGCGCTGAGCCAGGGTCTCCAGCGCGCTGTATACGATAGTTTCTGCAGTAGATTTTTTACCATCTACCATCAGGATATTTACAAATTTAGCCAGCAGTTCTGATCCGAACTTCGGATCCGGCAGAATTTTACGCTGACCAATGACGCGACGACGTGGCATGGAAATACTCCGTTGTTAATTCAGGATTGTCCAAAACTCAAAGAGTTTAGTTTGACATTAATATAAAACGTTTGGCCTTACTTAACGGAGAACCATTAAGCCTTAGGACGCTTCACGCCGTACTTGGAGCGAGCCTGCTTACGGTCTTTAACGCCGGAGCAGTCAAGCGCACCACGAACGGTGTGGTAACGAACACCCGGAAGGTCTTTAACACGACCGCCACGGATCAGGATCACGGAGTGCTCCTGCAGGTTGTGACCTTCACCACCGATGTAGGAGGTGACTTCGAAACCGTTAGTCAGACGCACACGGCAAACTTTACGCAGTGCGGAGTTCGGTTTCTTAGGAGTGGTGGTATATACGCGAGTACATACGCCACGTTTCTGCGGGCAGGCTTCCAGCGCCGGCACGTTGCTCTTTGCAACTTTGCGCGCGCGTGGTTTGCGTACCAGCTGGTTAACTGTTGCCATTAAATAGCTCCTGGTTTTAGCTTTTGCTTCGTAAACACGTAATAAATCGCCTCATATAATATGAGGACGCAGAATTTTAGGGCGGTGCCGAAAAGGTGTCAAGAAATATACAACGATCCCGCCATTACCAGGCCAACTGACCTTCATGTTTGACCGTAAGACTGACGAAATCAGTATAGCCAACCCTGACGACACTGTCCGCAATTTGACCAGCCAGCCCGCGGGCTTCGATATCGTCTTGCAGAGCATGTAGGGTTATGGGGGCGGATTGCAGGATTTCAAGGAAACGGCCGCCGTCAATCGCCGCGACCACGCCATCGGAGAGCAGGAGCAGATCGTCGCCTGGCTTCACCAGACGCAGCATCGCGTCGATATCGACATGCCAGGGAGAGACGCTTAGAGTGTGGAGCATCTGGGCCTCAGAATCGTAGAATCACGTTGAACTCATCAAGCCGGGCGCGCAGCGCTTCTGGCTCGAGGCTTTCTACATCCACCACCCACGGCGTATCGGCGGCCAGGCCGCGCTCGCGGGCAGACGCCGCGCATAACCAACACTGTTCGATGTCATACAGCGATAACAGCTTGAAGGTGGCGATATAATCACGGGCGAGGATTTTTCCCGGCTGCTGGCCAGGGATAATCTGAAACACGCCGTCACCGACAAAAAAAACGCCGAGGTCGTCGGTGAGGGCCGAGGTCGCCAGTAAGGCGTCCAGCCCTTCCCTACCGGCTGCGCTGCCGTGCGGCGCGGAAGAAAATACGAAAGCCACGCGTTTCATCAGAACTGTACCATTCTATCGCAGGTTAACGACGCTTCAGCCAGCGCGCCTAGCCCGCTTAAGGTGAATCCCGGCTGCAGATTATGCGCCGGCAAACCAAGCTGCTGCGCTTCGCGTTCATCGCTCACGCCGCGGCGTAGCGCGGCTGCCACGCAAATGTGCAGCGCAACGGCATGTTCATCATGCAGGCGCTGCCAGTGACGCACCAGGTCTACCTCATCGCTGGCGGGAGCCGTCAGCTGATTGGCGTTGTAGACTCCTTCACGATAGAAAAATACGCAGGGCAGTTCGTGTCCTGCGTTAATAACCGCCTGCGCAAACTGCCACGCGCTACTGGCCTGCTGAGTACCGTAGGCAGGCC
This sequence comes from Klebsiella sp. SYXHC3, assembly GCF_057196925.1. Classification (NCBI taxonomy): domain Bacteria; kingdom Pseudomonadati; phylum Pseudomonadota; class Gammaproteobacteria; order Enterobacterales; family Enterobacteriaceae; genus Klebsiella; species Klebsiella sp. SYXHC3. Next base: position 476,386 of record NZ_JBXUNG010000002.1, on the reverse strand, counting down.
CGGTTACGGTGATGGCAAAACGCATTACTTATCCAGCCCCTGGAAATCACCGCTTTTAAACTGGCGGATGTAGAGGTACACCGTGTGTTTAGAGATATTCAGGCGATCGGCTACCTGGTTAATCGCATCTTTGATATCGAAGATGCCTTTCTCATAAAGATTTAACACGATTTGGCGGTTTTTCGCGTTATTCGATACGTTACGATCGGCATTCACCTCTTCAATGGTGAACTCCAGCGTTTGCGCCACCAGATCATCCACCGACGAGGCGAAGTTGACCTGCGAGTTGACTTCCGGCGTCTCCGGCGGAATGAAAGTGCTCATAATCTGCGAGAACGGAACATCAAGGTTCATGTTGATACAAAGCAGACCTATCACCCGATGTTCCCGGTTGCGAATGGCGATAGTCACCGATTTCATCAGCACACCGCTTTTCGCGCGGGTAAAATAGCACTTCGATACGCTGCTATCCGCTCCCGTCATATCGTGCAGCATACGTAACGCCAGATCGGTAATCGGCGAGCCAATTTGGCGGCCGGTGTGTTCACCGTTAGCGATACGAATAGCGGAGCATTTTAAATCCTGCAGTGAGTGCAGCACGATTTCACAATGGGAACCAATGAGCATCGCTAACCCGTCCACCACCGCTTCATAGGATTTTAGGATATCGAAGTCGGTCTGGTCGAAAGGACGTTGATCCAGCAGGTCAAGCTCGCTGGTTTCGTTGGTTAAAAGCGACCTGGACATGTAAAAAAGCACTCCTTTTCAGGAGCCTGTCGTTATCGTCAGGGCAGGCTCATCATCATTATTAAGCTATCTAAAGTAATACAGCGCCTGAGGAATTTTCCAGTTTTAATTATATCTGCAGCCAATAAAAAAGCCGCCGCCCCTGAAGGCGGCGGCTTATAGCAGATTACTTCTTAGCGTCTGCAGCCGGTGCTTCGGCAGCGGCTTCTGGCTTAGCATCAGCCTTCGGAGCCGGTTTGATGTCCAGCAGTTCTACATCGAATACCAGCGTAGAGTTAGCCGGGATACCCGGAACGCCAGTTTTGCCGTAGGCCAGATCTGGTGGGATAACCAGCTTGATTTTGCCGCCTTTTTTGATGTTTTTCAGGCCTTCGGTCCAGCCAGGAATAACGCCATCAAGACGGAAAGAGAGCGGCTCGCCGCGGGTGTAAGAGTTATCGAACTCTTTACCGTCGATCAGCGTACCTTTGTAGTTCACCACGACGGTATCGCTGTCTTTCGGCGCATCGCCAGTACCGGCTTTCTCGACTTTATACATCAGGCCGGATTTAGAGGTTTTCACGCCCTTCTCTTTAGCGAAGGCGTCACGGAACACTTTGCCTTTGGCATCGTTCTCGGTCGCATCTTTTTCCATCTTCTGCTGAGCGGCGGTTTTCACGCGGGTCTCAAAGGACTGCAGAGTGGTTTCAATTTCTTTGTCGGACAGTTTGCTCTTATCGGCAAACGCATCCTGCACACCGGCGATCAACTGGTCTTTATCCAGTTTGATACCCAGCTTCTCTTGTTCTTTCAGGGAGTTTTCCATGTAACGGCCGAGGGATGCACCCAGCGCATAAGCGGATTTTTGATCGTCATTTTTAAATGCCGATTTGCTGTCCGCCGCCGGTGCAGCTTTCGCTGCGGTATCGGCAGCAAAGGTCAGCGGTGCATTCAGGGCAACGGCCATCGTGGTCGCCAGCAGCGTTACTTTAAACAGTGATTTCATCCATTTCTCCAGGGCCGGGGCATCTCACCCCAGGGTTATCATAAAAAGCAAAAAACGTACTATAGAACGTTGCAGAACAAATCTACATACGGACCTACCTGAATATCGCCTCATTTCAGACTATTTTTGTATGAATTAGTTTCCTCTCTGACGTTACGATGCTGCGTTAACGCGGAAACTTGAGTAGAATCCGCCCGCAAACAAGACAGAAGAGGCGACCTATGAACGATACCACAATGGAGACGCGTCTGGCGGAACTGGAAAGCCGACTGGCGTTTCAGGAGATCACCATCGAGGACCTCAACAAAACCGTCACGGCGCATGAAATAGAAATGGCCAAAATGCGCGAACATATGCGCTTGATGATCGAAAAATTGAAAGCGACACAGCCGTCGCACATCGCGTCACAGTCTGAAGAGACGCCGCCTCCGCATTATTGAGACGTAAAAAAAGCGGGTTTCCCCGCTTTTTTGGCTATTCGCGCGAACGCGACGCCATTAGTGGCAACCGCAACCACCGTTACCGCAACCACCTTTGCCGTGTTCATGGTCGTGACCATGATCGTGGCCGTGGCCGCCGCAGCAACCGTCATGACCGTGGTCATGATCGTGATCGTGGCCATGAGCGCCGTGTACGTGACCGTGCTCCAGCTCTTCTGCAGTGGCTTCGCGCAGGGCGACAACTTCTACGTTGAACTTCAGATTCTGGCCAGCCAGCATGTGGTTGCCGTCAACCACCACGAAATCGTCGCCGACTTCGGTGATTTCTACCGGTACCGGACCCTGGTCGGTTTCAGCCAGGAAGCGCATGCCAACCTGCAGTTCGTCAACGCCCATGAAAACGTCTTTAGGAACGCGCTGAACCAGGTTTTCGTCATACTGGCCGTACGCGTCATTCGCGCCGACTTCGACATCAAATTTGTCGCCCACTTCGTGGCCGTTTAATGCGTTTTCCAGGCCGGAAATCAGGGAACCGTGACCATGCAGGTAGTCCAGCGGCGCACTCACCGGAGACTCATCAACCAACACACCGTCTTCTGTACGTACCTGATAGGCCAGGCTGACCACCAGGTCTTTTGCTACTTTCATGATATCTCCTGAGCATGGGAAGAATAGTGGCGCAGATTGTAGCGGAATTCTGCAGCCGTGTACCCTTTAGCTTAAAAAAAGGCGACAGATAACGCTAGTCCGGATGAAAAATGCCGATCACTTGCTCTTCTTTACGAACGTGCTCGCGGACCTCTTTATCGGCCTCGCGCATCTGATGTCCGCACTTAACGCACTCAACAATATCGACATTATTCTCGCGCCACATCGCCAGTGAATCCTGCGCCTGGCACGCCGGGCATTTTGCGCCGGCAATAAAACGTTTACGTACCGCCATTTTGCTCTACCTTCTATTCAAACTCGTCCCAGCCGTCCAGCTGCCGGCTTTCTTTCTGCATTTCACGCTCAAAAATCTCTTCCAGCTCGCGCCGGGCTTCCCGCACGCGGGATATCTGTACGGTATCAGTATGCACCGGCATTAACTCGCGCAGCATTCGCATATCGAGGCGTCGAAAGTGCAACTGCGCGCGCTGCGCCTGATGCGGATGCATTCCCAGGGTCACCAGCGCCTTGCGCCCCAATTCCAGGGCGCTGGAGAAGGTTTCTCGCGAGAACTGCGTCACGCCGGCCTGTAATAGCTCATGCGCCTCTACGCGCCCCCGCGCACGCGCCAGAATATGGAGGTGGGGAAAATGCTGTTGGCACATCTCCACCAGCTTCATGGTATCTTCCGGCTCGTTGCAGGTAATCACAATAGACTGCGCCTCTTCCGCCCCCGCCGAACGCAGCAGCTCAAGCTGCGTCGCATCGCCGAAATAGACTTTGTAGCCATATTTGCGCATCAGGTTGACCGCGCTGATATCGCGTTCAAGCACGGTAATACGCATTTTATTGGCCATCAGCAGGCGCCCAATCACCTGACCAAAACGCCCGAAGCCAACGATAATCACCTGTGGCTTATCATCCTCGACCCATGGCGCCTCATCGGTATCCTCCGCCGGGTTAAGCCGTCGCGACAGCACTTTATCAATGACCTTCATCAGGAGCGGCGTGGTCATCATCGATAAGGTTACGGTAACCAGCAGCAGCGCCATTTGATCGTTATGGAACAGCTTCTGCGAAGCCGGCATGGAAAAGAGAACAAAGGCGAACTCGCCGCCCTGGCTCAATACGCCGGCGAACTGCGTGCGCTCGGAGCTGCGCAAACCATATAGCCGGGCCAATACATAAAGCACCAACGCTTTAACCGCCACCAGCGCGGCGACGCTCAGCGCGACCCACAACAGATGGGTATATAGCACGCCAAGATTCAGCGCCATGCCGACGGAGATAAAAAACAGCCCCAGCAGCAAGCCTTTAAACGGCTCAATAGCGATTTCCAGCTCGTGGCGATATTCGCTTTCCGCCAGCAGCACGCCGGCGATAAAAGTCCCCAGCGCCATCGACAGCCCCAGGGCGTCCATAAACAGCGCGGAACCCAGCACCAGCAGCAGCGTGGCGGCGGTAAATACCTCACGCACGCCGGAACCGGCGATAAAACGGAATACCGGGCGCAGCAGAAAACGGCCGCCAATCAGCATGCCGGCGAATGCCAGCACCTTCATCCCCACCGACATCCAGTTGAAGTTATCGTCGCCGTGTCCGGCGAGCAGCGGGACCAGCGCCAGCGCCGGGATCACCGCTAAATCCTGAAATAACAGTACTGAAAAGCCCAACTGGCCGGATTCGTTACGGCTCATTCCCTTCTCGCGCATCAGCTGCAGCGCCATCGCGGTAGAGGACATTGCTAACCCAATACCGCCCACCACGGCCGCCTGCCACGAAAACCCGGTGACCACCAGCAATCCGCCGAGGATCGCCGCGCTAAACAGCACCTGCGCCGCGCCGACGCCGAATATCGAGTTGCGCAGTTGCCACAGTTTGGCCGGATTAAGCTCAAGGCCGATGATGAACATCAGGAATACAACGCCAAGCTCGGAAAAGTGAAGAATTTCATCCACATCGCTAATAAAGCCAAGCCCCCACGGGCCAATCGCAATCCCGGCCAGCAGGTAGCCGAGCACGGCGCCAATGCCCAGCCGGGCCGCCAGCGGTACCGCCACCACGGCGGCAAACAAAAACAGTACACCTGCTAATAGCAAATCAGCTCCCGCCATTGACGCCTCCTGTAGCAACAGGATTCGCGAGCCAATCGCGATATGCGCGGGCGTGGCTTTGCAAATCTTCCGGCCGCTGTCGGCGCGCCCAGTAGACAATAATCGGACTCAGCCAGTGCATGCGGCACATGCCGGCCGTTAACTCAAAAGGGCGCAGAATATCATTCATCGGATAGCGATTAGCATCGCGGCGGTAAGCGCTCTCCGGCTCGCCGGTGGTGATCACGCTACGCCAGTACTTTCCCGCCAGTTGATTTCCTCCCGCGCCGCTGGCGAAGCCGCGGCTCAGCACCCGGTCCAGCCACTCTTTCAACAATGCCGGGCAGCTCCACGTATACAGTGGATGTTGGAAAACAATCACCTGATGCTGACGCAGGAGATCCTGCTCATGGGCGATATCAATAAAAAAATCTGGATAGTGCGCATAAAGATCGTGCACGGTGACATTCGGCAACTGTAAGGCCGGTTCAAGCAAAACCCGGTTGGCCACGGAATCCTGAGATTCTGGGTGGGCATACAGCAGCAACACTTTCGCTGTCTGAGACATCATTCCCCTCCCGAACGTCATCTGGCGGCTTGCGAAGCGGCTGCGTCTCGACGCAACCAGAATGACTTTGTCTATCGTCTTCATTTTGGGCTACCATTGCGGCCCTATGGAGCGTTTCGCTTACACACTACATTATCATAAAGACAAATTAACATAGTCTGAACATACGGCGCCTTATGATTGTTTTCTCCTCGTTACAAATTCGTCGCGGCGTACGCGTCCTGCTGGACAACGCCACCGCCACCATCAATCCTGGCCAGAAGGTCGGTCTGGTGGGTAAAAACGGCTGCGGTAAATCTACGTTGCTTTCGCTTTTGAAAAACGAGATAAGCGCCGACGGCGGCTCCATGACCTTCCCGAGCAACTGGCAGCTGGCGTGGGTTAATCAGGAAACGCCGGCCCTGCCGCAACCGGCTATTGATTATGTTATTGATGGCGATCGCGAGTTCCGCAAGCTGGAAGCCGATTTACAGCAGGCCAATGAGCGCGACGACGGCCACGCCATCGCTACCGTCCACGGTAAGCTGGATGCCATTGACGCCTGGACGATTCGTTCCCGTGCCGCCAGCCTGCTACACGGCCTTGGTTTCAGTAACGAGCAGCTTGAGCGCCCGGTCAGTGATTTCTCCGGCGGCTGGCGTATGCGCTTAAACCTCGCGCAGGCGCTGATCTGCCGTTCCGACCTGCTGCTGCTCGACGAACCGACCAACCACCTCGATCTTGATGCGGTGATCTGGCTGGAAAAATGGCTGAAAGGCTATACCGGTACGCTGATCCTGATTTCCCACGATCGTGATTTCCTCGATCCGATCGTCGATAAAATTATTCATATCGAACAGCAAACGATGTTCGAATACACCGGTAACTACAGCTCGTTTGAAATCCAGCGCGCGACCCGTCTGTCGCAGCAGCAGGCCATGTATGAAAGCCAGCAGCAGCGCGTAGCCCACTTGCAGAGCTATATCGACCGCTTCCGCGCCAAGGCCACCAAAGCGAAGCAGGCGCAGAGCCGTATCAAAATGCTTGAGCGCATGGAGCTTATCGCCCCGGCGCACGTCGATAACCCGTTCCACTTCAGCTTCCGCGCGCCGGAAAGCCTGCCGAACCCGTTACTCAAGATGGAAAAAGTCAGCGCCGGCTACGGCGAACGGATTATTCTCGACTCCATCAAGCTGAACCTGGTGCCCGGTTCGCGTATCGGTCTGCTGGGGCGCAACGGCGCCGGTAAATCAACGCTGATTAAGCTACTGGCCGGTGAATTACAGCCGCTGTCCGGTGAAATTGGCCTGGCGAAAGGGATTAAGCTCGGTTACTTCGCCCAGCATCAGCTCGAATTCCTGCGCGCCGATGAGTCGCCGATACAGCATCTGGCCCGCCTGGCGCCGCAGGAGCTGGAACAAAAACTGCGCGACTACCTCGGCGGCTTTGGATTCCAGGGGGATAAAGTCAGCGAAGAGACCCGCCGTTTCTCCGGCGGCGAAAAAGCGCGCCTGGTGCTGGCGTTAATCGTCTGGCAGCGCCCTAACCTACTGCTGCTCGATGAACCGACCAACCACCTTGATCTTGATATGCGTCAGGCCTTAACCGAAGCGCTGATCGACTTCGAAGGGGCGCTGGTCGTGGTCTCGCACGATCGTCACCTGATCCGCTCCACCACTGACGATCTGTATCTCGTACACGACGGTAAAGTTGAACCGTTTGATGGCGATCTGGAAGATTATCAGCAGTGGCTGAGTGATTCGCAGAAGCAGGAAAACCAGACTTCTGAAGCGCCGAAGGATAACGGCAACAGCGCGCAAGCGCGTAAGGATCAAAAACGCCGCGAAGCCGAACTGCGCACGCAAACGCAACCGCTGCGTAAAGAGATCGCCCGGCTGGAAAAAGAGATGGATAAACTCAACGCGCAGCTGGCGCAGGCGGAAGAGAAACTGGGCGACAGCGAGTTATATGACGCCTCGCGCAAAGCGGAATTAACCGCGTGCCTGCAGCAGCAGGCGAGCGCCAAATCAGGGCTCGAAGAGTGTGAAATGGCGTGGCTGGACGCGCAGGAACAGCTGGAGCGGATGCTGCAGGAAGGTTAATGCAAGACAGTGACAACAAAAGGCGGGATATCCCGCCTTTTTTCATTCGCCTGGCATCAACGCTGCGCCGCCAGCCGGGCGCGGATCTGTGACAATGATTCGTAACCAAACAGCTGGCCATCAAGGAAACGAGTGGTTAGCTCTCCCTGACCTTCTTGCTCCTGGCTTTGATCGTCATGCAGCCGTAGCTCGCCGCTGGCATCGCGCGCTACGCGTAACAGCCCGCGCGCAGAACGTTTCAGGCCGTTGTCGGTTTTTGGCTCCTTAAAGAGCGCTCTTCCTTCGCCATTCACTTCTCCCCAGGTGGCTTTCATCGCAAAGCCGAAAGTATCACGCGTATTGTACTGGTAGGTATATGAACCCACCCCGAATACCACGTTAGCGCTGGCAAAGCCTTTAGCTTCCAGGCGACGCAGGATCTCATCCGCTCTCGCAAGCGTAATAGAATCGCCATAAATCAGACCTACGTGGGGGTCCAGCACCTTATACCCCTTCTCGTTAATCGTCCCGCCAAAGATTTCCCACAGCACCTCAACCGAACCTTTCTCCTCGGCGCGACGATCGCTGCGGGTATCATCATCGGCGGCAGTGCCGCAGAGGATAGCCACCGGATCGCCGCTGTCCGGTCGGAATACCACACGTCCCTGGCGTTGCATAATGACGGCTTTCAGTTCGCGGGTATACTCGGTCAGTACCTGCCAGTAATCCCAGGTATCGGAAACAATAGAGACAAACCCCTGCGGGTGGACGTCAGCGATGAGCCGGCGAAAAGTTTCTATCTCCCGAGCCCGCTCGCCCATACACATCACGCTATGCTCGGTAGCGGGGATGCTGGCGCCGATCGTGTCTTCTTCACCCCGAGTATAGTAATCACGAGCGTAGAGCAGCGCAGGCAGGCTATCCGTCCCTTTAAAGCTAATCAGATGCCCGCTGCCAGACTGTGCGGCGTCATGTAGCCCGGACATGCCGCGAAACGAAAAGTCGTGGCATTGAAAATCCAGATGTGTCAGATCGCTACAGGTTTGCTCCGCCCAGCGTTCGCAGATCAGACGATAGTGATGCGCGATAGTGGCATTAGTCGACGTTTTCCACAGTTCTGCCGAAAGGACCGTCTCCAGATAGTTCACCAGCCAGAAAAACTGCGGCAGGGTATTGGTGATGGTTAAAACCGGTACCTTCATCGGCACTTTCGTGCCTTCATCCAGCGCTTTGATGTGCAGCGGCAGGTAGCCTAGCTGATGCAGCTCGCGGATATGATCTACCGCGACACTATCCCGTCCCAGGTAGCCGTCCATAACCTGCTTATACTCGCTGACCACTTCCTCTTCCGGACGAGCGAAAAAGCCCTCGTTAAACAGATCGATGAGGAACCACTGTAAAAAACCCTGTAAGCCGAAGAATACCAACTTGCCATCCGCTAGCGGCGACTGAAAGAAACGGTCGCCGCGCGGCGTAAAATTCGAATAGACCTTAGTCGTCCCCTGTGGATACTGAACGCGATGGGAAACTTTATAACCATCGATAGCCAGAATCGGATTCATTTTCATTTTGTTATCCCCAATAAGCGCGGTAAATGGTTTCAATATCAATCAGTTCCAGCTGTGGATGGACTAAAGCCGCAGAGGCATAAGAGGTGGTGGAGTAAATAGCATCGATGCCATTATTCAATAGATGCGTAATGCCTTTAGAAAAGACGCCATGCGTCACGTACAGGCTAACGCTACGCGCGCCGGCGTCACGCAGGACCTGCGCCGAGCCGATAAACGTTCCACCGGCATCGCAAAGATCATCAACGATCAGTACCGCTTTACCCGCCACCTCTCCGGCCAGCAGCGAAAAGCCTGTTAACGCGCCGCTAGCGACATCTCGCTCCTTACTGAGGATCGCAAACTCGCTGGCGCCACAGGCTTTAGCGACATACTGAATTTTCTTTAACGCTCCAGCATCCGGCGCCACCAGCATTAACTTCCCGGCGGCGATGGCACGTCGCAGATGGGAGTTCTGCAACATGCACTGTTGTTGGCTAATCGCGACCAGGTTGTTTACCGCCGCCGCCGCGGCCTCACTATGCGGGTCGAGGACTACAATTTTGTCGAATCCCAGTGTATTCAGCTGCTGTGCAAAAACTTTCAGCGCAAAGCTGTCGCCTGGCACCATATGGCGATCCTGGCGCGCCCACGGCAGCCATGGCAGCTCCAGATGGCTGAAGGCGACATCGGTCACATGGCGAACGGCCTCCACCAACTGGGCCAGCAGCATAAAATCATTCATATCACGTAGCGCGACCGCCCGAATGCGCATTAACGCGGCGGAGGCCGGCAGCTCACCGGTCACTTTCAGCCAGCCTGCGCCATCAGGGAAGACGCCGCTGGCAAGGGTTACCGCTGTATCGTCCAGCAAAAGTGTGAATTTTTCGCTCATGATGGCCTCCTCGCCTAAATTATGTCTCTTGGACACAATTGATAATGTCCTTAAGACACTATTCATGCAAGCATTAAATATCGTTCCGCGACGAAAAAGAATTAACCCATTGAAAGATAGAAGGAAAAAATAGCCACTTGCCGCTCTGAAGGGGGCTGGTACACTTGTCGGCGTTCTTATTGCGCAGCGAGCATGTTATGACCACCGACGCCGATTACCTCAACCACTACGACGCCAGCCGTTTTCCTTCACCGCTGGTGACCGTCGACAGCGTGCTGTTTACCCTTCATCAGGGAGCGCTGTGCGTACTGTTGGTTGAACGCGCGAATCCGCCACAGCAAGGCGCATGGGGGCTGCCCGGCGGATTTATCGATACGGGCCACGATGAGTCCACCCGCACTACGGCGCTGCGGAAGCTGACGGAAAAAACCGGCATTTCCCCTTCATGGCTGGAGCAGTTCGGTACCTTTTCCGGACCGGACCGCGATCCGCGCGGTTGGAGCCTGACCGTTGCCTGGTTCGCGCTAATCGCCTGGGTCGATTGTCAGCCGCATATCGCCAGCGTCAGCGACGCCCGCTGGGTGCCGGTCCAGCAGCTTGATGAGTATCACCTTGCCTTCGATCATCGGCAGATAGTCAGCGCCGCGCTGGAGCGCCTGCGCCAGAAAACGATGTATTCGTTATTGCCTGTTTACTGTTTGGGGGATACCTTTACCCACGGCCAGTTGCAGGAAGCGACCGAAATCATCCTCGGCCAGCCGATTCAGCGTAAAAGCCTAATCCGCCGTTTTGAGGCCTCCGGCATGTTCGAAGAAACCGGAGAAACGCTGGCGACAGGGGCGCGAAAGGCGCGATTGTGGCGGCTCAAGCCCGGTGCGGATATCCACCTCTTCTCGCGCAATCTGCTTGCCGATTAGCCGCAAGACCACATATTGGCTAACCGCCCACTTTTATGCGCGGTATAGTGTTCTAAAAGTTTCTTAATAATCCTGGTACTATGGTTGAAATAACCCCGACAGCAGTGACGCCCCCCGATAACGATTCGCGCGAATTCCATCCGATGCGCGGCGTGGGCAATCGTCATCTGCAAACCATGCTGCCGCGGATCATCCGCCGCAAGCTCCGATTTACGCCGCACTGGCAGCGCCTTGAGCTGCCGGATGGCGATTTCGTCGATCTGGCCTGGAGCGAAGACCCTGCTGGCGCGCGCCACAAACCGCGGCTGGTGGTTTTTCACGGTCTGGAAGGCAGCCTGCATAGCCCTTACGCCCACGGTTTAATTCACGCCGCCATGCAGCGCGGCTGGCTCGGGGTGGTGATGCATTTTCGCGGCTGCAGCGGCGAGCCGAATCGCAACAGTCGTATTTATCACTCTGGCGAAACGGAAGACGGCACCTGGTTCCTGCACTGGTTGCGGCGTGAATTCGGCGCCGCGCCGACGGCGGCGGTAGGCTATTCGCTTGGCGGCAACATGCTGGGCTGTCTGCTGGCGAAAGAAGGCGACAATATTCCGCTCGATGCGGCCGTCATTGTCTCGGCGCCCTTTATGCTGGAAGCCTGCAGCTACCATATGGATAAAGGATTTTCGCGCGTCTATCAACGTTACCTGCTCAACCTGCTGAAAGCCAACGCCTCGCGCAAGCTGAAAGCCTATCCAGGCTCGCTGCCGGTGGATCTTCGCCAGCTCAAAAGCATGCGCCGCATCCGCGAATTCGACGACATGATCACCGCCAAAATCCACGGTTTCGCCGATGCGCTAGACTATTACCGACAGTGCAGCGCGATGCCGCGCTTAAGCGATATCACCAAGCCGACGCTGATCATTCACGCAAAAGACGATCCATTTATGGACCATCATTCAATACCGCCGCAGGAACAGCTGCCGGCTAACGTCGAATATCAGCTCACGGAACAAGGCGGCCACGTTGGCTTTGTCGGCGGTACGCTGCGAAAACCGCAAATGTGGCTGGAGCAACGTATTCCGGATTGGTTAACCCGCTGGCTGGGAGGACAAGCATGATTATTCCCTGGCAGGATCTCGATCCCGAAACGCTGGATAATCTGATTGAAAGCTTTGTGTTGCGCGAAGGCACCGATTATGGTGAACATGAACGTTCGCTTGCCGATAAAGTCGCCGATGTAAAACAGCAGCTTAAAACCGGGGAGGCCGTACTGGTGTGGTCAGAACTGCACGAGACGGTCAACATCATGCCCCGCAAGATGTTTAACGGCTAAGCGCCATGCCCCTCTAACCGCGAGAGCCTGGCGCGATACGGCGACACACCATCACTTAATCAGGGAGTTGTTATGTCTGCCAAACATCCAGTGATCGCAGTCACGGGCTCCAGCGGCGCGGGCACCACCACCACCAGCCTCGCGTTTCGCAAAATTTTCTCGCAGCTGAACCTGCATGCCGCGGAGGTCGAAGGGGATAGCTTCCATCGCTATACTCGCCCGGAAATGGACATGGCGATCCGCAAAGCGCGCGATCAGGGCAAACACATCAGCTACTTCGGCCCGGAAGCCAACGACTTCAGCCTGCTTGAACGCACCTTTTTAGAGTACGGCGAATTCGGCAAGGGCCAGTCGCGAAAATATCTCCATACCTATGATGAAGCGGTTCCCTGGAATCAGGTTCCCGGCACCTTTACCCCGTGGCAGCCGCTGCCTGAACCGACCGACGTGCTGTTTTATGAGGGGCTGCACGGCGGCGTGGTGACGCCGCAGCATGACGTGGCGAAACATGTCGACCTGCTGGTCGGCGTGGTGCCGATCGTCAACCTTGAATGGATCCAGAAGCTCATTCGCGATACCAGCGAACGCGGCCATTCGCGCGAAGCGGTGATGGACTCGGTGGTACGTTCGATGGAAGACTATATCAATTTCATCACCCCCCAGTTCTCACGCACCCATATCAACTTCCAGCGCGTGCCGACGGTCGATACCTCGAATCCATTTGCCGCCAAAGGCATTCCATCGCTCGACGAAAGCTTCGTGGTGATTCACTTTCGCAATTTGCAGGGGATTGATTATCCCTGGCTGTTGGCGATGCTACAGGGGTCGTTTATCTCGCATATGAACACCCTGGTGGTGCCGGGCGGTAAGATGGGGCTGGCGATGGAGCTCATTATGGCGCCGCTGGTCGAGCGCTTGATGGAAGGCAAAACCATTAGTTAAGGGCAAAATAAAACCCCGGTCGCCGTGCTGCCGGGGTTAGCGTCCCGCTACGTCAATTCGTCTCAGGCTTCGATGACTTCGTAAGAGTGGGTGATGTTGACCGCCTTTTCCAGCATCAGCGCCACCGAGCAGTACTTCTCCGCGGATAAATCCACCGCCCGGGACACCGCCGCATCCTTCAGCTCTTTACCGGTGACGATAAAGTGCAGATTGATATGGGTGAACAGGCGCGGCGCCTCTTCACGGCGTTCAGAGGTCAGCTTCACTTCGCAGTTGGTGACGTTTTGACGCCCTTTTTGCAGGATAGACACCACGTCAATTGCGCTACAGCCGCCCGCCGCCATTAACACCATTTCCATCGGGCTGGGCGCTTTGTCCCCGGAGTTGCCATCCATTAAAATCTGGTGGCCGGAGGCCGACTCACCGATGAAGGTTAGACCTTCCACCCATTTCACACGCGCTTGCATAAAATTTAACTCCGCTGTTGCAATTTTCCTGACAGATTACGCGCACATAACAAATCTCGCAACGGAAGGCGACCTGGGTCATGCTGAAGCGAGACACCAGGAGACATGCGGTGAAAGCTATGCTAAAACAGTCTGGATGCTACAGTAATACATTGATGTACCGCATGTATGCTGAGGAGTTCACATTACAGGCTGCATAAATTGAGCAGCCAGCTTCCCAGGCATAGGGAAAAATACGATTGCATGCCCGGATGCCGTGTAGTGTCGGCGTCCGGAGATAGCTTATAACAGAGGATAACCGCGCATGGTGCTTGGCAAACCGCAAACAGACCCTACCCTTGAATGGTTCTTGTCTCATTGCCACATTCATAAGTACCCATCAAAGAGCACGCTGATTCACCAGGGTGAGAAAGCGGAAACGCTTTACTACATCGTAAAAGGCTCCGTGGCTGTACTCATCAAGGATGAAGAAGGTAAAGAGATGATCCTCTCTTACCTCAACCAGGGCGATTTCATCGGTGAATTAGGCCTGTTTGAAGAAGGTCAGGAACGTAGTGCCTGGGTACGTGCGAAAACCGCATGTGAAGTGGCCGAGATCTCTTACAAAAAATTCCGTCAGTTAATCCAGGTGAACCCGGACATCCTGATGCGCCTCTCCTCGCAGATGGCGCGTCGTCTGCAGGTCACTTCCGAGAAAGTCGGTAACCTTGCTTTCCTCGACGTGACGGGCCGTATCGCTCAGACCTTACTGAATCTGGCGAAACAGCCTGATGCCATGACTCACCCGGACGGGATGCAGATCAAAATCACCCGCCAGGAAATTGGCCAGATCGTCGGTTGCTCTCGTGAAACCGTCGGCCGTATTCTGAAGATGCTGGAAGATCAAAACCTGATCTCGGCACACGGTAAAACTATCGTCGTCTACGGTACCCGTTAAGTCGCTAAACGGCGTATTGCTCCGCGCAGTACGCCGTTTTTGTTTCTCCCATGTGGCGCAGGCTGATTTACCACCCGGAAGTCAACTATGCACTGCGGCAAACGCTGGTGCTGTGTCTACCTGTGGCCATCGGGCTTCTGCTCGGCCATCTGCAGCAAGGGCTGCTGTTCTCTTTAGTTCCCGCCTGTTGCAATATTGCCGGTCTCGACACCCCGCATAAACGTTTTTTCAAACGCCTGATCGTTGGCGGCTGCCTGTTTGCCGGCAGCAGCCTGATTGTGCAATTGCTTCTGGCGCGCGACATCCCGTTGCCGCTTATCCTCAGCGCGCTGGCGCTGATTCTCGGCGTGACGGCGGAAATCAGCTCGCTACACGCTCGCCTGTTGCCGGCATCGCTTATCGCCGCCATTTTTACCTTAAGCCTGGCCGGCAATATGCCCATCTGGGAGCCGCTGCTTATCTATGCGCTGGGAACCTTGTGGTACGGACTCTTTAACTGGTTCTGGTTTTGGCTCTGGCGAGAGCAGCCGCTGCGCGAGTCGTTAAGCCTGCTTTACCGCGAACTGGCTAACTATTGCGAGGCCAAATATAGCCTCCTGACGCAGCACACTGATCCGACGACCTCCCTGCCGCCGCTGCTTACCCGCCAGCAGAAGGTAGTCGATTTAATTACCCAGTGCTATCAGCAGATGCATATGTTAGCCGCCAACCAGCGTAGCGATCATAAGCGACTGCTGCGCGCGTTCCAGGTTGGGCTGGATCTGCAGGAACATATTTCAGTGAGCCTGCACCAGCCGGAAGAGGTGCAAAAACTGGTGGAGCGCAGCCATGCGGAAGCGGTCATCCGCTGGAACGCGCAGACCGTCGCCGCTCGTCTGCGGGTGCTGGCGGATGATATTCTCTACCACCGCTACCCGCGCCGCTTTCAGATGGATAAGCAAATCGGCGCGCTGGAAAAAATCGCCTATCAGCATCCCGATAACCCAGTTGGCCAGTTCTGCGCCTGGCACTTCAGTCGTATCGCCCGCGTGCTACGTACTCAGCGCCCGCTGTACGCACGTAACCTGATGGCGGACAAAGAACGACGCCTGCCGCTGCTACCGGCCCTGAAGAACTACCTGTCATTGAAATCCCCGGCGCTGCGCAACGCCGCGCGCATCAGCGTAATGTTGAGCATCGCCAGCCTGATGGGCAGCGCCCTGCACCTGCCGAAGCCTTACTGGATCCTGATGACCGTGCTGTTCGTGACGCAAAACGGTTACGGCGCCACCCGCGTGCGGATTGTCCACCGGGCGGCAGGCACCCTGGCGGGCCTGGTGATCGCCTGGCTGACCTTACACTTCCACGTACCGGAGAGCTATACGTTAAGCGGTATGTTGTTCATCACGCTGCTGAGCTATCTCATCATTCGTAAACACTACGGCTGGGCGATGGTGGGCTTTACCGTCACCGCGGTATACACCCTGCAGTTGCTAACGCTTAACGGCGAGCAGTTCATCGTCGCCCGCTTTATCGATACCATCATTGGCTGTCTGATCGCCTTTGGCGGGATGGTCTGGCTATGGCCGCAATGGCAGAGCGGCCTGCTGCGTAAAAACGCCCACGATGCTCTGGAGGCCGATCAGGAGGCTATTCGGCTGATACTTAGCGCCGATCCGCAGGCCCCGGCGTTGGCCTACCAGCGTATGCGCGTCAACCAGGCGCACAACGCCCTGTATAACTCGCTTAACCAGGCGATGCAGGAACCGGGTTTTAACTCGCACTATCTGGAAGATATGAAGCTGTGGGTAACCCATAGCCAGTTTATCGTTGAGCATATCAACGCCATGACCACGCTGGCGCGCGAGCATACGATGCTAACGCCTGACCTGGCGCAGCGGTATCTGGAATCTTGTGAAATTGCGCTACAGCGCTGTCAGCAGCGTCTGGATTCAGACGGGCCGGGCAGCGCGGGCGATGTAAATATTATGGAATCCCAGGACGGGGAAGTGTTGCGTGGGCCGCTCAGCACCCTTGAGCAGCATCTGCAGCGGATCCTCGGCCATCTGAACACCATGCACACCATTTCGTCGGTGGCATGGCGTCAGCGTCCGCATCACGGCATCTGGCTACGCACGACTAGGCGCTAAGCACGTTTTTAACCGCCTGCGCAAAGCGCGCCATCCCTTCGGCGATATCGCTATCATCAATCACCAGCGACGGCACAAAGCGCATTACGTCCGGCCCGGCGTTTAACACCATCACCCCGGCCTCCGCCGCGGCATAGAGGAAATCGCGCGCGCGTCCATGATGCTGCGGCTTAAGCGCGGCGCCGATTAACAGCCCCATGCCGCGGATGTCGCTGAACAGATCAAACTGCGCATCGATCTGCTGCAGGTGTTCGACAAACAGCGCCCGTTTGGCATTCACGCCCTCCAGCACCTGCGGCGTGTTAATCAGGTTGAAAGCCGCGGTCGCCACCGCGCAGGCCAGCGGATTGCCGCCGTAGGTGGAGCCATGGGAACCGGCATGGAAGGCGCTGGCAATTTCATTGGTGGTCAACATCGCGCTAATCGGGAAACCGCCGCCGAGCGCTTTCGCGCTGGTCAGGATATCCGGGGTCACGCCGTAATGCATATAGGCGAACAGCGAACCGGTACGGCCCATACCGCACTGCACTTCATCAAATACCAGCAGCGCCTGATGCTGGTCGCACAGTTCGCGCAGCCCCTGCAGGAACGCCGGCGTCGCCGCCATTACCCCGCCCTCGCCCTGAATCGGCTCAACCACCACCGCGCAGGTATGGTCATCGATCACCGCTTTCACCGCCTCGAGATCGTTAAATGGGACATGCACGATATCTGCCGGTTTCGGCCCGAAACCGTCAGAGTATTTCGGCTGACCACCAACCGAGACGGTGAACAGCGACCGTCCGTGGAAGGCATTATGGAAAGCGATGATTTTGGTTTTGTACGGGCTATGGCGAGTGATTGCGTAATGACGCGCCAGCTTGAACGCCGTTTCATTGGCTTCCGTACCGGAGTTCATAAACACCACGCGTTCGGCAAAAGTAGCGTCCACCAGCTGGCGACCCAGGCGCAGCGCCGGCTCGTTGGTAAAAACGTTGCTGGTGTGCCACAGGGTTTCGCCCTGCTCGTGCAGCGCCGCCACCAGCGCCGGGTGGCAGTGGCCCAGCGCGGTCACCGCAATCCCGCCGGCAAAATCAACGTACTCTTTGCCCTGCTGATCCCAAACGCGGCTGCCTTTCCCCTTCACCGGAATAAACTCCGCCGGTGCATAAATCGGCAGAATGACTTCATCGAATGTGGCGCGGGTGATTGCCGGTTGCTCTGTTGCCATGTGATGCCCATCCTTCTGTGTAATGTGCAATGAATGCGATGTTTTAATCACAAAATATGCATAATAAATCAACTCATGGCAACTATAAATCAGCGTTTAAGGAAGTTTTCCAGCAGTTGGTGTCCCTGTTCGCTAAGAATACTCTCCGGGTGGAACTGCACGCCTTCGAGATCCCACTGGCGATGGCGGATACCCATGATTTCACCGCTGGCGCTGCGGGCGGTAACGATAAAATCCGCGGGAAGGGTTGGCGGGTCGATAACTAATGAATGGTAACGCGTAACGGTGAGCGGGTTGTTTAACCCCTTAAAAACGCCCTCGCCGTTGTGCTCAATAAGCGACGTTTTACCATGCATGACCTGCGCGGCGCGTACGATGGCGGCGCCGAAGACCTGGGCGATAGCCTGATGACCCAGACACACGCCGAGCAGCGGGGTTTTTCCGGCATAGCGGCGGATAACGTCCAGCGAAATACCTGACTCATCGGGCGTGCAGGGGCCCGGCGAAATAACGATTTTCTCCGGCGCCAGCGACGCTATCTCTGCCAGCGTTAACTCATCGTTACGCTTAACCAGCACCTCCGCCCCCAGTTCGCAAAAGTACTGGTACAGATTCCAGGTGAAAGAGTCATAGTTATCGATTAGCAGGATCATAGCGGCTCCGGAAAAAACAAAACCGGGCTATTCTACTCAGATTCCCGCGCTTCGCTTACCACTTTACGAAAGATACGCTCCAGCGGTTCCGGGTCGCCCATCGCGCCCAACTGGTTAGCCTGGCTCCACGCATCCGGCTCAATACCCCGCCAGTCGAGCAGGTAGCCGGCGTGAATGGCCAACTGTTCGAAGAAGATCCTTTGCGTCAGGCCGTTGCCAAGGCGGAACGGGTGCAGGACATTGATTTCGCCGTAGTACCAGCTCAGGCGTTCGACGAACGTCTCCCGGGGTTGTTCACACAGATAGTCCTCTTCTTCCAGCTTGCGCATCAGCGCGTTGCCCTCTTTCTCTATCCACGCGAAGTGGCAAAACGGCGTATCGCCCTGGTAGATATCGATTTCCCGCAGTTTGCCCGCCCAGTCAAAGAGATCCTGATAAAGTTGCCGGTGAATGGCGCACAGATGCGGTAAGCCGCGGCCGCGCGGGCCCAACGGGATCGTCGCCGCGCGCAGCGAAGTGAATTCCCATGCCGTTTGTTCCAGCCGCTGCGCCTGACGAATACCCAGCCGATTACGCAACACATCCAGCGTCGGATAGAGATAGGGGTCGCGATCGTCACCATATTTAGCGCTCATGACGCCTCCTCAGCTCGGCAAGACGCGCCAGCGCTTCCTCAGCCGTCAAGGTAACGAGCGGTACCGTCGCGCCTTCAAGGCGTCGGCTGGCCTGAAAATTGGCATTGCGGGTCTGTTCCCAGAGCCGGGATTTTTGTTTATCGGTGAGTAAACGCATGGTCGCCTCCCTTATCGTCCCCTGTGTGCCACAAGTATAAGCAGCAATTTCAGGTTACGCAGAGAGGCAAGCTGGGCGCAGGCGGACCGCCCGCGCCTGAAGAAGATTACGGCAGCACTTTCGCCGAGAGAATAACGACCGGTTTGGACGGAACATTTTGGTATGGGCCGACGTTGTGGGTCGGAACCTGAGAAATTTTGTCGGCGACGTCCATTCCCTTCACCACTTTACCAAATACCGCGTAGCCAAAATCACGCTGCCCGTGGTCGAGGAAAGCGTTATCAGCCACGTTGATGAAGAACTGGCTGGTCGCGCTGTCCTGATCGGCGGTACGCGCCATGGCGATTGTCCCGCGGGTATTACGCAGGCCGTTGTCGGCTTCGTTTTTAATCGGCGGGTTCGGCTGCTTTTGCTGCATCTGCTCGTTAAAGCCGCCGCCCTGCACCATAAAGCCTGGGATCACCCGGTGGAAGGTCGTGTTGTTATAGAAACCGCTGTTCACGTACTTCAGGAAGTTATCGACAGAAATCGGCGCCTTCTGGCTATTCAGCTCCAACTCGATGTTGCCAGCAGAAGTGGTCAGCAGTACGTGCGGGTCGCCCTTGGCCGCCATGGCGGGGGAGAATGCTGAAATGGCGAATACGGCAGCCATCGCCGCCAGAGTGGATTTGAGCATGGAAATTCCTTAACGGAGCAGAGTAAAAAGCAAGTGCCTTGATTCTAAAGAGCCTTTGCATAGCGGGCTAGCCTTTTACCTAATTTTACTTAGCTGAAACACTTGTTACGAACTGACTCAGGGGTGAGCAATCTTATTAATGTGATCAATGTCACACAAAACCATGCAATAAGCTCTACATTTCAATATAAACGTTTGCCTTCATCACTTGAATGAATAAAATCTGTGCGCCCGGCGCAGCGTCAACGCGCTTTACCTATCTATTCACAGGCCTGTCATGACTAACAGCAATCGTATCAAGCTCACATGGATCAGCTTTTTCTCCTACGCCCTGACCGGCGCGTTGGTGATCGTCACCGGGATGGTGATGGGGAACATCGCGGATTATTTCCATCTGCCGGTGTCCAGTATGAGTAACACCTTTACCTTCCTCAATGCCGGTATTCTGATTTCTATCTTCCTGAATGCCTGGCTGATGGAGATCGTGCCGCTGAAAACCCAGCTGCGCTTCGGCTTTATCCTGATGCTGTTAGCTATCGCCGGGCTGATGTTCGGCCACAGCCTGACGCTGTTCTCCGCGTCGATGTTCGTGCTCGGTCTGGTCAGCGGGATCACCATGTCGATCGGTACTTTCCTGATTACCCACATGTATGAAGGCCGCCAGCGCGGCGCGCGTCTGCTGTTCACCGACTCCTTCTTCAGCATGGCAGGGATGATCTTCCCGATGGTCGCCGCCGTTCTGCTAGCGCGCAGCATCGAGTGGTACTGGGTTTACGCCTGTATCGGCCTGGTCTACGTTGCTATTTTCGTGCTGACTTTCGGCTGTGAGTTCCCGGTGCTTGGCAACAAAGCGCTGGCGGAAAACAGCCAGCCGGTAGTGAAAGAGAAATGGGGCATCGGCGTGCTGTTCCTTTCCATCGCCGCGCTGTGCTACATCCTCGGCCAGTTGGGCTTTATCTCCTGGGTACCGGAATATGCCAAAGGCCTCGGCATGAGCCTCGGCGATGCCGGTAAGTTGGTCAGCGATTTCTGGATGTCCTATATGATCGGCATGTGGTCGTTCAGCTTCATCCTGCGCTTCTTCGACCTGCAGCGCATCCTGACCGTGCTGGCGGGCCTGGCGACAGTCCTGATGTATCTGTTCATTAACGGTTCGCCGGAGCATATGCCGTGGTTCATCCTGACCCTTGGCTTCTTCTCCAGCGCCATCTATACCTCGATCATTACTCTGGGCTCGCAGCAGACTAAAGTCGCTTCACCGAAGCTGGTGAACTTCATTCTGACCTGCGGCACTATCGGCACCATGCTGACCTTCGTGGTGACCGGGCCGATCGTCGCGGCCAGCGGCCCGCTGGCCGCGCTGCACACCGCGAACGGCCTCTATGCCGTGGTATTCGTGATGTGTCTGCTCCTTGGCTTCGTTTCCCGCCACCGTCAGAACGCGTCGGCGCACTAAGCCTTAGGCCCCTTTGCTTCGGCAAAGGGGCTATTTTTGGTAAAAAACAACTCCTCGCCACCTTTATCGGTCTGTATCCACGTCTGCGCCAGCTGCGTAGTCGCAATGACCCTTCCCTGACGAATTGACCACCGTACCGGCACCTGGCAGCGTACGGCTTCAAAACCGTTTTCCGCCGGCAAGATCACCAGATTGGCCGGGTTGCCGGTAGCAATGCCGTAATCATTGAGCCCAAAGGTTCTGGCGCTGTTGTGGGTAATCAGCTGCAGACTGTCGTTAATCTGCTGATAGCCCATCAACTGGCAAACGTGTAGCCCCATATGCAGCACCTGTAGCATGTTGCCGGTTCCCAACGGATACCATGGGTCGAACACATCATCGTGGCCAAAACAGACATTAATGCCGGCCGCCATCAGCTCCTTAACTCGCGTCACGCCGCGCCGCTTCGGGTAGTCATCAAAGCGCCCCTGCAGATGAATATTGACCAGCGGGTTGGCGACGAAGTTAATGCCCGAGAGTTTTAACAGGCGGAACAGCCGCGAGGTATAAGCGCCATTGTAGGAGTGCATCGCGGTCGTATGACTCGCGGTCACCCGTGGGCCGATTCCCTCTTTTAATGCCAGCGCGGCGACCGTTTCGACAAAGCGCGACTGTTCATCGTCAATTTCATCACAGTGGATATCCAGCGGACGCTGGTATTTCTGCGCCAGACGGAAAGCGATATGCAGCGATTCCACTCCGTATTCACGAGTAAATTCGAAATGCGGGATCGCCCCAACCACATCGGCGCCCAGCCGTAACGCCTCCTCCAGCAAACTCTCACCATTGGGGTAGGATAAAATCCCTTCCTGGGGGAAGGCGACTATCTGCAAATCGACCCACGGCGCTACCTCTTGTTTGACTTCCAGCATCGCTTTCAGCGCCGTCAGAGACGGGTCAGAAACATCGACATGGGTGCGGACAAACTGGATGCCGTTAGCGATTTGCCAGCGCAGGGTTTTCCACGCACGGGCTTTCACATCCTCATGGCTTAGCAGCGCTTTACGCTCCGCCCAACGCTCAATCCCTTCGAACAACGTTCCGGACTGGTTCCAGTTCGGTTCTCCCGCCGTCTGCGTGGTATCGAGATGAATGTGCGGTTCGATAAACGGCGGGATGGCCAATCCGCCGCGGGCGTTAAGCACTTCGTAGCTCTCGCTGCGCGCCTCTCCCATCGGCGTAATGTCGCCGAATCGCCCTTTATCAATCGCAATCTGCCACAGCCCTTCCTTCTTTGGCAGATGGACGTTCTGAATTAACCACAGTGGCGTTGTCGACATAGTTTGCCCCCCTGAATATTGCTTATTTCTTCCGCTGCCTTTGTACATAAAAAGAACAGAACGGAAAAGCCTGATTTTTCCATCACTTAGAAAAATCATTATAAATCATAAATATACCCATTAAGTGGTAGGTAAGTTCTAAATTGATTTGTATCAATGAGTGTAGTAGCTGAATCGTTAAGGTAGGCGGTAATAGAAAAGAAATCGAGGCAAAAATGAGCAAAGTCAGAATCGCTATTATCGGTAACGGCATGGTCGGCCATCGCTTTATCGAAGAGCTTCTTGATAAGGCGCCTGCCGGACAATTCGACATTACCGTGTTCTGTGAAGAGCCGCGTATCGCCTATGACCGTGTCCACCTGTCGTCTTACTTCTCCCATCACACTGCGGAAGAGCTGTCGCTGGTACGCGAAGGTTTCTATGAGAAACACGGCGTCAAGGTACTGGTCGGCGAACGCGCGATTACCATCAACCGTCAGGAAAAGGTGATCCACTCCAGCGCTGGCCGTACCGTTTTCTACGACAAGCTGATTATGGCGACTGGCTCATACCCGTGGATCCCGCCCATTAAAGGCGCGGAAACCCAGGATTGCTTCGTCTATCGTACTATTGAAGATCTTAACGCCATCGAATCCTGCGCCCGTCGCAGCAAACGCGGCGCGGTGGTCGGCGGCGGTCTGCTCGGCCTGGAAGCGGCTGGCGCGCTGAAAAATCTCGGCGTGGAAACCCACGTGATCGAGTTTGCGCCGATGCTGATGGCCGAGCAGCTCGACCAGATGGGCGGCGAGCAGCTGAAGCGTAAGATTGAAAGCATGGGCGTGAAGGTTCACACCAGCAAAAATACCAAAGAGATCGTTCAGCAGGGCACCGAGGCACGCAAAACGATGCGCTTCGCCGACGGTAGCGAACTGCAGGTCGATTTCATCGTCTTCTCTACCGGTATCCGTCCGCGCGACAAGCTGGCTACCCAGTGCGGTCTCGCCGTCGCCCAACGCGGCGGCATCATGGTCAACGATAGCTGCCAGACCTCCGATCCGGATATCTACGCTATCGGCGAATGCGCCAGCTGGAATAACCGCGTATACGGTCTTGTCGCCCCGGGCTACAAAATGGCGCAGGTTACCGTTGACCATATCCTCGGCAACGACAATCTGTTCACCGGCGCCGACCTCAGCGCCAAGCTGAAGCTGCTCGGCGTGGACGTTGGCGGTATCGGCGACGCCCACGGGCGCACGCCGGGCGCGCGTAGCTACGTCTATCTCGACGAAAGCAAAGAAGTCTACAAACGGCTCATTGTCAGCGAAGATAACAAAACCCTGCTTGGCGCGGTACTGGTCGGCGACACCAGCGATTACGGCAACCTGCTGCAGCTGGTGCTGAATGCCATCGAGCTGCCGGAAAACCCGGATTCGCTGATCCTCCCGGCCCACGCCGGCAGCGGCAAGCCATCGATCGGCGTGGATAAACTGCCGGACAGCGCGCAGATTTGTTCCTGCTTCGACGTCAGCAAAGGCGACCTGATCGCCGCTATCAATAAAGGCTGCCACACCGTGGCGGCGCTGAAAGCGGAAACCAAAGCCGGAACCGGCTGCGGCGGCTGTATTCCGCTGGTGACGCAGGTGCTCAACGCCGAGCTGGCGAAACAGGGTATCGAAGTGAACAACAATCTGTGTGAGCACTTCGCCTACTCTCGCCAGGAGCTGTTCCACCTGATCCGCGTCGAAGGCATCAAAACCTTCGACGAACTGCTGGAAAAACATGGTCAGGGCTACGGCTGTGAAGTCTGTAAGCCGACCGTCGGTTCCCTGCTGGCCTCCTGCTGGAATGAGTACATCCTCAAACCACAGCACACGCCGCTGCAGGACACCAACGATAACTTCCTCGCCAACATCCAGAAAGATGGCACCTACTCGGTTATCCCGCGCTCCGCAGGCGGCGAAATTACGCCAGAAGGCCTGGTTGCCGTCGGTCGCATCGCGCGCGAATTTAATCTGTATACCAAAATCACCGGCTCCCAGCGTATCGGCCTGTTCGGCGCGCAAAAAGACGATCTGCCGGAAATCTGGCGTCAACTGATTGAAGCCGGCTTCGAAACCGGCCATGCCTACGCCAAAGCGTTACGTATGGCGAAAACCTGCGTCGGCAGTACCTGGTGCCGCTACGGCGTCGGCGATAGCGTCGGCTTCGGCGTAGAACTGGAAAACCGCTATAAAGGTATCCGTACCCCGCACAAAATGAAGTTCGGCGTCTCCGGTTGTACCCGTGAATGCGCGGAAGCCCAGGGTAAAGACGTTGGGATCATCGCCACCGAGAAAGGCTGGAACCTGTACGTGTGCGGTAACGGCGGGATGAAACCACGCCACGCCGATCTGCTGGCCGCGGACCTCGATCGCGATACGCTCATCAAATATCTCGACCGCTTTATGATGTTCTACATCCGCACCGCCGATAAGCTTACCCGTACCGCGCCGTGGCTGGACAACATGGAAGGCGGTATCGACTATCTGCGCAGCGTCATCATCGACGATAAGCTGGGCCTGAACGATCACCTTGAAGAAGAGCTGGCTCGCCTGCGCGCCGCTTTTGCCTGCGAATGGACCGAGACCGTCAATAACCCGGCGGCGCAGACGCGCTTCAAACACTTTATCAACAGCGATCAGCGCGACCCGAACGTTCAGGTGGTGCCGGAACGTGACCAGCATCGCCCGGCCACGCCCTATGAGCGCATCCCGGTCACGCTGGTGGAGGAAAACGTATGAGCCAGTGGGTAAACATCTGCAAAATTGACGACATCCTGCCGGCGACCGGCGTCTGTGCGCTGCTGGGGCAACAGCAGGTAGCTATCTTCCGTCCGTACCATGACGACAGAGTGTTCGCCATCAGCAATATCGATCCGTTCTTCAATGCCAGCGTGCTGTCCCGCGGGATTATCGCTGAGCATGACGGCGCGCTGTGGGTTGCCAGCCCGTTGAAAAAGCAGCGCTTCCGTCTCAGCGACGGGCTGTGCATGGAAGATGAGAGCCACTCCATCGCCCACTACGAAGCCCGTGTTAAAGATGGCAAAGTGCAGCTGAAAGCCTGATGCCGCAAGGTTCCCTCCGCGCGGCGGGGGGAGCCATATCATCAGCTTATGACCACTAATAAGTAGAGGCGGCAAAATTCATATCTCCGTGATTCCCTCAGCTGCTATGCTACGACCGCACTCCCTTTCCCCCCTTGCCGTGAGGATCTGCCGTGGACCACTTACCTATTTTTTGCCAACTACGCGATCGCGACTGCTTGCTGGTCGGCGGCGGCGATGTCGCTGAACGCAAGGCGCGTCTGTTGCTCGACGCAGGCGCCCGGTTAACGGTGAACTCACGCCAGTTTACTCCGCAGTTTCAGGTGTGGGCCGAGGCGCAAATGCTGACGCTGGCGCAGGGCGATTTCAATCCTGCGCTGCTCGATAACTGCTGGCTGGCGATCGCCGCCACCGACGATGATGTCGTTAATCAGCAGGTCAGCGAGGCCGCTGAATCACGGCGTATTTTCTGCAACGTAGTGGATGCGCCCCGTCAGGCCAGCTTTATCATGCCGTCAATTATCGACCGCTCGCCGCTGATGGTCGCCGTGTCTTCCGGCGGTACCTCCCCGGTGCTGGCGCGCCTGCTGCGTGAAAAGCTCGAATCGCTGCTGCCGCTGCACCTCGGGCAAATCGCCCGCTATGCCGGGCAGTTGCGCTCAAGGGTGAAAAAACAGTTCGCTACCGTCGGCGAGCGCCGCCGCTTCTGGGAAAAACTGTTTGTTAACGATCGTCTCGCCCAATCGCTGGCGAACGATGATCGTCAGGCCGTTGCCGACACCACGGAACAGTTATTGAATGAGCCGCTGGAACATCGCGGCGAAGTGGTGCTGGTGGGCGCCGGTCCGGGCGATGCCGGGCTGCTCACCCTCAAGGGACTGCAGCAGATCCAGCAGGCCGATGTAGTGGTTTATGACCGACTGGTCTCCGACGACATTATGAACCTGGTGCGCCGTGACGCCGATCGGGTGTTTGTCGGCAAACGTGCAGGCTATCACTGCGTGCCGCAGGAGGAAATCAACCAAATCCTGCTGCGCGAAGCGCAAAGCGGCAAACGTGTTGTACGCCTGAAAGGCGGCGATCCGTTTATTTTTGGCCGCGGCGGCGAAGAGCTGGAGACCCTCTGCGCGGCAGGTATTCCGTTCTCGGTGGTGCCGGGGATCACCGCCGCCTCCGGCTGCTCGGCCTACTCCGGCATTCCGCTCACCCACCGCGATTTCGCCCAGGGCGTACGCCTGATCACCGGCCATCTGAAAACCGGTAGCGATCTCGACTGGCAAAATCTGGCGGCGGAAAAACAGACGCTGGTGTTCTATATGGGGCTAAACCAGGCGGCGGCGATCCGCGAAAAACTGATCGCCCACGGCATGGCGGCGGATATGCCGGCCGCTATCGTCGAAAACGGCACCGCGGTCAACCAGAAGGTCGTCACCGGCACTCTGGATCGGCTGGATATCATGGCGCAGCAGATGGCCAGCCCGGCGTTAATTATCGTGGGCCGCGTGGTGGCGCTACGCGACAAGCTGAACTGGTTTTCTCACCATTAAGCTAATGCGCTCTGACAAAGACAAAAAAACCGGGATAATCCCGGTTTTTTACCTTCAGCGAGCCTTATTACGGCTTAGCGACAAAGCCAATCGCTTCATATACCGCTTTCAGAGTCTTAGAAGCGTGCGCGCTGGCCTTCTCGGCGCCCTCTTTCATCACCTGATTAAGGAACGCTTCGTCGTTGCGGAAACGGTGATAGCGCTCCTGCAGCTCGGTCAGCATCCCGGAAACCGCTTCGGCGACTTCACCTTTCAGATGGCCGTACATTTTACCTTCAAAGTGCTGTTCCAGCTCCGGAATGCTCTGGCCGGTGACGGCGGAGAGAATATCCAGCAGGTTGGAAACGCCCGCTTTGTTTTGCACATCGTAACGGACAACCGGCGGCTCGTCGGAATCGGTCACCGCGCGTTTGATCTTCTTAACTACCGATTTCGGGTCTTCCAGCAGACCAATGACGTTGTTGCGGTTGTCATCGGACTTGGACATCTTCTTGGTCGGTTCCAGCAGCGACATGACGCGCGCGCCGGACTTAGGAATAAACGGCTCAGGCACTTTAAAGATATCGCCATAGATAGCGTTAAAGCGCTGCGCAACGTCGCGGCTCAGCTCAAGATGCTGTTTCTGATCTTCGCCTACCGGTACCTGGTTGGTCTGGTACAGCAGGATGTCAGCGGCCATCAGTACCGGGTAGTCAAACAGACCAGCGTTGATGTTCTCGGCGTAGCGCGCGGACTTGTCCTTAAACTGGGTCATGCGGCTCAGTTCGCCGAAATAGGTGTAGCAGTTGAGCGCCCAGCCCAGCTGTGCGTGTTCCGGCACGTGAGACTGGACGAAAATGGTGCTCTTTTGCGGATCGATACCGCAGGCCAGATACAGCGCCAGCGTATCCAGCGTTGCTTTACGCAGGTTCTGCGGATCCTGACGCACGGTGATCGCGTGCTGGTCAACGATGCAGTAAATACAGTGATAGTCATCCTGCATGTTTACCCATTGACGCAGCGCACCCATATAGTTGCCAATGGTCAATTCACCTGAGGGCTGTGCGCCACTAAAAACGATGGGCTTAGTCATTTTTTAATTCCTGAGTTTCACTGTACGGTAGCCCAAGAGCGGGCAAGAGTTCATTAAATTGGTCAAAGATAAAATCCGGCTCGCTCAGCGCTATCGGCTCGCCGTAGTTATAGCCGTAAGTCAGACCGATAGAGCGGCAACCTGCCGCTTTCGCCGCCTGAATATCATTGCGCGAATCCCCGACGAACAAGAGTTCGGCAGGCGTCAGAGAGAGCTTTTGCGCCACCAGCAGCAGCGGATCCGGATGCGGCTTTTTGTTCTTCACATCGTCGCCGCCGATCACCACGCTAAAGTATTTCGCGATATCCAGCGCCTCGAGCAAGGGCGCCACGAACGGCGTTGGTTTGTTGGTGACCAGCGCCAGCGGCAGGCCTTTGGCATGCAGCGCGCCGAGCGTATCGGCCACCGCCGGGAACAAGAAACTACCTTCTTCCGCCGCTTCGGCGTAATAGCGGTCGAACAGTTTACGCAAAACGCGTAGCTGTTCGTCTTGCGGTATATCATGATCGTCGACGGAAGGTTTCCCCATCGCCGCGCGTAACGTGGCGCGCTCCTGGCGAGCCCAGTTCAGCGCCCGCTCCATCAGGACGTCTGCGCCGTTGCCAATCCAGGTCACGACGCGTTCTTCACCTGCCACCGGCAGTTCCAGCGCATAAAGCGCGCTATCAACGGCGGCGGTTAGACCCGGCGCGCTATCGACCAGCGTACCGTCCAGGTCGAATGCCACGCCGCGGATGGCCTGTAATTTATCCATGACTAACCTTCGCTAATTCACTACGCATTTGATCAATAACTTTTTTGTAGTCCGGCTGGCCGAAGATCGCCGAACCCGCGACAAACATATCCGCACCGGCGGCGGCAATTTCACCAATATTGCTGGCTTTCACGCCGCCATCGACTTCAAGGCGAATGTCGTAACCGGATTGATCGATAAGCTGACGCACCTGACGCAGTTTTTCAAGGGTGTGCGGAATAAAGGACTGGCCGCCAAAGCCTGGGTTAACCGACATCAGCAGGATCACATCCAGCTTATCCATAACGTAATCGAGGTAACTCAGCGGCGTTGCCGGGTTGAATACCAGCCCCGCTTTACAGCCATGCTCTTTGATAAGCTGCAGGCTGCGGTCGACGTGTTCAGAGGCTTCCGGGTGGAAAGTGATAATGCTGGCGCCGGCTTCGGCAAAATCAGGAATGATGCGGTCGACCGGCTTTACCATCAGGTGCACATCGATCGGCGCGGTAATGCCGTAGTTGCGCAGCGACTTCAGTACCATCGGGCCAATCGTCAGATTCGGCACATAGTGGTTGTCCATGACGTCGAAGTGTACGACATCCGCACCCGCCGCCAGTGCCTTAGCGGTATCCTCGCCCAAACGGGCAAAATCAGCCGACAGAATCGAAGGGGCAATCAAATACTGCTTCATCCGCATCTCCTTGAAATTTATTTGGTCTTCGGTGGACGGTACAGCGCTAAGAGCTCGTCCACCTTTTTACGCGTACCACCATTGCTGCTGATGCTGCGCCGAACCTTCACAATATGCGTTTCCGCCGCGTTTTTATACCACTCCTGCGTCAGCGGCGTGCGGTGGTTTGAGATAAGCACCGGGATCCGCTTTTTCATCAACGATTCCGCCTTTTTCGCCAGCAGTACCTGCTGATCAAGGTTGAAGCTGTTGGTGTGGTAGGCGGTAAAATTCGCCGTCGCCGTCAGCGGCGCGTACGGCGGATCGCAATAGACCACCGCCCGGCTATCGGCGCGCTTCATACACTCTTCATAAGATTCGCAGTAAAACTCGGCGTTCTGCGCCTTGGCGGCGAAGTGATAGAGCTCAGCCTCGGGGAAATAGGGCTTTTTGTAGCGGCCAAACGGCACGTTGAACTCGCCGCGCAGGTTGTAGCGGCACAGGCCGTTGTAGCCATGACGATTCAGATACAGGAACAGCACCGCGCGACGCAGGGGATCCTGACTCTGGTTGAATTCATCACGGTACTGGTAGTAGCGCTCCGCGGCGTTATTTTCCGGCGTAAACATCTCACGTGCCGCGCTGACGTATTCGTCGGTGCGCAATTTGACGATGTTATACAGACCGATCAGATCGCTATTGATATCCGCGAGAATATAACGAGAAAAGTCGGTATTCAGGAATACCGACCCGGCGCCCACGAAGGGCTCAATCAAGCATTCACCTTCCGGCAAATGCTTTTTAATATCGTCAAGCAGGGGGTATTTCCCCCCTGCCCACTTCAGAAAAGCGCGATTCTTTTTCATGCTGCCTAACTAATTACACTTTCTCCGGCTGTGGAGAAATCGCTCCGACAGCATCCTGCGCTTAAGACTACTCGCGGCATTACTTCAGGTCAGCTTGTACCTGGTGCAGCGGTTTTGCCCATGGATTTTTCGCCTGAACATCCGCAGGGAGCGTGGCGACAGCACGTTTCGCTTCATCTTTTGAAGCGTAGATGCCGCTAACCAGCACATACCACGGTTGACCGTTGCGAGTCGTCTCATAGACAACATATTTTTCCAGCTTCTCTTTCTTCGCCCAGTTATTCAGGTTGTTGTAGTTAGAGGAGCTGCTGAGCTGCAACGTATAGTTGCCAGACGGCGCAGACTTCATCGAACCAACATCGCCAGCCGTTTTGCTGCCAGCCGCTGCGGTCGCCGCAGGCGCGGTGGCCGCCGGGGTGGAGGTCGTTGCGGCAGGCGCAGTCGCGGTAGCCGTTGGCGCGGTTGTCGCAGCCGGTTTAGTCTGCGCAGTGGCGACAGGCTTGCTGGCGGTAGCCGCCGGCGCGCTCTCTACGCGCTTAGGCTTAGTTTCAACCGGCGCTTTGGCGGTCGCCTGCGGCTTGCTTTGCGGTTTCGGTTCAATCACCACCTGTTTACGCTCGGCAGGACGCGGCGCGGCGGCCGTCTGGCGTTCGGTCGTTTGACGCGGCGCGGCGCCATTACGCATCGGCGCAACGGTCGCAGGTTCGGTCGGTAAGGTGGAGTTAGCAACAGCGCTATCCAGTTGACCCTGCTGTTGAGTCAGCGCATTGTTCAGGTCGCCCTGAACTTCCACACGCTGCTGGCCCTGCGGCTCGGAGGCGGGTTGACCCTGAGTCGGATTAGAGGCGATCGGCGGCAGAGAAACGTCCTGCGACTGTTGTTGGTTGGTGTTGCCCGCAGTTTGATCGACCGGCTGCGCGGCATTGTTGTTCTGGTCAGCGGTCATGCTTTGATCGCCTGACAGATTAACGCTCTTTTCACCAGAAGCGGATTCATTGGAAGAAGATGGCGATTTCAGCGCCGAACCCACGCCGACAATCAGCAGCAGGAGTACCAGCACCCCGACGCCCATCATGACATACTGGCGGGAAGCCGGTTTAGCAGGGGCCTTTTTGCGTTTACGCGGGCGGCGTTCAACCTGCTGCTCTTCTTCTACTTCTTCTTCGGACTCGAGGTCCTCTTCGTACTCTTCTTCATCGCGTTCACGACGGGCTTTGTTCGCGCGCGTCGGACGGCCTTCATCGGCCTCAAGATCGAGATCGTCGAAATTGATCTGCGGATCGGCGTCACGCTCGGAAGACTGACGGGAACGACCAGCACGACGATCGTTGCGATCGGCTTTCATATCGTCTTCTGGTTTGAAATCATCCATTTAACACCCCACTAAAAGGCTTATGCTCACGATTATTGCATGTTGCCCGAAATGATAACGCCGCGCGGACGCGGCTAGACCTTCTTATTGTTGCGCCTGCTGAGTATCAGCAATCGCGCCAAGAACTACATCGTGCGACACTCCGCCGCGGACCTCGCTCTTTCCTATAGCGAGCGGTAATACCAGGCGCATTTCGCCTGCCAGTACCTTTTTATCACGCATCATGTGAGGCAAATACGCTTCTGCAGACATTTCCTGCGGCCCGCGTACCGGCAACCCTGCACGTTGCAACAGCGCAATCATACGCTGCGTATCCTGCGCGCTAAACTGCCCTAAACGCTCGGACGTATGCGCCGCCATGACCATTCCTGCCGCCACAGCTTCGCCATGTAGCCAGTTACCGTAGCCCATTTCAGCTTCGATAGCATGGCCAAATGTATGTCCCAGATTCAGTAAAGCACGTAACCCGGTTTCGCGCTCGTCAGCAGCGACAACTTCGGCTTTTAGCTCACAACAACGGCGAATACAGTACGCCATCGCTGATTCATCCAGCGCCATCAGCGCATCGATGTTGTCTTCAAGCCAGCAGAAGAACTCGCCGTCGAGGATAATGCCGTACTTAATAACCTCAGCCAGGCCGGAGGAGAGCTCACGCTTCGGCAAGGTTTTGAGACAATTAAGGTCGACGACCACGGAAACCGGCTGCCAGAAGGCGCCAATCATATTTTTACCGAGGGGATGGTTTACGGCCGTTTTGCCGCCAACCGAAGAGTCCACCTGCGAAAGCAGCGTGGTGGGAACTTGAATAAAACGTACGCCGCGCTGATAGCTCGCCGCGGCAAAACCGGTTAAATCGCCAACCACGCCGCCGCCGAGCGCCACGAGTGTGGTGTCGCGGCCATGTGGTTTTTGCAACAGCGCGGTAAATACCGTATCCATCACCGCCAGGCTTTTATACTGCTCGCCATCCGGCAGGATCACGCTGTCAACGTTGACACCCGCTTGCTCCAGTACGGAGCGAACGGTATCAAGATAAAGCGGCGCCAGCGTTTCATTGGTGACCAGCATAACCTGGTCGCCTGATTTCAGTGGCAGAAAAGAAGCTGGATCGTTAAACAAACCAGCCGCGATGGTAATCGGGTAACTACGTTCCCCGAGAGTTACAGTCAGCTTCTCCATAACGCGACGTCCACCTCAGTTGCTTTACTCTGACGCACTTTATTAAGCCAGAATTAGTTGCTTTCCAGCATATGAATAATCTGGTTTGCAACGACTTTCGCGCTTTGATCGTCGGTGCGGATAGTGACATCGGCGATCTCTTCATACAGTGGATTACGTTCATCTGCCAACGCTTCAAGAACTTCACGTGGCGGCGCATCTACTTGTAATAAAGGACGCTTTTTATCGCGCTGCGTACGAGCAAGTTGTTTTTCGATCGTTGTTTCCAGGTAGACCACCACGCCGCGGGCGGAGAGACGGTTACGCGTTTCACGGGATTTTACTGAGCCGCCGCCAGTGGCGAGTACGATTCCCTGTTTTTCCGTCAACTCATTGATGATTTTTTCTTCACGATCGCGGAAGCCTTCTTCGCCTTCGACATCGAAGACCCAGCCGACGTCTGCGCCAGTGCGTTTCTCAATCTCTTGATCAGAATCGTAAAATTCCATGTTGAGCTGTTGGGCTAACTGGCGCCCAATAGTGCTTTTGCCGGCACCCATAGGCCCAACCAGAAAGATATTGCGTTTCTCTGCCATTTTTTCGGTACTACTAAGACTATTCGTTAATGATAAACCCGCTTCGCAGACACCCAGCGCAGCAGGACATGAACTGAAACCTCATATGCAATAGAGCGAGAGTCAGACTAAAAATTATCTCAATACTCCGGCTGGTTTGGCAACAGAATAAAATCGCCGGACATAAAGGGAGGATTGATGTCGTACCCGACTCTCAAATCGGTACCCCTTGTATGCTAAATCCGTCCCCGCGTCAAACACCTGAAACGTGTTTAGCATGAAAAACCCGCTTAATGTACTGCCAGAATACGCGGCGTGATGAAGACAACCAGTTCACGTCGTTCATTATCTTTACCATCATGGCGAAACAGCTGCCCGAGCAAGGGGATTTCGCCAAGCAACGGCACGCTGTCGCGCGCCGACTTATTCTTTTGCGAAAAAATACCGCCCAGCGCCAGGGTCTCGCCGCTTTTCACCTCGACTAAGGTTTCAATTTCTTGCTTATCAATTGCCAACGCTTCGCCATTCTCCTGCTGCAGTACCTGGCCTGGCGTATTTTCGCTAATGCGCAGCTTCAGGCGCACGCGATCCTGCTGTAGCACCGTCGGCGTCACTTCCATCCCCAGGACCGCCTCTTTAAACTCGACCGAGGTGGCGCCGCTTTCTCCGCTGGAGACCTGATAGGGGATTTCGCTGCCCTGTTTGATACTAGCGGGTTGCATATGCGACGCCAGCAAGCGTGGACTGGCGATGATGTCCACCTGCTGCTTTTGCTCCAGCGCGGAAAGCTCCAGCTCCAGTAATCGCCCGTTGATCCGGCCGATATTAAAGCCGCCGCGGGTGGTTGCATCTGACACCGCCAGGTTGCTACTCAGGTTGGTCATTTTCCCCATCCCCGGCGTACTGCTGGCCTCCGCCAGGCTCCACTTCACGCCAAGCTCACGCAGGCTGGTCGCGCTCATTGACACAATGTGCGCCGCCAGTTCCACCTGCCCGACCGGCAGATCCATCTCTTCAGCCCACGCCTTCAGCGCCGGCAAATGACGATCGTCGTCGCGGATTAGCAGACGATTAGTACGCCGATCGACAGTCATCGTGCCGCGGGCGCTCAACAGCTTGCCCCCGGATTTCGCCAGTTCGTCTGCGTCGGCATAGCGCAGCGGGATACTGTGGTTACGTAATGGCAGATTCTGCCAGCGTCTGGCCTGCTCGGCTTCCTGCTGCGCCCGTTTTGCTTGCTGCCACGCCTGTGTATGGATGTACAACACCGTGCCCTGCCGGGCCATTGTCAGCCCGGCGCTATCGACAACCGACTGGAGCGCCTGTCGCCAGGGAACGCTGTTTAAGTGGAGCGACAATGTACCACTGACCTCCGGCGCCACGATTACATTAAGATTTTGCATTTCCGCCAGGCTTTGCAGTACCTGGACCACCGGTACATCATCAACCACCAGCGACACCGGCGGTTCTTTTTTCGTCGCCGCGGCCAGCAACGGCAACAGCAGAAGTAGCAACGGGCTTATCCTTCGCATCATGTTGGCTTCCCTTACGTGACCAGACCCAGCGTGCGGGTTCACACCCGGCGCTGGCCTCCAGAGTTAATGTTTCTACCGTTAGCTGTCGAATTCGCCAGCCGCCAGGCAAAACGTCGTTGCGTCGTACACGCCGCCACTGACCGGTGTGATCCTGAATAAGAGCCAGCCACAGCGCCGGGTGGCCAGTTCCGCCGCCGTAGCGCCACTGTGTCAGTTGTGTGGTCTGGCAGCGATCCTCGACGGGTAAAAAAGGATCCCGCGCCCCTGTCAGCAGAGGACAAACCAACAGCAGCATGTATCCTTTATGTTTCATCGTCCCTCTCCAGCTGCAGCGACAACTGCAACGCTCCTTTTTCGGCATTCAATGAAAAAGCGCCAGGATGTACCCCGCAATCGGCAAGCCAGGCAAACAGCGGCGGCACCGCCTGCCAGTCAACCACAGCAAGCATTTCGCCACCGCGCCCCCTCGGTTGCCAGGCCTGTAAGGCGACGCCGGCGACAGGCGGCTCCAGCGGCGAAAAACGCCGGGTAGTCCAACTATGGACTACGCGTTGCTGCAGCGTGGCGCGCAGCGGCAATATTCGCCGCCATTGCGCCTGTAGCGGCACATTCGCGGGCGGTGAAACGCTGACAGCAGCAAGCGAAAACGTCAGACACATTGCCGCAGCCAACACTGCGCCGCAGAGTAACGTCAACGACCACCCACGCAGCGCCAGCAGGCGTTCAATCGCTAGCCGCATCGGTGGTTTCTCCTGCAAGGAAAAAGCTGAATGACCAGCGCCCCTGTGCATCACGCCGCGTCGCCCCTGGCGTAACCGGTTGAAAACCCTCCAGCTTGCTGAGCGCTTTTTCCAGCGCCGCCACCGCCTTGAGGTTCAGCGCCAGGCCGTTGAGGGTGATTCCCTGCGGCTGGTAGTCCAGCCTGGTCAGCCACAGCGGCTCCGGCAATAGTGCGGCCAGCGATAACAGCCGCGACTGCCAGGCACGCGTCTCCGCCCGCCGCTGCGCTCGCCGAGCCTGCCGCTCACCGCGCTGTATTTCCTCACGCATCTCCCGCTCGCGTTGCAACAGCGCGGAATAAAGCAGATTGTCGGCCTGGGTGCGCATTACCTGCTGCGCCACATCCATCTGACGTAACGTGCGCGTCGCTATCGTCAGGGTGGCGATGCTTAGCGCCATCGCCGCCGCCAGCAGCCCGCCCAGGCGCAAGCGTTGCCGCCGTCGCGTCTCGCGCCACGGCAGAAGATTAATCTGCTGCGCCATGTTTATTTACCTCCCAGCGCCAAACCAAGCGCGATAGCAAAGCGATCGCCGCAGGCGGGAAGCGGCGGTTGCAGGCGGTGGATCACGCTCCAGCAATCGAAGCTATTTTCCGCCAACGGCAGGCTGCTACAGAGCTGGAACTGTTCATCATTGAGGCGCGAGGTTAAGTGCGAGAAAGAGGGGGCTTCAGCGCAAGGACAATAGCCCCAGCCCTCCTGGGTCGCCCATAACCACTGCGCGTCCCCCTGCCAGACCAGGCCCTGAGTCGCGTCAGTAAGCCAGGGAAAAAAAGAAGTGAGAGCAGCCGCATCCGGTACGATAGCCGCCAGGCGCAGCTTAAGCCTCCGCGCCAGCTGACGCAGGGCGTCGATATCCAAACGCTGAGCCGCCGTCGCCTGCCAGCCATCGTTTGCCGCGCGGGCGGCGTAATCGATACACAGCGAAGAGGCAGGCATTTCCAGCTGACGCGCCATCGTGCCCGCTATCCATGTCGCTCTTTCGCTTTCCCGCAGCGACACCTGTGGCGCGGGCAACTGCTTTTGCAGCGTACGGCTGGCAGGAAGCGCAATGCACACCTGATGCTGTAACGGCAGCTCGCGGCGCCATTCACGTAACCGCTTCACCATCTCACTAAGGTCAACGATGCTGCCCTGCGCCACCAGGCCGGGCGGCAGCGGAATTCGCCACCAGCGACGCAAAGCCCAGCGCCCGCGTTCGTATAACAGCGCCACGATGGCGACGCTATCCTGTTGAATGTGAATTCCTATACGCCAATTTCTGAAAGTCATGCTTAGATCTCCTTATCCGCGATTGCGATTCAAGGAGCAGCCTGGATATACCATGTGGCGAAATGGGGGCTTTTAGCGTCGATCGACACGCCGTCCGGAAGGCATAGCGCCAGCAAGCCGCCCCGTAGGGGTATATCAATGCTCCTGGCTTGCCTTTATACTACCGCGCGTTTGTTTATAAACTGCCCAAATAAAACTAAATGGGAATTCTCCGGTGAAGTTCGTAAAGTATCTTTTTATCCTTGCAGTTTGTTGCGTTCTGCTGGGAGCAGGCTCGATTTATGGCCTCTACAAATTTATAGAGCCGCAACTCCCCGATGTCGCGACCTTAAAGGATGTGCGCTTGCAGATCCCGATGCAGGTTTATAGCGCGGACGGCGAGCTTATTGCGCAATATGGCGAAAAGCGCCGCATCCCCGTCACTCTGCAGCAGATGCCGCCGGAGCTGATAAAAGCGTTTATCGCGACTGAAGATAGCCGCTTCTATGAGCATCATGGCGTCGATCCGGTGGGGATTTTCCGCGCCGCCAGCGTGGCGATGTTCTCAGGCCATGCCTCGCAGGGCGCCAGTACCATCACTCAGCAGCTCGCACGTAACTTTTTCCTCAGTCCGGAAAAAACGATAACGCGTAAGATCAAAGAAGTTTTCCTCGCAATCCGCATCGAACAGCTGCTGAATAAAGACGAAATTCTCGATCTTTACCTCAACAAAATTTACCTCGGCTACCGTGCCTATGGCGTCGGCGCCGCCGCGCAGGTTTACTTCGGTAAATCAGTCGATCAGCTGACGCTGAGCGAAATGGCGGTTATCGCCGGTCTGCCGAAAGCGCCTTCCACCTTTAACCCGCTCTATTCGCTGGACCGCGCGACCGCGCGTCGCAACGTGGTGCTGTCGCGAATGTTAAGCGAAGGCTATATCACTCAGGCACAGTACGATCAGGCGCGCAGCGAAGCGATTGACGCCAGCTACCATACGCCGGAAATCGCCTTCTCCGCCCCGTATCTGAGCGAAATGGTGCGTCAGGAGATGGTCAACCGCTACGGCGAGCAGGCCTACGAAGACGGCTATCGCGTCTACACCACCATCACGCGTAAAAACCAGCAGGCCGCCCAGCAGTCGGTGCGTAAAAACGTGCTCGATTACGACATGCGCCACGGCTATCGTGGCCCGGCCAATGTGCTGTGGAAAGTTGGCGAGACCCCGTGGGATAACAAAAAAATCCTCGATACGCTGAAAAAACTGCCGGGCGTCGGCCCGCTAGCCCCGGCGGTAGTCACCTCCGCGAACCAGCAGGAAGCGGTCGCGTTGCTGGGCAACGGCACGTCGGTGGCATTAACGATGGATGGCGTCCGTTGGGCGCGTCGCTACGTTTCCGATACGCAACAAGGCTCGACGCCGCGCAAAGTGACCGACGTCATTCAGACCGGGCAGCAAATTTGGGTGCGCAAAGAGGGCGACAAATGGTGGCTGTCGCAGGTGCCGGAAGTAAACTCCGCGCTGGTATCTATCAACCCGCAAAATGGCGCGATTATCGCTCTGGTCGGCGGCTTTGACTTCAATCAGAGTAAGTTCAACCGCGCTACCCAGGCGCTGCGTCAGGTTGGCTCCAATATCAAGCCGTTCCTTTATACCGCGGCGATGGACAAAGGCTTAACCCTCGCCAGTATGCTTAACGATGTGCCGATCTCCCGCTGGGATGCCGGCGCGGGCTCCGACTGGCGGCCGAAAAACTCGCCGCCGCAGTACGCCGGCCCTATTCGTCTGCGTCAGGGATTAGGCCAGTCGAAGAACGTGGTGATGGTGCGCGCGATGCGCGCAATGGGCGTCGATTATGCGGCAGAGTATCTGCAGCGTTTCGGCTTCCCGGCGCAGAACATCGTCCATACCGAATCACTGGCGCTGGGTTCCGCTTCCTTTACCCCGCTACA
This sequence comes from Klebsiella sp. SYXHC3, assembly GCF_057196925.1. NCBI lineage: Bacteria > Pseudomonadati > Pseudomonadota > Gammaproteobacteria > Enterobacterales > Enterobacteriaceae > Klebsiella > Klebsiella sp. SYXHC3. The sequence continues at coordinate 437,018 of NZ_JBXUNG010000002.1, read as the reverse complement.
GGTCGCCCGCGGCTATTCGGTAATGGCCAACGGCGGCTTCCTGATTAATCCGTACTTTATTAGCAAGATTGAGAACGATCAGGGCGGCGTGCTGTTTGAAGAGCGGCCTAAGATCGCCTGTCCGCAGTGTAATTCGCCGGTGATCTACGGCGATACGCCGAAATCCAATGTGCTGGAAAACCAGGATGTTGAAGAGGTCGCCACCTCTCAGGAGCCGCAAAATGGCGACGTTCCGCCGCAGCCGCAGCTTGAGCAGGCTAATCAGTCGCTGGTCGCGCAAAGCGGCGCGCCGGAGTATGCCCCGCATGTCATCAACACGCCGTTGGCCTTCCTGATTAAGAGCGCGCTGAATACCAATATTTTCGGCGAACCGGGCTGGATGGGCACCGGCTGGCGTGCGGGCCGCGACCTGCAGCGTCATGATATCGGCGGCAAAACCGGTACCACCAACAGCTCAAAAGACGCGTGGTTCTCCGGCTACGGTCCTGGCGTCGTGACGTCGGTGTGGATTGGCTTCGATGACCACCGCCGCGATTTGGGCCGTACCACCGCTTCCGGCGCGATTAAAGATCAGATTTCGGGTTATGAAGGCGGCGCTAAAAGCGCCCAACCGGCCTGGGATGATTTTATGAAACGGGTACTGGAAGGCGTGCCGGAAGAGCCGTTAACGCCGCCGCCGGGTATTGTGACGGTGAATATCGACCGCAGCACAGGTCAACTGGCTAACGGCGGCAACAGCCGCGCCGAGTACTTCATCGAGGGCACGCAGCCTACCCATCAGGCGGTGCGCGAAGTTGGCACCACCATTACCGATAGCGGTGGCGAAACCCACGAGTTGTTCTAATGCAAGCCACCTTCTAAAAGGTGGCCTGAGAGCAGCAAAAAAACCACCGAAATGAACTGCACCCAAAAAGTTGGACACCCAACGAAGTAAGGTGCAGTTTTTTTATTGCTGACAAAGAATACATTCGCTTTTTTGCCGGATGGCGGCTGCGCCTTATCCGGCCTACCGTTCGTGCGACCAGCCTTTAATTTCTTCACCACGCTGGATGAAACTGCCGGTGTTGATGGCCTCAAAATCGCTGAGACGTTCCCGGAAGGCCGGGGCAGCCCGCATGGATGCGGGCTGAGGGCCGTGATTTGCAGGGACGCTGCCTCGGCCCGACCCGAAGCCTGCCGGGATAAGTCGAAGGTACCACGAAGTGGCGATTTTGGCGGCCAGAGCCCGGGAGTACAGAGGGCGGCGGCGACTGGCCGCCCTCTGTGCGCTCCCTGCGCTATGAGAGACATAAAGCAGAAGAAAAATCGGGAGCGCAATGTGTTCGGAAGCGACAGAAAACAACCGTTTTGCCCGAACCGTATCAATCGCAAACTGATAATAGTATCTTGTATAACCGTTTCAATTATTCACTTACCAGGTTTGGCATAACTCTCGTTTTCCTCACCATCAGTAAAGCGCCAGCGACGTTTCCAGTTAGCCACTTACAAACGCCCCTGCGCCTGTAGCCATTCACGCACCAGAAACAGCGCGCTGACGTTACGCGCTTCATTGAAGTCTTCTTCTTCCAGTAGCGACATCAGCTGCGACAGCGGCCAGCGCACCTGCGGCAGCGGTTCCGGCTCATCGCCCGGCAGCGATTCCGGATAGAGATCTTCCGCAACCATAATGTTCATTTTGCTGGAGAAATAAGATGGCGCCATGCTGAGCTTCTTCAGGAAGGTCAATTGACGGGCGCCGAAACCCACCTCTTCTTTCAGCTCGCGGTTGGCGGCTTCCATGGCCGTCTCGCCGGGGTCGATAAGCCCTTTGGAGAAACCCAATTCGTAGGATTCGGTACCGACCGCATATTCGCGGATTAAAATAATGTGGTCGTCAACAATCGGCACAATCATTACGGCTTCACGCGCGGTGGGCCGCATGCGTTCATAAACGCGACGCACGCCGTTGCTGAACTCCAGGTCCACGCTTTCAACATTAAAAAGACGCGAACGCGCTACCGTTTCAACGTTGAGAATGGTGGGTTTTTGTAATGATTTGCTCATTGTCATCGGTCTATGCTGTGATTACAGAAGTCATTGTGCGATACGCAGCACGGTTTCGGCAATCCAAATTGCCACTAATTTACATAGTTGCAACGTTTTGCTTGCAATGCAAAGATTCATAAAGATAAAAAAGTCAATAGGTTGAATTTGTTTTGAGAATTTACCGATTCCTGAGTTTTCCCGTTTTTGATAAGCTTACATGCTGCTGCATTGCACAATAAAATTTCCTGCATTAGACAACATGTGCCGATAAACAATTAAAATTACTATGACGATGGGATGGGCATGGGCACCTTTCTGACCTTTTTCACAGCTCTGCTACTCTGTGTCTTGCTTATCGGGTGGTGGTATCGATCTCATGCCAGACGTCGTCGCCTCCCCTTACTGCAAGCCTTTAGCGACGCGACGACCCGCAAGCTTTCTGATGATGAACGCCAGGCGGTCGAAAAGTATCTCGATGGCCTCAGCCAGTCGCAACAGGTACCGGCGACCGGCGCCAGCGTCGCGCCTGTCGCCCTGAAACTGAATGAGCAGAGCGACACCGTTTATACCGTCACCCGCGCCGTCACCCGCTATGGCATTTCGTCTGATGAGCCCAACAAATGGCGATACTTCCTCGACTCGGTGGAGGTTCACCTGCCGCCGTTCTGGGAACAGCATATCAACGACGAGAACAGCGTCTCGCTGATCCCAACCGACAGCCTGCCGCTGGTGATTGTTCTCAATGACCACACCTTGCGCGACTATCCGCAGGAAGCCCGCAGCTACGCGCTTGAACGCGCATCGGCTACCCAGGCGTCGATTCGCGGTGAGGAGAGCGAGCAGGTCGAGCTGCTGAACATCCGCCAGGAAACTCAGGAAGAGCATGCTCTCAGCCGTCCTGACAGCCTGCGCGAAGGGATTATGATCGTCGCAGCCTTCCTGCTGTTCTATTGCTGCCTGATCTCCCCTGACGTCTTTGCGCCGTGGCTGCTCGGCGGCGGCGTACTGTTGTTGGCAGCGGGCTTATGGGGCATCTATGCGCCGCCGCTGGCCGGTTCGCTACGCGAGATCCACTGCCTGCGCGGAATGCCGAAACGCTGGGGACTGTTTGGCGAGAACGATCAGGAACACGTCAATAATATTTCGCTGGGGATTATCGACCTTATCTATCCGCGCCACTGGCAACCGTGGATCGCCCAGGACCTGGGGCAGCAAACCGATATTGATATTTATCTTAACCGCCATGTGGTTCGCCAGGGGCGCTTCCTGTCGCTGCACGATGAAGTGAAAAACTTCCCGCTGCAGTACTGGCTACGCAGCGCGATTATCGCCGCCGGCGCGCTGCTGGTCGTCATCATGCTGTGGATTAGCGTCCCGCTGAATATGCCCTTTAAATTCACGCTCTCCTGGCTTAAGGGGGCGCAGACCATCGAAGCCACCACCGTCGGCCAGCTTGAGAAGGCGAAAGTCCGCATCGGCGACACGCTGCAGTTAAAAGGTACCGGAATGTGCAACATCCGTACGCCGGGCGCCTGGAGCGCGAAAGAAGCGTCACCGTTTACGCCGTTCGATTGTTCGCAGATCATCTGGAACGACGCGCCTCCCCTGCCGCTGCCGGAGTCCGATATCGTCGGTAAAGCCACGGCGCTGGTCCAGGCGGTACAGCGCCAGTTGCATCCTGACCCGGACGACGATTCACACGTTAGCCCGGCATTACGTTCGGCAATTCAAAAATCAGGAATGGTACTGCTGGATGACTTCGGCGATATCGTGCTGAAAACCAACGATCTCTGCTCGGCGAAAGATGACTGCGTGCGTCTGAAGAACGCGCTGGTCAACCTTGGCAATACCCGCAACTGGGAAGCGCTAACCAAACGCGCCACCGCCGGTAAGCTCGATGGGGTAAACGTGTTGCTGCGGCCGGTGAGCGCCGAATCGCTGGAGAATCTGGTGACCACCTCAACCGCGCCGTTTGTGATGCGTGAAACTTCCCGCGCGGCGCAGGCGCTAAATAGCCCGGCGCCTGGCGGATTCCTGATCGCCAGCGATGAAGGCAGCGAACTGGTCAATCAGCCGTGGCCGGCTATCAGCCTGTACGATTATCCCGCCCACGAGCAGTGGGGAGAGCTACAGCGTCTGGCGGGTATGCTGATGCATACACCATTCCATGCGGAGGGGATTGTCACCAATCTTTATACCGACGCCAATGGCACCCAGCATATCAACCTGCACCGCATTCCCGATCGCAGCGGGCTGTGGCGCTATCTTGGCACCACTCTGCTGCTGCTGGCGATGCTTGGCTGTATGTCGTGGCACGGCGTGCAGGCGATCCGCCGCTATCAGCGCCAGCGTCAGCGCATGGAAGAAATTCAAAAATATTATGAAAGCTGCCTGAATCCGGTTCTCATCCCTTCCCCGGATCATCAAGATTAATTCCTGCGCGGCAGGGTGTGATACCCTGTCGCGCATTTCCCCCCTCGCTGGAGACTCACCATGCAAATCAATATCGCGTGGCAGGAGGTTGATACCGTTCTGCTGGATATGGATGGCACGCTGCTCGACCTCGCCTTCGACAACTACTTCTGGCAAAAACTGGTCCCGGAAACCTGGGGCGCCGCGCGCGGACTCAACCTGCAGGAAGCCAAAGCGGCAATGCATCAGGAGTATCACGCCGTGCAGCATACGCTAAACTGGTACTGTCTTGATTACTGGAGCGAGCGACTGGGTTTGGATATTTGTGCGATGACCAGCGAGCAGGGGCCGCGGGCAAAACTGCGGGAAGATACCGTGCCATTCCTTGATGCGCTGCGGGCCAGCGGCAAGCGCCGCATCCTGTTGACCAATGCGCACCCGCATAATCTGGCGGTGAAGCTCAAGCACACCGGTCTGGACGCGCACCTTGATTTATTACTTTCCACCCACACATTTGGTTATCCGAAAGAGGATCAGCGCCTGTGGCGCGCGGTGGCGGAAGAAACCGGCCTTGATGCGCGCAAAACGCTGTTTGTCGATGACAGCGAGGCTATCCTGGACGCGGCGGCGCAGTTCGGTATTCGTTATTGCCTGGGCGTCACCAATCCGGATTCAGGCCTGGCGGAAAAACAGTATACCCGCCATCCCGGCGTGAACGATTACCGGCGGCTGATCCCTTCCCTGACTCCGGAGGAGAGGCCATGAAAGATAAGCCCGCAGAAAACGTCAGGCTGGACAAATGGCTTTGGGCAGCCCGCTTTTATAAAACCCGCGCCATCGCGCGCGAGATGGTTGAAGGCGGCAAAGTGCACTACAACGGACAACGTAGTAAGCCGAGCAAAATCGTCGAGCTGAATGCCACCCTGACCCTGCGTCAGGGCAACGATGAGCGTACCGTTATCGTCAAAAGCGTTACCGAACAACGCAGGCCAGCCAGCGAAGCCGTTATGCTGTACGAAGAGACGGCGGAAAGTATCGAGAAACGCGAAAAAGTGGCGCTGGCGCGTAAGCTGAATGCGCTAACGATGCCGCACCCAGACAGACGTCCGGACAAAAAAGAGCGCCGCGACCTGATGAGATTTAAACACGGCGACAGCGAATAGCGCTGCCGCCAGCAAGAGAGATGATTATGACTCAACACGATCAATTACATCGTTATCTGTTTGAAAACTATGCCGTGCGCGGTGAACTGGTCACCGTATCGGACACGTTGGAACAGATCCTGGCCAACCATAGCTACCCGCAGCCGGTGAAAACCGTGCTGTCGGAGCTGCTGGTCGCCACCAGCCTGCTGACCGCCACGCTGAAGTTCGCCGGCGATATTACCGTTCAGCTGCAGGGCGACGGCCCGCTCTCGCTGGCGGTGATCAACGGCAATAACCAGCAGCAGCTGCGCGGCGTCGCTCGCGTTCAGGGTGAAATCCCGGAAGGCGCGGACCTGAAAACGCTGGTTGGCAACGGCTACCTGGTCATTACCATCTCTCCACAGGAAGGCGAGCGCTATCAGGGCGTTGTTGGCCTGGAAGGCGATACCCTGGCGGCATGCCTGGAAGATTACTTCCAGCGTTCCGAACAGCTGCCGACCCGACTGTTCATTCGTACCGGCGAGCACGACGGTAAAGCGGTGGCTGGCGGCATGCTGCTGCAGGTGATGCCGGCTCAGGACGCGCAGCTTAACGACTTCGAGCATCTGGCGACCCTGACCGAGACCATCAAGGCGGAAGAGCTGTTCACCCTGCCGGCGACCGATGTATTATGGCGCCTGTACCATGAGGAAGAGGTGACGGTATACGACCCGCAAGACGTCGAGTTCAAATGCACCTGTTCTCGCCAGCGCTGCGCCGATGCGCTGAAGACGCTGCCGGATGAAGAAGTCGACAGCATCCTCGCCGACGAAGGCGAAATTGATATGCATTGCGACTACTGCGGTAATCATTATCTGTTCAACGCGATGGATATCGCCGAGATCCGCAATAACGCCTCGCCGGCGGATCCGCAGGTACACTAATCGCCCTTCTCGCCGGGCGTTGCCGGGTTTTTCTGGCCCGCCGCGCCTGGCGTCAATTATTTCGACCGCGTGTTGAATCGATTTTCACTGAAAGAGTTACGTAACTTTCTTTCAAGAAAGCGATTACATTCACATTTCAGCAGTTTTTTTAATTACTTTTTAACCATTCGGAAACATCTATCGCCACCTGCGGCCGTTTTCCTGAGATAATCACGCGCACTTCGTGACAGGAGTCACTGTGTTTTTCGTAAGAAAGGCGTTTGTCGAGATACGTAAATCTATGAGCCTGGTCGCGGTCTATTCCCTGAAAGAAACCCTACAATTTAAAGCAGTACATATTGGCTAAGGAGCAGTGACATGCGCGTTAATAGTTTAACCCCGCAGGATCTCAAGGCTTACGGTATCAATGACGTCCAGGAAATTGTCCACAACCCGAGCTTCGATACGCTGTATCAGGAAGAGCTCGACCCGAAACTGGAAGGTTATGAGCGTGGCGTATTAACCAATCTTGGCGCCATCGCCGTCGATACCGGCATTTTCACCGGCCGTTCGCCGAAAGATAAATATATCGTCCGTGACGATACCACTCGCGATACCGTGTGGTGGTCTGATAAAGGCAATGGCAAGAACGACAACAAGCCGCTCTCCCAGGAAACCTGGCAGCACCTGAAAGGCCTGGTGACTCACCAGCTGTCGGGCAAACGCCTGTTTATCGTCGACGCCTTCTGCGGCGCCAACGCCGACACCCGCCTCAGCGTGCGCTTCATTACTGAAGTCGCCTGGCAGGCACACTTTGTTAAGAACATGTTCATTCGCCCGAGCGAAGAAGAACTGGCAGCCTTCGAGCCGGACTTTATCGTCATGAACGGCGCGAAGTGCACCAACCCGCAGTGGAAAGAGCAGGGTCTGAACTCCGAAAACTTCGTGGCTTTCAACCTGACCGAGCGCATCCAGCTCATCGGCGGCACCTGGTACGGCGGCGAAATGAAGAAAGGGATGTTCTCGATCATGAACTACCTGCTGCCGCTACAGGGCATCGCTTCGATGCACTGCTCCGCTAACGTCGGCGAAAAAGGCGATGTCGCCGTGTTCTTCGGCCTCTCCGGCACCGGTAAAACCACCCTCTCCACCGACCCGAAGCGCCGCCTGATTGGCGATGACGAGCACGGATGGGATGATGACGGCGTATTTAACTTCGAAGGCGGCTGCTATGCGAAGACCATTAAGCTGTCGGAAGCCAACGAGCCGGATATCTATCACGCGATCCGCCGCGATGCGCTGCTGGAAAACGTCGTGGTACGGGCTGACGGCACCATCGATTTTGATGACGGTTCGAAGACCGAGAACACCCGCGTCTCCTACCCGATCGACCATATCGAAAATATCGTTAAGCCAGTGTCGAAAGCCGGTCACGCCACCAAGGTTATCTTCCTGACCGCCGATGCCTTTGGCGTATTGCCGCCGGTTTCACGCCTGACCGCTGACCAGACTCAGTACCACTTCCTGTCTGGCTTTACCGCCAAGCTGGCCGGTACCGAGCGCGGCGTCACCGAGCCGACCCCAACCTTCTCCGCCTGCTTCGGCGCCGCGTTCCTGTCGCTGCACCCGACGCAGTACGCTGAAGTGCTGGTGAAACGCATGCAGGCTTCCGGCGCCCAGGCTTACCTGGTCAACACCGGCTGGAACGGTACCGGTAAACGTATCTCAATTAAAGATACCCGCGCGATTATCGACGCCATCCTCGACGGTTCGCTGGATAACGCCGAAACCTTCACCCTGCCGATGTTCAACCTGCAGATCCCAACCGAGCTGCCGGGCGTCGATACCCATATCCTCGACCCGCGTAATACCTACGGTTCTCCGGAGCAGTGGCAGGAGAAAGCCGATCAGCTGGCGAAACTGTTTATTGAGAACTTCGAGAAATATACCGATACCCCGGCCGGCGCTGCGCTGGTTGCGGCCGGTCCGAAGCGTTAATCAGGTCACAGAGACAACAAAGCCGGGCGATGCCCGGCTTTTTTATTTTTATACGCTAATCAACTCTCTTTCGCAGGCTTCGCCGGCGACAGCGCGCGATGCACCGGAATCGGTAACCAGGCGCGGATCAGCAGGCCGCCGCGTTCGCTGGTGCCAATCTCCAGGCGACCGTTATGATTGTCGATAATACGCTGCACTATCGCCAGCCCCAGCCCGGTGCCGCTGGTGCTACGGGCGCTATCGCCACGCACAAACGGCTGGAACAGATGTTCGCGCTGTTCCGGTTTAATTCCCGGGCCGTCATCTTCCACCTGGAACCAGGCACGGCTGGCTTCGCTGCCGCTGCTGACTTTAATCCAGCCCTTACCGTAACGAGCGGCGTTCACCACCATATTGGCTAACGCGCGTTTAATCGATAGCGGATGCAGACGCAGCGGAATTTCTCCGGCCTGCAGATCGGTGGCGATTTCCCGCTCGTAGCCGCTTTCGGCGGCGATCACTTCGCCTAACACGGCATTGAGATCCGCAAGCTCCATCGGCATCTCCTGGCCGGTGCGCAGGTAATCAATAAACTGCTCGATGATGGCGTTGCACTCTTCGATATCTTTATTGATCGACTCGGCAAGATAGCCGTCCTGTTCGCCCATCATCTCCGTCGCCAGCCGGATCCGCGTCAACGGCGTGCGCAAATCGTGGCTGACCCCGGCCATCAGCAGCGTACGGTCATCCGCCAGCTGTTTGACCCCGGCGGCCATATGGTTGAAGGCGCGGGTCACCGAACGCACTTCCGACGCGCCGTATTCGCGTAGGGGCGGCGGAATAATCCCACGTCCGACCTGCAGCGCGGCGTGCTCCAGATCGACCAGCGGCCGGTTCTGGATACGGATGAATAGCCACGCGCCGCCAATGGCCAGCAGCATTATCGCCAGCGTATAACGGAATAGCGGCGAGAAATCGCCCTGATGGATTTCAGTCAGCGGTACCCGCACCCAGATATTCGGCGACAGCCAGGTCTTCAGCCACACCACCGGCGAGCTTTTGTTGACCTCAACCCGCACTTCGGTCGGCCCGCCAAGCTGGTGCGCCATCTGCTGGCTTAAGAATTCATAATGCTGCGCCCAGCGCAGGCCTGCGTCTTCCGCTGCCTCATTGGAATAGAGCGAAATCCCCAGCTCGCGGTAAATTTCGCGGCGAAACGCCGGCGGAACCACCAGTTGGGTGCCGTCTTCCAGCTGCAGTTTATCGGTCATCAGCATACGGACTTCGTATGCCAGCACCTTGTTAAACTGCTGCAGGCTCGGCAGGATCGCGAAATTCAGCACCACCAGATAGGTCGTCACCAGGCTGACGAACAGCAGGGTGACGATCAGTAACAGGGTGCGGGCAAATGAGCTTCGCGGCGAAAAACGCACGCGCTTCATGCCTTAGAACCGTCCGGCACGAAGACGTAGCCCAGTCCCCAAACGGTCTGGATGTAGCGCGGATGCGCCGGATCTTCTTCCACCATGCGACGCAGGCGGGAGATTTGTACGTCGATGGAACGCTCCATCGCCGAGTACTCGCGGCCGCGGGCAAGGTTCATCAGCTTATCGCGGGACAGCGGTTCACGCGGATGGCTAACCAGCGCTTTTAATACCGCGAACTCACCGCTGGTGAGCGGCATCGGCTCATCTTCACGGAACATCTCGCGGGTGCCGAGGTTCAGTTTAAATTTGCCAAAAGCGATCACCGCTTCTTCTTGCGATGGCGCGCCCGGCAGCTCGTTCGCCTGGCGGCGCAGCACGGCGCGGATACGGGCCAGCAGTTCACGCGGGTTAAACGGTTTAGGAATGTAGTCATCGGCGCCGATTTCCAGCCCCACGATACGATCCACTTCTTCCCCTTTCGCCGTCACCATAATGATCGGCATCGGGTTGCTCTGGCTACGCAGACGGCGGCAGATAGATAAACCATCTTCGCCCGGCAGCATCAGATCCAGCACCATCAGGTGGAAGGATTCACGGGTCAGCAGGCGATCCATCTGTTCAGCGTTCGCCACGCTACGAACCTGGAAGCCCTGCTCGGTCAGATAACGTTCCAGCAGCGCGCGCAGGCGCATGTCGTCATCCACAACCAGAATCTTATAATTCTCTTGCATTGTTTGTACTCCCAAAGGTTCACTGCAATCGTTAGTGCGTATTCTTAAAAACCCACGCTAATACGACCAGCCAAATCTGGTATATATTCTAGTCGAAATTGTTACAAAGCATATTAAACAGCAATTTATACCCGTCATTCTTCAAGTTGCACGTGCGTTGGCTGCGTGCGCTCACCCCAGTCACATAGTTATCTATGCTCCTGGGGATTCACACACTTGCCGCCTTCCTGCAACTCGAATTATTTAGGGTGAACCCGTCATTCTGAGCAAAATTTACCACCGGCGCGACAAAAAAGAAAAAGGCGGAGGGTCTCCTCCGCCTTTTTAGCTAATTTTGCCGCTTACGCGCGTCGTTGGCTCATGCCGTACCACAGCACCACCAGGAAGCATAGCAGCGGCAACCCATAGGCCAGCGCGGTGCTGTAGCGGTCGGCCAGCGCCCCCATGAAGTAAGGCATAATCGCCCCGCCGACGATGGCCATAATCATAAACGAGCTGGCGCGTTTGGTATGGCTGCCCATATTTTTTACGCCCAGCGCGAAAATGGTCGGGAACATAATCGACATAAAAAAGAAGACCGCAATCAGCGCCACCACCGACACGCCATCAATGCTCATCATCACCAGACCGCAGAGCACGATATTGACCAACGAATACACCATCAGCAGCGTCGCCGCCTGCACCCGCCCCATCAGCCAGGTACTGAAGAAACGACCGACCATAAAGCTAATCATCGCAATCGACAGCAGATAGGAAGCGTGCTGGTTTGTCACGCCATGCCAGTGCTCGGTCGCATAGTTGATAAAGAACGCACCCACGCCGACCTGCGCGGCAACGTAAAAGAACTGGGCGATAACCCCGCCGGTAAAGTGGCGATGCTGCCACAGCCCCTGCGCCGCTTCTTGCTGACTGCCCTCCTCTTCGCGAATATCCGGCATCGGCGTGCGGCGGAACAGCAGCGCGATGGCCAGCACCAGCACGGCGATAGCGACATAGGTGATTTTTACCGAGCTCTGATCGCCGGTATCGCCCTGAGTAGCTGAAAAGAACAGCGTGCCGCCGATCAGCGGGCCAATAAATTGCCCCAGTCCGTTAAACGACTGCGCCAGATTCAACCGCCGCTCGGCGCCTTTACTATCGCCAAGTACCGTCGCATAAGGGTTCGCCGCGGTCTCAAGGCAGCCTAATCCACAGGCAATCACAAACAGCGCGAACAGGAACAGCGCAAAGCTATTCACGCTCGCCGCCGGCACAAACAGCAGCGCGCCAAGCGCATACAGGCACAAGCCGACCAGGATCCCCGCTTTATAACCGCGTTTATCCATAAAGTAGCCGGCGGGCAGCGCCACCAGGAAGTAGGCGCCAAAATAGGCCGCCTGCAGTAAACCGGACTGCGCTTTGGTGACGTGCAGGGTCTCCTGAAAATGTTTATTGAGAACATCGAGCAGGCCGTAAGAGAGCCCCCACATAAAGAACAGGCTGGTGACCAGCATAAATGCCCAGCGCAGATTAGGGGTCGCCCCGGCGCGGGCCGCCAGCGGCTCCGCCGTTTTATTCACTAGCATGGTGAGATCCTCAGTAGAGTACAGAGTTGTTTTATTGATCCTGCAAAGAGAATATGCGCTCCATCGACACCCATTTTTCGCCTGCCGGCGTCCAGGGGGTGGGAACCTGGTATTGCCACATCAGCGCTTCCCAGCGCTGAATGACCGGGTGGTTCAGGCTGTGCTGAGCAAAGCGTTCGCCATCGAAATCCCCGGCGACCTCCATCACCATAAACAGCCGCGTACCAAGCCGGTAAATCTCCATATCCAGCACGCCATGGGCGCGCAGATGCCCGGCGACTTCCGGCCAGATACGTTCATGCAGACGCTGGTATTCGGCAATTTTCTCTGCCGAATCGACCAAATCCAGCGCCTGACACAGTCGCCGCCGCGCGGCGGTAACGCTCATGACAGCGCCCTATCGAGATGCAAATATCCGCCGTCCACCGATAACCACTGCCCGGTAGTGTGCGACGCGCGCGAGGAGATAAGAAACACCACGGTATTGGCGATCTCTTCCGGCGTGGTCATGCGTTTGCCCAACGGGATGCGTTGGTTAATCGCCGCCATCTGCCGCTGCGGGTCAGGGAAGGTATTTATCCAGCGCTGGTACTGCGGCGTCAGCACTTCTGCCGGCACCACCGCGTTGACCCGCACGCCGCTCTCGCGCAGCGATACCGCCCATTCACGGGTTAATGCCAGCACCGCCCCTTTCGCCGCGGTATAGCCGCTGGTGCCGCCCTGGCCGCTGAGCGCGGTTTTCGAGGCGATATTGACGATAGCCCCCCGCGCCGCCTCCAGCGCCTCGCGGCACAGGTGGGCCATTTGGTAGTAGTGGATCAGGTTTTTCTCAAGCGATCCGAGAAACGCCTCACGCCCGGCCTCAAGCCCTACGCCATCGTTCACTCCGGCGTTATTCACCAGCGCATCAATACGACCAAAGCGCGCCAGCACCTGGCCTACCGCCCCGGCGCATTCAGCCTCCTGGCACAGGTCGGCGATAATCAGCTCACTTTGCGGCGCGATTTGCTTCAGCCTATCCATAAACCCCTGCTCTGGCTGGGCGTTAGTGACGATGACCGGCACCGCCCCCTCTTCCGCCAGCAGTTGCGTCACGGCCGCGCCGATCCCCGAGCCGCCGCCGGTGACGATAACCACTTTGTCTTTAAGAAATAGATCCACGCTTCGCCTCCGTTAAACCATAAACCCGACAGGCAGTGCCGCCCCAGATAGCTGACCGCTGCGTTTCCGTCAGCGGGGCCAGCGCCGTTTCGCACAGCTGGTAAACCTGGCGGTACTCCGCCGCCAGCAGGCATACCGGCCAGTCGGAACCAAACATCAGCCGCTGCGGGCCAAACAGCTCCAGCGCGGCGTCGAAGAAAGGCAGCAGTTGCTGCTCGGTCCAGCATCCGCCCGCGGCCTCGGTCACCAGACCAGAAAGCTTAAGCGCCACGTGCGGTAGCGCCGCCAGCGGCCGCGCCTGTTCAGCCCAGTAGGCCGCGCCGCGCGCGATATCCGGCTTGCCGAAATGGTCGAGTACCAGCCAGTGATCATCGTGGCGGGCGGCAAAGCGTGCCGCCGCCGCGAGATGACGATGGGTAACCAACAGATCCCAGCTATAGCCCTGGCGCTGCAACTGCTGCATTCCTCGCGAGACCGCCTCGCGCTCAAGCCACGCTGCCGGGTCGGCTTCATCCTGCACCTGATGGCGCAACCCGCACAGCTGGTCGCGCCACTGCGTCAGCTTGTCCTCGAGATCCGCGGCGGTAATATCCAGCCAGCCCACTACGCCGCATACGCCAACCGCCTGAGAAACCTGCGCCACCAGCCAGGCGGTTTCGTTTTCATCATGACGCGCCTGCACCACCACCGCGCCATCGAGCCGGTGCTGCGCCAGCAGCGGCTGGAGCTGCGGAGGGTAAAAATCCCGGCGCAGTTGCGGCATGTCGTCATCAATCCACGGGTAATCCTGTGGCTGATAGCGCCAGTAGTGGTGGTGGGCGTCAATGCGCAACATGCGCTTCTCCACGGTAGCGGTACTGCTCGATAGAAGCCTGATGCATTTCAATCGAGTAGCCCGGCGCCTGCGGCGGCATATAAGCTGCGCCGCGGATTTCGCAAGGGTGCAGGAAGTGCTCGTGCAGATGGTCGACAAACTCAATCACCCGCCCTTCATGGGTACCGGCGATGCACAGGTAGTCAATCATCGACAGGTGCTGGACGTATTCGCACAGTCCGACGCCGCCGGCGTGCGGGCAAACCGGCAGGTTGTACTTCGCCGCCATCAGCATCACCGCCAGCACTTCGTTGACGCCGCCTAACCGGCAGGCATCGATCTGCACCACGTCAATCGCGCCGCGCATAATGAATTGTTTGAACATAATCCGGTTCTGGCACATCTCGCCGGTGGCGACCTTCACCGCGCCGATGTTTTCGCGGATCTTGCGGTGGCCTTCGATATCATCCGGGCTGGTCGGCTCTTCGATAAACCACGGGTTGGCGAAGGCCAACGCTTTGACCCATGGAATGGCGGCGTCCACTTCCCATACCTGGTTGGCATCAATCATCAATTTCCGCTCGGGGCCAATCACTTCCCGGGCAATGCGCACGCGGCGGATATCATCTTCAATATCGCGCCCGACCTTCAGCTTGATATGCGAGAAACCGGCGTCCACCGCCTGCTGACACAGGCGACGCAGTTTTTCATCACCGTATCCCAGCCAGCCCGCTGAGGTGGTGTAGCACGGATAACCCTGCGTCTGCAGTTGTTCAAGCCGCTGGGCTTTACCCTCTTCACGGCTTTCCAGCAGGCGCAACGCCTCCTCCGGGGTAATGCAGTCGGTGATGTAGCGAAAATCGATACAGCGTACCAGCTCGGCCGGGCTCATATCGGCGACCAGTCGCCAGACCGGTTTGCCTTCGGCCTTCGCCCACAGATCCCACACCGCATTGACCACCGCGCCGGTCGCCAGGTGAATCGCCCCTTTGTCCGGGCCAATCCAGCGCAGCTGGCTATCGCTGGTAAAGCGCCGCCAGAAGGCGCCCATATCGGCGGCGATCGTCTCGAGTTGCTCGCCGACGATTAAATGCTCCAGCGCCTGAATCGCCGCGCAGCAAATTTCGTTGCCGCGGCCAATGGTGAAGGTCAGCCCGTGACCGGTGAGCTTAGGATTGTCGGTTTCGAGGATCACGTAGGCGGCGGAGTAATCCGGGTCGGGATTCATCGCATCGGAGCCGTCCAACTGCTGCGAAGTGGGGAAGCGAATATCCTCTACCCGCAGGGCGGTAATTTGCGTCATTGTTTGTCCTCCACGGTCAGCTGCTGCTGTTCGCCCAACCCTTCAATGCCCAAACGAATAGTCTGGCCGGCGCGTAAATAAACCGGCTGCGGTTTCTGGCCCATACCCACCCCAGGCGGCGTACCGGTGGAGATGACATCGCCCGGCTGCAGGCTCATAAAGCGGCTCAGGTAGCTGATGATATAGGGCACTTTGAAAATCATGGTGCGGGTGTTGCCGTCCTGATAGCGCTTGCCGTCGACCTCCAGCCACAGGTTAAGCGCGTTGGGATCGGGGATTTCATCGGCGGTGACCAGCCAGGGGCCGGTCGGCCCGAACGTGTCGCAGCCTTTGCCCTTATCCCAGGTGCCGCCGCGCTCAATTTGATACTCACGTTCGGAGACGTCATTAATCACGCAGTAGCCAGCAACGTGCTGCATGGCGTCGCGCTCGTCGATATAGCGCCCGCCTTTGCCAATCACTACCCCTAATTCGACTTCCCAGTCGGTCTTTTGCGAACCGCGCGGGATAATCACGTTGTCGTTTGGGCCAACCACCGCGCTGGTCCACTTGCTGAATACCACCGGCTCCTGCGGAATATCGGCGCCGGTCTCCGCGGCGTGATCGGCATAGTTCAGGCCGATGCAGATAAACTTACCGATACCGCCAACGCAGGCGCCAATACGCGGATTGCCTTCAACCAGCGGCAGGCTGTAGAGATCCAGCTGGCGCAGACGCGCCAGACTCTCCGGCAGCAGCGCGTCGCCGCGCAGATCGCTAATATATTGCGACAGGTCGCGCAGGCGGCCGTCGTTATCGAGTACGCCCGGACGCTCGCTGCCGGGATTGCCAAAACGAAGTAATTTCATGCGTTTTCCTGATAGTGAAATAAAGCGCCGCGCGGTTAGTTGCTCCAACCGCCGTCAATAATCTGCACCGTGCCGGTGGTGTAGGCGCTGGCGTCGGAAGCCAGGTACAGCGCCAGTTGGGCGATCTCTTCCGGCTTGCCGATGCGGCCAATGGGCTGGCGGCCGACAAACGCCTCATAAACCGCCTCTTCGCTCAGCCCCTGCTCGCGCGCCTGTTCGGCAATACGTCCGCGTAGGGAAGGTGAATCGACGGTGCCCGGACAAATCGCATTACAACGAATGCCCTGGGTGACGAAATCCGCCGCTACCGAGCGGGTCAGGCCAATGACCGCCGCTTTACTGGCGCTGTAGGCGAAGCGGTTTGGTACTCCTTTCACGCTGGAAGCTACCGATGACATGTTGATAATCGAGCCGCCGCCGCGGGCGATCATCGCCGGCAAAAAGGCGCGAATCGTGTGGAACATGGCGGTGACGTTCAGATCGAGGGCGAACTGCCACTCCCGCTCGCTACATTCAAGAATGCTGCCGCTATGCACCACCCCGGCGCAGTTGAACAACACATCCAGCGGGCCCAGCGTTTCCGCGGCGGCGGCAATCGCATCCGCGCGGGTGACATCCAGCTGCAGCGGCTGTACGCCGGGGATATCGCTCAATCCGGCAATGTTGATATCGCTGGCAATCACTTCCGCGCCGGCGGCGGCAAACAGCCGCGCGCAGCTGTTGCCAATCCCCTGCCCTGCGGCGGTAATCAGAACGCGTTTTCCGGTTAGTTCCATTTCTCTCCCCTGGTCTAAAGGACTAATGGTCAGGCCATTGGTGGTAGTCAAAGGCCTGACCTTTCGCATGACAAGTCAGGCATAACCCGCTATCGTGAAGCTTAGATGTTGCAAAAACGGCCACAAACGGCACATTGGTTAACCAATTAATTACACTCGACTAACAAACACTCAAGTGTGCTGGCCAATATTTGTGCGCTTTATCACTGTCTATCGCATGAGCAAAGGTGAAACATGCCGATTACCAGACTGGAAAACCCAAGGATTTACAGACAGATAGCAGACCAACTCAAGCGATTAATTGAGAACAACGAATTTCCGCCCGGCAGCCGTCTCCCGTCTGAGCGAGATTTAGCCCAGCAGTTGAACGTCAGCCGCGCATCGGTACGTGAAGCGCTGATTGCGCTGGAGGTGATTGGCCTGGTGGACGTGCGCGTAGGCAACGGGGTAATCGTCAAATCGCAAACGCCGCTCGTCGCCACCAAAGAGCCGGTGATGGCGCAGGCCGGTCGCGACCAGTGGACGGAGATCGACGACGAACTCAACATAGACCTCGATTTTAACGCCGAACTACCGCCCTTTTCTCTGCTGCAGGCGCGCCTGTTAATCGAACCGGAAACCGCCGCGCTGGCGGCACGCCACGCCAGCCCCGAAGAGCTGGCCGCTATCCGCGAGGCCTTTGAGCAAAACTGTCGCGATAACCGTGCCGGTTCAACCACCCATCCCGGCGACCGCCTGTTCCATATCCGTATCGCTCAGGCCAGCGGCAACCCGGCGTACGCGTTTATCATCGGCCACCTGCTCGGCCACCGCTACGGCAGTATGTTCCGCATGCTGCAGCGCCATTACACCCCGGACGATATGCCGCATCGCTCGGAACAGGAGCATCGCGCGATCCTTGAAGCCATTGCGGCCCACGACGTACGTGCGGCAAAGAAAGCAATGAAAAATCATATTGATCAGGTGATTACCATTTTTACCCGCAGCCAGTAGCCGTGATTTCTGCGCCTGGCGCTTTACCTTGCCGAAACGGCTGGTTAAGGTACGGCGGGACGAGATTATTTTGGATGAACCACAGATGAAAACGCCGCTGATCACCCGTGAAGGGTATGAAAAACTGAAGCAAGAGATGGATTACTTGTGGCGTACAGAGCGCCCGGAAGTCACCAAGAAAGTGACCTGGGCGGCGAGTCTTGGCGACCGCAGTGAAAACGCCGATTATCAGTACAATAAAAAGCGCCTGCGCGAAATTGACCGCCGGGTGCGTTATCTCACCAAGTGTCTGGAAAATCTCAAAATCGTCGATTATTCCCCGCAGCAGGAAGGCAAAGTGTTCTTCGGCGCGTGGGTGGAGATCGAGAACGACGATGGCGATACCAAGCGCTTTCGCATTGTCGGCTACGATGAAATCTTCGGCCGCAAAGACTATATCTCCATCGATTCGCCAATGGCGCGCGCTTTACTGAAGAAAGAGGTGGGCGACCTGGCTATCGTTAACACTCCGGCTGGCGAAGCCAGCTGGTACGTCAATGAAATTGAATACGTGAAATAGCGCCGGAACATTCCGAGAGAACCCGGTCGCGGCTGGCATTTTAGCCTGGCAGCCCGTATAACTATCCCCTGATTTTTGACCCTAATGATGAATAAAACCGATGATGAATGATTCGCTCTGCCGCATTATTGCGGGTGAACTTCAGGCCAGAGCCGAACAGGTAGAAGCTGCCGTTCGCCTGCTTGATGAAGGGAACACCGTGCCGTTTATTGCACGTTATCGTAAGGAAGTCACCGGCGGTCTGGATGACACGCAGCTGCGTAATCTGGAAACTCGCCTCGGGTATCTGCGCGAACTGGAAGACCGCCGCCAGGCGATCCTCAAATCGATCGGCGAACAGGGCAAGCTCAGCGAAGCGCTGGAAAAAGCCATCAACGCCACCCTCAGCAAAACCGAGCTCGAAGATCTCTACCTGCCGTACAAACCTAAACGCCGCACCCGCGGGCAAATCGCCATTGAAGCCGGTCTCGAACCGCTGGCCGATCTGCTGTGGAATGAGCCTTCCCACGATCCGGAAACCGAAGCGGCAAACTATATCGATGCCGATAAAGGCGTGGCGGATAGCAAAGCCGCTCTCGACGGCGCGCGCTATATCCTGATGGAACGCTTCGCGGAAGACGCCGCCCTGCTGGCGAAAGTACGTGATTATCTGTGGAAAAACGCCCATCTGGTGGCCAGCGTCGTCAGCGGCAAGGAAGAAGAAGGCGCTAAATTCCGCGATTACTTCGACCACCATGAACCGATCGCTTCCGTGCCGTCGCACCGCGCGCTGGCGATGTTCCGCGGGCGCAATGAGGGCGTGCTGCAGCTGTCGCTCAACGCCGACCCGCAGTTTGATGAGCCACCGAAAGAGAGCCACTGCGAGCAGATCATTATCGATCATCTCGGCCTGCGCCTGAATAACGCCCCGGCGGACAGCTGGCGCAAAGGCGTCGTCAGCTGGACCTGGCGCATCAAGGTGCTGATGCACCTCGAAACCGAATTAATGGGCACCGTGCGCGAACGCGCGGAAGACGAAGCGATTAACGTATTCGCCCGTAATCTCCATGACCTGCTGATGGCCGCGCCTGCCGGCCTGCGCGCCACCATGGGTCTTGACCCAGGCCTGCGTACCGGCGTCAAAGTGGCGGTAGTCGACAGCACCGGCAAACTGGTGGCCACCGATACCATCTACCCGCATACCGGCCAGGCGGCTAAAGCCGCCGTCGTCGTGGCGGCGCTGTGCGAAAAACATAACGTTGAGCTGGTGGCTATCGGCAACGGTACCGCTTCCCGCGAGACCGAGCGTTTCTTCCTCGACGTGCAAAAACAGTTCCCGAAAGTGACCGCCCAGAAGGTGATCGTCAGCGAAGCCGGCGCGTCGGTCTACTCGGCTTCCGAACTGGCGGCGCAGGAGTTCCCGGACCTCGATGTTTCCCTACGCGGCGCGGTCTCTATCGCCCGCCGTCTGCAGGATCCGCTGGCCGAGCTGGTGAAAATCGATCCGAAATCAATCGGCGTCGGCCAGTATCAGCATGACGTTAGCCAGACGCAACTGGCGCGTAAGCTGGATGCGGTGGTGGAAGACTGCGTAAACGCCGTTGGCGTCGACCTTAACACCGCCTCGGTGGCGCTGTTGACCCGCGTCGCGGGCCTGACCCGTATGATGGCGCAGAATATCGTCGCCTGGCGCGACGAGAACGGCCAGTTCCACAACCGCCAGCAGTTGCTGAAGGTAAGCCGTCTGGGGCCAAAAGCCTTTGAACAGTGCGCCGGCTTCCTGCGCATTAACCACGGCGACAACCCGCTGGACGCCTCGACCGTTCACCCGGAAGCCTACCCGGTGGTCGAGCGTATTCTGGCCGCTACCCAGCAGGCGCTGAAAGATCTGATGGGCAACAGTAGCGAACTGCGCAACCTGAAAGCCTCTGATTTTACCGATGATAAGTTCGGGGTGCCGACGGTATCCGATATCATCAAAGAGCTGGAAAAACCGGGCCGCGATCCGCGCCCTGAGTTTAAAACCGCCCAGTTCGCCGACGGCGTTGAGACGATGAACGACCTGCTGCCGGGGATGATTCTGGAAGGTGCGGTCACCAACGTCACCAACTTTGGCGCCTTCGTCGATATCGGCGTGCACCAGGATGGCCTGGTCCACATCTCTTCGCTGTCGAATAAGTTCGTTGAAGACCCGCATACCGTGGTCAAAGCGGGCGATATCGTCAAAGTGAAGGTGATGGAAGTGGACCTGCCGCGTAAACGCATCGCGTTAACGATGCGCCTCGATGAACAACCGGGCGACAGCAACGCGCGCCGCGGCGGCGGCAACGATCGCCCGCAGGGTAACCGCCCGGCGGCAAAAGCGGCGAAGCCGCGCGGTCGCGATGCTCAGCCAGCCGGCAACAGCGCGATGATGGATGCGCTGGCCGCCGCGATGGGCAAAAAACGCTAATCCTTCCCTGCCCCTCTTCGAGGGGCAATTTTCCGCTTTTTAATGCCTGAGCCTCGATTAATATATTCCAGTAACCTTTCAATAAGTTCGAAATTTATAAAGTTTCATTCTGTTAACCAATGAAACCTTTATTAAACATTAAGTGAAGAAATTAATTTTTCCCTTATTTTTGGCTACAGAGACGTTCTTGCGTCATATCAAAAAATAAGCAAATACCCATGAAAAACGCATTTATTATCCATGCCATGTATTGATGATACAAACCATTCTCATTATCATCGTTATCAGTTAAGTTTTATTCTTCTTCGTTGGCTATAGTCCCCAGCGCCGCTTTAATAGCCGCGCCTGGAAATTCTCTTTTCGGTTAGCGATAACAAGTAGGCCCTATGCAATTCACTCCTGATAGTGCGTGGAAAATCACCGGTTTTTCCCGCGATATTAGCCCGGCTTATCGGCAGAAACTGCTCTCCCTGGGAATGTTGCCCGGTTCTTCGTTTCATGTCGTGCGCGTGGCGCCGCTGGGCGATCCTATTCATATTGAGACCCGGCGCGTGAGCCTGGTATTACGTAAAAAAGACCTCGCGTTAATTGAACTGGAAGCGGTTACGCAATAACACCTGACCCGGCACTAAGAGTCTGAAAAATGAAAAAATTAACCGTTGGTTTAATTGGTAATCCTAATTCCGGCAAAACAACGTTATTTAATCAGCTAACCGGCGCGCGCCAGCGGGTGGGTAACTGGGCGGGGGTCACCGTTGAGCGTAAAGAAGGCGCCTTCACCACCACCGACCACCAGGTTACTCTGGTTGACCTGCCGGGTACCTATTCGCTGACCACCATCTCCTCGCAAACATCGCTCGATGAACAAATTGCCTGTCACTATATTCTCAGCGGCGATGCCGACCTGCTGATTAACGTCATCGACGCCTCGAACCTGGAACGTAACCTCTATCTGACTCTGCAATTGCTGGAGTTGGGTATTCCCTGCGTCGTCGCGCTAAACATGCTCGATATTGCCGAAAAACAGCAAATCCGCATCGACGTCGACGCGCTGGCGGCCCGCCTCGGCTGCCCGGTGATTCCGCTGGTCTCCACCCGCGGCCGCGGTATTGAAGCGCTGAAAATGGCGCTTGACCGCCATGAGCAAAATCAGCCGCTGGAACTGGTGCACTATCCGCAATCTCTGCAGCGCGAAGCCGATATGCTGGCGCAGGCGATGCCTGCTGATATGCCGCTGCGTCAGCGCCGCTGGCTGGGGCTGCAGATGCTGGAAGGCGATATTTACAGCCGCGCCTTTGCCGGCAACGCCGCCGACAAACTGGATCTGGCGCTGGCCAACCTGAGCGGCGAGATGGACGATCCGGCGCTCTATATCGCCGATGCCCGCTATCAAAGTATCGCCGCGGTATGCGATGCCGTCAGTAACACCCTGACCGCTGAGCCGAGCCGGTTCACCACGGCGATGGATAAAATTATCCTTAACCGCTTCCTCGGCTTACCGATCTTCCTGTTCGTGATGTACCTGATGTTCCTGCTGGCTATCAACATCGGCGGCGCCCTGCAGCCGATTTTCGACGCCGGCTCGGTGGCTATCTTCATTCACGGCATCCAGTGGCTGGGCTACACCCTGCACTTCCCGGACTGGCTGACCGTGTTCCTCGCGCAAGGGCTGGGCGGCGGTATCAACACCGTGCTGCCGCTGGTGCCGCAAATCGGCATGATGTACCTGTTCCTCTCTTTCCTTGAGGACTCCGGGTATATGGCGCGCGCGGCCTTCGTAATGGACCGCCTGATGCAGGCGTTAGGCCTGCCGGGGAAATCCTTCGTGCCGCTGATCGTCGGTTTCGGCTGTAACGTGCCTTCCGTTATGGGCGCCCGTACGCTGGATGCGCCGCGTGAACGCCTGATGACCATCATGATGGCGCCATTTATGTCCTGCGGCGCCCGATTGGCGATTTTCGCGGTCTTCGCCGCCGCCTTCTTCGGCCAGAACGGCGCGCTGGCGGTCTTCTCACTGTACGTACTGGGCATCGTGATGGCGATCCTCACCGGCCTGATGCTCAAATACACCATTATGCGCGGCGAAGCCTCGCCGTTCGTGATGGAGCTGCCGGTGTATCACGTACCGCACATCAAGAGCCTGGTTATCCAGACCTGGCAGCGCCTGAAAGGCTTCGTCCTGCGCGCCGGTAAGGTGATTGTCATCGTCAGTATTTTCCTCAGCGCGCTGAACAGCTTCTCGCTCAGCGGCAAAGTGGTCGATAACATCAATGACTCGGCGCTGGCTTCGGTCAGTCGGGTGATTACCCCGGTGTTTAAGCCGATTGGCGTGCATGAAGATAACTGGCAGGCAACCGTCGGCCTGTTTACCGGCGCGATGGCGAAAGAAGTGGTGGTCGGTACGTTGAACACCCTCTACACCGCGGAAGATATCCAGAATGAAGAGTTTAACCCACAGGAGTTTAGCCTTGGCGACGAGCTGTTAGCTGCCGTCGATGAAACCTGGCAGGGGCTGAAAGACACCTTTAGCCTGAGCGTGCTGGCGAACCCGATTGAAGCAAGCAAAGGCGATGGCGAAATGGAAACCGGCGCCATGGGGGTGATGGGCAGTAAATTCGGCAGCGCCGCCGCCGCGTACAGCTACCTGATCTTCGTCCTGCTCTATATTCCATGCATTTCCGTGATGGGAGCAATTGCCCGCGAGTCCAGCCGCGGTTGGATGATGTTCTCGGTGTTGTGGGGATTGAATATCGCCTACTCGCTATCGACGCTGTACTACCAGACCGTGAGCTTTAGCCAACACCCGCGCTACAGCCTGGTGTGTATTCTGGCGGTAATTCTGTTTAACGTCGTGGTCTTTGGCCTGTTGCGTCGGGCGCGTAGCCGGGTGGATGTTTCCCTGCTGGCGACGCGTAAAACCCCAACGTCCTGCTGCCAGAGCCCAGCCGGCGACTGCCACTAAGGAGCAATCATCATGGCATCGTTAATTGACGTTCGCGATATGCTGGCCCTGCAGGGGCGCATGGAAGCCGCTCAGCTGAGCGCCCGCCTGCATACGCCACGGCCGCTGATCGACGCCATGTTAAGCCGCCTGGAAGCGATGGGAAAAGCGGTCAAGATGACCGAAGATACCGATGGCTGCCTTTCCGGCAGCTGTAAAAGTTGCCCGGAAGGGAAAGCCTGTCTGCGGGAGTGGTGGTCTTTGCGCTGAATAAGACATCCCGGATGGCGGCGCGTTGCGCCTTGTCCGGGCTATCTGCGGTGCGATTTGCTAGCCCTGCCAGGCGCAGCGCTGGCAGGGAAAATCAGGCTTACTTATACACGTCGGCGTTCGCGTGAACCGTCTTCTCGTTCTTCTCGCCGGCAATCACTACGAAGTACTTACCACCCAACTCATCCGCTTTCTTCGACAGATCGCGCTTCGCGTCCATCGGCGACGTGGTACGGGAAGTCGTGATGCTACCGACCTTGGTCAGATTCATCTTCGCGACTTCATCTTTTTGAATCTCTTTCGCCGCGAACGCGCCAAAAGAGAGGGAGCCTATCACCAGAGATGCAACAATACCTGTAACAAGTTTCATAGCCTTTACTCTCCATAAGGTTGTTATTTTTAGTTTGCGGCGGCAAAAACGAAATAATCAACCACCGCAACAACCTAAGTATTGCCCGATCCTGATGATTTACCACGCGGCGCTAAAAATAATTATTCAGCCGGTTTTTCAGCGCGATGAGAGGCTCACAGAATGCCTGGGGATGCGAAATAAACGGCGCATGGGCCGCCTTTTCGAAGACAACAGACTCACTTTGCGGCCACAGCTCATCCAACAGAGGAACGATTTTACGCGGCACCAGCCCATCCAGTCGGCCATAGAGGCGCAAAAACGGCATGGTTAGCGCGGCGAGCGGTTGACGCAAATCGGCGGTTTTGAGGATCTCCAGCCCCCCGTTGAGAACCTCAGCAGGCGGCATCGGCAGCGACAGAACGGTGCTTTTCAGCGCCCGGGCGTCCTGGCGCGCGCTTTCGGTGCCCATGGTTTGCAGGGCGAGAAAACGCTCGACGGTACGCTGGAAATCTTCACTCAGCTGTTGCTGGAAGCCGCTCAGCACTTCCGGTTTAATCCCCGGCCACTGGTCGCGCGCGCCAAAACACGGCGAAGAAGCGACGGTCACCAGCGCCTGCACGCGTTGCGGGTGCTGCAGCGCCACCAGGCTCGCTACCAGCCCGCCCAGGCTCCAGCCAAGCCAGATAGCCTGCTCCGGCGCTTTTGCAACGACCTGCTGCGCCATCTCTTCAAGCGTTAAGGCGCCAAAACCACCGCTGCGGCCATAGCCCGGTAGATCCACCAGGTGAAGGGTAAAATGCGTAGCCAGTTCCGGCGTAATGCAATCCCATACATTGGCATTCAGCCCCCAGCCGTGCAGCAGCACAAGATGACAATTTCCTTCGCCCATGGTTTGCCACCAGATGTCATTCATCAGTTACTGTTCTCTTTCCATCACTATGAGGGGAATTATGCTAACAGCACACAGCTTATGCTGGCTATGCCAAATGCCGCTGGCCATGGCTCACTGGGGGATGTGCTCGCGCTGCACCGCCTCGCTGCTCGTCACGCCATCGCTCTGCCCGCAGTGCGGTTTACCGGCATTGGCGCCCGCCTTGCCCTGTGGACGCTGCCTGCAAAAACCACCGCCCTGGCAGCGGCTGGTGACGGTGAATAGCTATGCCCCACCGCTAAGCGGGCTGGTACACCAGTTTAAGTTTGCCCGTCATCCGGAACTCGCGGCGGCGCTGGCGCGACTGCTTCTTTTACGCCTGCGCCTTAATTGCGGGCTGCCGCCAGTGGATCGGATTGTCAGCGTGCCGCTGTGGCAGCGCCGTCATTGGCGTCGGGGATTTAACCAAAGCGAGGCGCTATGTCGCCCGCTGGCGCGCTGGATGGGCTGCGCCTGGCGCGGCGATGCGCTGACGCGAAGCCGGCGTACCGCAACGCAACATCAGTTAAGCGCCAGATTACGTAAGCAGAACCTGAAAAATGCTTTCCAGGTTGAATTATCCGTTCGGGGCCTCCATATCGCCATTGTGGATGATGTCGTCACAACCGGAAGCACCGTCGCCGAGATTTCCCGCCTGCTTTTGCGAAACGGCGCCGCGACGGTTCAGGTATGGTGTTTGTGCCGTACCTTGTAGACCCCCGCTGATGGGCGTATTATAACCCAGTAAAATAGTCAACTATTAGGCCAACGCTATGATCCGTATTTCCGATGCTGCACAAGCGCACTTTGCCAAACTGCTGGCAAATCAGGAAGAAGGGACGCAAATTCGCGTATTTGTGATTAATCCCGGCACCCCAAACGCTGAGTGCGGCGTATCCTATTGCCCACCGGATGCGGTGGAAGACACCGACACGGCGCTGAAATTTGAACAGCTGACCGCGTATGTTGATGAACTCAGCGCACCTTATCTGGAAGATGCTGAAATCGACTTCGTCACTGACCAGCTCGGTTCCCAGCTGACGCTGAAAGCGCCGAACGCCAAAATGCGTAAGGTTTCCGACGATGCCCCGCTGATGGAGCGCGTGGAGTACCTGCTGCAGTCGCAGATCAACCCACAGCTGGCCGGTCACGGCGGTCGCGTTTCCCTGATGGAAATCACCGAAGACGGTCTGGCTATCCTGCAGTTCGGCGGCGGTTGCAACGGCTGCTCAATGGTCGATGTGACCCTGAAAGAAGGGATCGAAAAGCAGCTGCTGAACGAATTCCCGGAGCTGAAAGGCGTGCGCGATCTGACCGAACACCAGCGCGGCGAGCACTCCTACTACTAAGCTTCCCCCTCTCGCCCGGCAACAATCCGTTTGCCGGGCGACTTCTCCCTTCAGCATGTTACCGCACAACATTTCTGACTAGCCATCACGGCAAAAACCCGGCAGAGAGTATGACTTAAGTCTCATATTTAAAATTTACCCCGCGCAGGGCATTCTCAAAGCTCACATGTTACCCGTATCATCCACAGCAAGCACCACCGACAAAAAAATAGCCAGCTATCCTTTTTCTGGGTCAGGAATAAGCCAGCTTTACGGTGCAAGACATCCTTGTTCCTCTGCGGAACGGATACTGTAGATGTTCAGACTTTAACGTTACCCATAACAAGTTAAGGCCAGGTAAATCATGCCATTAGTCATCGTAGCTATCGGGGTTGCCCTGTTATTGTTGCTGATGATCCGTTTCAAAATGAACGGCTTCATCGCTCTGGTTCTGGTGGCGCTCGCCGTCGGATTAATGCAGGGTATGCCTCTGGATAAAGTCATCGTATCCATCAAAAACGGCGTGGGGGGCACGCTCGGCAGCCTCGCACTGATCATGGGCTTCGGCGCTATGCTCGGTAAAATGCTGGCGGACTGCGGCGGCGCGCAGCGTATCGCCACTACCCTGATTGATAAATTCGGTAAAAAACATATTCAATGGGCCGTTGTACTGACCGGTTTCACCGTCGGTTTCGCCCTGTTCTATGAAGTCGGTTTCGTGCTGATGCTGCCGCTGGTCTTTACCATCGCCGCTTCCGCGCGTATCCCGCTGCTGTACGTTGGCGTACCGATGGCCGCGGCGCTCTCCGTCACCCACGGTTTCCTGCCGCCACACCCGGGACCGACCGCTATCGCGACAATTTTCCACGCCGATATGGGCAAAACGCTGCTCTACGGGACAATTCTGGCTATCCCGACGGTTATTCTCGCCGGCCCGGTTTTCGCCCGTTTCCTGAAAGGTATTGATAAGCCGATCCCGGAAGGCCTGCACAACCCGAAAACCTTCACTGAAGAAGAGATGCCGGGCTTTGGCGTCAGCGTCTGGACCTCTCTGGTACCGGTGATCCTGATGGCGATGCGCGCCGTCGCCGAGATGGTTCTGCCGAAGGGCCACGCCTTCCTGCCGGTGGCCGAGTTCTTCGGCGATCCGGTAATGGCAACCCTGATTGCGGTGCTGATCGCGCTGTTCACTTTCGGCCTGAACCGCGGCCGTTCCATGGAGCAGATCAACGATACGCTGACCTCCTCTATCAAAATCATCGCCATGATGCTGTTGATCATCGGCGGCGGCGGCGCCTTCAAGCAGGTGCTGGTGGATAGCGGCATGGATAAGTACATCGCCTCTATCATGCACGAATCCAATATGTCACCGCTGTTTATGGCGTGGTCTATCGCTGCGGTGCTGCGTATTGCGCTGGGTTCAGCTACCGTTGCCGCTATCACCGCGGGTGGTATCGCCGCGCCGCTGATTGCCACTACCGGCGTTAGCCCGGAGCTGATGGTAATCGCCGTGGGTTCCGGTAGCGTTATCTTCTCGCACGTGAACGACCCAGGTTTCTGGCTGTTCAAAGAGTATTTCAACCTGACCATTGGCGAGACCATCAAGTCCTGGTCGGTACTGGAAACCATTATTTCCGTGTGCGGCCTGGTTGGTTGTCTGCTGCTGGGGATGGTGGTGTAACCCTCGTTCCCTGAGATAAAAAAGGCCGGGTGCGCATCATGCGCCCCGGCCTTTTTTGTTCTTCGGTTCCCGGATAGCGGCGCAAAGCGCCTTATCCGGGCTACCCGCGGTGCCGTTTTTTGTCGGATGGCGGCTAACGCCTTATCCGACCTACGGTCCTGGGGATTGTGGTGTAATCCTCGTTCCCTTTTTGTTCTTCGGCTCTCAACCGTAGCCCCGGTAAGCGCAGCGCCACCGGGGAATTCTCTCTGGATTAGCGGGCTTTGCGGCGCTTATCCAGATCTTTAATCAGCTTATTCACCTGCGCATCGGCAAACATCTGCTCGAGCGTCACGCTAAGCTTACGCCGCCAGTTGGGATACTCGGTACTGGTGCCCGGGATGTTGACCGGCGAAGCCATCTCCAGCCAATCTTCCGGCTGCAGGCCAAGCAGGGCGCTGTTGCTGTCGGCAATGTAGCGCTGCATCCCGCGATTGAGCGTTGAGGTCATCGCCATCAGCGAGGCTTTATGTCCGGCGCGCTTCGGCAAACAGCCGTGCCGATGCAGCGCATCCAGCAACCCCTGCTTCGCTTGTTCGCGATCGGCATATAAGCCGCGCAGCACCACTTCATCCGGATACAGACCCAGCGTCTTCCCGAGCGTCAAATCGCCGCTCTCCCAATAGCCGCGCAGCGTAGGGAGATCGTGAGTCGTCGCGACCGCCATCGACTGCTGTGGATAAGCCTTCGGCGCGCGGAACGTTTTATCAGGGCCATTTTCGAAATAGAGCACTTTATACGAGTAAACGCCGCTTTTGCGCAGCTTGCCGACGATTTCAACCGGTACGGTACCGAGGTCTTCGCCAATGACCATGCAGCGGTGCCGCTGGCTCTCCAGCGCCAGGATCGCCAGCAGGTCATCCACGGGGTACTGCACATAGGCGCCATGGTCGGCGGTTTCGCCATACGGTATCCACCACAAACGCAGCACCGACATCACGTGGTCAATACGCAATGCGCCGCAGTTTTGCATATTCGCCCGTAGCAGTTCGATAAACGGCTCGTAGGCGCGGGCAACCATTACATGCGGATCCATCGGCGGCAGGCCCCAGTTCTGTCCCAGCGGGCCGAGGATGTCCGGCGGCGCGCCGACGGAAGCCTTGAGGCAATACAGCTCGCGATCGCACCACGTCTCCGATCCGCCTTCGGCGACGCCGACCGCCAGATCGCGATACAGGCCAATCGGCATCCCCTCCTGCTGGCTGGTGTGCCAACAGGCGGCGAACTGCGTATATGCCAGCCACTGCAGCCACAGATAGAAACTCACCTCATCGGCATGCTCCGTACAGAAGGTTTTCACCTGCGGGCTGCTCGTGCTCTGATACGCTTCCGGCCATGCCGGCCAGCCCCAGCGCATCGGATCCTGACGGCTTTGCCAGGCATGCAGCGCATCAAACGCCGCCTGCCAGTAGAGACTTTCGCCCTCGCGCAGCACGAACTGACGGAACTCCGCCATTTGCTCATCTTCACGCGTAGAAAACTCGGCCCACGCCAGACGCAGCGCGGTCAACTTCAGCGCGGTGACAGCGGTATAGTCGACATCAGCGGTCTGCCGCGCGGCCTGCAAGGCCTGCTGGGTTTCCGCAAGCTGCCACCATGCCTGCGCGGCAGGGCTACGCTGGAAATCCTCCACCGCGTTGACGTCGATATAGATGACGTTAAGCCAGCGGCGCGAGGACGGACTGTACGGACTGGCGCTCTCCGGGTTCGCCGGATAGAGCGCGTGAATCGGGTTGAGGCCGATAAACGCGCCGCCGCGACGGGCGATTTCCGGCAGCATGGCGCGTAGATCGCCGAAGTCGCCAATGCCCCAGTTGTCCTCAGAACGCAGGGTGTAGAGCTGGACGCAGGCGCCCCATAGCTTTTTGCCCTCTTTGAGCGCCTGCGGTTCGTAGCAGCGCGCCGGGGCGACGATCGCCCGGCAGTGCCAGCGTTCGCCGTCCCGCGTGAGGGTCAGGGTGTGATAGCCCGTCGGCAATCGCCCAGGCAAAGCGAGCGTTTCGCCGCCGCGCGTCTCACCCTGATACTGCTTACCTTCTTCGGTCGTCAGCAGCCAGTGAAACGCGCCGCTTCCCGCTACCGGCAACTGCATTTTTTTACCGTGGGTAAAAACCTTGACGCTGGGCAGCGGTTCTACTGCCGCTTTCGCGGCAGTAGACGTACGATGCATAGCATCCAGCAAACGTTGTTTGGTGGCCGCCGCGATCGACTGCGGCTGGCCGTGCGCGTTGATATAGCTGGGGCTGATCCCCGCCGCCAGCGCGGCATTATCAAGGCGTTTATTCTCCATAGGCCTGTCCTTAGCGTTTTGCCTGCCAGATACGTTGCTGATAATCACGAATAGAGCGGTCGGAGCTGAACATGCCGCAGCGCGCGGTGTTGAGGATCGCCGCACGGGTCCAGGCTTCCTGGTCGCGATACAGTTCGTCTACCTGCTTCTGCGCCGCGACGTAAGCGCTAAAGTCAGCCAGCACCAGGTAAGGATCGCCGCCTTGCAGCAGGCTATGCAGCATCTGATCAAAGGCGTGTTTGTCGCCGCCGCTATATTTACCGCTTTCCAGCTCTTTCAGCACCGCGTCCAGCAGCTTATCTTTCTTACGCCATTTCAGCGGATCGTAGCCTTTCGCCTTCAACGCCTTAACTTCTTCCACGGTATGGCCGAAGATAAAGATATTGTCCTCGCCAACCTGCTCGGCGATTTCAACGTTGGCGCCGTCAAGAGTGCCGACGGTCAGTGCGCCGTTCAGCGCCAGCTTCATGTTGCCGGTACCAGAGGCCTCTTTACCCGCCGTGGAAATCTGCTCGGAGACGTCCGCCGCCGGGATCAGCTTTTCCGCCGCCGATACGCAGTAATCCGGCAGGAAGACCACTTTCAGCTTATCGCCCACCAGCGGATCGTTATTGATCGCCTCGGCCACCTTGTTGATCGCCAGAATAATATTCTTCGCCAGGTAGTAGCCCGGCGCGGCTTTAGCGCCAAACAGGAAGACGCGCGGTACGCGGTCGGCCTGCGGGTTTTCGCGGATCTCTTTATACTGCGCCAGAATATTCAGCAGGTTGAGGTGCTGGCGTTTGTATTCGTGCAGGCGCTTAATCTGGATATCAAAAATCGCCTGCGGGTTGATGTCGATACCGGTACGCCGCTTCACGAACTCAGCGAGACGCACTTTATTCGCCTGCTTAATGTCACGATAAACCTGACGGAATTTGGCATCGTCGGCGTACTTCTCCAGCTTGATCAGCTGGTCGAGATCGTTGGCCCACTCTTTCTTCAGCGTCTTATCAAGCAGGGCAGCCAGCGCCGGATTACACTGTTTAATCCAGCGACGCGGCGTAATGCCGTTGGTCACATTATGGAATTTGTTCGGCCACAGCTGGTGATATTCCGGGAACAGATCCTTCACCACCAGATCGGAGTGCAGCGCCGCGACGCCGTTCACCGCAAAGCCGCTCACCACGCACATGTTGGCCATGCGAACCTGTTTGTCATGGACCACCGCCAGCTTCGCCCACACCTGCTTATCGCCCGGCCAGGTTTTCTCCACCAGCAGTTTAAATCTGTCGTTAATCTCTTTGATTATCTGCATGTGGCGCGGCAGCAGCGCCTTGACCAGCTTCTCATCCCAGCACTCCAGCGCTTCCGGCATCAGAGTATGGTTGGTGTAAGCGAAGGTTTTGCTGGTGATGGCCCACGCATCGTCCCAGCTTATCTGGTGCTCATCAAGCAGCACGCGCAGCAGTTCCGGGATAGCGATGGTCGGGTGGGTGTCGTTCAACTGGATCACTTCATAATCCGCCAGCTCATGCAGCTTGCGGCCAGCCAGATGGTGACGACGCAGAATATCGGCCACCGAGCAGGCGCACTGGAAGTACTGCTGCATCAGGCGCAGTTTTTTCCCCGCCAGATGGTTGTCATTCGGATACAGCACCTTGGTCAATTTTTCGGCGTCGATACCTTGCTGCTCCGCGCGCAGGAAATCGCCGTCGTTGAATTTGGTCAGGTTGAACGGATGGGCATGCTTCGCCTGCCACAGACGCAGCGGCTGCGCGACGTTATTGCGATAGCCAAGCACCGGCAGATCCCAGGCTTCGCCGGTAATCACGAAAGCCGGTTGCCATTCGCCGCTTTTGCTGACTTTACCGCCGATGCCCACCTGCACATCCAGCGCTTCGTTGTGGCGGAACCACGGATAGCTGCCGCGTCCCCAGTCATCCGGCGCTTCCATCTGCTGACCGTCAGCGAAGGATTGACGGAACAGACCGTACTGGTAGTTCAGGCCGTAACCGGTCGCCGACTGGCCGACGGTGGCCATAGAATCCAGGAAGCAGGCCGCCAGACGGCCCAGGCCGCCGTTGCCCAGCGCCGGATCGGTCTCTTCTTCCAGCAGGTCGGTCAACTGGATGTCGTACGCCTTCAGCGTCTCGCTCACTCCTTCATACCAGCCCAGGTTGAGCAGGTTATTACCGGTCAGGCGACCGATCAGGAACTCCATCGAAATGTAGTTAACGTGGCGCTGTCCTTTAACGGCTTCCGCCGCCGGTTGCGCCGCCAAAAGCTCCGCCAGCGCGCCGCTGACCGCGCGCCACCACTGGCGTTGAGTCATCTCTGCGGCTGACGATAAACCGAAACGCTGCCACTGACGCGTCAGTGCAGCCTGAAACTGAGCCTGGTTAAAAGAAGTCTGTGACATAAGAAATCCTGGTCCTTTACTAAAACGTTAGCCTTAGTGTGCCGACCTCCTGATGCCGCTGCCTCCTCCCGAGGGGGATTAGACAGGGAGGAGTAGCGGGGATGAGCGAAAATTGTGATCGCGGCCACTTTAACGTTAGCTCGTCGTCGGGAATTCGCCGCCTTATTGCGCGTGTAGAACAATAATTTCGCCAGCGCAACGAACGGCAAATTTGTTACAGCGCAATTCATATCGCCAGGCAAAATTCGCTCGTACCATTATCGTGAAATAAAAAACAAACCACTGACAGAATAAAAAGATGCCATGACAAAAATACGTGAAATAGATTAACCCTAAGAATCCACTGACGATAATTTAATAAAAACAATCAACTACGAAAAACACTGTGTAAAGTAATTTCGTCCCGGACGAAACCGTCGTAAACCGAGGCATGGCGCGTACTGGTACCGGTTTAAAGCTAATTAAAAACCGAAGCGAGAAATTGTGACCGAGAGCAAATTCAAGAGCATCAATTTTGGACATAACTTGCAATAACTTTCATTATCGCCGACCTTAGGAGTCATTAATTACGAAGCGCAAAAAAAATCCCCATCCCTTTCTTGCACAGCGAAAAAGTGAACTATGTTGATTCCGTCAAAATTAAGTCGTCCATCCCGTCTTGAACACACTGTGGTTCGCGAACGGTTGCTGGCGAAACTTTCCGGCGCGAACAATTATCGTCTCGCGTTGGTGACCAGCCCGGCAGGTTACGGCAAAACCACGCTCGTTTCGCAGTGGGCTTCGGGTAAGCATGACCTTGGCTGGTTTTCGCTCGATGAAGGCGATAATCAACAAGAGCGCTTCGCCAGCTATCTGATTGCGGCGATTCAACAGGCGACAGGCGGCCACTGCGCCGCCAGCGAAGCCATGGTGCAAAAGCGCCAGTACGCCAGCCTGCCGTCGCTGTTTGCGCAGCTGTTTATTGAGCTTGCCGACTGGCAGCGTCCGCTGTACCTGGTCATTGATGATTATCACCTGATTACCAATCCGGTGATCCACGACGCCATGCGCTTCTTCTTGCGCCATCAGCCAGAGACCATGACGCTGGTAGTGCTGTCGCGCAACCTGCCGCAGTTGGGGATCGCCAATCTGCGGGTGCGCGAGCAGTTACTGGAAATCGGCAGCCAACAGCTGGCTTTTACTCATCAGGAGGCGAAACAGTTCTTTGACTGCCGCCTCGCCTCCCCCATTGAAGCCGATGACAGCAGTCGCCTGTGCGATGACGTCGCCGGCTGGGCCACCGCCCTGCAGCTCATCGCCCTCTCCGCCCGGCAGAAAAACACCTCAGCCCAGCACTCCGCCCGTCGTCTCGCCGGGATTAACGCCAGCCACCTTTCCGACTATCTGGTCGATGAAGTGCTGGATAACGTCGATGCCCGTACCCGCAGCTTCTTGTTAAAAAGCTCGCTGCTGCGCTCGATGAATGACGCGCTTATCGTCCGCGTCACCGGCGAAGAGAACGGCCAGATGCAACTGGAAGAGATCGAACGTCAGGGGCTGTTCCTGCACCGGATGGATGACTCCGGCGAGTGGTTCCGCTATCACCCGCTATTCGGCAACTTCCTGCGCCAGCGCTGTCAGTGGGAAATGGCCACCGAGCTACCGGAAATTCACCGCGCCGCCGCCGAAGCGTGGATGGCGCAGGGATTCCCTACCGAAGCCATCCATCATGCGCTTGCCGCTGGCGATGCCGCCATGCTGCGCGATATTTTGCTCAACCACGCCTGGGGCATGTTCAACCACAGCGAGCTGGGTCTGCTGGAACAATCGCTGGCGGCGCTGCCGTGGTCGAACCTGCTGGAAAATCCACGGCTGATCCTGCTGCAGGCCTGGCTGATGCAGAGCCAGCATCGCTATAGCGAAGTGAATACCCTGCTGGCCCGCGCCGAACAGGAGATGGATGTCGAAATGGATACCGCAATGCACGGCGATTTCAACGCCCTGCGCGCGCAGGTCGCTATCAACGCCGGCGATCAGGACGAAGCCGAGCGTCTGGCAATGGTGGCGCTGGATGAACTACCGCTGGCGAGCTATTACAGCCGCATCGTCGCCACTTCCGTTCACGGCGAAGTGCTGCACTGCAAAGGCCACCTGAGCAAATCGCTGGCGGTGATGCAGCAAACAGAACAGATGGCTCGCCGTCATGACGTCTGGCACTACGCCCTGTGGAGCATGATCCAGCAGAGCGAGATTCTGTTTGCCCAGGGCTTCCTGCAGGCGGCATGGGAGATTCAGGATAAAGCTTTCCAGCTTATCCGCGATCAGCATCTTGAACAGCTGCCGATGCATGAGTTCCTGTTGCGCATCCGCGCGCAGCTGCTGTGGGCGTGGGCGCGTCTTGATGAAGCAGAAGAAAGTGCCCGCAGCGGCATCGCTGTGCTGGCAAACTACCAGCCGCAGCAGCAGTTGCAGTGCCTGGCGTTGATGGTGCAGTGCTCGCTGGCGCGCGGCGATCTCGACAACGCCCGCAGCTTATTAAACCGCCTGGAAAATCTGCTGGGCAACGGCCACTATCACAGCGATTGGGTCTCTAACGCCGACAAAGTGCGGGTGATCTACTGGCAGATGACCGGTGATAAAACCGCAGCGGCCAACTGGCTGCGCCAGACGCCGAAACCTGAATTCGCCAATAACCACTTCCTGCAAAGCCAGTGGCGCAACATTGCCCGCGCACAGATCCTTCTCGGTGATTTTGATTCCGCCGAAATGGTGCTGGAAGAGTTAAATGAAAATGCCCGCTCGCTGCGGCTGATGAGCGATATCAACCGTAACCTGCTACTGTTGAACCAGCTGTACTGGCAGGCGGAGCGCAAGGGCGAGGCGCAAAAAGTGTTAATGGAAGCTTTAACCCTCGCTAACCGCACCGGCTTTATCAACCACTTCGTGATTGAAGGCGAAGCCATGGCCCAGCAGCTGCGCCAACTGATTCAACTGAATACGCTGCCGGAGCTGGAGCAGCACCGCGCCCAGCGTATCCTGCGCGATATTAACCAGCATCATCGACATAAATTCGCCCATTTCGACGAGAGCTTCGTCGAACGGCTGCTGAACCACCCGGAAGTGCCGGAGCTTATCCGCACCAGTCCGCTGACCCAGCGCGAGTGGCAGGTGTTAGGGCTTATCTATTCCGGTTACAGCAACGAGCAGATCGCCGGCGAACTGGATGTCGCGGCCACCACGATTAAAACGCATATTCGCAATCTATATCAGAAACTGGGCGTCGCGCACCGCCAGGATGCCGTTCAGCATGCCCAGCGGTTGCTCAAAATGATGGGATACGGCGTATAACGCCGTTTAGCACAGCTCCAGCTGCAGGTTGTTGTCTTTAATCACCTTCAGCACGCCTGCGGGCGGCATGATATCGGTATAAACCGCATCGACCATACTAATGCTGCCCATGTTCACCATCGCATTACGGCCAAACTTCGAGTGATCCACCACCAGCATCACGTGGCGCGAGTTTTCGATAATCGCCCGCTTGGTGCGCACTTCATGGTAATCAAACTCCAGCAGCGAGCCGTCGCTATCAATACCGCTAATACCAAGAATGCCGAAGTCGAGGCGGAACTGGGAGATAAAATCGAGCGTCGCTTCGCCGATGATCCCGCCGTCGCGGCTACGCAGCTCGCCACCGGCGAGGATAATGCGAAAATCGTCTTTCACCATCAGCGTATTCGCGACGTTGAGATTGTTGGTCACAATCCGCAGGTCATTATGATCGAGCAACGCATGGGCCACTGCTTCCGGCGTCGTGCCAATGTCGATAAACAGGGTTGCGCCGTCGGGTATTTCGCTCGCCACTTTCCGCGCGATGCGCTCTTTTTCCGCCGTCTGGGTCGCTTTCCTGTCGTGCCACGAGGTGTTGACCGAGCTTGAAGGCATCGCCGCGCCGCCGTGGTGGCGGAGGATCATTTTTTGTTCCGCTAAATCATTCAGATCGCGACGAATAGTCTGCGGGCTGACGGCAAACTGCTCCACCAGCTCTTCGGTACTGACGTATCCCTGTTTTTTTACCAGCTCGATAATCGCGTCATGACGTTGTGTTTGTTTCATGAAATATCCCTGGGAATCTCTACGTTCGTTTTCGCACATTTAGCGTATCGACAAGCGCCATCGCCAGCCCGACTGCCAGGCCCGCCACGTGCGCGCCATTGGCGATCGACATGCCGAAAACATCAAACCATCCAGCCACTAACCACACTAAAGAGAAGAGGATCAGACCGCGTTGCAGATAAATACCGCTCTGCGGGTCGCGCTCGCCGCGCAGCCAGACATAGCCCATTAATGCATAGACCACTCCCGACAAACCGCCGAACCACGGGCCGCTAACCTGATGCTGGACGAATCCGCTCAGCAGAGCGCTGATAATGGTAATCACCACCAGTTTGCCGCTACCGATGCGCTTCTCCACCGCACCGCCGAGGTACCACCACCATAGCAGGTTAAACAGAATATGCATCAGCGAGAAGTGCATGAAAGCATGGGTAAGATAGCGCCAGGCTTCGAATTTCAGCGAAGGATCGTAGGGCCAGGCAAGCCAGATCATCATCGTCTGATCGCCCAGAACGTTTTGCAGTATGAAGACCAGGATACAGGCCAGCAAAATCGCCCACGTAAACGGCCCGGCGTTGTTACGCAGGGTAGCTAAAAACGGGAAGCGTTGATAATGCAATCCGCTATTGGTATGCCCCGATTGCCAGCTGGCGGCGAGATAGCGCGGGTCGGCCGGGTTTTCGAGAAAACGGGCCAGCTCGGCCTGCACCCGCGCGGCCTGGGTTTCATCAGCCAGCCAGACATCGCTCTGCGTGTGCTGTTGGATAGTCAGGATGACCCCTTGCGTCGCCATATAGTCGACAAACGCCTGGGCCACGCGCGGGTTGGCAAAAGAGGTAATCATTAACATACAGCGGATCGCTTATTCCACACAAAGGGGGCTAGTATATACCGTACCGCGCTTATAGCGAGCCG
The DNA here is from genome assembly GCF_057196925.1 of Klebsiella sp. SYXHC3. Taxonomy (NCBI): domain Bacteria; kingdom Pseudomonadati; phylum Pseudomonadota; class Gammaproteobacteria; order Enterobacterales; family Enterobacteriaceae; genus Klebsiella; species Klebsiella sp. SYXHC3. The sequence goes on along the minus strand of NZ_JBXUNG010000002.1, from coordinate 398,730 downwards.
TGCGCGACTTCCGCCGGGAAATGACGATGCCAGGCGTCAAAACCGCCGTCGACGCTGTAGACGTTCTCGAAGCCCTGCTGCAGTAAATACTGCGCGGCGCCTTTACTGCTGTTGCCGTGGTAGCACATCACCATCACCGGCGTCTCAAAGTCGTTATCGCGCATAAAAGCGCCCAGGGTATCGTTGGTCAGATGAAACGCGCCCGGCGTGTGCCCCATTGCATAGCTTTGCGGGTCGCGGATATCGACCAGCACCGCCTTCTGCTGATGCAGTTTCTGATGCGCTTCTTCTACATTGATACATTCAAATTGTTCCATGATTCTCTTCTCTATTGCACTTCATGACGGGCGGTGACCGACCCTGATTTTACCCGCTAGTGTACCGTCAGGCGGTAAATAAACGCCAATATGTTACATGCATCACTCTGAAATGTTTTTTTGATGTTACCAAAAGCGCGTTTGTTTGCTATAGTGAGCGATATCGAACATTTATGAGCTTAAACGAAAGTGAACGAGGTGCGAGCGTGGAAATCAAAGATCTGATTGTGATAGGCGGAGGCATCAACGGTGCCGGTATCGCGGCAGACGCCGCCGGGCGCGGTTTATCCGTGCTGATGCTGGAAGCGAGAGACCTTGCCTGCGCCACCTCGAGCGCCAGCTCAAAACTGATTCACGGCGGCCTGCGCTACCTGGAACACTACGAATTCCGCCTGGTCAGCGAAGCGCTGGCGGAGCGCGAGGTGTTATTAAAAATGGCGCCGCATTTGGCCTTCCCGATGCGCTTTCGCTTACCACATCGCCCGCATCTGCGCCCGGCGTGGATGATTCGTATCGGTCTGTTTTTATACGATCACCTCGGCAAACGCACCAGCCTGCCGGGCTCGACCGGTTTGCGCTTTGGCGCGGAATCGGTACTTAAGCCGGAAATCGTGCGCGGTTTCGAATATTCCGACTGCTGGGTCGACGATGCGCGTCTGGTTCTTGCCAACGCCCAGATGGTTGTACGTAAAGGCGGCGAGGTTCGCACCCGCACCCGCGCTATCTCGGCAAAACGCGAAAACGGTCTGTGGGTGGTGGAAGCGGAAGATATCGATAGCGGCGAAAAATTCACCTGGCACGCGCGCGGTCTGGTTAACGCCACCGGCCCGTGGGTGAAACATTTCTTCGACGAAGGCATGCATCTGCGCTCGCCGTATGGCATCCGCCTGATCAAAGGCAGCCATATCGTGGTGCCGCGCGTGCACACCCAGAAGCAGGCCTATATCCTGCAAAACGAAGATAAACGTATCGTGTTTGTCATCCCGTGGATGGATGAGTTCTCAATTATCGGTACCACCGACGTCGAGTACAACGGCGATCCAAAAGAGGTGGCGATCGATGATAAAGAGATCAACTACCTGCTGAACGTCTACAACGCGCACTTTAAAAAGACGCTGTCGCGCGACGATATCGTCTGGACTTACTCCGGCGTGCGTCCGCTGTGCGACGATGAATCCGACTCGCCGCAGGCGATTACCCGCGACTATACCCTCGATATTCACGATGAGAACGGTCAGGCGCCGCTGCTGTCGGTATTCGGCGGCAAGCTCACCACCTACCGTAAACTGGCGGAACATGCGCTGGAAAAACTGACGCCGTATTATCAGGGGATTGGCCCGGCGTGGACCAAAACCGCCGTTCTGCCCGGCGGCGATATCGGCGGCGACCGCGACGACTACGCGGCGAAACTGCGCCGTCGCTTCGCGTTTATCAGCGAATCAATGGCCCGCCACTACGCCCGCACCTACGGCAGCAACAGCGAGTGGATCCTTGGCGAAGCGACTTCGCTTGCCGATCTGGGAGAAGATTTTGGCCACGAGTTTTATGAAGCCGAGCTGAAGTACCTGGTCGAACACGAGTGGGTTCGCAGCCTGGATGACGCTATCTGGCGCCGTACCAAACAGGGGATGTGGCTGAATGCCGAGCAGCAGGCGCGTATCAGCGAGTGGCTGGCGCAACATACGGGAAAGTCTGAACTGTCGTTAGCGTCCTGACATACCCCGGGCGGCGGCTGACGCCTGGCCCGGGCTACATCACCGCACACACAAAAACGGGGCCTACTGGGCCCCGTTTTACTGATGCTTAACCGATTACAAACGAACCGGGTCGATATGCCAGATATGTTTGGCGTACTCCTGGATCGTGCGGTCGGATGAGAAATAGCCCATGTTGGCGATGTTCATCATCGCTTTATTGGCCCACTCCTCCGGATGGCGGTACAGCTCGTCCACCTTATCCTGGCAATCAACGTAGCTGCGGTAGTCCGCCAGTACCTGATAGTGGTCGCCAAAGTTGATCAGCGAATCCAGCAGGTCGCGGTAGCGGCCAGGCTCCGAAGGACTGAACAGGCCGGTGCCAATCTGCGTCAACGCCTGATGCAGCTCCTCATCCTGCTCATAATAGTCGCGCGGTTTATAGCCGTTACTGCGCAGGGCTTCTACCTGTTCCGCGGTATTACCGAAGATAAAGATATTGTCCTCGCCGACGTGCTCCAGCATTTCAACGTTAGCGCCATCCAGCGTACCAATGGTTAGCGCGCCGTTGAGCGCAAACTTCATATTGCTGGTACCGGACGCTTCCGTTCCCGCCAACGAAATCTGCTCGGAGAGATCCGCCGCCGGGATAATCAGCTGCGCCAGGCTCACGCTGTAGTTGGGGATAAACACCACTTTTAGCTTATCGCCAATCTGCGGATCGCTGTTCACCACCGCCGCCACATCGTTGATCAGATGAATAATATGCTTCGCCATGTAGTAAGCCGACGCGGCCTTGCCGGCGAAGATATTCACCCGCGGCACCCACTCCGCCTGCGGATCGGCTTTGATCCGATTGTAGCGGGTGATGACGTGCAGGATATTCATCAGCTGGCGTTTATATTCGTGGATGCGTTTGATCTGCACATCAAACAGCGCCTTAGGATTGACCACCACGTTCAACTGCTGGGCGATATAGTTCGCCAGCCGCTGCTTATTCTCAAGCTTGGCGCGGCGCACCGCCTGGTTCACCGTCGGATAATCAATATGCTGCTGCAGATCGCTTAGTTGGCTTAAGTCGGTGCGCCAGGTGTGGCCGATATTCTCATCCAGCACCTGCGACAGCGGCGGGTTCGCCAACGCCAGCCAGCGTCGCGGCGTGACGCCGTTGGTGACGTTGGTAAAGCGCATCGGGAAAATCTTCGCAAACTCGGCAAACAGCGACTCGACCATTAAGCGAGAATGCAGCTCTGACACGCCGTTGACTTTATGGCTGACGACAACCGCCAGCCACGCCATGCGCACCCGGCGACCATTGGATTCATCAATGATCGAGGTACGGCTCAGCAGAGCAGTATCGTTGGGATACTGCTCCTGCAGCGTCTTGAGGAAGTAATCGTTAATCTCGAAGATAATCTGCAGATGGCGCGGCAGGATTTTCCCCAGCATATCGACCGGCCAGGTCTCCAGCGCTTCGCTCATCAACGTATGGTTGGTATAGGAGAAGACCTGACAGGTCACCTCGAAGGCTTCATCCCAGCTAAATTTGTGCTCATCGATCAGCAGACGCATCAGCTCAGGAATCGACAGCACCGGGTGGGTGTCATTGAGGTGAATGGCGATTTTCGCCGCCAGATTGTCGTAGGTGCGGTGCAGCTGATAGTGGCGGCTGAGGATATCCTGTACCGTCGCCGAGACCAGGAAATACTCCTGACGCAGGCGCAGCTCGCGCCCGGAATAGGTGGAGTCATCCGGGTACAGCACCCGCGAAACGTTCTCGGAGTGGTTCTTATCTTCCACCGCCGCAAAGTAGTCGCCCTGGTTGAATTTACCGAGGTTGATTTCGCTACTGGCCTGCGCGCTCCACAGACGCAGGGTGTTGGTGGCATCGGTATCGAAACCGGGGATAATCTGATCGTAGGCTTCAGCGATAATCTCTTCGGTCTCTATCCAGCGGGTATTTTTCCCTTCCTGCTGCACGCGGCCGCCGAAACGCACTTTATAGCGCGTATTGTGGCGTTCGAACTCCCACGGGTTGCCGTACTCCAGCCAGTAATCCGGCGACTCTTTCTGCCGCCCGTCGACGATGTTCTGCTTGAACATCCCATAGTCGTAGCGGATACCGTAGCCGCGGCCCGGCAGGCCCAGCGTTGCCAGAGAATCGAGGAAGCAGGCGGCCAGGCGCCCTAAACCGCCGTTGCCTAAACCGGGGTCGTTTTCTTCATCAATAAGCTCTTCCAGATCGAGCCCCATATCGGCCAGCGCATTATTCACATCTTCATAAATCCCTAACGACAGCAGCGCGTTAGAGAGGGTGCGGCCAATCAAAAACTCCATCGACAGATAGTAAACCTGCCGCACTTCCTGCGACAGCTGGGCGCGGTTTGAACGCAGCCAGCGCTCGACCATGCGGTCGCGAACGGCGAACAGGGTGGCGTTCAGCCATTCGTGTTTGTTGGCGATCGCCGGATCTTTGCCGATGATAAACATCAGCTTATACGCGATAGAATGCTTTAACGCCTCAACGCTCAGCGTGGGTGATGCATAACTAAAGGGTGCATTCATAGCCATAGCTCCTGTGGTTACATCAAGCGTTGATAGAGTTCACGATAGGATTTCGCCGCCACCTGCCAGCTAAAGTCCATATTCATCGCCTGACGCTGAACGTAGCGCCACAGCGATGGCCGCGACCACAACACAAAGGTGCGCCGGATGGCCCGCAGCAACGACACCGCGTTACTGTCCTCAAAGACAAAGCCGCTGGCGACGCCGTCGGCGAGGTTTTCCAGCGAACAGTCGGCCACGGTATCGGCGAGACCGCCGGTGCGGCGCACCAGCGGCAGGGTGCCGTATTTCAGGCCATACAGCTGAGTCAGGCCGCACGGTTCAAAGCGGCTGGGAACCAGAATCACATCGGCGCCGCCCATGATGCGGTGCGAAAACGCCTCGTGATAGCCAATCTGCACGCCGACCTGGCCCGGATGTTCGGCGGCGGCGGCGAGGAAGCCCTCCTGCAGGACCGGATCGCCGGCGCCCAGCAGCGCCAGTTGCCCGCCCTGCTCCAGCAGGCCCGGCAGCGCCTCCAGTACCAGATCCAGCCCTTTTTGGCTGGTCAGGCGGCTCACCACGGCGAACAGCGGCGCTTTGTCATCCACCTTCAGCCCCATGGCGATTTGCAGCTGCCGTTTATTCTCGGCTTTCTCTTCCAGGCTATCGCGGTCATAGCGCGCCGCCAGCAGCAGATCGCTTTGCGGATTCCAGATAGCATCATCGACACCGTTAAGGATGCCGGACAAGCGGCCCTCGTGTTGGCGCTGGCGCAGCAGCCCTTCCATGCCGTAGGCATATTGCGGTTCGGTGATTTCCCGCGCGTAGGTTGGACTCACCGCCGTGATATGGTCGGCATAGTACAGCCCGGCTTTGAGGAACGAGATCTGACCGTTAAATTCGAGGCCGTGCATGTTATAGAACGACCACGGCAGCTCTATCTCATTCATATGCCAGGAGTAAAACATTCCCTGGTAGGCGAGATTGTGCACCGTAAACACCGATTTCGCCGGACGGCCGCGCGCCGCCAGATAGGCCGGCGTCAGGCCCGCGTGCCAGTCATGGGCGTGCACCACCTCCGGGCGCCAGAATGGATCCAGCCCGCAGGCCATTTCGCTCCCCACCCAGCCGAGCAGCGCAAAGCGCAGCACGTTGTCGGTATAGGCGTTCATGTTGGCGTCGTGATACGGGCTCCCCGGACGATCGTAGAGATGCGGCGCGTCGATCAGATAGATACCGACGCCGTTAAAATGGCCGAACAGCAGGGTGATGCGCCCGGCAAAGGTATCCCGGCGGGTGACGACCTGCGCGTCGGTAATCCCGCGGCGGATATCCGGATACCCCGGCAGCAGCACGCGGGTATCCACGCCGTCTGCGATCTGCGCCGCAGGCAGCGCGCCGATAACGTCAGCCAGACCGCCGGTTTTTAACAACGGGAACATCTCTGAACATACGTGTAAAACCTGCATTATCGCTCCTGTTTGTGCCCCAGTTTCCGCAGCATGTCGCGCGTAACCAGCACGATCCCTTCTTCTGAACGATAGAAGCGGCTGGCATCTTCTTCCGCATTCTCCCCAATGACCATCCCTTCCGGGATGACGCAGGCGCGATCTATCACGCAGCGGCGCAGGCGGCACGAGCGCCCGACCCAGACATCCGGCAATAAGACTGCCGAATCAATGTTACAAAACGAATTCACCCGCACTCGCGGGAACAGCACCGACTGTACCACCACCGAGCCCGAGATAATGCAACCGCCGGAAACCAGCGAGTTCAGCGTCATGCCGTGACTGCCGGAGCGGTCCTGGACGAACTTCGCCGGCGGCAGCGATTCCATATGGGTACGGATAGGCCAGTGCTGGTCGTACATATCCAGCTCCGGCGTCACCGAGGCCAGATCGAGGTTGGCCTTCCAGTAGGCTTCCAGTGTCCCGACATCGCGCCAGTACGGCTCGGCTTGCGGGTCGGATTGCACGCAGGAGAGCGGGAAAGGATGTGCATAAGCCATGCCAGCTTCGGTAATTTTCGGGATGATATCTTTGCCGAAGTCGTGGCTGGAGTTTTCGTCGAGATCGTCGGCGGCCAGCAGTTCATAAAGGTAATCCGCATCAAAGACATAGATGCCCATACTGGCAAGCGAGCGGGTAGCGTCGTTCGGCATCGCCGGCGGGTTGGCCGGTTTCTCGACGAACTCGATGATCTTCTCGCTTTCGTCGACCGCCATCACGCCAAAGGCGGATGCTTCTTCGATGGGCACCGGCATACAGGCGACGGTGCAGCGCGCGCCTTTTTCGACATGGTCGATCAGCATGCGCGAGTAATCTTGTTTGTAGATGTGGTCGCCGGCGAGGATCACCACATATTCGGCTTTATAGCGACGAATAATGTCGAGGTTCTGCGTCACCGCATCGGCCGTACCGCGATACCAGTTTTCACCGTGTACCCGCTGCTGCGCCGGCAGCAGATCGACGAATTCATTCATCTCTTCGCTGAAGAAAGACCAACCGCGCTGGATATGCTGAACCAGAGTGTGCGATTGATACTGGGTAATCACGCCGATGCGGCGAATACCTGAGTTAAGACAGTTAGATAACGCGAAGTCGATAATACGGAACTTACCGCCAAAGTGGACGGCAGGCTTCGCGCGCTTAATGGTTAAATCCTTAAGCCGGGTACCACGCCCGCCAGCAAGGATCAGCGCCACCGATTTGAGAGGAAGTTGACGCGCCAGCATCAACGGATCGTTCTTTTCTAGCCCAACCATGATTAACTCCTTTTGATTCCCCTGCTTCACGGCTCATTCATCATGAACGCGCCGAAAACCCCCAGGGACTACGACCTTTGAAATACGCAAACTCCGTGCGCGGGCCCATGCCAGACAGCCATGATGACCGGATTATCCTCTCCGGCGAATGGAGGAACGGCGCGCCACTCCCCCGCGGGTAAAACCATATCCGCCACCTCCGCGGTGGCATTCAGCGCGATCAGCCAGCGATCGGATAACAGGATTTGCAGCCGCGCGGCGCCATGTTGCCACTCGTCGGCGTTTAACCGTTCTCCGCGCTGATTGAGCCAGCTCACGTTGCCGTCCTGCTCCTGCCACCACTGATTACGGGTTAATGCCGGAATGCGCCGACGCAGGTGGATAAGCGCGGCGACAAACGCGGTTAACCCGTGATTTGCCCGCCGCCAGTCCAGCCAGGTCAAGGCATTGTCCTGACAGTACGCATTATTGTTGCCGTGCTGGCTATGGCCATGTTCATCGCCCGCCAGCAGCATCGGCGTTCCTTGCGACAGCAGCAGCGTGGTCAGGAGCGCATGTACGCTATCGCGCCGCCGCTCAATCACGGCAAGATTGGCTTCTAATCCCTCTATACCATGATTATTGCTGTAGTTATTGTTAGTCCCATCGCGATTCTCTTCGCCGTTCGCCTGATTGTGTTTCTGATTGAAACAGACGCAATCACGTAGGGTGAATCCATCATGCGCCGTGATCAGATTGATCGTCGCCGCAGGCCGTTTGCCATCGCGAGCAAAGAGATCGCTGGAGGCGGCGAAGCGCTGGGCGAAGTCACCCAACGACACGTTTTGTTGCAACCAGAAACGGCGCGCGGTATCGCGAAAATGGTCGTTCCATTCGGCAAACAGCGGCGGGAAGTTCCCCACCTGATAACCGCCCTGGCCAATATCCCAGGGTTCGGCAATCAGCTTGAGCGCCGACAATACCGGGTCGCGGCGAATGGCCTCAAACAGCGGCGCGTCCTGACGAAATTCCGGCGTACGCCCCATCACCGACGCCAGGTCGAAGCGAAAACCGTCGACGTGGCATTCATCAACCCAAAAGCGCAGGCACTGCAGGGCATACTCCACCACGCCGGGATGACTGAGGTTGAGCGTGTTACCGCAGCCGGTCCAGTTGTGATAATCGCCGTCGTCCCTGATCCAATAATAGCTGCGGTTATCGATACCGCGCAGGGAGACTGTCGGCCCTTCAAGATCGATTTCCGCGCTATGGTTCAGCACGATATCGAGGATCACCTCGATGCCCGCCGCGTGCAGCGCCTTCACCGCATCGCGGAACTCATCGAGCGCCCGCTGCGGCTGGCTGGCGTAGCGCGGCTCCAGCGCAAACAGCGCCAGCGGGTTGTAGCCCCAGTAGTTGCTCAGCCCCATCCGCTGCAGGCGAGGTTCGCTGGCGAACTGCGCCACCGGCATCAGCTCCAGCGCGGTAATACCCAGACGGCGAAAATAATCGATCATCAGCGGGTGGCCCAGCGCCTGATAGGTGCCGCGGATCGCCTCCGGTAGCTCCGGATGCAGCCAGGTCAACCCTTTGACGTGGGCTTCATAAATGACCGTTTCGCCCCAAGGCGTGCGCGGCGGTTTATCATCGAGCCAGTCATAATGCAGATCGACCACCTGGGATTTTGGCGCAATGGCTGCGCTATCGCGGGCATCCGGCTCATACATACCGCCATGCAGACGCTCGTCGTCCAGCAGTTCGCCCGCCACCTGATGCGCGCAAGGGTCGAGCAGCAGCTTGGCCGGATTGAAGCGATGCCCCTGCGCCGGATCCCAGGGCCCGTGCACCCGATAACCGTAGCGTAGCCCCGGACGCGCATCGGCCAGCCAGCCGTGCCAGATGTCGCCGCTGCGCGCCGGGAGGTCGTAGCGCCGCTCGTTGCCCTGCTGGTCGAACACGCAGAGCTCCACCCGCTCGGCGTGGGCGGAAAACAGGGTGAAGTTCACCCCTTTGCCGTCATAGCTGGCGCCCAAAGGCGTCGGTTTTCCCGCGGCAAGCGTCGTCATCAGGCCTCCCGTACCAGCCAGATGGTCGCCAGCGGCGGCAGGGTAATCGACAACGAATGCTGACGGCCATGGCTTGCGACGGGCTCGCTCTCAACCACGCCGCCATTTCCGGCGTTACTACCGTGATAATGCATCGAGTCGGTGTTCAATTCTTCGCGCCAGCGTCCCGGCTGGTTGATGCCGAAACGGTAGTTGTGCCGCGGCACCGGGGTAAAGTTGCTGGCGACGATAATCTCATTGCCGGCTTTATCGCGGCGCACAAAGATAAATACCGAACGCTCATGATCGTCGACCACCAGCCATTCGAAGCCGTAGGGATCGAAATCAAGCTCGTGCAGCGCTTTATGGTGACGGTAGGTGTGGTTCAGGTCGCGCACCAGTCGCTGGACGCCGTGGTGCCAGTTGTCGCCGCCCTCCAGCAGATGCCAGTCGAGACTGGCGTCGTGGTTCCACTCGCGGCCCTGGGCGAATTCATTGCCCATAAACAGCAGCTTTTTGCCCGGAAAGGCGAACAGCCAGCCGTAGTAGGCGCGCAGGTTGGCAAAGCGCTGCCATGCGTCGCCCGGCATGCGGTCGAGAATCGATTTTTTGCCGTGCACCACTTCATCGTGGGAGAGCGGCAGCACGAAGTTCTCGGTGTAGTTGTAGAGCATGCCGAAGGTCATTTTGTCGTGATGGTAGCGACGATGGACAGGATCGAGCTTCATATAGTCCAGCGTGTCGTGCATCCAGCCGAGATTCCATTTGAACCAGAAGCCGAGGCCGCCGTCGGCGGGCGGGCGCGTCACGCCGGCAAAATCGGTGGACTCTTCCGCCATCGTTACCGCCCCTGGCGTCTGCTCGCCGAGGATACGGTTGGTGTTACGCAGAAACTCGATTGCTTCAAGATTTTCCCGCCCACCGTATTCGTTGGGGATCCACTCACCCGCTTTACGGCTATAGTCGCGGTAGATCATCGACGCCACCGCGTCGACGCGCAGCGCGTCAATGCCGAAGCGCTCGATCCAGTACAGCGCGTTACCCACCAGGTAATTGCTGACTTCGCGGCGGCCGTAGTTATAGATAAGGGTATTCCAGTCCTGGTGATAACCTTCGCGCGGATCGCTGTGTTCATACAGCGAGGTGCCGTCAAATGAGGCCAGCGCAAAATCATCCGCCGGAAAATGACCCGGAACCCAATCGAGGATCACGTTAAGGCCTGCGGCGTGGGCGGCATCGATGAAATAGCGGAAATCTTCACGGGTACCGAAGCGGCGTGTCGGCGCGTAGAGGCCGGTCGGCTGGTAGCCCCAGCTGCCGTCGAACGGGTGTTCGTTTACCGGCAGCAGTTCCAGATGGGTGAAGCCCATCCATTTTGCGTAAGGCACCAGTTGGTCCGCCAGTTCGCGGTAGCTTAGCCAGAAGTTATTGTCGGTATGGCGGCGCCAGGACCCGAGGTGCACTTCATAGATAGAGATCGGCGCATCAAACTGGTTCGCGGCTTTGCGCGCCGCCGGCTGTTCGACTTTCGGCGGCAAATCGCAGATAAGCGACGCGCTTTCCGGGCGCATCTGCGACTCAAAGGCGTAAGGATCGGCTTTGACGCGTAGATTGCCATGAGCGTCGATCAGCTCGAATTTATACAGTTGGCCATTAAGCGCGCCGGGAATGAAGAGTTCCCAGATACCGGACTCTTTACGCAGGCGCATGGGATGGCGTCGGCCATCCCAGTAGTTAAATTGCCCCACCACCGAGACCCGGCGGGCGTTTGGCGCCCAGACCGAAAAGCGTGTACCGGTGACGCCATCCATAGTGTCGGCGTGCGCGCCCAGGGTTTCGTAAGGGCGCAGGTGCGTTCCCTCGGACAACAGCCAGGCATCAACGTCCTGCAGCAGCGGGCCGAAACGGTAAGGGTCGTCAATCAGGTTTTGCTGTCCATGCCAGGTGACGGCCAGCTGGTAGCGAAAAGCGTTTTTACGCCGCGGCAGCAGGCCGCTAAAGAATCCGCGCGAGTCGAGGCATTCGAGTTTGCCGACTTTACGCCCGGTTTTCGGTTCAATAACCCACACTTCGGTGGCATCTGGTAATAATGCGCGAACTTCCAGCCCCGCCTCGGTGCGGTGCATGCCAAGCACGGAAAAGGGATCCGCGAAATGACCTGCAATCAGCGCATTAATCACGTCTCTATCGATTCGATTCGACATGCTTTCATCCTGTTGTAAGTGTCGCCCTTTCCTGTAACCGGCGACTTTTTTGACCTGAACGGCGCAGCACCAACGTGCATCCTCCTGCTCCGTCCCACCTTCAGGTAAGGAACTCCTTACTTAAAGCATAGCCAAGGCTGCGTTACCTCCGTGGGGAAAAATCCAACATCCGCGTTTACTCCTTGTATTACGCAAAAAAAAGGGGTGTATCCACACCCCTTATCGTTTGTCCTGCGTTTACGCCAGCTGTCGTAGCATGCGGCGCAACGGTTCGGCGGCGCCCCACAGCAGCTGGTCGCCGACGGTAAAGGCCGACAGGTACTCAGGACCCATGTTCAGTTTACGCAGGCGCCCTACCGGGGTGGTCAGAGTGCCGGTCACCGCGGCTGGGGTCAGCTCGCGCATGGTGATGTCGCGATCGTTTGGCACCACTTTAGCCCACGGGTTATGCGCGGCCAGCAGCTCCTCAACGGTCGGGATAGAAACATCTTTCTTCAGCTTGATGGTAAACGCCTGGCTGTGGCAGCGCAGCGCGCCGACGCGCACGCACAGACCATCGACCGGGATCGGCGACGCGGTGGCGAGAATTTTGTTCGTCTCCGCCTGGCCTTTCCATTCTTCGCGGCTCTGGCCGTTATCAAGCTGTTTGTCGATCCATGGGATCAGGCTGCCCGCCAGCGGCACGCCAAAGTTATCGACCGGCAGGTCGCCGCTGCGGGTCAGCGACGTCACTTTGCGCTCGATATCGAGAATCGCGGAAGCCGGGTTCGCCAGCTCGCTTGCCACGTGGCCATGCAGTTGGCCCATCTGGCTCAGCAGTTCGCGCATATGACGCGCGCCGCCGCCGGAAGCCGCCTGGTAAGTCGCCACGCTGACCCACTCCACCAGGTCATGGGCAAACAGGCCGCCGAGGGACATCAGCATCAGGCTCACCGTACAGTTGCCGCCGACGAAGGTTTTGATGCCGTTATTCAGGCCAGCGGTAATGACATCCTGGTTAACCGGGTCGAGAATAATGATCGCATCGTCTTTCATGCGCAGCGAAGACGCCGCGTCAATCCAGTACCCCTGCCAGCCGCTTTCGCGCAGCTTCGGGTAAATCTCGTTGGTGTAATCGCCGCCCTGGCAGGTAACAATAATGTCCAGCGCCTTCAGCGCTTCCAGATCGAATGCATCCTGAAGCGTCCCCCCGGTACTGCCGCCGAATGACGGCGCGGGCTGTCCCAGCTGAGAGGTGGAGAAGAAAACAGGGCGAATGGCGTCGAAATCACGCTCTTCCACCATGCGTTGCATGAGAACAGAGCCGACCATTCCACGCCAACCGATAAAACCAACATTTTTCATAACGTATTCCTGCGAGGTGTGTGCTGTTAGTGCCAGGCCAGTTTCCAACTGGGATGTCCTTCACATTACAAAATGCAGCTAAAGTCGCAAGTGAAATTAATCAATGATTGCGCGCCAATCAGAAAAGCAACTTATCCCACACTCCGCCCACCGTCGCTGGTAGTCATAAAAAGCGTAAAGATTATCGGGCAAATAACCCGCGTAATGGAATATTTTCCGTCGCTATTTTATTGATCCTGATTATGGATTCAGCGCGAAAAATATCGCTTTCACGCTTGCGAAAAAAACGGATAAAGCCTTGTGCCGCAAGGCCTTACGAGCAATACGAACATTGTCGTAGCGCTGATATTCACGGCAAAAGGAAGTGGAAAAGAGGGAAAAAAAGCGTGTTACCGAAGAGAATTCAGGATAAGCGGCATTACCCTGATTTTTCCCCGGATACCGTGGTGGTGTCCGGGGAAATTATTTTTGCTTAGCTCAGCAGCTGGAAGGCAATCATCCCGACGATGGCGCCGGTGGTGCCAAGGATGGTTTCCATCATCGTCCAGGTTTTCAGCGTCTGCGCTTCGCTGGCGCCGGTAAACTTACCGAACAGCCAGAAGCCGGCATCGTTCACGTGGCTCACTACGATCGAACCACCCGCGATACAGATGGAGAGAGCCGCCATTTGCGCGCCGCTGTAGTTCAGTTGCTCAATGACCGGCATTACCAGACCGACCGCCGTCAGACACGCCACGGTCGCGGAGCCCTGAATAATACGTACGGCAGCCGCCAGCACGAAGCAGGTAATCGCAATCGGCAGACCCAGGCCAGTCAGCGCTTCGCCGAGCGCCGGGCCGACGCCGGAGTCAACCAGCACCTGCTTGAAGACGCCGCCTGCGCCAATCACCAGCAGAATAATACCCGCCGGCTGCAGCGCCGCGCCGCAGATCTCCATCACGCGATCTTTCGCCATCCCCTGACGTACCGCCAGGCCGTAAATCGCTACCAGGCAGGCAACCAGAATCGCGGTGAATGGGTGGCCGATAAACTCGAACCATTCATAGGCGGTGGATCCCACCGGCACAAAGCGCGCGGCGATGGTTTTCAGGCCGACCAGCACCAGCGGCAGCAGGATCAGCGAGAGGCTAAAGCCGAAGGACGGCATTTTACCTTCGCCGAGATGCGGTTCGCTGATATCGTCAGGAATGTGCAGCTCAACATAGCGGCTGATGAAGTTACCCCACAGCGGGCCGGCGATAATCATCCCCGGAATAGCGGCGCAGAGACCAATCAGGATCATCCAGCCGAAATCGGCGTGCATCTGCGAAGCCAGCAGCATCGGCGCGGGTCCCGGCAGCAGGAATGCCGCGGCGGCGGCTACGCCGGCGAACAGCGGGATCACCAGCTTCACGAGGTTAGTGCCGGTATGGCGCGCCATGGAGAACGCGACGCTAATCAGCAGCACGATCGCCACTTCGAAGAACAGCGGCAGCGCGCAGATAAGGCCGGCCAGGCCAATAGCATAATGCGCGCGGTTGTGGCCGAAGGACTTCAGCATTTTTACCGCAATCTGGTCGACCGCGCCGGTTTCATGCAAAATTTTACCGAACATCGCGCCCAGCGCGACGACTATCGCCAGGAAGCCCAGCGTGCCGCCCATCCCTTTTTCCATCGTCGCCGCGATTTTATCCAGCGGCATACCGGAAAAGAGACCTGCGCCAATAGAAACCACCATTAAAGCCACGAAGGCGTGCATACGCGCCTTCATGACTAAAAACAGCAGCAGCAATACCGAGCCGACTGCTGTTAAAACAAGCGTTAAAGTACTCACTAGTTACTGCCTTTGTTAATCACCTCAATGGTGCTGGCGACCACGCCTTCCAGTGACTGGTCGATATCGACGATAAGCACATCGCTTTCGTCAGCGCCTGGTTCCTGCAGTGTTTCAAACTGCGTCACCAACATTTGGGTTTTGAAGAAGTGCCCTTTACGCGCCTTCAGACGGCTTTCAATCACGTCGAAGTCGCCTTTCAGGTAGATAAAGGAGAGGTTCGGATTGCCCTTGCGCAGAATGTCGCGGTAGCTTTTTTTCAGCGCTGAGCAGACGATCAGCGAAACTTTGTTGGTGCGCTGCATGGCAAATGCCGCGTCATTCAACGCCTGCAGCCACGGGGTGCGATCATCGTCGTTCAGCGGCTCGCCGGAAGCCATCTTGGTGATGTTGCTGCGCGGATGCAGAAAATCGCCATCGAGAAACGCGGCTTTCAGTTGATGCGCCACTTCGCTGGCGACGGCGGATTTACCACTGCCGGAAACGCCCATCAGGACATAGACGTGGTGATCATGGTTAGTCGTGCTCAAAGCGTCCTCCCACTGGACTGGTACGCCGCGCCGGGGCTGACTGATACAGCGCGAAAGCGGCGTACTGGTTAATGATTACGGGCAAGTGTTACGGGTAACTGTTATCGGTAACATTGTCATGCCGGACCCTGGGAGAAGCAATAACCATTCGTGCCAGATGTGAATATGTGTGATCTACTTCAAACTTGTCGGTTTAAATAGATCCACCCGGTGACAATGTGAAACCTAAATCTAACATCTTAGGGGTAATCGTCTCACCGCGGATGCGCGCCAGCAGACGCTCGGCGCCGATGCGCCCCATGCGCTCACGCGGGGTCAGTACGCTGGCGAGACGCGGCTCCATCACCTGACCGATATCGTGACCGTGGAAACCGGCTATCGCCATGTCGTCCGGGATTTTCAGCCCCAGACGCTGACACTCGAACGCCGCGCCGACCGCGAGGTCATCGTTGGTGCAGAAGATGCCGTCGAGCTGCGGATATTCGCGACGCGCTTGACGCATCAGCTCAATCCCTGACGAGTAGGAAGAGGATTGCTCCACCATCACGCTGTAGGGCGTCATGCCGGCATCGAGCATCGCCTGCTCGTACCCCTTCTGTTTGATGATAGTACGTTCATCCAGACGCGCGCCGAGATAAGCAACGTGGCGGTGACCGCGGGCGATAATCGCCGCCGTCATCTGCCGCGCCGCTTCGAAGTTATCGAAACCGACGGCAATGTCGAGGCACGGCGACTGGCTGTCCATCAGCTCAACCACCGGGATCCCCGCCACTTCAATCATTTTCAACGTGCGCGGCGTGTGGGTACGTTCAGTGAGGATCAGGCCGTCAATATTCCAGGAGAGCATCGATTCGAGACGCTTCTCTTCCATCTCCGGCTTATAGCCGTAGTGCGCCAGCATGGTTTGATAACCGAAGGCGTCGGTGACGCTTTCAATGCCGCGTAGCACTTCCGAGAAGACCTGGTTGGTTAACGAGGGCAGCAACACGCCGATGGCGCGGCTGGTGGCGTTGGAGAGAATATCAGGAGCGCGATTGGGAATATAACCCAGCTCATCGAGTGCAACGGCAATCTTGCCACGCAGGGCCTCAGAAACCTGTTCCGGGTTACGTAAATAGCGACTGACCGTCATTTTGGTCACGCCGACAAGATCGGCTACATCCTGAAGTACGGGTCTTTTCTTTTTCATCGTCCTGACTGTGATCGGCTGGGAAACATTTTCTCAGTTTATCACGGACAAAGCGCAACCTTCCCGGAGAAAAAAGGGCCAAAAGATTTATTTAGAGTTAATACGCAAAATCATTCAAGTTGCATTGAGGCGGCAACGCAACTAATCCCCGGAAGCGTACAAAGGGTACGCGACCGGGGTGAGTGAGGAGAGCCAACAAAAATGCGGCTTGAAGGATGACGCGTATCAAACCGGCGGCAGATCGAACAGCAATATTTCGCTATCGCTGTCGGCGTGAACCGAAATCGCCTGCTCGTCCCAAATCGCCAGACCATCGCTGGTGGTGGCTTTGGTGCCGTTAATCGTCACTTCGCCTTTCACTACCTGGATCCACACGCGACGTTCCGCGGCAATCTGGTGAACCGACTGCTCATCTTTCAGCAGCGCCCAGCGATACAGTTCCATATCCTGATGCACTTTCAGCGACCCTTCGCGCGCATCTGGCGACAGCACCAGCTGTTTGCCCTGCGCGGCATCAAAGCGGCGCTGCTCGTAGCGCGGCGTAATGCCGGTTTCTTCTGGAATAATCCAGATCTGATACAAACGCAGGCGGTCGGTGCTGCTCGGGTTGTACTCAGAGTGACGCACGCCGGTACCCGCGCTCATGATCTGGAACTCGCCAGCCGGAACCTGCTCTTTGTTACCCATGCTGTCCTGGTGCTCAACCGCGCCTTCCAGCACATAAGTCAGGATTTCCATGTCTTTGTGCGGGTGGGTGCCAAACCCCTGGCCGGCGTCGATTACGTCATCGTTAATCACGCGCAGCGCGGAGAAACCCATAAAGTTCGGGTCGTAGTAGTTGGCGAAAGAGAAAGTATGCCAGGAATCCAGCCAGCCATGGTTAGCGTGGCCACGTTCGTTAGCTTTGCGTAAGTAGATCATGTTGCACCCCCGTATGTTTTCGATGGAGTAAGTGTGGACCCATTCCGCCGGCAATCATAGAGGGTGAAAATTGACTCCTCTGTTCAAAAAATATGAACAAGCGGCGAGGAGCCAGATTTTCTTATTTTGCGAGGGTAATAGTAGCCGGAGAAGGTTGTTCAAAACCGCGCTGCAGAATCTCCATATTGGTGAGAACTTCAGATTCCTTGACGTAATTCGGCTGGCCGTTAACGAGGGTGTCATACAGCGCGTCATACACTCGTCCGTAGTCGCCGGTTTCCAGCGGCACCTCTTCACGTACCTCCACGCCCGCCTCGTTGATGTAGACCAGTTGCCCTACGCTGTCATCAGCGCCGAACCCCGCGTCGCCCGGCATAATGTTGGCCTTCAGGCTGGTCTCCTGCTGGTCAATGCCGTATTTCACAAACGAGCCTTTATGGCCATGAACGATAAATTTCGGGTAGTCAATCTGCACCAGATGGCTGGTTTTGACGATCGCTTTCAGGTCGCCATAAAACAGTTGAGCTTCAAACGTGTCATCGGGATTGGCTTTATTGCGTAGTGAGCGCAGATCGTAGGAAACATGATCCGGGCGACCAAACAGCGAAATGATCTGGTCCATGGTATGCACCCCGAGGCCATAGAAATCGCCGCTTTGCGGTCCCCCCTGGATGGTTTCCGCCACCGGTCGGTAGTTATCAAAATGACTTTCAATTTCCACCAGTTCGCCGAGCTTACCGCTTTCAATCACCTTTTTGGTGGTCAGGAAACAGGAGTCGAAGCGGCGGTTCTGATAAGGCGTCACCGTCAACCCTTTGCTTTTCGCCAGCGCAAACAGGGCTTTCGCCTCTGCCAGCGTCGGAGTAAAGGGTTTTTCGACCAGTACGTTTTTCCCCGCTTCCAGCGCCCGCTTCGCGTATTCGAAGTGGCTATCGGCATGGGTGCAGACCACCACTAGTTTGACCTGCGGGTCGTTCAGCACTTCATCGAGGTCGCTGGTGAAGTGGATATGGGAATACGCCGGCGCCTGTTCTTCCGGCCTGGCGCTGCGGCGATAAATATGCGCGACGTGCCAGCGGTCTTTGCGATGCAGGACGTAAGGAAGGTGGTAGCGGGTCGTGCTTTTACCAAAGCCAATAAATGCGCAGTGCAGAATCATAACGCTGTCCTTAGTTGATGTGCTGCCTTTAACCATAGCGCAAGCCGGGGGCTCACTTCATCCTCCTTTTCCTCTGAGCTGGAAAATTCACCGGCAAAATATTTCGGTTACCACTCATACACAATTATTAATAAGTGATTGATTAATAAGTCATTAAATTTCAGTTTTTCAACAGAAAGTCTTGATCCCAATGACGAAACTGCGGATAAGTGAAGGGCAAAACCAGGACGTTGCTAAAGACTAACGGAGTAGCCAGCCGCTGCTGATGGAAAAAAAGTATCTCGCCATAAACTGCGCCATTTTTTTCTGGCTTCTTGCACTGATCGCCTGGTTTAGCGATGAGGCCGCGCTGGCGCGCCTGGCGGCGGCCTGTACCCTTTTCGCTTTCCTTACTCATACCCAACGGGAAAAAATTAACGCTATGTTTATGAAGAAAAATAAAACCGAAGCGCAGGCTGCTGAAGTCGCGGCGCCAGCCGTGGCGGCAACAGAGCCAGAAACGGCAAGCGTCAAAAAACAGGAAACCACGGTGATCGCCAGCGGCGTGCATTTTGTCGGCAACATCGTCGCCAGCGGCCATGTCTATATCCACGGCCAGGTCACCGGCAACATTGAGGCCAAAGAACATCTCATTAAGGTGATGCGCGAAGGTGAGGTTGAGGGCAATATCAGTTGCCGCGAGCTGATCGTCGACGGCAAGGTTCATGGCCAGTGCCGTGGCGATAGCATTGCTATTGAGGAACATGGCAACCTCGACGGCACCCTCGCCTATCGCGCGCTGGCGATTAAAAAGGGCGGCCTGTTTACCGGCAGCGCGGAGGTGTTAGCCGCGGCGGAGAGCAAAAATAAAAGTAATATCGTCGGCCTGGTCGCAGAAGAAGCGGTGAAATCCGCCAAATCGCAACATGCCTGAAATGAGCGCAAAAAAAAGCCAGCACCCGGCTGGCTAAAGTAATACTGGAAGCAATGTGAGCAATGTCGTGCTTTCAGGCTTTCCGCAAGGGTCTCCCTGAATGCAGGACAATAATAATCATTCTCATTCGCACTTGTCTACTTTTTTTTGCAATTAATGCGTGTTGACTCGAACGCCGGAGTCAGTGATGTTTAAAGGGTCTTTTCAACCAAATGAGGAACAAGGAATGAGTGACATCGTGATACGCCATGCTGAACCGAAAGATGTTGACGCGATTCGTCAAATTCACGCCCAGCCGGAGGTGTATCACAACACGCTACAGGTCCCTCATCCATCCGAGCATATGTGGCAAGAGCGGCTAACCGATACGCCCGGCGTGAAGCAGCTGGTGGCCTGTATCGATGGGCAAGTCGTGGGGCATTTATGCATTGCTGTCGCCCAACGTCCTCGCCGTAGCCACGTCGCCGATTTTGGTATCAGCGTGGATTCGCGCTGGCATAACCGCGGCGTCGCCAGCGCCCTGATGCGTACCATGATTGATATGTGCGACAACTGGCTGCGCGTCGAGCGCATTGAGCTGACGGTGTTCGCCGATAACGCCCCGGCGGTCGCGGTGTATAAGAAGTACGGCTTTGAGATCGAAGGCACCGCCAAGGGTTACGCATTGCGCAACGGCGAGTATGTGGATGCGTATTATATGGCGAGAATAAAGTAGCGTGTTGCCGGGTGGCGGCTTCGCCTTACCCGGCCTACCGTTCGCACACTTGTTGGCCCGGTAAGCGCAGCTGTCACCGGGCAACACATCAATACCCCGCGGTCAAATCACCGGGCGAACGCGGATCGGAAGCGCCATACAGCGTGCCGTCCGGCCCCACCATAATGCTCTGGGTACTGCCCATCGCCTCTTTCAGCGCGACTTTCTGCCCTTTCGCTTCCAGCAATTTCACGGTATCCGGGCTAAAACCTTTCTCCACCCGCAGTTCATCCGGCAGCCACTGGTGGTGGAAGCGCGGCGCGTTAGTGGCTTCCGCGACGTTCATCCCAAAATCAATGGTGTTGACCACCATTTGCAGCACGGTGGTGATAATTCGGCTACCGCCCGGGCTACCGGTCACCAGCCAGGTCTTCCCGTCTTTTACCACGATAGTTGGCGACATCGACGACAGCGGACGCTTTTTCGGCCCTACCGCGTTGGCGTCGCCGCCGACTAAACCATAAACGTTAGGCACACCGGGTTTCGCCGAGAAATCATCCATCTGGTTGTTGAGTATAATGCCGGAGTCGCCGGCCACGATGCCGGTGCCAAAGGTGGTATTCAACGTATAGGTGACCGCCACCGCATTGCCGTCTTTATCGACCACCGAGAAGTGGGTGGTTTGGTTGCTTTCATACGGCGCCAGCTTGCCCGGACGGATCTGGCTGGAAGGCTTCGCCTTATTCACATCAATCTCGGCGGCTATCGCTTTAGCGTAAGTTTTGCTGGTCAACGCCTGCCACGGCACTTTGACGAAGTCAGGATCGCCGAGATATTCCGAACGGTCGGCATAGGCATGTTTCTCCGCTTCCGCCATCACCTGCATGGCGTCGGCGCTGCCAAAGCCATATTTCTGCATATCGAAGTTTTCGAGGATATTGAGGATCTGCACGATGTGGATCCCGCCAGAGGACGGCGGCGGCATGGAGTAAACCTCATAGCCGCGATATTCACCGCTAATCGGCGTACGCTCCACGGCCTTGTAGTTGGCGAGGTCGGCTTTGGTGATAAGCCCGCCGTGTTTTTTCATCTCACCGGCAATCTGGTCGGCGATAGCCCCTTTATAGAAGGCGTCCGGGCCGTGCTCGGCAATCAGCTCCAGGCTTTTCCCCAGATTCTTTTGCACCAGCCGGTCGCCTTTTTTCAGCGGCTCGCCGTTCTTCCAGAAAATCGCTTTGCTGTTTTCATGCTGCGGGATCACTTCGCTGCCATAGGTTTTTAAATCGTCAGCCAGCGCATCGTTAACGATAAAGCCCTCTTCCGCCAGCTTAATCGCCGGGCGGATCACCTTGTTCAGCGGCATGGTACCGTATTTTTCCAGCGCGAGAGAGAAGCCCGCGACGCTGCCTGGCGTACCGGAAGCGAGATGTGAAGTCAGCGATTTTTTACTGTCCGGATTGCCATGTTCATCGAGGAACATATCGCGGGTGGCCTGTTCCGGGGCCATCTCGCGGAAATCGATCGCCGTGGTTTTACCGTCTTTAGTACGCAGCATCATAAACCCGCCGCCGCCGATATTACCGGCCTGCGGATGCGTGACCGCCAGCGCGTAGCCGACAGCCACCGCTGCATCGACGGCGTTGCCGCCCTGACGCAAAATATCCACGCCGACGCGGGTCGCCAGCGCATCCACCGAGGCCACCATCCCCTGCTGGGCGCGCACCGGGTGAAACACATCTTCCTCAACGCCATACGAGACCGGCGGCGGGGGCGGCGGATTGGCGGCGACGGTAAAGCTGCCCCCCGCCAGTAACGCTGCGATGACCACCTGACGCCATATTGTTGTTTTTATCATTGTCTTACTCCTGAAAGGTAGGTTTTATATCCCGGCTTAAGCCTGGTTGATAACTCCTAAAAAATCATTGTTATGGCGAATTCGAGGTACACTTAAGTGATCCCACGCACGGGAGGAGAAAACAATGAAAGCGATTTTATTCCTGGCGGCGCTGATGCCGCTCGGCGTTTTAGCACAGCCGATTAACATCGATAACAACCCTAACCAGCCGGGTTATGTGGTGCCCAGCCAGCAGCGAATGCAAAATGAGATGAAGGTGCAGCAACAGCAGCAGCAAAGCATGCTGAAGCAGAATCTGAATAATCAGACCCGCTCGCAGCAACAGCATTTGCAGAGCCAGTTGCAAACCAATCAGCAGCGCGCGGCGCAGGGCGGCAATCTCAATTCGCAGCCGCAGGTACTGCCGAACAACAACGGCGGGATGCTGCGGCAGACTAACCCGTAAAGATCGTCCGCCGCAAATCAGTATTAAGGCTGGAAATTCGGCCCGATGACGTCAATAGCATCGGTGCAGATGCAATCTACGCCCCAGCGCAGTAGCTCGGCGGCGCGCTGGGGTTTATTGACCGTATACACCAGAATATGCAGGCCGGCCTGTTTCAGGCTCGCTACCCGAGCCGCATCCAGCAGCTTGTGGTTGAGATGAATAGATACGCAGCCCAGCCGGGCGGTCAATTCGCGCCAGTCATCGCGCCACTCATCCAGCAGCAGCCCGCGCGGCAGCTCGGGCGCGGCTTCCTGCGCCGCTTCCAGCGCGTCGATTTCAAAGGATGAGAGTAGCGGCGCGGTCATATCGGCCCACAGATCGCGCGCGGCCAGCGCCACCACTTTGCCGGTCTGCGGCCCCTGCCCGGTGGTCGGCTTAATTTCGATATTGGCCATCATGCCGTGACGGCGGCAGCGTTCCGCCACCTGGGAGAGCAGCGGCAGCGGTTCGCCCTTAAATTCACGGCTGTACCAGCTGCCGGCATCGACCTTCAGCAGGTCGTCCCACGCCAGCTCGCCCGCCACGCCCCAGCCGTTGCTGGTGCGTTCGAGATTATCGTCGTGCAGCAGAAAGATCTGCCCGTCCTTCGACAGCTTGGCGTCAAATTCAATCATCGTGTGCCCGTAGCGGGCGCCGACGTCGATAGCCGCCAGGGTGTTCTCCGGCGCCAGTTTACCGCCGCCGCGATGGGCGACGATGTGGGGATAAGGCCAGTTACTCATGCGCGTTGTCCTGTTTCACCATCAAAGAGGTGCAGATGTTCCAAAGGCAGATGCAGCCATAGCGTGCTGCCACCCGCCGGGCGCTGCTGATGCGGCAATCTGACCACCAGCTTCTGCTCGCCCCAGCGCCCGTGGGCGAGGTTATCGGCACCTAAAATTTCCAGCGTATCCATCAGCAGCGGAATGCCGCCTTGCGCCTGCGAGCTTAAAATAAAGTGCTCCGGGCGGATACCGAGAGTCATTTTACGCCCGGCGTAACGCCGATGCTCGTGATTCATCGGTAGCTGTATGCCGCCTTCCAGCTCAAAGCGGCCGCCATCATCGCTCACCCGACCCTCCAGCAGGTTCATGGCCGGGCTGCCGATAAAGCTCGCCACAAAGCGGCTGGCGGGCTTTTCGTACACTTCGACCGGCGTGCCGATCTGCTCGGCAATCCCCTTATTCATTACCATCACCCGCTGGGCAAGGGTCATCGCTTCGACCTGATCGTGGGTGACATACAGCGAGGTCGTTTTCAGGCGCCGATGCAGCTGTTGCAGTTCCAGACGCATCTGCACGCGCAGCTTGGCATCGAGGTTTGACAACGGTTCGTCGAACAGGAAAACCGCCGGGTCACGCACGATAGCGCGGCCCATCGCCACGCGCTGGCGCTGACCGCCTGACAGTTCCCGCGGTCGGCGCTTGAGCAGGCCATCCAGCTCAAGAATACGTGCCGCCTCCTGCACGCGCTCGGCAATCAATCCCTTACCCATGCCGCGAATCTTCAGCCCCCACGCCATGTTCTCTTCCACGCTCATATGCGGATAAAGCGCATAGTTCTGGAACACCATCGCGATACCGCGATCCTTCGGCTCCATCTCGGTCACCCGTTTACGATCAATCCAGATATCGCCGCTGGTCACCCGTTCAAGTCCGGCAACCATCCGCAGCAGCGTTGATTTCCCGCAGCCCGACGGGCCGACCATGACGATAAACTCCCCGTCCGCCACGTCCAGCGTCAGCGGTTGAATTACCTGGGTTTTGCCATCCCAGCTTTTGCTTACTGCCTGTAGTTTTAAACCAGCCATTTTATTTCTCACTATCGACCAGGCCGCGCACAAACGCGCGCTGCATGGCTAAAACGATGACGACCGGCGGGATCAGGGTCAGCAGCATCGCCGCCATCACCTGATTCCACTGGGTAGTACCTTCACCGGTGGCGATCATGCCTTTAATACCGGCGACGGCGGTGCCAAGATTCACATCCTGAATAATCAGCAACGGCCATAGATACTGGTTCCAGCCGTAGATAAAGGTGATGACGAACAGCGCGGCGAGGTTGGTTTTCGACAGCGGCAGCACGATGTCGCGAAAGAAGCGCATCGGCGAAGCGCCATCGATACGCGCCGCTTCAATCAGCTCGTCCGGCAGAGTCATAAAGAACTGGCGGAACAGGAAGGTGGCGGTAGCCGAAGCCATCAACGGCAGCGTTAACCCGGCATAACTGTCGAGCATTTTGAGGTTGGCGATCACTTCCACCGTCGGGAAAATACGCACCTCGACCGGCAGCATCAGAGTGATGAAGATCATCCAGAAGAACAGGTTACGCAGCGGAAAGCGGAACCAGACGATGGCGAAAGCCGAAAGCATCGACACCACGATTTTGCCTACCGTAATGGCGAACGCCATGATGAAGCTGTTGAGCATCATCAGCCAGAACGGCGCGCTGTTGACGCCGACGCCGTTCACCCAGATGGTCTTCATGTTCTCCAGCAGATGTCCGCCGGGGATCAGCGTCATCGGCGTTTCAAACACCGATTTGTTATCCAGCGTCGCCGCCACGAAGGCGACATACAGCGGGAATAAAATGACGGCAATACCCAGAATGAGCATGGTGTGGCTGAAAATCGTCAGCCCGCGACGGTTCTCAATCATTGGTAACGCACCTTACTTTCAACGTAACGGAACTGCACCACCGTCAGGATAATGACGAGGAACATCAGCACCACCGACTGCGCGGCGGAAGCGGAAAGATCGAGCCCGGCGAAACCTTCGCGATAAATTTTGTAGATTAGGGTGGTGGTCGCCTGCACCGGGCCGCCGGCGGTGGCGGCATCGATCACCGGGAAGGTGTCGAAGAAGGCGTAAACCAGGTTGACCACCAACAGGAAGAAACTCACCGGCGCAATCAGCGGCAGCGCCAGCTTGAAGAAGCGACGAATCGGTCCGGCGCCGTCGATGGCGGCGGCCTCAACCAGCGAACGCGGGATCGACTGCAGCGCGGCAAAGAAGAACAGGAAGTTGTAGCTTATCTGCTTCCAGACCGAGGCGAAGACCACCAGAAACATCGCCTGGCCGCTGTTCTGCGCGTGGTTCCAGTCGTAACCCAATTCGCCGAGGAAATGAGTG
This sequence comes from Klebsiella sp. SYXHC3, assembly GCF_057196925.1. NCBI lineage: Bacteria > Pseudomonadati > Pseudomonadota > Gammaproteobacteria > Enterobacterales > Enterobacteriaceae > Klebsiella > Klebsiella sp. SYXHC3. The sequence goes on along the minus strand of NZ_JBXUNG010000002.1, from coordinate 373,165 downwards.
ATCAGCCCGCGTCCGGGATTGAAGAGGAAGATCCACAGCACCGCCGCGACGGCGGGAGCCACGGCATACGGCAGCAGCATCAGCGTTTGATAAAAGCGGCTGCCGCGCACCACATAGTCGACCAGCGCGGCAAAAAACAGCGAAATAAGCAGGCCGCTGACGGTTACCAGGGTGCTGAATTTTATGGTCGTCCAGAAAGAGTCCAGATAGTACGGGTCGTGGAACAGCGTGACGAAGTTATCCAGGCCGACAAACTGGCTGGAAAGGCCAAACGGATCGACGCTCTGCAGCGAGTACCACAGCGCTTCGCCCGCGGGCCAGATAAAGAAAATCAGCGTGATAATCAGCTGCGGCGCGACCAGCACATAGGGCAGCCAGCGCGAGCGGAATACCGGACGGGATGATGACATGAAGATTTTATTCCTGAACAATGCCGGATGGCGGCTACGCCTTACCCGGCCTACATAGGGCACATCGTAGGCCCGGTAAGCGCAGCGCCACCGGGCAAGTTACAGATTACGATTTGGTTGCTTGCTCGAAACGGCGCAGCAGTTGATTCCCGCGCTGAACGGCGGAGTCCAGCGCCTGTTGCGGAGTTTTCTTGCCGGTCCACACGCTCTCCAGCTCTTCATCAACGATGGTGCGAATTTGCGGCATGTTGCCCAGGCGCAGGCCTTTGGTGAACGGCAACGGCGGCTTGTTCAACATCTGGCGAGTGGCGATATCAGCGCCTGGGTTCTTATCATAGAAGCCCTGCTGGCGCGTCAGATCGTAGGCCGCGGTGGTAATCGGCAGATAGCCGGTTTTCTGGTGCCACTCGGCGGCGTTTTCCGGTTTGGTCAGGAAGTCGAGGAACTTCGCCACGCCGGTGTAGGTCTCTTTGTCCTTGCCCTGCATCACCCACAGGCTGGCCCCGCCGATGATAGCGTTCTGCGGCGCGCCTTTCACATCAGCGTCGTAAGGCATCATGCCGACGCCGTAGTTGAATTTCGCGTACTGACGAATATCCGCCAGCGAACCGGATGAGGCGGTAGTCATCGCGCAGTCGCCGTTATAGAACTTCTCGGTGGATTCATCCTTACGCCCGAAATAGCTGAAATCGCCTTTCTTGTTCATCTCTTCGAGCAGCGCGATATGTTTCACCTGCTCCGGCTTGTTGAACTCAAGCACCGCATCGGTGCCGTCAAAACCGTTATTTTTCGTGGCGACCGGCAGGCCGTGCCAGGCGCTGAAGTTTTCAATCTGGATCCAGCCCTGCCAGCCGCTGGCGTAGCCGCACTTCATCCCGGACGCTTTCAGCTTCGCGGTGTAGGCCGCCAGATCCTGCCAGGTTTTCGGCGGCTGCTCAGGGTCTAAGCCCGCTTTCTTGAAGGCGTCTTTGTTGTAGTACAGCACCGGCGTGGAGCTGTTAAACGGCTGGGAGAGCAGATGGCCGGTTTTTGAATCGGTGTAATAACCGGACACCGTCGGCACGAACTGCGATTCATCGAACTTAATACCCGCATCGCTAAAGACCTGGTATACCGGCTTAATGGCTTTTGACGCCATCATGGTGGCGGTACCAACTTCATACACCTGCAGAATCGCCGGCGCGTTGCCGGTACGGAAGGCAGCGATACCGGCGCTCAGGCTCTGTTCGTAGTTGCCTTTGTACATCGGAACAATTTTGTAATCAGGATTGGCCGCGTTGAAACGTTGCGCCAGAGAATCAACTTCTTTACCCAGTTCCCCTTCCATCGAGTGCCAGAAAGGGATGGTGGTTACTGCCAGTGCCTGGCCAGCAAATGCCAGGCTCAGCGCCAGTCCTAAAGCTGTATGTCGTAACGATATCATCGGTTATCTCTCTTGTTGTTCCGGATGCGCGATTTCACGCGTTTTATGTTCGCGGGGTAACATGACATGTTCGAATTACAGAAAAATAACTTTTTTATTACAAAAAAAAGATAGTAACGGGTCAGGGAGATGACAAGCCGATGAAAGGATGGGGGAAGTAAAGTGGGAGCTGAGACACGGATAATATTCGTGCGATCGGCTCCCGGGGTCGGCGCAAGCGCCTCGCCCGGGCTACAAACCGGCGAAGCGAACAACGCCGGGTTACGACGAACTAACCGCCGAGATAGGCGCTGCGCACCGCCTCGTTGGCTAACAGCGCATCGCCGGTATCCTCAAGCACCACGTGACCGTTTTCCAGTACGTAGCCGCGATCGGCCAGCTTCAGCGCCTGGTTGGCGTTCTGCTCAACCAGGAAAATAGTCATCCCCTGTTCACGCAGCTGCTCGATGGTGTCGAAAATCTGCTGAATGATAATCGGCGCCAGCCCTAATGAAGGCTCATCAAGCAGCAGCAGGCGCGGCTGGCTCATCAGAGCGCGACCGATCGCCAGCATCTGCTGCTCGCCGCCGGACATGGTGCCGGCGCGCTGAATACGGCGTTCATGCAGACGCGGGAACAGCTCATACACCCATTTGATGCGGGTATGAAACTGGTCGCGGTCGGCAAAAAAACCGCCCATCGCCAGGTTCTCTTCCACCGTCATGCGCGAAAAGACGCGCCGCCCTTCCGGCACTATCGCCACCGCTTCACGCATGATTTTCGCCGTCTGCCAGTCGGTAATATCCTTACCGTCAAAGACAATGCGCCCGCTGGAAGCCCGCGGATCGCCGCACAGCGTACCAAGTAGGGTGGTTTTCCCTGCGCCGTTGGCGCCGATAAGCGTGACGATCTCACCCTGTTTGATATGCAGGCTGACGTTGTGCAGCGCCTGAATCTTGCCGTAGTGGGCGCTGACATTGTCAAAAGTTAACATCGCTTTTTCCATCTTATGCGTCACCACCATTATGCTTCACCTAAATAGGCGCGGATCACGTCCGGGTTATTACGAATCTCTTCCGGCGTCCCGTTGGCCAGCGGCGTCCCCTGGTTCACGACGTAGATGCGATCGGAAATGCCCATCACCAGCTTCATATCATGTTCGATAAGCAGGATGGTGGTGTTGTGATGGCTACGCAGCTCGGCGATAAGCTCATCCAGCTCTTTGGTCTCTTTCGGGTTAAGCCCCGCCGCCGGTTCATCAAGCATCAGGATCTCCGGCTGCGTCACCATACAGCGAGCAATCTCCAGCCGGCGCTGGTCGCCGTAGGCCAGGTTGCTGGCCTGACGGTTGGCATGCTCCAGCAGGCCGATACGCTCAAGCCAGGTGGCGGCCCGATCCAGCGCTTCGCTCTGTGCGCGACGGAAGGCCGGCGTTTTCAGCAGACCGGAGAAGACGCCGGTTTTCAGCTGTTGATGCTGCGCCACCAGCAGATTTTCAATCACCGTCATTTCGCGGAACAGACGCACGTGCTGGAAGGTTCGTACCACCCCCATCCGCGCAATCTGCTGCCCCGGCAGCCCTTCCAGATGCTGGTCGCGCAGCATAATGGTGCCGCCGGTAGGTTTATAGAAACCGGTCAGGCAGTTAAAAACGGTGGTTTTTCCCGCGCCGTTTGGGCCAATTAAGGAAACGATCTCCTGCGGGCGCAGCTCAAGGGAGACGTTATTGACCGCCAGCAGGCCGCCAAAACGCATCATCAGGCCGTTTACGGATAATATTGGCTGACTCATGCCTGCTCTCCTTTCGCCTGACCGTTTTTCAGCTTCAGCTGCGGGCGCGTCATCGGCAGCAGCCCCTGCGGGCGCCAGATCATCATCAGCACCATCAACCCACCGAGCATTAACATGCTGTATTCGTTGAAATCACGCATCAGCTCGCGCGATACCACCAGCAGAATAGCCGCCAGGATCACTGCAAACTGCGAGCCCATACCCCCCAGCACCACGATCGCCAGCACAAAGGCCGACTCGGCGAAGGTAAAGGACTCCGGGCTCACGAAGCCCTGGCGCGCTGCGAACAGCGTGCCGGCAAATCCGGCAAACGCGGCGCTGATAGTAAAGGCGGTCAGCTTGATGCGCGTCGGGCTCAGGCCCAGCGAACGACAGGCGATTTCATCTTCACGCAGCGCTTCCCACGCCCGCCCGAGCGGCATCCGCAGCAGACGGTTAATAACGAACAGGCTGAGCACCACCAGCAGCAACGCTACCAGATAGAGGAAAATCACCCTATCGCTGGGATCGTACTTCAGACCGAAGAAGTTGCTGAAGGTATCCCAGCCGCCTTCACGGGCGGTACGGCTAAATTCAAGACCAAAGAAAGTCGGTTTCGGGATCTGGCTGATACCGTTCGGCCCGCCGGTGATCTCGGTATTGTTGAGCAGCAAAATGCGCACGATCTCGCCGAAGCCTAAGGTCACAATCGCCAGATAGTCGCCGCGCAGACGCAGCACCGGGAAGCCCAGCAGGAAGCCGGCCGCCGCGGAAACCAGGCCGGCCAGCGGCAGGCAGGTCCAGAAACCGAGACCGTAATAGTGGTTAAGCAGCGCAAAGGTATAGGCGCCGATGGCGTAAAACCCGCCGTAGCCCAATACCAGCAGGCCGGAAAGCCCAACCACCACGTTCAGTCCGAGACCAAGGATGATATAAATCATCGTCAAGGTGGCGATATCCACCGTACCGCGCGACACCATAAACGGCCAGGCCACGGCAATCACCAGCAGGGCTATCAGAAAGAGCTTCTGCTTGACCGTCGACCCGTCAATCGCCGGCATAATAAATTTCGGCCCGGAAACGTTCTTAACCGCTTTCTGGAACAGCGGGCGCAGCAGTTGGAAGAAAAAGACCACCGCGGTGCCGATGAAAATCCACTGCCAACGAATATCGGCGGCGGTATCGACCACCAGTTTGGTGCCATTCAGCTCCAGCTGCACGCCCATAAAGACGCCCGCCAGAACAAAGAACATCGCGGCGGAAAGAAGCGCCATCGCAATTTGCATCGGTTTCATACTTTTTCTACCTCCGGGCGGCCCAGAATGCCGGTCGGCATTACTAACAGCACCAGAATCAGCAGCGCGAAGGAGACGACGTCCTTATATTCGGTGCTGAGATAAGCAGAAGAGAGCGCCTCGGCGATACCCAGAATCAGGCCGCCAATCATCGCGCCAGGGATACTGCCGATACCGCCGAGCACAGCTGCGGTAAAGGCCTTCATCCCGGCCATAAAACCGATGTAGGGGTTAATTACGCCGTAGAACTGCCCCAGCAGGACGCCCGCGACCGCCGCCATCGCTGCGCCAATGACGAAGGTCAGCGCAATAACGCGGTCGGTATTGATGCCCAGCAGGCTCGCCATTTTCAGATCTTCCGCACAGGCGCGGCAGGCGCGGCCCATTCGCGAATAGCGAATAAACAGCGTCAGCGCCAGCATGGCGATAAAGGTAACGACCCAGATGACCAACTGCATGGTAGTGATAGTGGCGGAGAAATTATCGCTGTGGCCGACAATCCACTGGCCGTTAAAGAGACTCGGCAGCGCGACATCGCGCGAGCCTTCGGTCAGGCTGACAAAGTTCTGCAGGAATATCGACATCCCGATGGCGGAAATCAGCGCGATCAGACGTTTGGAGCTGCGCACTGGCCGATAGGCCACGCGCTCGATACTCCAGCCGTAGGCGCTGGCGATAATGATAGCGCCAATAAAGCCTGCGGCGACCAGCAGCCAGCCGGTATCGATACCCAACATCATCAGGGCGGCGATAATCATGAACGAGACGTAGCTGCCGATCATGTAGACCTCGCCGTGGGCGAAGTTAATCATGCCGATAATGCCGTACACCATCGTATAGCCGATAGCGATCAGCGCATAGGTACTGCCCAGCGTGACGCCGTTAAACATCTGCTGCAGAAAATAGAGAAACTGCTCGGACATAAGGTAACCTTTTTCATGCCGCCCGCGCGGTGCGGGCGGTGGGATAACGCGTCTTACTTAGCGACGGTGGATGAACCATCCGCGTGCCACTGGAAGACACCAAATTCAAATCCCTTCAGATCGCCTTTTTCATCCCAATTCAGCGGCCCAATCACGGTCTTCGCGCCGTGAGCTTTCAAATCTTTAATTAAATCCAGCGGCTGCTGGCTGCCGGTTCTGTCCATTGCTTGCGCCAGCGACTGAACGGCGGCATAGGTGATCCAGACGTACGGACCACTCGGATCTTTTTTATCCGCTTTCAGCGCATCAACAATAGCGCTGTTGGACGGATCCTGGTCATAGCGTTTTGGCATCGTCACCAGCATACCTTCCGCCGCCGCGCCGGCGATGTTGGACAGCGAGGCGTTACCGACGCCTTCCGGCCCCATAAACTGCGTTTTCAGGCCGACGGAGCGCGCCTGGCGCAGCATCTGCCCCATTTCCGGGTAGTAGCCACCGTAGTAGACGAAGTCGATATTCTCTTTCTTCAGGCGCGCCAGCAGCGCGGAGAAATCTTTCTCACCGGCGGTAATACCGTCAAAAAAGACGATATTGGCGCCGGCTTTCTTCAGGTTGTCCTGCACGGAACGCGCCAGCCCTTCGCCGTACTGCTGCTTGTCATGAATAATCGCAATACGCTGCGGCTTCACCTGTTCGAGGATATATTTCGCGGCGGTCGGCCCCTGGGAAGAGTCAAGACCTGCGGTACGCATGATGTACTGGTAGCCACGCTGGGTCAGCTCAGGGTTGGTCGCCCCCGGGGAGATCATCAGGATACCTTCGTCTTCATAGATATCCGAAGCCGGCTGGGTAGAAGAGGAACACAGGTGACCAATAACGTACTGAATGCCGTCATTGACGATTTTGTTAGCGACCGCGACCGCTTGTTTCGGATCGCAGGCGTCGTCATATTCGACGCCAACCAGTTTGTCGCCTTTAATGCCGCCGCTGGCGTTAATGTCTTTAATCGCCTGGCGCGCGCCGTTGAATTCCATATCGCCCCACTGGGCAACCGGGCCAGACATCGCGCCGACGACGGCGACTTTAATATCCTTTGCCATCGCCGCGTGGGAAATCGCTAATGCAACGACTCCCGCGACGATCGTTTTCGCGTTCCTTTTCATGCTTCAGAACCCCGTTCGTGATGTGGTGTAAATGTTTTGTATTTTTATGGTTAAAAAGCATTCTGTGCTTTTATTAAACAACGCCATTTTTACCATGAACTTTAATGGTTTAGCGCAGTTTTTTACCTGAATTATGATTAAAATCTCTATTTTTCAGGTGATTAAGAAAAGATAATATTCTGGTTTAAGGCGAAGATAAACAAAAAAAAGTCCAGTTCACAGCATAAAATAACGGCATATAAGGCGGAATAAAACGCTACATATCAGGTTAAAATTCTGCTTATTTTTCGATCCATAATGTATTGCGCTACCCCCACGCAACCAGGAAAACGAATCCCCTAATGAATGAGTTGAAAACAGCGCCCCGCCGAACGAGAAATTTGAGTACACTGTCGCATCTGTTTTGACTGGAACTGCCGCGTATGAAGCTCACCATTATCCGTTTACAGCACTTCAGCGATCAGGATCGCATTGATTTAGGCAAAATCTGGCCGTCGCAGGATCCTGCGGCGCTGATGCTGGACGATAACCATCGTATTTACGCCGCCCGCTTTAACGAACGTCTGCTCGGCGCCGTACGCGTTACCCTGCGCGGCGTCGAAGGCGAGCTCAGCGATCTGTGCGTGCGTGAAGTCACCCGCCGCCGCGGCGTGGGGCAATATTTAGTGGAAGAGACGTTAAGCGATAACCCGAATATCAATAGCTGGCGCGTTGCCGATAGCGGGGTGGAAGACCGCGGCGTGATGGCGGCATTTATGCAGGCGCTGGGTTTCAGCGCCCAGCAGAATGGTTGGGAGAAGCATTAAACCGTAGCCCCAATAAACGCAGCGTGACCAAGGAAGAACCCGGCGGCGCTTCGCTTAGCCGGGCTACCTGCAAATTGTAGCCCCGGTAAGCGCAGCGCAACCGGGGTCAGACAACGCATCTGCGGCATGAAAGGCTCCGCAGACAACGCATCTGCGGCGTGAAAGGCGCAGGTTAAATTATTTGGCGTCGGTTGCCGTACCGTTCGCATGCCAGGTAAACACGCCGAACTCGAACCCTTTCAGGTCGCCTTTCTCATCCCACGACAGCGGCCCCATGACGGTATCCACCTTCGCTCCTTTCAGGTATTTCGCGATTTCCGCCGGATCTTCAGACTGATTTAACCCCGCCTGCAGCGACTGCAGTGCCGCATAGGTGGTCCACACGAAGGCGCCGCTCGGATCCTGTTTCTTCGCTTTGATAGCATCCACAATCGGTTTGTTTGCCGGAACCTGATCGTAGTTCTTCGGTTTGGTGACCAGCAGGCCTTCTGCCGACTCGCCGGCGATGTTAGACAGGGAAACGTTAGCCACGCCTTCCGGGCCCATAAACTGGGTTTTCAGACCGGCTGCGCGCGCCTGGCGCAGGATCTGCCCCATTTCCGGGTGATAACCGCCGTAGTAGACGAAGTCGATATTTTCTTTCTTCAGGCGCGCCACGAGGGTAGAGAAATCTTTCTCACCGGCGGTGATCCCGTCAAAGAACACCACGTTGGCGCCGCCTTTCTTCAGGTTTTCCTGAACTGAGCGCGCCAGCCCTTCGCCATATTGCTGTTTGTCATGAACCACAGCGATGCGCTGCGGCTTCACCGTGCCGAGAATATATTTAGCCGCCGTCGGTCCCTGATCGGAGTCGAGACCGGTGGTGCGCAGAATCAGCTTATAGCCGCGCGCCGTCAGCTCCGGCGCGGTTGCCGCCGGGGTAATCATCAGGATGCCTTCGTCTTCATAGATGTCAGATGCCGGCTGGGTGGATGAGGAACACAGGTGACCGATAACGTATTTAATGCCGTCATTCACCACTTTGTTCGCAACAGCCACCGCTTGTTTCGGGTCGCAGGCATCGTCATATTTTACGATCTGCAATTTATTGCCTTTGATACCGCCCTTGGCGTTGATATCAGCTACCGCCTGCTCCGCGCCGGTAAACTCCTGGTCGCCATACTGGGCAACCGGGCCGGACATCGCTCCCACGACGGCAATTTTAATGTCTTCCGCCAGCGCGGAACCGCTCATAATTAAAGCAATACATCCTGCCAGTAACGCTTTACCCTTCATATTCATCCTGAGGCTCCCCATTATTATGGTTTTTGCATTTGTTGTGATGTTGTTTGTCAGCGCATTATTCTGATTTTTTAGTCATAATAAGTGTAGTATGACTGCATTTGGGTCTGCCGCCTGCGCTTTTGCAGCACACTATGCCAAAACATACCCCATTTTTCAGAATTTGAAACAACAATTTGCAAGAGATGTAAAAGTTATGTGACTGAAGCTAAAGGTCGCGACAAATCGCGCGGAGAGGGGAAACGGGTATGACGGGGATATAAAACAAAAAGCCCCCGCTGAAACAGCAGAGGCTTAATTCACTACGGCGCAGAAAGTCGAAGATTAAGCTTCGATAGCGGCGCGTAGTTTTTTCATCGCGTTCTTTTCCAGCTGACGAACACGTTCAGCTGAGACGCCATAACGATCCGCCAGCTCCTGCAGCGTGGACTTGTTGTCCTCGTCCAGCCAGCGAGCGCGGATGATGTCCTGGCTACGCTCGTCCAGGCCCTGCATCGCATCAGTCAGTTTATTAGCAGCCTGCTCTTCCCAGTTATCGTCTTCGATGCCGTCGGCAAAGTTAGACGTTTTGTCCTGCAGATAGAGCACCGGCGCCATCGGCTGGCTATCGGATTCGTCATCGGACGACATATCAAAGGTCATGTCCTGCGCTGCCATACGTGATTCCATCTCACGTACGTCTTTGCTCGACACACCCAGCTCGCGGGCAACCATCTCTACTTCGTCCTGGTTAAACCAGCCCAGACGCTGCTTGGTTTTACGCAGGTTGAAGAACAGCTTACGCTGCGCTTTGGTGGTTGCGACTTTAACGATACGCCAGTTACGCAGCACGTATTCGTGGATTTCCGCTTTAATCCAGTGCACGGCGAAGGAAACCAGTCGCACACCCACTTCCGGGTTGAAACGACGTACGGCTTTCATCAGACCGATGTTACCTTCCTGAATCAGGTCCGCCTGCGGCAGGCCATAGCCCGAGTAGTTACGAGCAATATGAACAACAAAGCGCAGGTGAGACAGAATCAGCTTTTTCGCTGCTTCCAGATCGCCCTGGTAATGCAGCTTTTCAGCAAGCTCCCGCTCTTCATCAGCCGATAACATCGGCCAAGTGTTAGCAGCCCGGATGTACGATTCCAGGTTACCAACGGGGGCTAAAGCTAAAGTTTGCATTTCTTTGGTCATTCAAATCCTCTCAATCGATAGTGTCTGACATGATCTTGTCCCCATCAGGCAACAAACATGCCAGCATTTATGAGCAACGAGAATATCACCCACAGTAGTATCAGACAGTGATTTTATCCACAAGTTCCATGCAACGTTGTGAGTAAATTACGCACAAAATGTGACATGGAGATGAAAGATTAGGGAAGAGGCGAACAGGGACTCTTTCCCTGCAGAGAGATATTCAGTGCAGGGAAAGATTATACCAGAAAATTTTTAGTCGGGGGTAAAGTGACGTAAATGTTGCACCGTCGCCAGCCAGGCCGCGACCCAGCCAATCATCGAGCAGACGATAAGCATCAGCAGACACTCATCGAAGCCTAAGCCGCTGAGTTCAAATTTAGTACCAAACACTTTCGCCACTTCGGTCACCGCCGAGGAGAGGCGCATCACCAGAATCTCCGACAGAATCAGCGACAAAAACGCCCCGGCGAAGCCCAGCAGCGCGCCGCCGTAGAGGAACGGGCGCAGGATGAAACCGTCGGTAGCGCCGATCAGCTTCTGGACGTTAATGGTATCGCGGCGGGCGAAGATGCTCAGGCGCACGCTGTTACCAATCACCAGGAACACCGCGGCAATCATCAGCACGCCGATCATCGCCGACACCCGGCCGACCAGCCCGGTCAGCGACGCCAGGCGCGCAAACCAGCTATCGTCCATGCGCACTTCGTCTACCCCCTGAATACGGGAGACGCGATCGCGCAGGGTGTTAAGCGAATCGGTATTCTGGAAATCGAGCTTCGGCACCACAATCGCTACCGCCGGCAACGGGTTCTCTTCCAGCATATCCAGCGCGCCGCCAAACCCGGACCAGTTGCGGAACTCGCCCAGCGCCTCATCGCGCGACAGATAATTTACCTTCTCAACGCCCTGCTCCGCCTGCAGTTGGCCAACCACCCGCGCCGCCGCATCATCATCCAGCGTTTTTTCCAGATAGACGGTGATCTGCGGCGACGGATAATACTGCGACGCCGCGCTGTTGACGTTTTTGTAGACCATATAGCAGACGCTCGGCAGCGTCAGCGAAATAGCGATCACCATGATGGTGAGGAAGGTCGCCAGCGGCGTGCTTTTTAAATCCTGTAACGCGCCGTGCCAGGCGTAGCGCACCTGCTCGTTAAAGACGTTACTCTTCCGCGATGCCGGGTTCGGCGCCGCTTTTGACCGTTTTGGCGCATTGCGCCCGCCGTTGCCGCCGCCGGTGGCGTTACGGAGACGATCGAACTTGCTGCCGAACTGGCGAATCTGGTTCACTGCGTCGCGCTTATTCACCCCGATGGCCTCCATGCATATGACCGTCGCTTAGCGTCAGGACACGGTACGGACGGCTGGAAATAAGCCCCAGGTCGTGGGTCGCCATCAGTACCGTTACACCTACGCGGTTAAACTCTTCAAACAGACGTAAAATCCCTTCCGAGAGCGCCTCATCGAGGTTACCGGTCGGTTCATCCGCCAGCAGCACCGCCGGCTTGTTGACCACCGCGCGGGCAATGCCCACACGCTGTTGCTCACCGCCGGAGAGTTGGATGGGGAAATTTTTCGCTTTGTCCAGCAGCCCGACTTTATCCAGCGCTGCGGATACGCGGCGGCGAATATCATCGCCGCTGGCGCCGGCGATAATCAGCGGGATCGCCACATTATCGAACACGGTGCGATCCATCAGCAGGTGGTGGTCCTGGAAAATCATGCCGATTTGGCGGCGCAGGAACGGCACCTCGCGGCTCTTCAGGCGGCTGATATCATGGCCGCTGAACAGAATTTTCCCGGCGCTCGGCCGTTCGATACCACAGATAAGCTTCAGCAGGGTACTTTTCCCCGCGCCGGAATGGCCGGTCAGGAACGCCATCTCGCCCTGCTGCAGGTGGAACGTCACCCCCTGCAGCGCTTGTCTCCCACCGAGATAGGCTTTGCTGACTTGTTCAAAGCGAATCATTCTTAATCCTCTCGGGCAAAAAGTGCCTCAATAAAGTCGCCCGCATTAAACGGACGCAGATCTTCAATACGTTCGCCGACGCCAATATAGCGAATCGGAATACTGAACTGGTCAGCCACTGAGAAGATAACCCCGCCCTTCGCGGTTCCGTCAAGCTTAGTCAACGTAATGCCGGTCAGCCCCACCGCTTCGTGGAACAGTTTGGCCTGGCTAATCGCGTTCTGCCCGGTGCTGGCGTCGATGGTTAGCATGACTTCATGCGGCGCGTCGACATCCAATTTCTTCATTACGCGGACAATCTTCTTCAGTTCTTCCATCAGATGCGATTTATTCTGCAGACGACCCGCGGTATCGGCAATCAGCACATCAATATTGCGCGCTTTCGCCGCCTGAATGGCGTCAAAAATAACCGAGGCTGAATCAGCGCCGGTATGCTGGGCAATCACCGGGATCTCGTTACGCTGGCCCCAGACCTGTAACTGTTCCACCGCCGCCGCGCGGAAGGTATCCCCCGCCGCCAGCATCACGGATTTGCCCTGCTGCTCAAACTGACGCGCCAGCTTACCGATGGTGGTGGTTTTACCCACGCCGTTAACGCCGACCATCAGAATAACAAATGGCGTTTTCCCTTCAACATTCAGCGGTTCCTCAACTTTCGTCAGGATCTCGCTCATCTCTTCTTTCAGCAGACCGTATAACGCCTCGGCATCACGCAGCTGCTTACGGCTGGCCCCCTCGGTAAGATTGGTAATAATCTTACGCGTGGTTTCCACCCCAACGTCGGCAATCAGCAGCTGTTCTTCCAGCTCTTCAAACAGATCGTCGTCGATTTTTTTACCGCGGAACAGGCTGATAAATCCGGAACCCAGATTCTGTTTGGTTTTCACCAGGCTGCGTTTTAAGCGGGCGAAGAAACCTTCTTTGGTCGGTTTTTCCTGCTCCTGCGGCGGCGCTTCCTGAGTTTCCGCTTCTTCTTCTGGCGTCTCTTCAACGTCTTGCGCCGCCAGAGCTTGTGCTTCGAGCTCTTCATCGCTTAGTTCGGCTTCGGGCTCTTCCGGGAGGATCTCATCTTCGATGACCTCAGGCTCCGCGACGATAACCTCTTCCGGCGTCTGTTCAGCGACCGCTTCGGCGATAACCGGCTCGGCTATTACCTCTTCAACCAGCGGTTCAGCGACTTTTTCTTCTACCGCAGGAACAACCGGCGCTTCTTCAACTACGATTTCCGACGCCGCGGTCTCTTCCGCCACCGGATGCGACAGTTCGCTTTCAACAACCTGTTCGGTAACCTCTACGACCTCGGCGGCAAAGGCCTCGGGGTCTTCTTTTACCGTTTCCGCCGCGGGTACGGCTTCCGCAGGCGTTTCCGCCGCCGGAGCCTGTTCCGCAACCTCTTGTTGTTTTTCTACTTTTTGTTCTGTTTCGCTTTCCTGAGCCTGTTCTTTTTGCCCAAAGCCCAGCCAGGAAAAGAAGCCACGTTTTTTCTCTTTTGCCATTTGCGACCACACTCCTCGCTGTTTATTCATGGCGCAGCTTCGACACAACCGCTTCAGAAGCTGAAAAAATGATGAAATTAGTTGGATAGTCTATCACTTAACTTAACTCGCATCACCGCCCCCGGATTAAGGTTTCGTCAATGGTCTTCGATCGTTAGAATAGCAGGCTGGAAGTTGAGACTTGAGCAAAGAGATGAAGAAACCAAATCACGCAGGCAGCGGCCAGATCCGCATTATCGGCGGACAGTGGCGGGGCCGTAAATTACCGGTGCCGGAGAGCCCGGGTCTGCGCCCGACCACCGACCGGGTTCGGGAAACGCTATTTAACTGGCTGGCGCCGTCAATGGTCGACGCCCACTGCCTTGACTGCTTCGCCGGCAGCGGCGCGCTGGGGCTGGAAGCGCTGTCACGCTATGCCGCCAGCACCACGCTACTGGAGATGGAGCGCGGCGTCGCGCAGCAGCTACAAAAAAATCTCGCGACGCTGAAAGCCAACAACGGCAAGGTGGTCAACACCAACACGCTGGCGTTTCTCAGCCAGCCGGGTACGCCGCACCATATTGTCTTCGTCGATCCTCCCTTCCGCAAAGGGCTGCTGGAAGAAACGCTCAGCCTGCTGGAAAAAAACCACTGGCTCGCAGATGAAGCGCTGATTTATGTCGAGAGCGAAGTAGAAAACGGACTACCGCCGGTTCCGGCAAACTGGCAGCTGTATCGCGAAAAAGTCGCCGGACAGGTCGCCTACCGCCTGTATCAACGCGAGGCACAAGGAGAAAACCATGCTGATTAATTTAGGCCGCCTGCTGATGCTATGCGTTTGGGCGTTTTTGCTGTTGAACCTGTTTCAACCTTTCCCAAAACCGCTGAATATCTTCGTTAACGTGGCGCTGATTTTTATGATTCTGATGCATGGCCTGCAGCTGACGCTGTTGAAAGCGACGCAAACGAAAGATGCGCCGCCGCTGAGCCGTTTTGAGCAGATTCGTATTTTCATCTTCGGCGTATTTGAACTGGTGGCCTGGCAGAAAAAGCTGAAGGCCACGCTGAAGAAGAAGTAACGGTTAATCGAGGGCTCAGTTATCGGCAACAAAGTCGACGAATTTAGAGCCCTTATAGCTCAGCATTCCCCGGTCGCCAACGCTCAGCGCGTGGTATTGCGGCGCATCAAGGCGGAACACCACTTCCAGACCTCCATTTTCCGGGCGGAAGCTCGCTTCATAACGCATCTCGCTGCCGGCTGGCGTCACCGTCTGCTGGCGCGAGCGGCGATCGTTAATCACCTTTTCCCGCTTATTGCTGACCACCACCCGCTTCTGCAGCAGCGGCGCGGCGTCGTTATCCATTTTCTCCCGGCGCTGCTGCACGTAGCGAAACGAGGCCGCCACCACAATCACCGCGACCACCAGCACAAAAAATAGCGGAACTTTACTCATTTGCGTACCCATAAGAATTATCAGGAATAAGGATAACGCGCATTGAATAACGTTGTCATCTTCTGGCCCAAACCACTACACTGAGATCCGGTACCGTAAGCGTAATCGCTTATTTAATGATAACAGATACAGGGACTTACTATGCTTTGGTCGTTTATTGCTGTCTGTTTCTCCGCATGGCTTTACGTCGATGCGTCCTATCGTGGGCCGGCCTGGCAGCGCTGGGTCTTTAAACCGGTCACCCTGCTTCTGTTGCTGCTGTTAGCCTGGCAGGCGCCGATGTTCAACGCCATTAGCTACCTGGTGCTGGCGGGCCTGTGCGCTTCGCTGCTCGGCGATGCCTTAACCCTGCTGCCGCGCCAGCGGGTGATGTACGCGGTTGGCGCATTCTTCCTCTCTCATCTGCTGTATACGATCTGGTTCGCCAGCCAGATGACGCTTTCGTTCTTCTGGCCGCTGCCGCTGGTACTGCTGGTGCTCGGCGCGCTGCTGCTGGCGATTATCTGGACCCGGCTGGAAGAGATGCGCATGCCGGTGCTGACCTTTATCGGTATGACTCTGGTGATGGTGTGGCTGGCGGGCGAACTGTGGTTCGTGCGGCCGACCGATACCGCGCTCTCCGGCTTCCTTGGCGCCGCTTCGCTGCTGTTGGGTAACGCCGTCTGGCTGATTAGCCACTATCGCCGTCGCTTCCGCGCCGATAACGCCATTTCCGCGGCCTTCTACTTTGCCGGGCACTTCCTGATCGTTCGCGCACTGTATCTGTAATTTACTGCTTGACTCTGGAGTCGACTCCAGAGTGTATCCTGCGGGTAATGAGAAAATTATCATTACCCGGAGGGTGCCATGTCGACACCAGAATCTCAGGACAAAAAAGTCCCCCAGTTCTCGTCATTCAAATTTACCCCGGCGACAGCGCCCGCGGAAAGCTGCTGTACCGATCATAACTGCGCCGGAGAAACCGCCTCCGCTGAGCAGCCGCTCAATGGCGCCCGCTATAGCTGGCAGGTGGAAGGGATGGACTGCGCGGCCTGCGCCCGTAAGGTGGAGACCGCCGTGCGCCAAATCGACGGCGTCAGCCAGGTACAGGTGCTATTCGCCACCGAGAAACTGCTGGTCAATGCCGACAGCGATATCCGTTCGCAGGTTGAAAACGCGGTACGCGCCGCGGGTTATACCCTGCGCGATGCTGACGCGCCGCAGGAAGAGAAACCGCAAGGTTCATGGCTGCAGGAAAACCTGGCGTTATTGAGTCTGGTAGTGATGATGGCGCTCAGCTGGGGGCTGGAGCAGTTTAACCACCCGTTCGGCAAACTGGCGTTTGTCGCCACTACCCTCGTCGGCCTGTGGCCGGTTGCCCGTCAGGCGCTGCGGTTAATTAAAAGCGGCAGCTGGTTTGCCATCGAAACGCTGATGAGCGTCGCCGCCATTGGCGCGCTGTTTATCGGCGCCACCGCCGAAGCGGCGATGGTGCTGCTGCTGTTCCTGATCGGCGAACGACTTGAAGGCTGGGCCGCCAGCCGCGCGCGTCAGGGTGTGAGCGCCCTGATGGCGCTCAAACCTGATACCGCCGTTCGCCTGCGCAACGGCGAGCGTGAGACCGTCTCCCAGCGCGACCTGCGTCCTGGCGACGTGATTGAAGTCGCCGCCGGCGGGCGTCTACCGGCCGATGGCGAGCTGCTATCGCCGTTTGCCAGCTTTGACGAAAGCGCGCTGACCGGCGAATCGGTACCGGTGGAACGTAAAGCCGGCGAGCGCGTAGCCGCTGGCGCCACCAGCGTCGATCGCCTGGTGCAATTGAGCGTTATCTCCGAACCGGGAGACAGCGCCATTGACCGGATCCTCAAACTGATTGAAGAAGCCGAGGAGCGCCGGGCGCCGATTGAGCGCTTCATCGATCGCTTCAGCCGAATCTACACTCCGGCCATTATGGTAGTCGCCCTGCTGGTTGCCATCGTACCGCCGCTATTCTTCGCCAGCGCCTGGCTGCCGTGGATCTATAAAGGCTTAACGCTGCTGCTGATCGGCTGCCCTTGCGCGCTGGTCATCTCTACCCCGGCGGCGATTACCTCCGGCCTGGCGGTCGCCGCACGGCGCGGGGCGCTGATTAAAGGCGGCGCGGCACTGGAACAATTGGGCCAGGTGCGCCAGGTGGCGTTCGATAAAACCGGTACTCTGACCATCGGCCAACCGCAGGTCACCCACGTTATCACCACCGCCGGCGTTGATGAAAACGGCCTGCTGGCGCTGGCGGCAGCAGTTGAACAAGGCTCCAGTCATCCGCTGGCACAGGCTATCGTCCGCGAAGCGCAGCAGCGTAAGCTGACGATTCCCGTTGCGCGCAACCAGCGGGCGCTGGCCGGTTCCGGGATAGAAGCCGAGGTCAACGGCAGCCGCATCTTAATCTGCGCGGCCAGTAAGGCCGCCCCCGCTGAGCATGAGGCGCAGATCCAGCAACTGGAGAGCGCCGGACAGACGGTGGTGCTGGTGATGCGCGATGATACCTTGCTCGGCATTCTGGCGCTGCGCGATACCCTGCGCGACGATGCGCGTCAGGCGGTGGAAGAACTGCATCAATTGGGCGTACAAGGGGTGATCCTCACCGGGGATAACCCGCGCGCTGCGGCGGCTATCGCCAATGAACTGGGTCTGCAGTTCCGCGCCGGATTGCTGCCGGCGGACAAAGTGAACGCGGTGATGGCGCTTAACGCCAACGCGCCGCTGGCAATGGTCGGCGACGGTATCAACGATGCCCCGGCGATGAAAGCGGCGACCATCGGTATTGCGATGGGCAGCGGCACCGATGTAGCTCTGGAGACCGCCGACGCGGCGTTGACCCATAACCGCCTCACCGGCCTGGCGCAGATGATTTCGCTGGCGCGCGCCACCCATGCCAATATTCGCCAGAATATCGCCATCGCTTTAGGGTTGAAGGGGATTTTCCTCGTCACGACCCTTCTCAGCCTGACCGGGTTGTGGCTGGCGGTGTTGGCAGATACCGGCGCGACGGTGCTGGTAACGGCTAACGCCCTGCGGTTATTGCGTAAAAAGTAAGGTTGAACAGATATTCCCTGCTCGCGCAGCACGGTTCCAGATCGTTGGGTAGCCCGGATAAGGCGCAACGCGCCGCCATCCGGGGGTATTCCCTGCTCGCGCTGCGCTTAGCAGGGCTGCGGTTCCGTGCCGTTAGGTAGCCCGGATAAGGCGCAACGCGCCGCCATCCGGGGGTATTCCCTGCTCGCGCTGCGCTTAGCAGGGCTACGGTTCCGGGCCGTTGGGTAGCCCGGATAAGGCGCAACGCGCCGCCATTCGGGGATATTCCCTGCTCGCGCTGCGCTTAGCAGGGCTACGGTTCTGAGCGTTAGGTAGCCCGGATAAGGCGCAACGCGCCGCCATCCGGGGATATTCCCTGCTCGCGCTGCGCTTAGCAGGGCTACGGTTCTGAGCGTTAGGTAACCCGGATAAGGCGCAACGCGCCGCCATTCGGGGATATTCCCTGCTCGCGCTGCGCTTGGCAGGGCTACAGTTGCGGACCGTTGGGTAGCCCGGATAACGCGGATTCAGTGGCTTTTGCGGATCAGGTAGCGGTACGGCAGGGCTTCGGTTTCCTGCGCCACCAGTTCATGCTCCATAAAGAGGCAAAAACCGGGAATATCGCGGGTGGTGGCCGGATCGTCGGCAATAATCAGCAGGGTCTCGCCCACCGGCATGGTACGCACGGTTTTACGCACCATCATCACCGGCTCCGGGCAGCGGAGCCCAAGGGCGTCCAGCGTATGGTCAGGACTGGAAAAAAGTTCGCTCATTTTTATCTCACTTCAACAAAACGGCCCTAGTTTACCCCCACTTCGCCAGTACGCAAGCCAGGTTAACGTTTGCGCGAAAAACAACCATTGCATTACGCTCGCAACGCAGTATCATGCAGCCGTTTTTAATTGGGTTCCCTCACCCCAACGTTCCGCTCCCGATTCCTTCATTGGTATGAAGCATGACGGACATAAAAAGGTCACAATATGAATCCCTTTACTACCGTACAGCGTAAGAAAGCGCTCGTCTGGCTTTCGCTATTTCATCTGCTGGTGATCACCTCCAGCAACTATCTGGTCCAACTGCCGATCTCCATTTTTGGTTTCCATACCACCTGGGGGGCGTTCAGTTTTCCCTTTATTTTTCTCGCCACCGATCTGACGGTGCGCATTTTCGGCGCCCCGCTGGCGCGACGCATCATCTTCGCAGTGATGATCCCGGCGCTGATTATTTCCTATGGCATTTCGGCGCTGTTTTATATGGGCGAGTGGCAGGGCTTTGCCGCGCTGGGCACCTTTAATTTGTTCGTCGCCCGTATCGCCGCCGCCAGCTTTATGGCTTATGCGCTGGGGCAAATTCTCGACGTCCACGTTTTCAACCGCCTGCGTCAGAATCGTCGCTGGTGGCTGGCACCGACGGCGTCGACCCTGTTCGGTAACGTCAGCGATACCCTGGCCTTCTTCTTCATCGCCTTCTGGCGCAGCCCGGATCCGTTTATGGCCGCCCACTGGGGAGAAATCGCCACCGTCGACTACTGCTTCAAAGTGCTTATCAGCATTGTCTTCTTCTTGCCGATGTACGGCGTGCTGTTGAATATGCTGTTGAAAAAACTGGCGGATAAATCTGATTTGTCGGCATTGCAGCCAGGTTAAAGGTACTCGCTAACGGTTGTGATAAGATAACCGGATGAGCCGTTAATGGCCGTTTATCGAAAGGAAGATGTCAATGCGCAATTTGGTTAAATATGTCGGTATTGGCCTGCTGGTTATGGGGCTTGCGGCCTGTGATAACAGCGATTCAAAAGCGCCGACCGTCGGGGCGGCAGCAGAGAGCAATACCAGCGGCCAGGCGATTAGCCTGCTGGATGGTAAACTGAGCTTCACTCTGCCCGCGGGCATGGCCGACCAGAGCGGTAAGCTCGGTACCCAGGCCAACAATATGCATGTCTATTCTGACGCCACCGGCCAGAAAGCGGTGATTGTGATTGTCGGCGACAATACTAATGAAGATCTGGCGGTGCTGTCCAAACGTCTGGAAGATCAGCAGCGCAGCCGCGACCCGCAGCTGCAGGTTGTGTCTAACAAATCGATTGAGATTAAAGGCCACACCTTACAGCAACTGGACAGCATCATCTCCGCCAAAGGTCAGACCGCGTGGTCTTCCGTACTGCTCGGTAAGATCGATGACAAATTGCTGACCCTGCAGGTCACTCTGCCAGCGGACAACCAGCAGCAGGCGCAGACCGAAGCGGAAAGCATCGTCAACACGCTGGTCATTAACTAATTTTATTGCCCTGATGCAGCGGCCTCCGGTTCAGCCACCGGGGGCCGTTTTTTTAACCGCCAGCCCAACAGTAGCGCGGCCATCACCAACCCTGCCGCCGCCAGATAAATCGCCGGTATCCCGGTCCACGCCATCAAAAGCCCGGCCAGCGGCCCGGTTATCCCCAACGACAAATCCATAAATACGGTATAGGTCGCCAGCGCCGAGCCCTGATTGTGCTGCGGCACGGCTTTTACCGCCACCACGCCCAGCGCCGGGAAGACCAGCGAGAACCCCGCGCCGGTGAGGAAAGTCCCGACTTTCGCCATCAGCGGCGTTTGTGCAAAGCCCACCAGCAGCAGGCCAATAACCTCCACGCTAAAACAGAGCATCGCCACGTTCAGGCCGCCAAGGCGGTTAATACCGTTGGGAAAAAGCAGCCGCGTGCCGACAAACGCGCAGCTGAACAGCGTTAACGCAAAGGCCGCGCCGTCCCAGCCTTTCGCGTCATAAAACAGGGTAATAAAGGTCGCGATAACCCCAAAGCCGGCAGAAGCCAACGCCAGCGCCATGCCGTAAGGCCAAACCCGGCCCAGCACCGCGCGAAATGACATCGCTTTCCCTTTCGTTGCCTTCACCGCCGTTCGCGGTAGCGCGCAAATGATAGCCACCAGAGCAACCGCCATAATGACCATCGCCAGGCCGCTGAGGCCAATGTATGAATAGCACAGCACGCCCAGCGGCGCGCCCATCGCCATCGCGCCGTAGGTCACAATGCCGTTCCACGAAATCACCCGCCCGATATGCAGCGAGCCGACAACGCCTACGCCCCATAGCGTCGACCCCGTGCCGGCAAAGCTCTGGCCAATGCCGAGGATCGCTCGTCCAACGCATAACAACAGCAGACTCAGCAGCGGCGAGCTGCTGCTCCAGGCTGCCAGCAGGTAGCTTAAACCACTCAGGAAACAGCCGCACAGGCCGAAAACGACAATCTTTTTCGGCCCGAGCAGATCGGCGTAGCGCCCGGCGTGCGGTCGGCTCAGCAGCGTGGCGAAATACTGCAGACTAATCGCCAGCCCGGCCCAGAAGGCGCTAAAACCCATCACATCGTGAACGTAGCCCGGCAGAACCGCCAACGGCAGGCCGATAGTGAGATAGCTGGCAAAGTTGAAAATAACGACGGAGACAATCCGCAGATTAAGGCGCAGTCCATTGAGCGCCGGTTCGGCGACGGGTTCGGGCATCAGGTTCCACCAGATATTGGCAACAGATATCTACTATTTACCATGTCCGGTCGGTAATTGCAGTTCCCGCTATTGGCGCCATCTATTCAGCGGAATTATCATCCTTTATGGGGAGATTAACGCAATAAATTGCACTAAGCGGTGAAAATACCGAAAATACAGCATTATCTCATCGCAAAGTTTTGCGCTGCGGATATGCTTGGCGTCACCCTTAGCTGGCGAGGCTGATTTTCGGTTGCCAAGCCCCCAATTAACGGCTTCGTGATGGTTATCGCCGGGTTTCGGGTTCTATAAACGTCGCGATCATAGAACTACAGGCTTACCGCGGACGCGCGTAGATGAATTTTACCCTGAACATAATCGACTGGCAGGCGAGAGCGCCTGGGCTTTGCGAAGCCGAACAGTGGCAGCAATGGTCACGGTATTCGCACACCATCGATCCGGCGGCCCCGGCGGCCAAACTCAACGAACTGCCAATGATGACCGCTCGCCGACTTAGCTCCGGCAGCAAGCTGGCGGTTGAATGCGGGCTGGCGATGCTGCGCCGCCATGAGATCGACGCCGTTCTCTATACCAGCCGTCACGGCGAACTAGAGCGCAACTATCGGATCCTCCACGCCCTGGCGATGGAGCAAGCGGTTTCGCCTACCGATTTCGCCTTATCGGTACATAATTCCGCCGTTGGTAATCTGACGATTGCGGCGAAAAAGCCTATTGCGTCGTCATCGCTTTCTGCCGGGCGCGACACTTTCCAGCAGGGATTATATGAAGTCATGGGGCTTCTGCAGGCAGGTTATCAACGCGTGTTGATGGTTGATTTTGATGGTTTTCTGCCGGAGTTTTACCATTCGCAGCTGCCGACGGCTATGCCGACCTGGCCCTATGCGACGGCCTGGGTTATTGAGTCCGGCGGCGAATGGCAGTGCCAGGCTGAGCGCTATGATGCCGTTCCTGAAAGCCCCCTACCGCAAAGCCTGCTGTTTTTACGGCACTATCTGCAGAATTCCCATACGTTCACCCTGCCCGGCGAGCGCGTGCAGTGGCGCTGGAGCCGAGCATGACGCCGCTTTTCCAACGGTTAAATCGCCTGTGGCGCGCGGCGATGACCGGTTTTTGTTTCGCGCTGTTTGGCGTCGGTGGGCTGCTGCTCTCGCTGATCTGGTTCAATCTGCTGCTGATCGTAGTGCGCGATAGCACCCGCCGTCGTCGTCTCGCACGGCGCAGCATTTCCGCCAGCTTTCGCGTTTTTCTTAACGTCGTGAAAGCCGTCGGCGTACTGGACTACCAGATTAAAGGGCGCGAGATTTTACGTCAGGAGCGCGGTTGCCTGGTGGTCGCTAATCATCCCAGCCTCATCGACTACGTGATGCTGGCCTCGGTGATGCCGGAAACCGACTGCCTGGTGAAAAGCGCGTTGCTGAAAAACCCATTTGTCAGCGGCGTGATCCGCGCGGCGGATTATTTGATTAACGATCGCGCCGATACCCTGCTTCCGGCCAGTCGGCAGCGTTTACAGCAGGGCGATACTATTTTGATTTTCCCGGAAGGAACCCGAACGGTGCCGGGAGAAAAAATGCAGCTGCAGCGCGGCGCGGCCAATATCGCCGTGCGCTGCGGCAGCGATTTACGCGTCGTCGTTATCCGCTGTACCGAGCATATGCTGGGCAAACAGAGCAAATGGTACGACCCGCCGCGAACGAAGCCGTTATTTACCGTTGAAGTCGGAGAACGGCTACGAATAGACCAATTTTACGATGCCAACACACAAGAACCGGCGCTGGCCGCACGGCAGTTAAACCGGCATATTTTGCTTAAATTAGAATCAGGCGTTGCGCCTGAAACAGGAATTAATGATGGAAGCGCTCTATCTTGAAATTAAAAATCTGATTATCAGTACATTGAACCTGGACGAGTTGTCCGCTGATGATATCGACACCGATGCCGCGCTGTTTGGCGATGGTCTGGGTCTGGACTCCATCGATGCGCTGGAGCTGGGTCTGGCGGTGAAAAAACAGTACGGCGTGGTGCTGTCGGCAGAAAGCGAAGAGATGCGCCAGCACTTCTTTTCCGTCGCCACGCTGGCATCCTTTATTCAAGCGCAGCGTGCCTGAGGAGAACCGTTATGACCGAACAAAAAGCTATTTACGAAGAAGTCTCCGCGCTGCTGGTGAAGGTGTTTGAAATCGATCCGCAGGATATTAAACCTGAGGCCCGCCTGTACGAAGACCTCGAACTGGACAGCATCGACGCCATCGACATGATCGTCCATCTACAAAAGAAAATCGGCAAGAAAATCAAGCCAGAAGACTTTAAAACCGTACGCACCGTGCAGGACGTGGTCGATGCGGCGGATCGCCTGCTGAAAGAAGCGTAATTCACCGTGTCGGGCATCCGCTCGCTGCCGGTCGTTTCAATTATGACGGGGTTATTACTGCTGACCTGGCCATTTTTGATCTGGTTTGGCCTCGCGCATAACAGCCTGCCATGGCTGTTGCCGCTAATGGCGCTACTGCTGTTTTTACGCTTTCGCCAGACCCGGCGACAGTCAGGGCCGTTGAGCGTGGTCACTCAGATCGTTGCGGTAGCCGGCATGACGCTGTGCATTGCCAGCTTCCTGCTAAAGACCCATCAGCTACTGCTATTTTACCCGGTGGTGGTGAGCGGCGTGATGCTGGCGGTGTTTGGCGGTTCGCTGTGGTCAAGTATGCCTGTAGTCGAGCGCCTGGCGCGGTTGCGGGACCCGGTTCTTTCTGAGCAAGCCGTGCGCTACACCCGCCGGGTCACCCAAATCTGGTGCGCCTTTTTCATCGGCAACGGCGGTATAGCGCTGGTTACCGCGTTATATGGCGATATGTCGCTATGGACGGCGTGGAACGGCATGATTTCCTATCTGCTGATGGGCATGTTGATGGCCGGAGAGTGGCTGGTGCGCCAGCGGGTGATTAAACGAGATAAACCATGATGCAGCCCCTCACGCTGGCCCAGTGGCTCAGCGCCCCGCGTCCGCCGCAAACGCTGATTGCGTGGCAGGAAGCGCACAGCTGGACGCTGGCGCATCTGCGCTATGATGTCGCTCACCTGCTTAACAACCTGCAACAACAGCCAGGCGAGCGTTGGGCGCTCTGTTTTGACAACAGCTACCTGTTTTTGGTCGCGCTGTTGGCCACGCTGCATGCGGGGAAAACGCCAGTGCTTCCTGGCCATAGCCGAGCGGCGCTATTACACGAACAGCGAGCGCTTTTCGACGGCATCCTGAGCGATAAGACGCTGCCATGGCGCGGGCCGCTGCGGGTTATCCAGTCCGCCATGGCGACCGCATCCCACGAATACGCGTTCCCGGCGATCGGCGATAACGCCTGCATTGAGCTTTTTACCTCCGGTTCTACCGGTGAACCAAAGCGAATTAGTAAGCCCGTTAAGAGTCTCGACCGCGAGGCGGCGCTGATAGCCGCGCACTATGCCGGGCGCCTGACAGGCAGTCGGGTAGTGGCATCGGTCGCGCCGCAGCACTTGTACGGCCTGACGTTCCGTCTGTTCCTGCCAATGGCGCTGGGGTTGCCGCTGCACGCGGCGATGATTGAGTACGCCGAGCAGCTGGCGGCATTAAGCCATGATCATCATTATTTGTTTATCAGTAGCCCGGCTTTTCTCAAACGTCTCGACTATCGGCTTATCCCGCCGCCGGTCGCGATGATTTTGTCCGCCGGCGGCAAGCTGCCCTGGCAGGATGCCATGCACACCGCTAACTGGTTCAATACCTGGCCGGATGAAATCTACGGCAGCACGGAAAGCGGGGTTATCGCCTGCCGCCAGCGCCTGCAGGATAATGCGCCGTGGCAGCCGTTCCCCGGCATCCGCTTTCAGCCGCAGGGCAACACAATTCGTCTATTTTCGCCGCTTATCGCCGACGATAACGGCCTGGTTATCGATGATATTTTGCATTTCAATGAAAGCGGTCAATTCCAGCTGGCAGGTCGTCGCGACCGGGTAGTGAAAATTGAAGAGAAGCGCATTTCACTAAGCGAAGTGGAATACCGGTTACTGCAACTGGATGGCATTCTTGAGGCCGCCGTCCTGCCGATTACCCGCGGCAGCCGCCAGAGCGTTGGCGCGTTGTTAGTGCTCGATCATGACGCCCGCCGCCGCTGGGGGAAAAGCCAGGAATTACAATGGCGGAAAGCGCTGCGCGCCTCGCTGGAACCTGTGGCCATCCCTCGCTACTGGCGGGTGGTTGACGAGATCCCCGTTAATAGCATGAATAAGCGTGTCTACGCGCAATTACAGGAGTTATTTCATGAAGCCCCATGAAATTGAGCGCCGTCAGCCGCAAGCCGATCGGGTTGAAATCGTGCTCTCTCTCGACCCGGCGCTATTCTGGTTTCGCGGCCATTTTGCCGTGCAGCCGCTGCTACCCGGCGTCGCACAGATCGATTGGGCGATGCATTACGCCACCCGCCTGCTCGTGCCCGGCTGGCGCTTTCATGACATTCAGAACGTGAAATTTCAGTCGCCGCTGCTGCCGGGCGCGATCGTCACGCTCACCCTGACATGGCAGGAGGCTCGCCAGACCCTGACCTTTAGCTATCAGCGCCATGACGGTGAAACCCGGCACACCGCCAGCAGCGGGAAAATTCGCTTATGCCGCTAGCTTTCTCTCCCTGCGTGCTGATCCCCTGCTATAACCACGGCGCCATGATGCCGCAGGTGCTGGCGCGCCTGCAGCCCTTTGGCCTGCCTTGCATCGTGGTGGACGACGGCAGCGATAGCAGTACGCGGCAGCAGTTGGAGCGGCTGGCGGCGGAAACCGCTAATCTGACCTTAATCCGCTTACCACAGAACGCGGGCAAAGGCGCAGCGGTGATCCGTGGGCTACAGGCCGCAGCGCAAGCCGGGTTCAGCCACGCGGTGCAGGTCGATGCCGATGGTCAGCACGCCATCGAAGATATTCCGCAACTGTTGGCGCTGGCGCAGGCCCATCCCGAAGCGCTGATTTCCGGGCAACCGATTTACGACGACTCCATCCCGCGTTCCCGCCTCTACGGGCGCTGGATAACCCACGTCTGGGTATGGATTGAAACGCTGTCGCTGCAGTTGAAAGACAGCATGTGCGGTTTTCGCGTCTACCCGGTGACGCCAACGCTACAGCTGGCGCAGCGCGTGTCACTCGGCCAGCGAATGGATTTTGATACCGAAGTGATGGTGCGCCTCTACTGGCAGGGAAATACCAGCTATTTTGTGCCAACCCGCGTGACCTACCCGCCGGACGGTTTGTCGCATTTTGATGCCATCAAAGATAACTGCCGCATCTCGCTGATGCACACGCGTCTGTTCCTCGGCATGCTGCCGCGGATCCCCTCGCTGTTGTTTCGCCGCGCCTCGCCGCACTGGGCGCGTCAGCAGGAGGTAAAAGGATTATGGGGAATGCGCCTGATGCTACTGGTGTGGCGGCTGCTGGGGCGCAAGGCGTTCTCGCTGCTGCTTTATCCGGTGGTCGGCGTGTACTGGCTGACGGCCGCGACGGCCCGCCGTGCTTCGCAACAATGGATAACCCGCGTGCGCGAACAGTTCGCCGCTCGCCAGATGCCGATACCGCCAACGCTAACCAGCTATCGGCACTTCCAGCGCTTCGGCGAAGCGATGCTGGATAAAATCGCCAGCTGGCGCGGCGAATTGCAGTTCGGCCGCGACGTGGTTTTTACCGCAGGCGCCGAGGAGACGCTAAATATCAGCGATCCGCGGGGGAAGCTGCTGTTGGTTTCGCATCTCGGTGATGTCGAAGCCTGCCGCGCGCTGGCGCAACTACAGGGCGGCAAAACCATCAACGCTCTGGTATTCAGCGAAAATGCGCAACGTTTTAAACAGATTATGACGGAAATGGCCCCTCAGGCCGGGCTCAACCTGATGCCGGTGAACGATATCGGCCCGGATACCGCCATCCTGTTGCAAGAAAAGCTGGAGCGCGGCGAGTGGATCGCGATTGTCGGCGACCGTATTGCGGTTAACCCGCAGCGCGGCGGAGAATGGCGTGTCTGCTGGAGCCGTTTTATGGGGCAAGCCGCCCCCTTCCCGCAGGGGCCATTTATCCTCGCCGCCATTTTGCGCTGCCCGGTTAATTTGCTTTTCGCTCTCCGCCAGCAGGGCAAACTGCGCATTTACTGCGAGCCGTTCGCCGACCCGCTGCTATTACCGCGCGCCGATCGCCAACAGGCATTGCAACACATCATCGACCGCTACGCCGAACGGCTGGAACACTACGCGCTGCAGTCGCCGCTCGACTGGTTTAACTTTTTCGATTTCTGGCGTTTGCCGGATCCCAAAAACAAGGAGTAAAGGGTGCTTAACGATCCCCGTTTTACTGCTGAAGTAGAGCTGACTATTCCGTTTCATGACATCGATATGATGGGCGTCGTGTGGCATGGCAACTATTTCCGCTACTTCGAAATTGCCCGTGAGGCGCTGCTTAACCAGTTCAACTACGGCTACCGGCAGATGAAAGCCTCAGGCTATTTGTGGCCGGTGGTCGATACCCGCGTGAAATACCGCGATGTTATCACCTTCGAGCAGCGCATTCGCGTGCGCGCGCGGATAGAAGAGTTTGAGAACCGCCTACGCATTGGCTACGAAATTTTTGATGTCGATAGCGGCAAGCGCACCACCACCGGCTACACCATCCAGGTTGCGGTGGATGAAAACAGCCGCGAGATGTGTTTCGTCAGCCCGGATATCCTGTTTGAACGCATGGGGGTTACGCCATGAGATTACTGCTGCTGTTAGGGCTGTTTATCAGCCCGCTGGTCAGCGCCCTGACGCTTGATGACCTGCAAAAACAATTTAGCGAACAGCCGGTGGTGCGCGCCCATTTCGATCAAGTTCGCACGATTAAGGATCTGCCGCAGCCGCTGCGATCCCAGGGGCAGATGTTGATCGCCCGCGATAAGGGGTTGCTGTGGGATCAAACCTCGCCATTCCCGATGCAGCTGTTGCTGGATGACAAACGGATGGTGCAGGCGATCAACGGCCAGCCGCCGCAAACCATTACTGCCGAAAACAATCCGCAGATGTTCCAGTTCAACCATTTGCTGCGCGCGTTGTTCCAGGCGGATCGAAAAGTTCTGGAAGATAACTTCCACGTGGAATTTGCCGATAAAGGCGAAGGCCAGTGGACGCTGCGCCTGACGCCCATCACTACGCCGCTGGATAAGATTTTTGCCCGCATCGATTTGGCCGGGAAAGACTATCTGGAACATATTCAGCTCAACGACAAGCAAGGCGATCGCACCGAGATCACGCTTTCCCAACACCAATTGACGCCTGCGCAACTGACCGATGACGAACGCCAACGCTTTGCCGCCCAGTAAACGCCCCGCGCTGTTATGGGCCGTCGTCTGCCTTCTCCTGGCGGGCGCGCTGCTGGCGCTGCTGCCGCAGGCCCGGCTCAACAGCAGCGTACTGGCGATGCTGCCGAAGCAGACGCTTGGCGCAATCCCACCCAGCCTGAACGACGGTTTTATGCAGCGCCTTGACCGCCAGCTGGTCTGGCTGGTCAGCCCCGGTAAACAGGCCGACCCGCAGGTGGCCGGCGACTGGCTGCGTCTGCTGCAAACCTCGAAAGCGCTGGCAGACGTCAAAGGCCCAATGAATGCCGATAATCAGCAGGCCTGGGGGACCTTTTTCTGGCAGCATCGTAACGGTTTAATTGACCCCGCTACCCGCGCGCGCCTGCAAAACGGCGGCGAGGCGCAGGCGCAATGGATCCTCTCACAGCTCTATTCGGCATTTTCCGGCGTCAGCGGCAAAGAACTGCAAAACGATCCGCTGATGCTGATGCGCGGCTCGCAGCTGGCGATGGCGAAAGGCGGCCAGCGGATGCAACTGCAGGATGGCTGGCTGGTGACCAAAGATGCCCAGGGCAACCTCTGGTATCTGTTGCATGGCGAACTGGCGGGTTCCTCATTCGATATGCAGCAGACGCACCGGCTGGTCACTACGCTCGGCGAGCTGGAGAAGCAGTGGAAAACGCAGCATCCGCAGGCGCAGCTGCTGTCGCGCGGCACCGTGTTCTATAGCGATTACGCCAGTCAGCAGGCGAAGCACGATATTTCTACACTCGGCGCGGCGACGCTGTTCGGCGTGATCCTGCTGATCGTCGTGACGTTTCGTTCGCTGCGCCCGCTGCTGCTGTGCCTGATTTCCATCGCCATCGGCGCGCTGGCCGGCACCGTCGTCACGCTGCTGCTATTTGGCGAACTGCATCTGATGACCCTGGTGATGAGCATGAGCATCATCGGCATCTCCGCCGACTATACGCTCTATTATCTGACCGAACGGATGGTGCATGGCGCGGAATCAACCCCGTGGCAAAGCCTCGCCAAAGTGCGTCATGCGTTGCTGCTGGCGCTACTTACTACCGTGGCGGCTTATCTGATTATGATGCTGGCCCCCTTTCCGGCGATTCGCCAGATGGCGCTCTTCGCGGCGGTCGGCCTGAGCGCCTCGTGTCTGACGGTAATTTTCTGGCATCCATGGTTGTGCCGTGGACTTCCCGTGCGCCCGGTTCCGGCGATGGCATTGTTGTTACGCTGGCTTGCCGCCTGGCGACGCCATAAAAAGCTGTCCATCGGCCTCCCCGTCGCGCTGGCCCTGTTCTCGCTGGCGGGTCTCGCGACGCTGCGGGTGGATGATGATATTTCGCAGCTCCAGGCGTTGCCGCAGGATATCCTGGCCCAGGAAAAAGCCATCACCGCGCTCACCGGGCAAAGCGTCGATCAAAAGTGGTTTGTGATTTACGGCAAAACGGCCCAGCAGACGCTGCAGCGCCTGGAGGCATTTATGCCCGCGCTGACGCAGGCGCAAAGCGACGGCCTGCTCGGCGGATATCGCGCTATCCCCCTGAATTCACTCGCTCGCCAACAGCAGGATCTTGCCCTGCTGCAACGCGCCGCGCCCACCGTCAGTAACGTGCTGAACCACGCCGGACTGGCAACGATCAATCCCGATCTCAACCCGATGCCAGTGACCGTCGACGTCTGGCTTGCCAGCCCGGCCAGCGAAGGTTGGCGACTGCTGTGGCTGACGCTGCCGGATGGTGAAAGCGGCGTACTGGTCCCGGTGAGCGGCGTGAAAGACAGCGCGGCGCTAAAAACGCTTAGTACACAACAGGCTGGCGTTGCGTGGGTCGATCGCAAAAACGATTTCGACCAGTTGTTCGCGCTCTACCGCCACATTCTAACCGGCCTGCTGGGCGTTGCGCTGGCGGTGATTGCCTGCGGCGCTATGCTCCGCCTTGGCTGGCGCAAAGGGCTGGTTAGCCTGGTGCCGTCGGTATTGTCGCTGGGATGCGGGCTGGCGATGCTGGCATTTAGCGGCCACGCGGTTAACCTGTTCTCCTTGCTGGCGCTGGTGCTGGTACTGGGCATCGGCATTAACTACACGCTGTTTTTCAGCAACCCGCGCGGTACGCCGCTGACATCGCTGCTGGCGGTCACCCTGGCGATGATGACCACCTTATTGACGCTCGGCATGCTGGTATTTAGCGCCACGCAGGCCATTAGCAGTTTTGGTATTGTTTTGGTAAGCGGCATTTTCGCCGCCTTCCTGCTTTCGCCGTTAGCGATGCCGACCAAAAAAGAGAAAAAAAGACGATGAGAAGACCATCATTCTGGCGCGCCTTCGCGCTACTCGCCGCCTTATTGCTGGCCGGCTGCAGCCGTTCGCAGCCGGAGCCGCAAGGCCGCCCGCAGGCGTGGCTGGAACCGGGTACCCGCGTCACGTTACCGCCGCCTGGTATCTCGCCGGCTATCAGCTCGCAACAGTTGCTCACCGGCAGCTTCAACGGCCAAACCCAGTCGCTGCTGGTCATGCTCAATGCCGATGATAAAAAGCTCACGCTGGCGGGTCTGTCGTCCGTCGGTATCCGCCTGTTCCTGGTGACCTATGATGAAAGAGGGCTGCGCGCTGAACAGTCGATGGTGGTTCCGCAACTGCCGCCAGCCAGCCAGGTGCTGGCCGATGTGATGCTCAGCCACTGGCCGGTTAGCGCATGGCTGCCGCAGTTGCCAAAAAGGTGGACGTTGACCGAGCGCGGCGACAAACGCGAACTACGTAACGCGCGCGGGAAGCTGGTCACCGAAATCACCTATATCAACCGCAAAGGCCAGCGCGTGCCGATCAGCATCGAACAGCACGTCTTTAAATACCACATCACCATTCAATACCTGGGTGACTGAGATGATCTACATTTCCGCCGTCGGCATGATTAACGCGCTGGGCCGCGATAACGATGAAATCGCCGCCAATTTGGCTCGCGGTATTGCGCCCGGCATGCGTCCGCGCGAGGGGTGGCTACAGGGGCATCCGCAGGCGGTGTTCGCGGGCGTGGACGGCGAATTGCCCGCCATTCCCGATACCTTTAGCGCCCATCGTTCGCGCAATAATCAGCTGCTGCTGGCGGCGCTGGCGCAAATTCAGCCGCAGGTGGATCGCGCCATCGCCCAATACGGACGAGAGCGCGTGGCCGTAGTGCTCGGCACCAGCACCTCGGGGCTGGATGAGGGTGACGCGCATGTCACCCTGACGCTTGGCGGCAAGGAAAGCGCGGCCTGGCAATATCCGCAACAGGAGCTGGGCGACCCATCGCGTTTTCTCAGCCACTGGCTGGCGCTGGATGGCCCGGCATTTACGCTGTCAACCGCCTGCTCCTCCAGTGCCAGAGCGATTATCAGCGGACGCCGACTAATTGAAGCCGGTCTGGCGGATGTGGCGATCGTCGGCGGCGCGGACACCCTCAGCCGAATGCCGATCAACGGCTTTCACAGTCTGGAATCGCTCTCCACGACGCAGTGCCAGCCATTTGCCCGCGACCGTAACGGTATCACTATCGGCGAAGGGGCGGCGCTGATGCTGTTGACCCGCGAACCGCAGCCAGTCGCGCTACTGGGTATCGGCGAGTCCAGCGACGCCTGGCATATTTCCGCCCCGCATCCTGAAGGAGAGGGGGCGATCCGCGCCATCCAGCAGGCGCTGGGGGATGCGGGCATCGCCCCTGAACAAGTGGGTTATATCAACCTGCACGGCACCGCCACGCCGCTTAACGATAGAATAGAGTCTCACGTCATCAACGCGCTATTTGGCGTTCGGGTACCCTGTAGTTCAACGAAACACCTGACCGGACACACGCTGGGCGCCGCGGGGATCACCGAAGCCGCCATCGGCATGCTGATTCTGCAGCGAAACCTGCCGCTGCCAGCGCAGGATTTCAGCCAGTCGCCGCGCGATGAAACACTACCGCCATGCGGGATCATCGAACATCTCCAGCCGCTGCCGCGACCGATTATCCTGTCGAACTCTTTTGCTTTTGGCGGTAACAACGCCAGCATCCTGCTCGGGAGCATTCAATGAACCACTATTTATCGCCCGGCGACTATCTACCGCACGATGCACCGATGCTGCTGCTGGAAGAGGTCGTCAATGTGACCGACGAAACCGCGACCTGCCGGGTCACGGTCTCGCCCCATAGCGTCCTGGCGCCATTTCTCGATGCCGAGGGCAATCTCCCCGGTTGGTTCGCCCTTGAATTAATGGCGCAAACCGTCGGCGTCTGGTCCGGCTGGCACCGCCTGCAAAAAGGGCAAGCGTCCATCTCATTAGGTATGGTGCTTGGCGCGCGAGAATTAGTCTGCGCGGCCGGCTCCCTGCCGCGCGGCAAAGCACTGTCCATTACCGTTAAACTGCTCATGCAGGACGAGCGTTTCGCTAGCTTCGAAGGCGCCGTGATGGCGGACGATGACCTGCTGGCCAGCGGAAGGGTTAATACCTTCCAGCCAACGCCAACAGAACTTAACACCCTATTTCAACAAGGAGCGTCAGAATGAGTCGTTCAGTTTTGGTTACCGGCGCCAGCAAAGGTATCGGTCGCGCCATTGCCTGCCAGCTGGCGGCGGACGGTTTTATGGTAGGCGTCCACTATCATCGCGACACGTCAGGCGCGCAGCAGACGCTGGAGGCGATTACCGCCGCCGGCGGCGCGGGGCGTCTGCTGAGCTTTGACGTCGCCAATCGCACGCAGTGCCGCGAAGTCCTTGAGCAAGATATGGCCGAACACGGCGCGTGGTACGGCATTGTCAGCAACGCCGGCATCGCCCGCGACGGCGCCTTCCCGGCGCTCGGCGAAGACGACTGGGACGCGGTGATCCACACCAACCTCGACAGCTTCTACAACGTCATTCACCCATGCATCATGCCGATGATTAGCGCACGCCAGGGCGGGCGCATCATCACGCTCTCTTCCGTTTCCGGCGTGATGGGCAACCGCGGTCAGGTCAACTATAGCGCCGCCAAGGCGGGGATCATCGGCGCCACCAAAGCGCTGGCGATTGAACTGGCGAAGCGCAAAATCACCGTGAACTGCATCGCCCCCGGGCTTATCGACACCGGGATGATCGAAATGGAAGAGGCCGCGTTGAAAGAGGCGATGTCGATGATCCCAATGAAACGCATGGGACAGGCGGAAGAAGTGGCGGGGCTGGCGAGTTATTTAATGTCGGATGTGGCGGGTTATGTCACCCGGCAGGTCATTTCCATCAATGGAGGGATGTTATGACACGCCGTGTGGTCATTACCGGGATGGGTGGCGTCACCGCATTTGGCGAAAAATGGCAGGATGTCTCGGCGGGGCTGAAGAGATATAAAAACGCCGTACGCGCCATGCCGGAGTGGCGTATTTACGACGGGCTGCATACGCTGCTGGGCGCGCCGATCGATGATTTCACCCTGCCCGACCACTATACCCGCAAGCGCATTCGCGCGATGGGGCGCGTATCGTTGCTCTCCACCCGCGCCACTGAACTGGCGCTGGAGCAGGCCGGGCTAATCGACGATGCCATACTGAGTAACGGCGAAACCGGCATCGCCTACGGTTCATCAACCGGCAGTACCGCCCCGATGAGCGAATTCGCCACCATGTTGACGGAAAAGCACACCAATAATATTACTGCTACCACCTACGTGCAGATGATGCCGCATACCACCGCCGTCAATACGGGCCTGTTTTTTGGCCTGCGCGGCCGCGTGATCCCGACGTCCAGCGCCTGTACCTCCGGAAGCCAGGCGATTGGTTACGCCTGGGAAGCGATTCGCCACGGCTATCAAACGGTGATGGTCGCCGGCGGCGCGGAAGAGCTTTGCCCGTCGGAGGCCGCGGTATTCGATACTCTGTTTGCCACCAGCCAGCGCAATGAGCAGCCCGACATTACCCCCTCCCCCTTTGATGTGCTGCGCGATGGGCTGGTGATTGGCGAAGGGGCCGGTACTCTCATTCTGGAAGAACTGGAGCACGCCAAAGCACGCGGGGCGACCATTTACGGCGAAATCATCGGCTTCGCCACCAACTGCGATGCTGCGCATATCACTCAACCGCAGCGTGAAACCATGCAGATCTGCATGGAACAATCATTAAAAATAGCGGGCCTGAGCGCCCGGGATATCGGCTACATTTCGGCCCACGGCACCGCGACCGACCGCGGCGATATCGCCGAAAGCCAGGCGACGGCGGCGATTTACGGCGATAGCGTGCCGATCTCCTCGCTGAAAAGCTATTTCGGCCATACCCTTGGCGCCTGCGGGGCGCTGGAAGCGTGGATGAGTCTGCAGATGATGCGCGAGGGCTGGTTCGCGCCAACGCTGAATTTGCATAATCCGGACGCCAATTGCGGAGAACTGGATTACATCATGGGCGAAGCGCGCCAGATTGATTGTGAATTCCTGCAGAGTAACAACTTCGCCTTCGGCGGTATTAACACCTCAATGATTATTCAGCGCTGGTCCTGAAATGTATCAGCTTATCCTTGGCCAAATCTCAACGCTTAGCGCCCTGCCGTTACCGACTGGGTTAGCGGCCCAGGCCCCTGATGGCCCGCGGCGGGCAAGCTGGCTTGCCGGGCGCGCGCTGCTGGCGCATGCGGTGGCCCCGCTGGTGGATATTGCGTATGGCGAGCAGGGCAAACCGGCCTTCCCGCCCGGCTGCGGGCGGTGGTTTAACCTTAGCCACAGCGGCGACCAAATTGCCCTGCTGCTGAGCGATGAAGGCGAGGTTGGCTGCGATATCGAAGTCATTCGCCCGCGCAACGGCTGGCAGCGGTTGGCTAACGCCCTGTTTAGCGAGGGCGAGCATCAGGAACTGGAGCGCGAACCGCCGGAGGGGCAGCTAGCCGCCTTTTGGCGAATCTGGACGCGCAAAGAAGCGCTGGTAAAGCAACGCGGCGGCAGCGCCTGGCAGATGGCCTCTGTTGACAGCGCCTTTCGCGGCGCGCTGTCATTAAGCCAGATTCAGTATCAAGGGTTAAGTATTGCGGTCTGTACGCCAACGCCGTTCTCGCTGACGGCGGCGCACATTCAATGTTTCAACGGCGCGGCTTGAACGGCCAGAAGATAGTCAGCACGCCGGCGATAATAATCAGCACGCCCAGCAGCGATTGCCAGTAAAACGGCTCGTGCCAGCCGGGCAGCCAGATGGCGGCGGCCCACACCAGAATGTAGCTCAGGCTGAGCAGCGCGTAAGCTTTGGCCAGCGGTAAGCGGTGTAGCGCGAAATACCAGCAGACCATCGACAGCAGATAGCCAACCAGGCCGAAACCCAGGCTGAAGGTACCGGTGCGCAAATGCAGTAGATGATTGAGAAAGGTCAGGATATCGGTCAATGGCGGCAGCTCGACCATCGCGCTGCGCAGTAACAGCTGCGCGCCGCTGACCAGCCCGACGCTCAATAACGCCCAGATTAACCCCATCAGACGCTACTCCCCAGAACGGCGATGCCGACGACGATCAGCCCGACGCCAAGCCAGTGGCGGCGCGCCACCGGCTCGCGCCAGATACCCCATGCCGCCAGCGTTACCCAGACAAAATTGAGGCTCAGCATCGGATAAGCGATACCGACCGGGATCGCCTGCAGCACCCCCAGCCACAGCAGCATACCGCCGCCGAGCGCCAACAGGGCTAAGCCCAGCCACAGCAAAATATGCCGCCCGCGCCGCCCGCTACGGGACGGCCGGGTCGCCTGCTTCTGGCACAGCTGACCGGCGCAGCTAAGCAGGCTGGCGAGTATCAGACAGAACCAGACACTCATTGCGGCAGATACTGAATAAACACCACGCGCCCCAGCTCGTAGGAGTTATCAGGTTTCGGTAACGCCAGTTCGTTCATCGTTTCACCTTTATCCATCCGCAGCACCAGTGAGATCGGTCCCTGCTGGCGGTGCGCCGCCAGCCAATCAGCAAAAGCTTGAGTCGCCACGAATTTGCTCTGCGCATCCGGCCATCCGAGGCCATATTTTAGCTCCCCCTGCCTTTCATACAGGATGATGTCGTCACGCTTGAGCTCCCACGCCAGCCCCGCGCCGATACCGACGCTGTTGGTCAGTACATAGCGGCTTGGCGCCAGCGATTCGCTAACAATATCCACCAGAAACTGCGGCTGTTTGCTGTCGATAACCCGATCCGGGATAGCGAAGCCCACCAGCAGCGCCACTCCCAGCGGACAGATAGCGGCCAGCGTCCAGCGACGACCGTTGTCTTTTATCGCCAGCCAGCCCATCAGCGCCCATACGGCAAAGGCAATCGCCGCCAGCAGACATTTATACAACTCTATCCTGGTCCACACCGGCTTATGCATGACGCCCAACGGTGAGACCACCAGCACGGCGACCAGGCCGACCAGACCAAAACCGAGGTTGATCATGCCGTTGATGCGCAGCGCTTTCGCCCCCGCCTTCGCGGCATCCAGCGCGTAGCGGGCCATCAAAATCGACAGCGGCATAAAGCACGGCAGAATGTAGGTCGGCAGTTTTCCCTTGGCGATGCTGAAGAACAGGAACGGCATCGCTATCCAGCCTAACAGATACAGCGCGCCTCGGGCATCATCGCGCTCGCTCCAGCCGCGCTTCAGCGCGCCCGGTAACAGCGCCAACCACGGCAGGCTGCCGGCAATCAGGAACGGAATGTAGTACCAGAACGGCGCTTTATGCTGCGCGTCTTTCTCAGCGAAACGCTGAATATGCTCGACCCAGAAGAAATAGCGCCAGAAATCGGGTTCGCGATTGGCAATAGCCAATCCCCACGGCAGCACCACCAACGTACAGACCGCCACCGCCAGCCAGCCGTAGGTCAGCACTTCGCGCCAGCGTTTACGCGCCATCACCCACGGCAGCACGCCAACCACCGGTACCGCCAGCGCGAGGAAGCCCTTGGTCATCACCCCCATACCGCAGGCGACTCCCAGCAGGACATAACCCAACATCTTCCCGCTGCGGCTCTGCGCCTGGGAGGCTCCCCAGAAGCTGCACATCGCCAGCGCCAGCCACATGGTGATCATCGGATCCAGCACCGCATAGGTTCCAATACCGTATACCAGCATCGCGGTCAGGAAGATAACCGGCGACAGGATCGCCACGCGTTTATCGCGGAAAATACGCCACGCCAGCCACGCCACCAGCAACGCGCTGACGGTAATGGCGAAGACCGAACCGAAACGCACGCCAAAGTTATTATGACCAAATAGCCACTGGCCAATACTGTTAATCCAGTAACCGGCAATCGGCTTTTCAAAGTAACGCAGGCCCAGCAGATGCGGCACCACCCAGTCGCCGGAGGCCAGCATTTCACGACTGATCTCGGCATAGCGGGTTTCATCAGGCTGCCACAGCAAACGGAAATTTAACGGCAATAAGTAATACAGCGCAAAGAGTACAACCAGAGAGATGCCATAACGAATGCTTTTCATACACCCGAGCCCAGTAATTGTTCACGTCCAAGCCAACCTTCCCGGCCAGCCAGCTCACCACGGACCACTTTGCCTGACGGCAGCTCGCTAAAGTCAGCGGGCAGCAGCTGGCTCAGTGGGCAAAATTGTATTTCTTCTTCCTCCGCCATGGTCAGCAGCGCATCGAACTGATCGGCACAGGCAATGCCTTCCACTTCGGCGTGGATGGTATAGACCGGCGTTCCCTTGTCACGATGAATGCAGTCCAGCAGATAGCGGTTGAAGCCAGCGGTATCGACGGCGCTACCGACGACTTCATCCCAGGTGGGAAGCGTCACCGGAATTTGTACGGTGCCGGAGGCCCCGCCGCCAAGCTGCGGCAGGAATGGCCGCGTGCCGCGACAATCGCTGTTGTAGAGGAAATCGAAGGATTCTTTCGCTTTTACCACCCGCTGGTCGGCACGCCAGCCGGCGACGGCGGAGCAGGTCACCGGGCGGCCGATAATGCGTTCCAGTTCGAGCAGACCGCGTTCAATTTCCAGCGTCAGACGTTCCTGCGGCCAGACGCCGCTCCACGCTTGCCAGCTGTAGTGGTCCCAGGCGTGCAGGCCCACTTCATGGATGTGCGCGGCGGCGCGAATAACCTCTTCGTTACCCGCGCCAATCCTGCGCCCCGGCCACGCGGTGCCGGCCAGCAGAATATCCCAGCCATACAGCGAGGCCGCGTTGGAGCGCAGCATTTTCCACAGAAACTTCGGTTTTACCAGGCGCCATAAATGGCGCCCCATATTGTCCGGCCCGACGCTGAAAAAGAAGCTTGCCTGAATCCCGTGCTTGCCCAGCAGGGCCAGCAGCCGTGGTACGCCATCACGCGTCCCGCGAAAGGTATCGACATCTATGCGTAAGCCGACTTGTTTCATGAGTTTTTATCGTCCGTGAGCTCAACGGTGCGCAGGAAGAAGTCCAGAGTGTGTTCAACGGTCTCTTCCATCTCGACGGTCGGTTCCCAGTTCAGGCAGCGTTTCGCGTTGCGAATGCTCGGTTTACGATGCTCAACGTCCTGGTAGCCTTTACCGTAGTAATCGCTGCTTTCCACTTCGCGGAAGCCG
Organism: Klebsiella sp. SYXHC3; assembly: GCF_057196925.1. Classification (NCBI taxonomy): domain Bacteria; kingdom Pseudomonadati; phylum Pseudomonadota; class Gammaproteobacteria; order Enterobacterales; family Enterobacteriaceae; genus Klebsiella; species Klebsiella sp. SYXHC3. The sequence goes on along the minus strand of NZ_JBXUNG010000002.1, from coordinate 333,644 downwards.
GCGAACGGCGGGAAGCGATCGCGCAGCGGATGGCGCTCGAAGCAGGCGAGCAGCATTTCCGCCAGCTCTTTGATGCTAGCTTCGTTTTCCGGGTTACCGATGTTGATGATCTGACCATCGCAGCGACCATCTTTGTTCTCAATGATGCGGAACAACGCTTCGATACCGTCGCTGATATCGGTGAAGCAGCGCTTCTGTTTGCCGCCTTCGATAAGCTTAATCGGCGAACCTTCCACCAGGTTGAGGATCAGCTGAGTGATGGCGCGGGAGCTACCGATACGTGCGGCATTAAGGTTATCCAGACGCGGCCCCATCCAGTTGAACGGACGGAACAGGGTGAACTTGAGGCCGTTCTTATCGCCATAGGCCCAGATCACGCGGTCCAGCAGCTGTTTAGAAACCGAGTAGATCCAACGCTGTTTGTTGATCGGCCCGACCACCAGATTGGAATTATCTTCGTCGAAGTTTTTGTCGGTGCACATGCCGTACACTTCCGAGGTCGACGGGAAGATAATGCGCTTATTGTATTTCACGCAGTCACGGATGATCTTCAGGTTCTCTTCGAAATCCAGTTCGAACACGCGCAGCGGGTTACGGGTGTATTCGATAGGCGTCGCGATAGCGACCAGCGGCAGTACCACGTCGCATTTCTTAATATGGTATTCGATCCACTCGGAGTGAATGCTGATATCGCCTTCAACAAAGTGGAAACGCGGGCAGTCAAGGAAACGGCTGATGGCGTCGGAGCCGATATCCAGGCCGTAAATCTCATAGTTGTCGTCCTGCAACAGGCGCTCGGTCAGGTGGTTACCGATAAAGCCGTTAACGCCGAGGATCAGCACGCGGGTACGGCGCTTCACCGCCACCACCGGTTTGCTGCTCAGCACCGCGCTGGTCACCAGCCCCAGCGCCTGCGCCAGCTGGGCGCCCTGCATGTAAACGCCGCGTTCGGTCTGGCCGGTGACGATTTCCAGCGCCCCCTGCTGACAGGCAACCACTAGCGGCGCGGCGGAGATAACGGTGCCGGGCTTCGCCGCCGGCAGATCGGCGCGCACGCGGGATTTCCAGACGATAAATTTGTTCGCGCCGGCATAGGCGAAGGCGCCCGGCCACGGATCGGATACCGCGCGCACCAGGTTGTGCAGAGTCTGCGCCGGTTTATCCCAATCGAGACGTCCGTCTTCCGGGGTACGACGGCCAACGTAGGTCGCCTGGCTGTGGTCCTGCGCCCGCTCCTCAGTCTTACCCTCACGAATAGCCGGCAGCGCCTGGCCAAGCAGATCGGAGGCGGCGGCGCACAGCTTACGGTGCAGCGCCAGCGCCGCGTCATCCGGGCCGATAGCCACAGCTTGTTGAGCGACGATATCGCCCGCGTCGGCGCGGTTAACCATTCGGTGCAGGGTCACGCCGGTTTCGCTTTCGCCGTTGACCAGTACCCAATTCAGCGGCGCGCGACCGCGGTATTTCGGCAGCAGAGAACCATGCAGGTTGAAAGCCCCCTTCGGCGCGATATTCAGGATCTCATCGCACAGCAGGTTGCGGTAGTAGAACGAGAACAGCACATCCGGCTTCATCTCGCGAATACGTTCAATCCACAGCGGATGGTTAACATCTTCCGGCGCCCATACCGGGATACCTTGCTCGGCGGCAATACGGGCTACGGAACCAAAGAATTGGTTTTCGCCAGGGTTATCCGGATGGGTGAAAATAGCGGCGATGTCATACCCGGCATCCAGCAGTGACTGAATACCTGCGCAACCCATATCGTGATAAGCGAAGACTACTGCTTTCATGAACGATCTTCCTCTTGAGACGCCGTTTCCGGCTGGCGAACAACACGTTGAATAAAGTAACGGGGACGGGCGCGAACATCGTTATAGATGCGGCCGATATACTCCCCGAGCAGGCCCATACCGACAAACTGGGCGCCGATGAACATGAACAGCACGGCGAAGAGCATAAACACCCCTTCCGCCGCCCATTGCGGACCGAAGGCCAGACGCAGCACCACCAGCAGCAGGCCGAAGGCGAAGCCCAACAGGGCTATCACGCTGCCGAAAATACTCAGTAAACGCAGCGGGGTGGTGGTCAGACAGGTCACCAGGTCATACATCAGGTTAATCAGACGCATGAAGCTATATTTGGAGTCGCCGAATTCGCGCTCGGCGTGCATCACCGGGATCTCGACCGCCCGGCGGGCGAAGGTATTCGCCAGAATCGGGATAAAGGTGCTGCGCTCATGGCAGTTGAGCATGGCGTCGATGATATGGCGGCGATAGGCACGCAACATGCAGCCGTAATCGCCCATGGCTTTACCGGTGGTTCGCTGAATCAGGCGGTTAATCATCTTCGAGGCAGATTTACGGAAGATGCTGTCCTGACGGTTCTGGCGCACGGTACCGACCACGTCATAGCCTTCATCGGCTTTTGCCACCAGCCGCGGGATCTCTTCCGGCGGGTTTTGCAAGTCGGCATCGAGGGTGATGATCAGATCGCCGGTGACATGGCTGAAACCGGCCATAATCGCCGAGTGCTGGCCGTAGTTGCGGTTCAACAGCACCGCCACCACGTGGCTGCCTTCGGCTTCGGCGGCCTCGGTCAGCATGCGCGCGGAATCGTCGCTGCTGCCGTCGTCGATTAGCAGAATTTCATATTGGCGCCCTAGCGTCGCACAGGCGGCGTCGGTCCGACGCAGCAGCTCCGGCAGACTATCCTGTTCGTTATAAACCGGGATCACCACCGAGACTTTTTTTACGGGAGGATAAGTAAGCATATCAACGTCCTGACAACTGATGCAGCGCGGTAATGACGCGGGTGACATCGTCGTCGGTCATATCCGGGAACAGCGGGATAGAACAAATGCGCGCGCTGTTCCATTCGGTATTCGGTAACGAAACTTCAGGAAAACGCTCGCGGTAATACTTTTGCGTATGGGCCGCGCGGAAGTGCAGACCGGTGCCTATGCCCATGGCTTTGAGTTTTTCCATCAGGACATCGCGGCTGATGCCGCAGGCCGCTTCATCAACGCGGATAATAAACAGGTGCCAGGCGTGTTGGTGATCCCATGCCGGAATGGTCAGCGGCTTAAAGGGGGTATCCGCCAGCTCGCGCAGGTAGCGTTGGGCGATTTCAGCGCGACGTTGATTCGCCTGCGCCAGCTTATCCAGCTGCACCAGCGCCAGCGCGGCGTTGATATCGGCCAGATTGTATTTGAAGCCGGGGGTAATCACTTCCGCCTGCGGTGCGCGGCCGTGGGTCTGGCGGTCGTAGGCGTCAACGCCCAGGCCGTGGAATTTGAGGCTGCGGATGCGGGAAGCCAGCTCGTCATCATCGGTGACGATAAGCCCCCCTTCGGCGCAGGTCATATTTTTGATCGCGTGGAACGAGAAAATCGCGGTGCCGCGCCAGCCGACGTGGCGGCCTTTATAGTGCGTCCCCGCGGCATGCGCGGCATCTTCGATAACCGGAATACCGTGGCGCTCGCCAACGGCGCGGATCGCGTCGATATCCGCAGGCGCGCCCGCGTAGTGGACGGGTATAATCGCTTTCGTCCGCGAAGTGATCGCTGCTTCCACCGCCTCAGGGGTAATCATCAAATTGTCGTGGTCGACATCGATCATCACCGGCGTAGCGCCCAGCAGACAGATCATATTCAGCGTCGAGACCCAGGTTTGCGAAGGGGTGATCACTTCGTCGCCAGGGCCAATGCCCATCGCCATTAGCGTAACGTGCATACCGCCGGTAGCGGAGCTGACGGCGATGGCGTGGCGGTTGCCGGTCAGTTGGCAAAACGCCTCTTCCAGCACCTGGTTTTTAGGACCGGTAGTGATCCATCCTGATTGCAAAACTTCACGCAGCGCAGCCAGCTCTGCGTCGCCCATCGACGGGCGCGAAAACGGCAGAAATTCGCTCATCTTTTTCCTGTTCTATTAATAGCCCACTAAAAAAGGGGGCCGGTAGAAAGAAATATCCTGCGCCAGCAGACTTAAACAAAATGAAAATGAAGTCGGTTCACCGCCACATTTCATTCCAGGGTATTTCGACGGTTTTAAATCTAGTCGCTGTTGCTTAGGATAATATTAAGAAATTAATATTTTTCGTGAGAATAGTAATATATCCATGAAAATCATATAGATATAATTCATTATAGCAGGAGATAACAGCAAGAAGCCCCAGTTTCATAGAGAAAACTGGGGCTTAACGGATGAAAGTAAACGAATCGTCAACCATCCCGTAATAAATATTTTTTTACGTTTTAATCTAGCGGAAAAATTAGCGTTAGATCACAGAATTATTTCTGCTGTATTACAAGTTTGCAGGAAAATCTGCGGGTAATTCATTAGCCGGGCAATTAATTACATCGTTATTATCCGCGCCGCAATCACGAACAAAAGTGATAGTCGCGAATTCATCAATCACTTCGGTCGGGTAGGCCGGGCCGGCGTCACGATAGGCGTTCATTAACGGAATATGATCGTTCTGGAAGCAGACGGTTTTTTCCGGGTTATTCATGATCCAGCGGGGGAAGAAAATGGTGCCGTGGAACAGTTTGTCGCCCAGGTTGACGATCAGGCTGACGTCGGTACCGGTTGGTTCAGTCCAGGAAATTTTATAAATGCTTTCGCCTACCCGCACGATGTACGCATGCTGGTCTTTCACCCAACGATTAGCAACGATACCGCTGTGAATACGATAGTCCAGAGTGGTGCCATTTTTAACGTAAATTTCGTAGTTCCAGCCGTTGTCGTAGGTATAAACCAGATGTTTACCGATAAAGCCGCTGAGGTCATGTTTGTCAAAAGTGCTCATTATTTATTCTCCTCTGTTTCGTTGAGGTAAGAATACGGCTTTAAAAATTGAATGAATAACGCTATGTTTGGATGAAAATAATCTAATTTTTAGATGAATTATGCACAAGACCACGCTGGAACAATGGGCGCTATTGGAAAAGGTGATTGAGCTGGGCAGCTTTGCCAAAGCCGCGGAAGAGACCAACCGCAGCCAGTCTTCGGTGAGCTATAACCTGGCGCTGCTGCAGGAACGTTTAGGGGTGGCGCTGCTGGCGCCGTCCGGGCGACGGGCGGTGCTGACGCCCGCTGGCGAACTGCTGCTTAATCAGGTGAAACCGCTACTGAAGGCCTTTTCGTGGGTTGAGACCCACGCCGCGACGCTGCGCAACGGCGCGCGCACCCGCCTGGATCTGGTCGTCGACAGCATTTTTCCCCGCCAGCGGCTCTTCGCCATTCTGCGTCAGTTTCAGCAACGCTACCCGCAAACTCAGGTTCGGCTGACCGAAGTGCTGGAAAACGTCGATGAGGCTACCGCCGCCCGCAGCGAGGCCGATGTGATGGTCTTAACCCGTCGCCAGGATATTACCGGACGCGGCGAATGGCTGATGAATATCGATTTTATTGCGGTCGCCCATCGCGACCATCCGCTGTCGCAATTGGAAGAACCGCTGGACGACAACGCGCTGGCCCCCTGGCCGCTGATCCGCATTGCCGACCGTAGCGGCGACGCCTCATCCACCCGAGATGCCTGGACCTTTTCTACCATTGATGCCGCCATTGATGCGGTGCTGTATCAGGTGGGATTCGGCTGGTTGCCGGAAGAGCGGATACGCGCACACCTGGAACAGGGCGTGCTGAAAGCGCTGCCGCTGAGCCATGGCGCTCGCCGCGCCACGCCGCTGCATTTGATAGTGAAGCGGGACCTGGCGCCGCTCGATGAACAGGTCACCACCCTGCTGGATTTGTTCAGACAATCGTAATCTTACGCTACATATGATTTTGTTATGGTTTTCTCCCATCATATTGATCCAGGTTACTCCTTAAGTATGACAAATTATTAAAATCGTCATACTTTTCGTTCCTTCTGGATGTAAACCTTGTCTATTTTCCGCACCACCTTGCTGGCGCTCTGCGCCTGCATTCCTCTGCTCGCGCCCGCCGCCATGCATGAAATCGCCATCGCCTGGCCGGTTAACGTCGGTCCTCTCAATCCACATCTGTATACGCCGAACCAAATGTTCGCCCAAAGTATGGTGTATGAGCCGTTAGTCAAATATCAGGCCGATGGCCGGGTTACACCCTGGCTGGCTACCCGCTGGCTTCACTCAGCCGATGGTAAAATCTGGCGTTTCACCCTGCGCGATGATGTCTACTTCTCCAACGGCGAACCGTTTAACGCCCAGGCCGCAGTGGCCAATTTCCAGGCGGTGCTGGCCAACCGCCAGCGGCACGCCTGGCTGGAGTTGACCAATCAGATAACCGACGTTCAAGCGCTCAGCGATAACGAACTACAAATCACCCTGAAAAGCGCCTACTACCCGTTCCTGCAGGAACTCGCCCTTCCCCGCCCGTTTCGTTTTATCGCCCCCTCGCAGTTTGTTGACGGTAGTACGCAGCGAGGCATCAAAGCGCCCATCGGCACCGGTCCGTGGATGCTGTCCAGTTCGCAGCTTAATCAGCAGGATGTGCTGGTACGCAACCCGCGCTACTGGGGCAAAAAACCGGCGCTTGAGAAAGTCACCGTGAAAGTGATCCCCGACGCCACCAGCCGGGCGGTCGCCTTTGAAACCGGTGAAGTTGATCTGCTGTACGGTGATGAAGGGCTACTACCGCTGGATACGTTCGCCCGTTTTCGCCAGCAGGACGAGTATCGCACGCGTCTTTCCGCCCCGACGCAAACCGTGATGCTGGCGCTCAATACGCTGCAAGCGCCCACGAATGATTTAGCGGTACGCGAGGCGCTTAACTATGCCGTCAATAAACAGGCGCTTATTGACGGCGTGCTGTACGGCACCCAACAGGTCGCCGACACGCTTTTCGCGCCCTCGGTACCTTACGCGCCGGATGACCTGCCGCCGCGCCACTTCAATCCGGATAAGGCCCGTACTCTGCTGGAAAACGCCGGCTGGACGCTAACGCCCGGCAAGGATATTCGTGAAAAAGACGGGCGCCCGTTGCGACTTGAACTGGCTTTTATCGGCACCGATGCGCTGGCTAAGTCGATGGCGGAAATCATCCAGGCCGATCTGCGCCAGGTAGGTATCGATGTCGGGCTGGTCGGCGAAGAGGAGAGCAGTATCTATGCCCGCCAGCACGATGGCCGCTTCACGATGATCTTCAACCATACCTGGGGCGCGCCGTTCGACCCGCACGCGTTTATGAGCTCAATGCGCGTCGCTTCGCACGCCGACTATCAGGCGCAGCGCGGACTGCCGGATAAAGCAGAGATTGATAAAGAGATCGGCGAGGTCCTGACTACCACCGACGAGGGCCGCCGTCGCGAACTGTATCGCGATATCCTCACCCGTCTGCACAACGAAGCGGTCTATCTGCCGATAAGCTACGTCTCGCTGATGTCCGTCGCCCGCAAAACGCTGGGCGAAGTGCCCTTCGCGCCGGTGACCACCGATCTGCCGTTAGAGCTGATTACGCCGGTGGCGCCATGATGCTGAAATATCTCCTTCGCCGCCTGCTCCCGCTGCCGTTGATGCTGCTTGCCGCCTCGGCGATCATCTTCCTGTTATTACGTCTTGGCGCCGGCGACCCGGCGCTGGACTATCTGCGTCTCTCCAACGTGCCGCCCACCAGCGAAATGATTGCCGCTACCCGCGAGCAGCTCGGGCTCAATCAGCCGCTGGCGCTGCAGTATCTACACTGGCTGTGGCGCGCGCTGCATCTCGATTTTGGCGTCTCCTACGCCAGCCAGCGCCCGGTGCTGGACGACCTGCTGCATTTTCTGCCCGCGACGCTGCAGCTCACCGGCGCGGCGCTGGTGATTATTCTGCTGACCTCGCTACCGCTGGGGATCTGGGCGGCGCGCCATCGCGACCGATTACCCGATTTCGCCGTACGATTGATTGCCTTCCTCGGCGTCTCAATGCCCAACTTCTGGCTGGCCTTTTTACTGGTAATGCTCTTTTCCGTCCATCTGCGCTGGCTACCGGCGATGGGCTACGGCGGCTGGCGACATCTGCTGCTACCGGCGTTTTCCATCGCCCTGATGTCGCTGGCGATCAATGCCCGTCTGCTGCGCGCCAGCATGCTGGAAGTGTCCAGCCAGCGCCACGTGGTCTGGGCGCGTCTGCGCGGGCTGAGCGAGGGTCAGGTGGAGCGGCGACACGTGCTGCGTAACGCGACGTTGCCGGTAGTGACGGCGCTGGGTATGCACATCGGCGAGCTGATCGGCGGGACGATGATCATCGAAAATATCTTCGCCTGGCCCGGCGTCGGTCGCTATGCGGTTTCCGCGATATTCAATCGCGACTACCCGGTGATCCAGTGCTTTACCCTGATGATGGTGGCGGTGTTCGTGCTGGCCAATCTGGCGGTCGACCTGCTTAACGCCGCGCTCGATCCGCGCCTGCGCCGCCATGAGGAGGCCGCCGTATGACGCTGTTCGCGACCTTCCGCTGGCCGGTAAAACTGGCGCTACTCATTATTGCGCTGCTGGCGGCAATCGCCATGAGCAGCGGCTGGTGGCTGCCCTATGACCCGGCGGCCATCGATCTCCATCAACGTCTGCTCTCTCCGGGCGACGCCCACTGGCTCGGCACCGATCATCTCGGGCGGGATATTTTCTCGCGCCTTCTCGCCGCCACCCGCGTCTCGCTGGGCGCGGTGATGGCCTGCCTGCTGCTGGTGCTGCTGATCGGCCTTACGGTGGGCGGCGCCGCCGGGATGGTGGGCGGACGTGTCGATCGCGGCCTGATGCGCCTGGCCGAGCTGTTTATGACCTTCCCGACTTCAATACTGTCATTCTTTATGGTCGGTGTACTCGGTACCGGTCTTAGCAACGTGATTATCGCCATTGCGCTGTCGCACTGGGCCTGGTACGCAAGGATGGTGCGCAATCTGGTGGTCTCTCTGCGCCAGCGCGAGTTTATTCTCGCCGCGCGCCTGAGCGGCGCGGGACATTGGCCATTGTTTCGTGACCATCTGGCCGGCGCGGTGATCCCTTCGTTGCTGGTGCTCGCCTCGCTGGATATCGGTCATATGATGCTCCACGTAGCCGGGATGTCATTCCTCGGCCTCGGCGTCAGCGCGCCGACGGCGGAATGGGGAGTGATGATCAACGACGCCCGCCAGTACATCTGGACGCAGCCGCTGCAAATGGTCTGGCCCGGACTGGCGCTGTTTATCAGCGTGATGGCTTTTAATCTGGTGGGCGACGCGCTGCGCGATCGTCTCGATCCTCAGCTGATCGCGGAGCATAACCACTGATGCCGCAAAAGATCCAACTGGAACAACTTTCGCTCGTCGCCGACCGTCCGCTGGTCAGCGACGTTTCCCTAACCCTGCGTCGCGGTCAGGTACTGGCGCTGCTCGGCAGTAGCGGCAGCGGTAAATCGCTGACCTGCGCCGCCACGCTCGGCATTTTACCGCCCGGCGTCAGGCAAACCACTGGCCGGGTGCTGCTCGACGGTATCCCGGTGTACGGCGAACAGCTGCGCGGCGCGACCATCGCCACCATTATGCAAAACCCGCGCAGCGCCTTTAATCCGCTGCACACCATGGCGGCGCATGCGCGGGAAACCTGCCGGGCAGCGGGCCACGAGGCTAATAACGTCGCGCTGCTGGCGGCGATGGAAGAGGTGGGGCTGGAAAATCCGCTCTCGCTACTCAAGCGCTATCCCTTCGAGATGAGCGGGGGCATGCTGCAAAGGATGATGGTGGCCCTGGCCCTGCTCAGTCGCGCGCCGTTTATCATCGCCGACGAGCCGACCACCGACCTTGATGCCGTCGCCCAGGCGCGCATTCTCGACCTGCTGGCGGATATCGTCGCCAACCGCGGGCAGGGGCTGCTGCTGGTGACCCATGATATGGGCGTTGTCGCCCGGCTGGCGCATGACGTGGCGGTGATGGAAAACGGTCGTCTTGTTGAACGCTGCGACGTTAACACGCTATTTAGCGCCCCACAGCACCCGCTCAGCCAGCGCCTGCTGGCCGCCCATCTGGCGCTATATGGCCTGGAGAAAACACCATGAATTTACTCAGCGTGAACGCAGTGAGCCACGATTATCCCCACCACGGTGCGGTATTGCGCGATATCCAGTTCGACATCGCCCTCGGTGAAACGGTGGCACTGCTCGGGCGCAGCGGCTGCGGCAAAAGTACCCTGGCGCGGATGCTGGTCGGTCTCGAAACGCCGCGGTATGGCGATGTCGCCTGGCGCGGCGCATCGCTGACCTCCCTGAAGGGGGAGGCGATCGGCGCCTTTCGCCGCGATATTCAGCTGGTGTTTCAGGATGCCATTAGCGCGGTGAATCCGCGCAAAACGGTGCGCGAAATTATCAGCGAGCCGCTGCGGCACCTGTTTAGTTTATCGCGTGAAGAGCGTACGCAGCGGGTGGAGGAGATGCTGCTGGCGGTTGACCTCGCCCCGGCACTGCTCGACAAGCGTCCGGCGCAGCTCAGCGGCGGACAGCTGCAGCGCGTGTGCCTGGCGCGGGCGCTGGTGGTCCGGCCGCAGCTATTAATTCTCGACGAAGCGGTATCGAATCTCGATCTGATGCTTCAGGCGGATATTATCGCCCTGCTCAAACGCCTGCAGGCGCAGTTCGCCACCGCCTGCCTGTTTATCACCCACGACCTGCGGCTGGTGGAGCGTTTTTGCCAACGGGTACTGGTGATGGATAGCGGACGCATCGTCGAAACCGCCGCGGTTAGTCTGCCGCTGCGCCTTACATCCGCTGCCGGACAGGCGCTACAACGCGCGGTACTCCCGCCCTTTCCCCGCACTCTGCTTAACGAGGCCATGCTATGCAGCGCGTAACCCTGACTCTGGATGATGATCTGCTGGCCGCGCTCGACGCGCACAGCGCCCACCGCGGGTACCACAACCGTTCGGAAGCGGTGCGCGATATTCTGCGTGACGCGCTCCACCACAATCCGCTACAGCAGCCGGCGCAACGCGGCTATGCGGTTCTGTCGTACGTGTATGAGCATGAAAAACGCGAACTGGCGAGCCGGCTGGTCGCCTCTTCGCATCAGCATCACGATCTCTCGGTCGCCACGTTACATGTCCACATCAATCATGATGACTGTCTGGAGATCGCGGTGCTAAAAGGCAACATGGACGAAGTACAGCATTTTGCCGACGAGGTGATTGCCCAGCGCGGCGTGCGGCATGGGCATTTGCAGTGTTTAGCGGATGATAATTAAAACGATGGCAATTTGATGCAGATTGTTTTAAGCCTGTTTGAGACGTTCATTGAGCGTCTCAAGGATCCAGGTATTTACGGAAACCTGCTCCTCTGCAGCGGCGGAGCTAAGACGCTCACCAAATGATTCAGGATAGCGCAATGTGAAGGTTTTCAGCTTTTCCGGCTGAGCATAAGGCTCGATGCCCGCTTCACGACAATCAGCAAGATATTCCTGTAATGATATCTCGCCCTCCTGTTGTAACCCTTGAATGCTATCGGAAACAAAATCGCAATATCCTGATAATCCCAGGAACTTACCGCGGAATGCATTGAGTTCAGGCACGTAGTTAATAACAGCAGGCTGCCCGGCAATCTCCATTGAATTTGGCGTTTTAGGTTTGATCATGGTTTTACCCCTATAGTGATTAACCAATCGCGCACGCTCTCCACGGCGCCTTTGTCAGTATCCGGCGAAGGGTGAGGCCTGTGAAAGCTGGCAATGCTGTGGTTCAACAAAAATTTACAGCGCGAGCCGCGTCCTTCTTTAATCTCCCCACCTAACGCTTTAATTAGCGATTCAATGTCGGCCCATTTAATACCCTGCGGCACGGGGGTTTTAAACAGCTGCTCCAGCGTGTTGCGCTGTTTTTTACGTAAAGATAAAACCTGCTGCTCCATCGCCTTGCTCCATGACTTCATCCATTGAAGTCAATATCATGATAGCACAAGATGAAGTCAAGCTGTGTCCTGATGAAGTTTGTTTATCAACAGTTGATAAACCACATAAACTATACGCTTTGTTAATTATCCCTGTTCGCCAATAATGGCGCCTCATTTAACGATCTCGTTATGGCGAGGCTCCTGCATAAATACAAGTTACCGCCCTGTTGGTATCGAGAGAGACCACTCAGGGAAATACAGGCTTCCATCGAATCAAGGTGTTGCCAAGGTAACTTCTGGCGGTATTAACCGTTCAGATACGTTATGCAGTGCTAAAACCAGGACGTAGGGATCTGCCTGCGCTAACCCTGTCTTGTTCGCCCCTATGAGTGATTTTTTATAGGGATTTTAATCATGTCTTCCATTCAACTCTGCGCCGCGCATCAGGCGACCTCTGGCTTCGACGGCGATGCGATCGCCCAGTACATGCGTACCGACTTTATTACGCTGCAGGAACATTTCAGCGTCCATGAGGCGCGTGAACACTTTATCTCGCAGCTCGCCAGCGACGATATTCCCGGCCAGGTATTTGTCGTCGCCGGTAACAAGCTGCGCGGCAGCTTATCAGTCAAAAAACTTTTGCAGGAGGCAGAGGTAGGCCAGTCTATTCGCTACCTGATGGACAGCTGTCTGTTTCGCGTCAAACCCGACGATGAGCGCCCTCAGGTGATTGCCGAACTCACCGAGCGCGGCCTCGATCTGGTGCCGGTTGTCGATAAAGGCGAGCTGGTCGGCTGCCTGATGGAAAAAGAAATTGCCCATCTGCTGGAGGATGACGTCACCGAAGACGCCCAGCTGCAGGGGGCGACGCTACCGCTGGAAAAACCGTATCTGGAAATCAGTCCGTGGACGCTGTGGAAGAAACGCTCGGTCTGGCTGCTACTGTTATTTGTTGCCGAAGCCTACACCAGCAGCGTGCTGCAGCATTTTGAAGAGGCGCTGGAATCGGCCATCGCACTGGCCTTCTTCATCCCGTTACTGATCGGCACCGGCGGCAACAGCGGAACTCAGATCACCTCAACGCTGGTGCGTTCGATGGCGCTGGGTGAAGTCCGTTTACGTGACATGGGACGGGTTATCCGCAAAGAGGTGTCGACCTCGTTTCTGATTGCCCTGACCCTGGGTCTGGCGGGCTGCCTGCGCGCCTGGATGATGGGGATTGGCATGGAAATCACGCTGATCGTCAGCCTGACGCTGGTCTGCATTACTTTGTGGAGCGCGGTGGTGTCTTCGGTTATTCCGATGCTGCTTAAGCGGATCGGTATCGACCCGGCGGTGGTTTCCGCGCCGTTTATCGCCACGCTGATAGATGGCACCGGGCTGATTATCTATTTCAAAATCGCCCAGTATTTTCTTGGGTTGAACTGATCGAAACAGCCCGGGCGCCAGGGTGCCCCGGGCTCTCTGATTAAGCTTCCGCCAGCGCCTGCGCGCAGGCCCAGGCGCTTGACCACGCCCACTGGAAGTTATAGCCGCCAAGCCAGCCGGTGACGTCCATCACTTCACCGATAAAGTAAAGCCCCGGCGCTTTGCGCGCCTCCATGGTGCGTGACGAAAGCTCATTGGTATCCACGCCGCCGAGGGTCACTTCCGCGGTACGATAACCTTCAGTTCCGTTCGGCTGCACGCGCCACGCGGTTAGCGTCTCCACCAGCGCCTGCTGATCGCGAACGTTCAGTTGCTTCAGTGTCACATCAGGTATCTGCCCAAGCTGCTGTAAACATTCGACCAGCCGCTTCGGCAGCTGCATCGCGAGGGTGTTTTTCAGGCTTTGGTTGGGATGAGCGCCCCGCTGCTCGTTGAAGAACGCCTCAAGATCGCAGTCCGGCAGCAGGTTGACGGTGACAAACTCGCCGGGCTGCCAGTAGCTGGAAATCTGCAGCACCGCCGGGCCGGAAAGGCCACGATGGGTAAATAGCAGGTTTTCGCGAAACAGCGTACCGTTCTCGGCTGTAATCGTAGAGGGCACCGAAACGCCGGAAAGCACCTGCAGCTGCTCAAGCAGCGGTTTATGCAGGGTAAACGGCACCAGACCCGCGCGGGTCGGCAGCACCTTCAGACCAAACTGTTCGGCCACCTTGTAACCAAACGGCGATGCTCCCAGCCCCGGCATCGACAGGCCGCCGGAAGCGATCACCAGCTTCTTCGCCGTCAGCATTTCGCCGTTCACCTGTAGCCGGTAGCCTTGTTCATCGCGTTCGACGATGAGAATTTCGCTGCGCAGACGGATCTGTACGCCGCCTTTTTCACATTCCGACAGCAGCAGATTGACGATTTGCTCCGCGGAATCATCGCAAAACAGCTGACCTAAGGTCTTCTCATGCCAGGCAATACCATATTTGCCAACCAGCTCGATAAAGTCCCACTGGGTATAGCGCGCCAGCGCAGATTTGCAAAAATGCGGGTTTTGGCTGAGATATGCCGCGGGTTCGACATACATGTTAGTAAAGTTGCAGCGGCCGCCGCCGGACATCAGGATTTTGCGCCCCGGCTTTTTGCCATTATCGAGCAGCAGCACCCGGCAGCCCAACTGCCCCGCCTGCGCCGCACAAAACATTCCCGCCGCACCGGCGCCGATCACAATGGCATCAAACCTTTCCACTCAACTTTCCTCATTCCCCAATTGTCGGGAATTGTAAATATTTCACTCTGGTCACACCAGCACGAAAAAAACAACATTCAGTTACGTCTTTGAAAGATATAGGATTACTCCCAACCGGGTAGAAACCAAACAGGAAGAAAATCAAAAAAAGTCTATATTTCACTTTGCCCGCGCCGCTAAAGTCACTGATAATGCGCCGCGTTCATGTCCTCAAAATGGCGTAACGTCCTATGCTACATTTATTTGCCGGTCTGGATTTACATACCGGACTATTATTATTGCTTGCTTTAGCTTTTGTACTGTTTTACGAAGCGATTAACGGTTTTCATGATACCGCAAACGCAGTTGCAACGGTGATTTACACTCGCGCAATGCGGTCGCAGCTTGCTGTTGCGATGGCGGCACTCTTCAACTTTTTCGGCGTTCTGCTGGGCGGTCTCAGCGTAGCCTATGCCATCGTGCATATGCTGCCAACGGACCTGCTGCTTAACATGGGTTCCGCACATGGCCTCGCCATGGTGTTCTCTATGCTGCTGGCGGCAATCATCTGGAACCTCGGAACCTGGTATTTCGGCCTACCGGCCTCCAGTTCTCACACCCTGATTGGCGCCATCATCGGTATTGGTTTAACCAATGCGCTGATGACCGGTACTTCAGTGGTGGATGCGCTGAATATCCCGAAAGTCATCGGCATTTTTGCCTCGCTTATCGTCTCGCCGATTGTTGGCCTGGTGGTAGCGGGCGGCCTGATTTTCATTCTGCGTCGTTACTGGAGCGGTACCAAAAAACGCGCTCGTATACACCTGACCCCAGCGGAACGCGAAAAGAAAGACGGTAAGAAAAAACCGCCGTTCTGGACCCGTATTGCGCTGATCCTGTCCGCTATCGGCGTGTCGTTCTCGCACGGCGCCAACGATGGGCAGAAAGGCATTGGTCTGGTCATGCTGGTACTGATTGGCGTCGCGCCGGCGGGCTTCGTGGTCAACATGAACGCGTCTGGTTACGAAATCACTCGTACCCGCGATGCAGTCAACAACGTGGAAACCTTCTTCCAACAGCGCCCTGAGCTGCTGAAGAAAGCCACCGGCGTTGATCAACTGGTTCCGTCACCGGAAACCAATACCGCGGCCAACGGCGAGTTTCACTGCCATCCGGCGAACACCATCAACGCGCTTGACCGCGTGAAGACAATGCTCACCGGTACGGAAAGCTACGATACGCTGTCAGTGGATCAGCGCGGCCAGCTGCGTCGCATTATGCTCTGCATCTCCGACACCACCGACAAAGTGGCCAAACTGCCGGATGTGAGCACTGACGACCAGCGCCTGCTGAAGAAACTGAAAACCGATATGCTGAGCACCATCGAGTACGCGCCAATCTGGATCATTATGGCGGTCGCGCTGGCGCTGGGTATTGGCACCATGATCGGCTGGCGCCGCGTGGCGACCACTATCGGCGAGAAGATTGGTAAGAAGGGTATGACCTACGCGCAAGGTATGTCCGCCCAGATGACCGCCGCGGTTTCTATCGGCCTTGCCAGCTACACCGGCATGCCGGTTTCCACCACCCACGTGCTCTCTTCCTCGGTTGCGGGGACGATGCTCGTTGATGGCGGCGGTCTGCAGAAGAAAACCGTCACCAGCATCCTGATGGCATGGGTACTCACCCTGCCGGCAGCCATTTTGCTGTCAGGCGTGCTGTACTGGCTGGCTCTGAAGCTTATCTAAGCAATAGCCATGCGAAAAATGGGTCAGGAAACTGGCCCATTTTTTTTGCACTCAATTCAGGCAGCTCAATGCCAGATAAGCAGTGCTATCATACTCACCAGCACCAGACCACACAGCGCGCTGGTCAGGATGAACTGCCGGCGAACACGCTCACAGCGACGAATAAACTCGTCATCATGATGATCGCGATATCGTTGGGCATAGATATACCAAACCAGCCGCATTTGTTTACTGGGCTGCCCATGCGAGGTGAAAAAACCTCCGCCATCAACATATTGATAGAGCAAGGGATCGCAACCACGTAGCACAACCAATAATGCACGCAACGATGAGAAGTAACGTGCCATATTCACCACACAAACGATACACAGGGCCCAAAACAGCGCAACAGTGCTGATCATACTTCCTCCCCGGCGACCCATCCACGGAGATCCCTCCGGGACTACCGCTCCCCAATATCATCCAACCCACCGTACAGTAAAAGAGTGCGATTCCGGTCACGTTTATTTATCCGACCGGCTCATTAAATAGTGTAGGAGATCAGTTAATTTTTTTACCACAAGGTTAATCGTTATCAATACGTAAGACGGAATAATTTGTTTAACTAACAGTGAACCAGGTGCATTGACGGAGTGCGAGGGGCGCTATATTGTAGAAATTATCTTCTACAATTAAGTCCTTAAAGGCTTACCCCCCGCGAATCTAGCTTGCAGGACGCGGGCGAATCGACAGCACAGGCTGTCTGGTCCAACGGTCATCGACAACTTATGGAAGGAGTAACACTATGGCTTACAAACACATTCTTATTGCAGTAGACCTTTCACCGGAAAGCAAAGTGCTGGTAGAGAAAGCGGTTTCTATGGCGCGTCCCTACAATGCGAAAGTTTCCCTGATTCACGTGGATGTGAATTACTCCGACCTCTACACCGGTCTTATCGATGTTAATCTGGGCGACATGCAGAAACGCATCTCTGAAGAGACGCACCACGCGCTGACCGAGCTTTCCACTAACGCTGGCTACCCGATTACCGAAACCCTGAGCGGCAGCGGCGATCTGGGACAGGTGCTGGTCGATGCGATTAAAAAATATGATATGGACCTGGTGGTCTGCGGTCACCATCAGGACTTCTGGAGCAAGCTGATGTCCTCCGCGCGTCAGCTGATCAACACCGTTCACGTTGATATGCTGATCGTACCGCTGCGCGACGAAGAAGACGAATAATCGCTTTTCCTCGCCAGCCAACGCCCGCGCCTGCGGGCGTTTTTGTTTTTATGCTGTATCCCGCCTGAAGCGCACCGACCCCATCAGGATATCAATCCAGATAATTAATATCGGTTAGTGTGATCAACCATTTATTAGAATTAATATCTATATAATAATCTATACATTCAGCCAATGGCCGAATCATTATGGGCCATCAGACTTTTTCGGCGCGTTTTGGCAGACGCGTTCATACTTTTTGGGATAGCACTAAAAGGCGAAGGAATATGAAAACAACTGCACCTACGGGTTTGCTACAGCAACCCCGTCCGTTCTTCATGATTTTTTTTGTAGAGTTATGGGAGCGTTTTGGCTATTACGGCGTCCAGGGCATCCTGGCGGTGTTCTTTGTTAAACAGCTTGGTTTCTCTCAGGAACAGGCATTTATCACCTTTGGCGCCTTTGCGGCGCTGGTCTACGGCCTCATTTCCATCGGCGGCTATGTCGGTGACCATCTGCTTGGAACCAAACGCACGCTGGTGCTCGGCGCCATCGTGTTGGCAATCGGCTATTTTATGACCGGCCTGTCGCTGCTCAAACCCGACCTTATCTTTATCGCGCTTGGCACTATCGCCGTCGGCAACGGGCTGTTTAAAGCCAATCCCGCGAGCCTGCTATCAAAATGCTATCCGCCTAAAGATGCCCGTCTCGACGGCGCCTTCACCCTGTTTTATATGTCGATTAACATCGGTTCGCTGCTCTCGCTGTCGCTGGCGCCGGTTATTGCCGATAAGTTCGGCTATGCGGTGACCTACAATCTGTGCGGCGCCGGGCTTATCGTCGCGCTGCTGGTCTACTTCGCCTGCCGCGGAATGGTGAAAGATATCGGTTCAACCCCGGATCATCAGCCGCTGAGTTTCCGTAATCTGCTGTACGTGCTGGTCGGCACCGTGGTGATGATTTTCCTCTGCGCCTGGCTGATGCATAACGTTAAAATCGCCAACCTGGTGCTGATCGTGCTGTCCATCGTGGTGACGATTTTCTTCTTCCGCGAAGCTTTCCGCCTCGATAAAACCGGCCGCAACAAGATGTTCGTCGCCTTCATCCTGATGCTCGAAGCGGTGGTGTTTTATATCCTGTATGCCCAGATGCCAACCTCGCTGAACTTCTTCGCCATCAATAACGTGCATCACGACATTCTCGGCATCGCAATTAACCCGGTGAGTTTCCAGGCATTGAACCCGTTCTGGGTGGTGGTCGCCAGCCCGGTACTGGCGGCTATCTACACCCGTCTTGGCAACAAAGGTAAAGACCTGACCATGCCGATGAAATTCACTCTCGGCATGTTCCTCTGCGCGCTGGGCTTCCTGACCGCCGCGGCGGCCGGGATGTGGTTTGCCGACCCGCAGGGGCTCACCTCGCCGTGGTTTATCGTGCTGGTTTATCTGTTCCAGAGTCTCGGCGAACTGCTGATTAGCGCCCTGGGCCTGGCGATGGTTGCCGCGCTGGTTCCGCAGCGGCTGATGGGCTTTATTCTGGGGATGTGGTTCCTGACTCAGGCCGCCGCGTTCCTGATGGGCGGCTATGTCGCGACCTTCACCGCGGTACCAGAAAATATAACCGACCCGCTGCAGACGCTGCCGATCTACACCAACGTGTTTAGTAAAATTGGCCTCGTGACCCTGGCGGTGACGGTGGTGATGGCCTTTATGGTGCCGTGGCTGAACCGGATGATTAATACCCCGACCAGCGCCGAGTAACCGTTTGAGATGGCCGATCCGCTGGCGCCGTTTGTTTAAATATTGCGGTTCCCGGCTCGCGCTACAATTTGGTAGCCCGGATAAGGCGCTTTGCGCCGCTATCCGGGTGATATCACAACGGCGAAAAATTACGCCGGCGTACCGGCGTAAATATCAAACCGATGTCCTTTGGTCACCACCGCGTTAGGCGTGGCGACATCCGCCAGCGGCGGCGCATAATCCGGGCGCTTGACCACCACTCGTTTGGTCGCCAGCTGTCGAGCCGGTGCCAACAGACCATCGGCGTCTAAATCCGGCCCCACCAGCGACTGAAATACCCGCATCTCTTTTTTGACCAGCGCGCTTTTCTGCTTATGGGGAAACATCGGATCCAGATACACCACCTGCGGGCGCGGGGTGATATCGGTCAACGCATTGAGGCTGGAGGCATGAATCAACTGTAAGCGCTCCTGCAGCCAGCCGCCGATCTCCGCATCGGCATAGCCACGTTTCAAACCATCGTCGAGCAGCGCGGCGACCACCGGGTTACGCTCAAGCATCCGCACGCGGCAGCCGACCGACGCCAGCACGAAGGCATCGCGCCCCAGGCCGGCGGTGGCGTCAACCACATCCGGCAGATAATCGCCTTTAATACCCACCGCTTTGGCTACCGCTTCACCGCGGCCGCCGCCAAACTTGCGGCGATGAGCCATCGCGCCGCCGACGAAATCGACAAAGATGCCGCCAAGTTTTGGCTCATCGCGCTTACGCAGCTCCAGATGCTCGTCCGTCAGCACCAGCGCCATCGGATTCTCTGCATCATGCTCCAGCCCCCAACGGGCGGCCAAAACAGATAAGGCGCCGTCACCGGCGCCTGTTTCATCAATTAAGCAGATTTTCACGTAGCAATCAGCCTTTGATCCCGTAATGCTCAAGCATCGCGTCCAGCTGCGGCTCGCGCCCGCGGAAGCGTTTGAACAGCTCCATCGGCTCTTCGGAACCGCCGCGGCTCAGGATATTGTCGAGGAATGATTGACCGGTTTCACGGTTGAAAATTCCCTCTTCTTCGAAGCGCGAGAAGGCATCCGCTGCCAACACATCGGCCCACAGGTAGCTGTAGTAGCCCGCCGCGTAACCACCCGCAAAGATGTGGCTGAACGCATGCGGGAAGCGGCCCCAGGTTGGGCCCGGCACCACGGCGACCTGCTTTTTAATCTCGGCCAGAGTCTCGAGGATTTTCGCCCCCTGCTCCGGCGAGTATTCCGCGTGTAGACGGAAATCGAACAGACCGAACTCCAGCTGGCGGAGAATAAACATCGCCGCCTGGTAGTTTTTCGCCGCCAGCATTTTCTCCAGCAGTTCCTGCGGCAGCGGTTCACCGGTTTCGTAATGCCCGGAGATAAACGCCAGCGCTTCCGGCTCCCAGCACCAGTTTTCCATAAACTGGCTCGGCAGCTCGACCGCATCCCACGGCACCCCGCTGATGCCGGAAACGCCAGCAGTATCAATGCGGGTCAGCATGTGGTGCAGACCATGGCCAAACTCGTGGAACAGGGTAATCACTTCATCGTGCGTGAACAGCGCCGGTTTGCCGTTTACCGGGCGGTTGAAGTTACAGGTCAGATAAGCGACCGGTTTTTGCAGGGAACCATCCAGCTTACGCATCTGGCCGACGCAGTCGTCCATCCACGCCCCGCCGCGTTTATGTTCGCGGGCATACAGGTCAAGATAGAAGCTGCCGCGCAGCTCATTATTTTCGTCATACAGCTCGAAGAAACGCACTTCCGGATGCCACACATCGACATCGGTACGCTCTTTGGCGGTAATGCCATAAATACGCTTAACCACTTCAAACAGGCCGTTAACGGCTTTGTTTTCCGGGAAATACGGGCGCAGTTGCTCATCGCTAATGCTGTAGAGATGCTGTTTCTGTTTTTCGCTGTAGTAAGCGATATCCCACGGCTGCAGTTCATCGACGCCAAACTCGGCTTTGGCGAAAGCACGCAGCTGAGCCAGCTCTTTTTCGCCCTGCGGACGCGCGCGTTTTGCCAGGTCGGTCAGGAAATCGAGGACCTGCTGCGGATTTTCAGCCATTTTGGTGGCCAGAGATTTAAAGGCGTAGCTGTCAAAGCCCAGTAGTTGCGCCAGCTCGTGACGCAGCGCGAGGATCTCCGCCATCACCGGGCTGTTATCCCATTTCCCGGCGTTCGGGCCCTGATCGGAGGCGCGGGTGGAATAGGCGCGATACATCTCTTCGCGCAGCGCCTGATTGTCGCAGTAGGTCATCACCGGCAGATAGCTCGGAATATCCAGCGTCAGCAGATATCCTTCCTGCTCTTTCGCCTGCGCCTGGGCCTGAGCGGCGGCCAGCGCGCTTTCCGGCATGCCTGCGAGATCGGCGACGTCGGTCACCAGCTTGTTCCAGCCCATGGTGGCATCAAGCACGTTGTTGCTGTACAGATTGCCAAGCTCAGAGAGGCGCGCGGCGATTTCACCGTAGCGTTTCTGCGCTTCTGCCGGCAGGCCAATCCCGGATAATTCAAAATCGCGCAGCGCGTTATCGACCGCCTTTTTCTGCGCGGTGTTCAACGTGGCGTAGTTATCGCCGTCGCGCAGGTCGCGGTAGGCTTTATACAGGCCTTCATGCTGGCCGACCCAGGTGCTGTACTCGGAGAGCAGCGGCAGCGTCTGTTCGTAGGCTTCACGCAGCTCCGGGCTGTTTTTTACCGAATTCAAATGGCTGATTGGCGAGAAGATGCGTCCCAGCACATCGTCCACTTCCGCCAGCGGCTGGCAAAGATTTTCCCAGCTATACGGCGCGCCGTGCGCCACCGCGCTTTCCACCGCGGCCCGGCAATCATCCAGCGCTTTGGTGACCGCAGGGACCACGTGCTCCGGTTTGATTGCAGAAAATGGCGGCAATGAAAAAGGCGTCAGTAATGGATTGGTCATATGCGCTGTCCTGTTGAAGAGGGTGAATGAAGCGCGCGTTCCGGCGCTTTTGCATGAGATCTAGAATGGGGGATAGTTGCGGGAATTTCAATGACAGGCGGTGCGACAGCGGCAATCCTGGGCGAACTGCGGTAAACTGTCGGTTAACTTGTTTATTTCCGGAATCTCTGCATCCATGCTCAGTTATCGCCACAGCTTTCACGCAGGCAACCACGCCGACGTCCTTAAACACACCGTTCAGAGTTTGATCATTGAATCGCTGAAAGAGAAAGAAAAACCGTTTCTCTACCTGGACACTCACGCCGGCGCGGGCCGCTATCAGCTGAGCGGCGAGCACGCCGAACGTACCGGCGAATACCTTGAAGGCATCGCCCGTATCTGGCAGCAGGACGATCTACCGACCGAGCTGGAGCCGTATATTTCGGTCGTCGAACACTTCAACCGCAGCGGCCAACTGCGTTACTACCCTGGTTCGCCGCTTATCGCGCGCCAACTGCTGCGCGAGCAGGACAGCCTGCAGATGACCGAACTGCACCCGAGCGATTTCCCGCTGCTGCGCGCCGAGTTCCAGAAAGACAGCCGCGCGCGCGTCGATAAAGCCGATGGCTATCAGCAGCTGAAGGCCAAGCTGCCGCCGGTTTCCCGTCGCGGTCTGATTCTTATCGACCCGCCGTACGAAATTAAAACCGATTATCAGGCGGTGGTCACCGGGATCAACGAAGGTTATAAACGCTTCGCCACCGGCACCTACGCGCTGTGGTATCCGGTGGTGCTGCGCGCGCAAATCAAACGCATGATCAAAGATTTAGAAGCCACAGGTATCCGCAAAATTCTGCAAATCGAGCTGGCGGTGCGTCCGGACAGCGACCAGCGCGGCATGACCGCCTCCGGGATGATCGTCATCAACCCGCCGTGGAAGCTGGAACAGCAGATGAATAACGTGCTGCCGTGGCTGCACAGCAAACTGGTTCCAGCCGGTACCGGTCACGCGACCGTGAGTTGGATCGTACCGGAGTAATCGCAACCATCGGTGGAACCTTTTAAGCCTCGCGCTACAATCGCGGCAATTAACGATTAAGGACATATGGGCATGAGCAAACATTATGATTACCTCGCCATCGGCGGCGGCAGCGGCGGTATCGCCTCGATTAACCGTGCGGCGATGTACGGCCAGAAGTGCGCGCTGATTGAAGCCAAAGAGCTGGGCGGCACCTGCGTTAACGTCGGCTGCGTGCCGAAAAAAGTGATGTGGCATGCGGCGCAGATCCGCGAAGCAATCCACCTGTATGGCCCGGATTACGGTTTCGATACCACCATCAACCATTTCGACTGGGATAAGCTGGTTGCCAGCCGCAGCGCCTATATCGACCGTATTCATACCTCTTACGACAACGTGCTGGGTAAGAATAAAGTTGATGTTATCAAAGGGTTCGCGCGCTTTGTCGATGCCCATACCGTGGAAGTCAACGGCGAGACCATTACCGCCGATCATATCCTAATCGCCACCGGCGGCCGCCCGAGCCACCCGAACATTCCAGGTGTGGAATACGGTATTGATTCCGACGGTTTCTTCGAACTGCCGGCGCTGCCGAAGCGCGTAGCGGTAGTCGGCGCGGGCTATATTGCCGTTGAACTGGCCGGCGTGATTAACGGCCTCGGCGCGGAAACCCACCTGTTCGTGCGTAAACACGCGCCGCTGCGCAGCTTCGATCCGCTGATCGTTGAGACTCTGGTGGAAGTGATGAACGCCGAAGGCCCACAGCTGCACACGAACGCAATTCCGAAGGCGGTAGTCAAGAATGCCGACGGCAGCCTGACTCTGGAGCTGGAAGATGGCCGCAGCCAGACCGTAGATTGCCTGATTTGGGCGATTGGCCGCGAACCGGCGACCGATAACTTCAACCTGGCGGTAACGGGCGTTAAAACCAACGATAAAGGCTACATCATCGTTGATAAGTTCCAGAACACCAACGTGCCGGGCATCTACGCGGTGGGCGATAATACCGGCGCCGTCGAGCTGACGCCGGTCGCCGTGGCCGCAGGCCGTCGTCTGTCCGAACGCCTGTTTAACAACAAGCCGGAAGAGCACCTCGACTACAGCAATATCCCGACCGTGGTCTTCAGCCACCCGCCAATCGGCACCGTCGGCTTAACCGAGCCGCAGGCGCGCGAGCAGTACGGCGATGACGCCGTGAAAGTGTACAAATCGTCCTTCACCGCAATGTATACCGCCGTGACCTCTCACCGCCAGCCGTGCCGCATGAAGCTGGTCTGCGTCGGCCCGGAAGAGAAGATTGTCGGTATTCACGGTATCGGCTTCGGAATGGATGAAATGCTGCAGGGCTTTGCGGTAGCGCTGAAAATGGGCGCCACCAAAAAAGACTTCGACAATACCGTCGCCATTCACCCGACCGCAGCGGAAGAGTTCGTCACCATGCGTTAATCCGTGCAGCCCCGTCTCAGGACGGGGCTTCATTTTGACTCCGTCACCAGATTACGTAGGATCTGATGGCCGATGTAGTTACTCCAGTTAAAGCTGTTTTGCAGCACCACCACCGCATTCTGATTCGCTTTATCGAAGCCGATATAGCTCGAATAGCCGCCGATGTATCCCACCTGATAAGTTAATCGCTGCCGACCAAATGTGTCGGTCACCCAGGCAATGTTCGCCGCTTCGACCCGCCGCGGATAATAATCAACGCTAACGTCTTTAAACGCCCGATCCAGTGCCGCCTGCCCCGTGGGGGCGAAGTGAGCGCGGGCATAGTTAATCAGATCGCCGGCGTCGCTGTACAGACTCGCCGCGCCAACCATATTATTCGTGAACTGCCAGTCCGGCGTCAGCGCGCCGCGCGGTTTAAACTTCGGCTGATCGCCTGCGTGTCCCAGCGCCCGCCACGGATATTCATGCAGCGTTTGCGGCAGGAAGCTGGTATTCCCCATCGCCAATGGCCGGAAGATCATCCGTGACGCCAGCGTCTCAATCGATTCGCCGGTTTGGTATTTGAGAAGATACCCAAGTATCGCAAAGCCCAGGTTGGAGTAACTCGGCTCGCGCTCCAGCGGCGCATTGAAGTTGCTCAGATAGCTCAGCACCCCGTCGGCGTCGAGCTCATGATAGAAATTCTCACCGTCGTTGAGATAGGCCAACAGATGCTCAAGCGACAGCATGTTCATCGGCTGACGCGGCAGCCCGGAGGTATGGGTGACCAGTTGCAGCAAGGTTATCTTGCGGGCGTCGTCGCTGAGCACGGTCCCCGGCGGCAGCAGGGTTTGCAGCGTATCGTTCCAGTGCAAACGCCCCTCGTTGACCAGCATCGTCACCACTTCAGCGGTAACACCTTTACTTAACGAACCGAGGGCAAAAAGCGTTTGCGGAGTTATCGGGTAGCGCTGCTTATCATCCGTCACGCCGAAGCAGTGAAACTCCGCCGGGCCGTTGTGATGAATAATCGCCACCACCACGCCGCTGACCTGCTTCTCGCGCATGTATTGGCTGACGAAAGTATCGACGGAAAGCCGCTGCCCGTTATGCCCCACCTGGCTGGTTTCATTGCTGGGAGGGCTCATTTGCGACAGCGTGCCGGCGCAGCCTGAAACCAACAGTAATGCCAATAGCACAAGGCCTAACCGCCTGTTCAAACTCCACCTACCTGCCGCGCGTTTTTGGGATGAGATAAAAAATAGACGCGGATCGTAGCGGCATTACCCCGCCGGCGCAAAGCGAATACGCTGAAAAATAAATAAGGCCGTCGGCACAGATAGCCGACGGCCCGGGCTTTATACCAGTCCGGTGGCGTAGTAAACGCCGATAATGAAAAAGGCACCGAGGATTTTAAACAACGTGATGCCGAGAATCGGTTTATAGGCCTGGCGATGCGTCAGTCCGGTCACCGCCAGCAAAGTGATAATCGCCCCATTGTGCGGCAATGTATCCATGCCGCCCGCCGCCATCGACGCCACACGGTGCATCACTTCCAGCGGGATCCCCGCAGCATGGGCCGACTCCACAAAGCGATCCGCCATCGCCGCCAGGGCAATACTCATTCCACCGGAGGATGAACCGGTGATCCCGGACAAAATATTGATCGTAATCGCCTGATTGAGTAAAGGGTTTGGGATCGCTTTTAGCGCATCGGCCACCTGAACAAAGCCCGGCAGCGCGGCAATCACCCCGCCAAAACCATACTCTGATGCAGTATTCAACGCCGCCAGCATCGCGCCGCCAACGGCGACTTTGCTACCGTCGGCCAGCTTACCCTTCAGGCTACGCCCGGCAAACAAGAAGATAGTGATAATTCCGCACAATAACGCCGCCATCACCGCCCAAATCGCCACCATCTTCTTCACGTCGCTTTCCATCGGCGCTTTCAGTCCCGGCAGGTCAATCAGGAAATGGCTACCGTACGCCTGAGGGATAAGCCAGGTAAACAGCAGGTTGGCGACGCCGACGATAATCAACGGCAGCAGCGCGATCACCGGGTGCGGCAAGTTAAGGTCTGCCGGGGTTTCAGGTTCATTTACCAACTCGCTTCCATAACCTTCTCCCCTGCGCTGCGCTTTACGGCGCATCGCCTCCAGATATAACCAGCCGCCAATAGCCACAAATGCGGAACCCAGTACCCCAAGCCAGGGCGCTGCCCAGGAGGTCGTACCGTAAAAAGTAGTCGGAATAATATTCTGAATCTGTGGCGAACCCGGTAGCGCATCCATCGTAAAAGTGAAGGCACCCAGCGCGATAGTCGCAGGCATTAGCCGTTTCGGAATTTGGCTCTGGCGGAACATCTCAGCGGCGAAGGGATAGACCGCAAATACCACCACGAATAGCGAAACCCCGCCATAGGTTAACAACGCGCAGACCAGAATAATCACCGGCATCGCCTTGTTTTGCCCCATCAGCCGGGTAACAGCACTCACGATTGACCGGGAGAATCCGGAAAACTCAATTAATTTCCCGAAGACCGCGCCCAGTAAAAATACCGGGAAATAGAGTTTTACGAACCCGACCAGCTTATCCATGAAAATATCGCTGAATACCGGGGCAACGGCGGCTGGCTGGGTGAGTAATACGGCGCCGAGCGCAACCAAAGGGGCAAAAAGGATCACGCTATAGCCGCGATAGGCGGCGAGCATCAGCAATCCTAACGCCAGTAAGGCAATCAATACGTCCATAGGGTTATCCGTCAGCATGGCCGCCGCTTATTTCCTTGTTATCGGGCGGCCGATGTTAAGTTGGGGAGCGTATCCCGCTTCCCGTTTCAGACCTTACGGGTTATTCAGGAATCCCAGCGTAAGGAACGTCTTTATTGCCGTAGCGGCGCACGCGGACGTTGGCCTGTTCACCATGGCCGGAGAAACCTTCGAGGGCGCACAGACGCGAACAGTACTCGCCGATCTGCGCGGAGGCGCTATCGGTAAGAACCTTTTGATAGGTGCAGGTTTTGATGAACTTCCCAACCCACAGCCCCCCGGTATAACGCGCGGCTTTACGCGTCGGCAGGGTATGGTTGGTGCCGATGACTTTATCGCCGTAGGCCACGTTAGTACGAGGTCCCAGGAACAATGCGCCAAAGTTCTGCATATTTTCGAGGAACCAGTCCGGGTCGCGGGTCATTACCTGCACATGTTCGAACGCCAGCTCATTGGCGATTTTCAGCATTTCTTCCCGGTCTTCAGCCACAATGATTTCGCCAAACTTCGCCCACGACTGGCGCGCGATTTCCGCGGTGGGCAGCACCGCCAGCAGACGATCGATTTCCGCCAGCGTTTCGCGCGCCAGCGTTTCCGAGGTCGTCAACAAAATCGCCGGGGAATCAGGACCATGCTCAGCCTGACCTAACAGGTCAGTGGCGCAGATTTCACCATCCACGCTTTCATCGGCAATGACCAGGGTCTCCGTCGGCCCGGCGAACAGATCGATACCGACGCGGCCAAACAGCTGACGTTTGGCTTCAGCGACAAAGGCGTTGCCCGGCCCCACCAGCATATCAACCGGTGCGATGCTCTCGGTACCGACGGCCATCGCCGCCACGGCCTGAATACCCCCCAGGCAGTAGATTTCGTCGGCCCCCGCCATATGCTGCGCCACCACAATCGCCGGCGCCGGTTTACCGTTAAACGGCGGCGCACAGGTGACAATGCGCGGCACACCTGCGACTTTCGCGGTGATAATCGACATATGCGCCGACGCCAGCAGCGGGTATTTCCCGCCCGGCACGTAGCAACCCGCCGCGCTGACCGGAATATTTTTGTGTCCCAGAATGACGCCCGGCAGCGTTTCAACCTCGATATCTTTCAGGCTGTCGCGCTGGTGCTGAGCGAAGTTACGCACCTGCTCCTGCGCAAAGCGGATATCAGCAATATCGCGATCCGACAGCTGAGCATAGCAGTCATCGATTTCCTGCTGCGACAGGCGGAAGTTTGCGCGATCGAGCTTATCGAACTTAATCGACAGCTCGCGCACCGCTGCGTCACCGCGCGCTTCAATATCCGCCAGGATTTTCTCTACCGCTTCACGAACCGTACGGTCGTGAGATTTCACTGCTTCAGATTCCGCACCGCGCTTGAGCCAGATAGCCATAACTTGCCTCACTATGATGTTAATGAAATGCTAATGCATTCGAATTCACTTGCATCCTGGCGTGAATAAAATGTTATGTGAAGCAGCAATGCATTCGAATGCAACGGAGATCGCAAAATTAGTGACAGGGGGGAAGATTCACGCATAATGGCGGGGCATGGGTCAGGAGAGGCAACGGAATGGCAGGTCAAAACAAACGAGCAGTCACCAGTTACGATGTCGCGAAAGCGGCTGGCGTCTCGCAATCTGCGGTATCCCGCGCCTTTACCGAAGGAGCGAAAATTTCGCCAGCCACCAAAGAAAAGGTGCGTAAGATCGCCGCCGAGCTGGGCTATCGTCCGAGCTTTATCGCCCAGTCGCTGATCACCCGCCGCTCAACGCTTATTGGTGTTGTCGTTCCGGGGTTGGTGAATCCCTTCTACGCCGCGGTTCTGGATGAACTGTCACAGGCGTTGAACCTGATGGGATACCGGGTACTGTTGTTTTCGATGTACCGCGATGATGACACTACCCCCATCATGGAAGAGATTCTGCGTCATCGTGTTGAAGCGCTAGTGCTGGTGTCCAGCAGCCTTTCTTCACACTTTGCTCATGAATGCCAGCAGCTCGGCCTGCCGGTGCTGCTGCTCAACCGCAAAAACGACAGCCGGTCGGTTTCCAGCGTCACCAGCGATAACCTGGCTGGCGGCGCCGCGATTGCCGATTTCCTGCTGGATCTCGGCCATCAGCAGCTGGCATTTGTTGCCGGTAGAGATACCTCCTCTACCAGCCGCGACCGTGAGACAGGCTTTCGACAGCGTCTGGAGGCCCGCGGCGCCCGCCCGATGCTGCGCGATAGCGGAATGTGGTCGATAGAAGAAGCGATGAACGCCACCCGCAGGCTGATGGCGCTACCAACGCCGCCGGACGCGCTATTTTGCGCCAACGATATGATGGCCATCGCCGCCCTCAATGTGGTTGTCGGCGAAATGGGCATGAAGGCGGGCGAAGATATCTCCATCGTCGGGTTCGATGATATCGCCATGGCCAGCTGGCCGCTGATAAATTTAACCACTTGGGTCCAGCCGCTATCGGAAATGGTGGATACCGCCATCGCCGTGCTGAAAACGCAGCTAGGCGCGGCTGAAACCAGCGCCGTTCAGCATGTCCTGCAAGGGAAGCTTATCGTCAGGGGCAGTACCCGCCCGCAACGCTAAATCAGCGGCTACGCCACACCGTTATTGCCGTGGCGTATAAATGCCGGGCGCTGGTTAAGGGCCATATACCAGCGTTCGACGTTTGCCATCTCCGGATGGGCGAACGGCGTCATTTTCCAGCGATGAACCGAAAGCCCCAGCACGATATCCGCCAGCGTAAACGTCTCGCCGGTCAGCCACGCGCCGGTGCGCTGTAGCTGGTTGTCGACAATCTGTACGCAGCGCGTCCACGCGGCAATACTCTCTTTAATTGCCGCCGGATCCTGAAAACGCGGATCTTTACGCACCAGCCCCGTGAACGCGTAGCGCCACGCGCTGTTAAACTCCGTCGCCTGCCAGTCCATCCAGTGTTCTACCTGCGCCGCGGCACGTAACTCAGAGGGCAGCAAATCGTCACGTCCGACCTTACGCGCCAGATAGCGGCAGATGCTGTTCGACTCCCAAAGGACAAAATCGTCATCCACCAGCACCGGCACTAACGCATTTGGATTCAGCGCCAAAAATTCCGGCGTATCAAGCGGGCTATAGCCGCTGCCATAATCTTCCTGCTGATACTCGATACCCGCCTCTTCGCAGGTCCAGAGGACTTTACGCACGTTAATAGACGAGCGTTTACCCAAGATTCTTATCATCGTCCGCAACCCTTTTTCGTAATATGGCAGACATGAAGCTTGCCGGATAATGTGTATAGTGGATTGCAGAATAATTATCCACTACAGGTACCCTTACACATGGTCACTCCCTTCAACATTTTAACGCCCGGCAATATCCGCTTTGGCCGCGGGCAGGCCCGCAGCGCCGCGCCGTGGCTGGCACAATATGATGCCCCGGTGCTGCTGGTTCACGGCGCGACCAAAAATCGCGCCCAATTTTTACTGAACGAACTGACCGCATTGCATCTTCAGGTCAGCACTGTTGCTATCGCCAATGAACCCACGCTGGACGATATTGAACGCGGCGTACGGCTGGCGCGCGAGCGCGGCGTCGGCGCGGTGGTCAGCCTCGGCGGCGGCGCGGTCATTGATGCCGGTAAAGCCATTGCCGCGCTGGTCCCGGCAAGCGGGCCTGCCATCGACTATCTGGAAGTCGTCGGAACGGGGAGAATACTGGAAGCCAGCCCGCTACCGTTTGTCGCTATTCCCACAACGTCCGGCACCGGCGCGGAGGTTACTAAAAACGCGGTCATCAACGTCCCCCAGCAGCAGCGCAAAGTCAGCCTGCGCGACGATCGCATGCTGCCGCAACTGGCGATTGTCGATCCGGCGTTAACGGATAACGCCCCCCGCGCCGTCACCCTCGGCTCCGGCCTTGATGCCTTAACTCAGGTTATCGAACCCTGGCTGTGCACCCGGGCGACGCCCTTCACCGATGCCCTGTGCCGGGAGGCGATCCCCCGCGGCATCGCCGCGTTAAAAACGCTGATGGAAAAAGAGTGTGCCGACAGCCGCGACGAGCTGGCCTGGGTCAGCCTGTGCGGCGGGCTGGCGCTCGCCAATGCCGGGCTGGGTGTGGTTCACGGTCTTGCGGGGCCGCTTGGCGGGCTAAGCGATGCCTCCCACGGCGCGCTCTGCGGCTGCCTGCTACCTTTTGGGCTGGAACTCAATGAGTCGCAGGTAACCAATCCGGCGCTGCGCCAGCGTTTCCTCGACGTGCGCCAGTGGATCGCCGCCGGACTCGGCGTCTCGCCGGATGACGCCTGGCAAAGCCTGCGCGAATGGAGCCAGCGCTCAGGGCTCGGCAATTTACGCGACCTCGGCGTGCCGCGTGAAGCGCTGGAACCCGCCGCGCTGGCGGCCAGTAGTTCATCATCGATGAAAGCCAATCCGGTCACGCTGGAGTCAGAGCAACTGCTGGAGATGCTGGAAGCCGCCTGGGAGTAAACGAACCAACCGCCTGCGTTTACCGGGGCGGTTCAAATTTTGTTGCATAATGAATGCTCCGAATTTCGTTTTCGCGCATCCACCACAGCGGTAAATATTCACCCTTTAATTTCAAATACCTGCTCGTCTTACCTGCCATTTTTATGCACTGAAAAGCGTGACCTGACGCACAGTTTATCTTCCGCAGACCGAAGCGAGTGTCTACGCTTATTAGAGAGCCCGGGCATGCCCGGCCCCTAAACTCACGCTATCCGGAGGCCTGTATCGCTATGTTCAGCCAGAAACTACGCAACGTTGATGACGACGAGTTGAGGATCGAAAACGATCCGTGCTACGAAGCCGATCCGTATGAGTTAAAACTGGATGAAATGTTCGACGCCGAACCGGAGCCGGAGATCATCGAAGGGCTACCGGCGTCTGACGCCCTGACCCCCGCCGACCGCTATCTCGAGTTGTTTACTAACGTACAAAAGTCGCGCATTTTTCTTGATAGCAAAACCTTTCCCGACTGCGCGCCGAAACACGATCCGCTGGATATCCTGATGCACTACCGGCGGGTTAAGCGTACGCCGGAGTTCGATTTGCGTCAGTTTGTGGAAGACAACTTCTGGCTACCGGATAGCCACGCCGATGATTACACCTCTGACCCGAAACTGACGCTAAAAGAGCATATTGATAAGCTATGGCCGGTGCTCACCCGTGAACCGCAGGATCATATTCCGTGGTCATCGCTGCTGGCGCTACCGCAGTCGTACATCGTCCCCGGCGGGCGTTTTAGCGAGACCTACTACTGGGATTCCTACTTCACCATGCTGGGTCTGGCGGAAAGCGGCCGTGAAGATTTGCTCAAATGTATGGCCGACAACTTCGCCTGGATGATTGAAACCTACGGTCACATTCCCAACGGCAACCGCACCTACTATCTCAGTCGCTCCCAGCCGCCGGTATTCGCCCTGATGGTGGAGCTGTTTGAGGAAGATGGCGTTCGCGGCGCGCGCCGCTATCTCGACCATCTCAAATTAGAGCACGCCTTCTGGATGGACGGCGCGGAATCGCTGATCCCTAACCAGGCCTACCGTCACGTGGTGCGTATGCCTGATGGTTCACTGCTTAACCGCTACTGGGACGACCGTGATACGCCGCGCGATGAATCCTGGCGAGAAGATGTCGAAACGGCGAAGCATTCCGGCCGGCCGCCAAACGAGGTCTATCGTGACCTGCGCGCCGGCGCGGCTTCCGGCTGGGACTACTCCAGCCGCTGGCTGCGCGATATCACCAGGCTGGCGAGTATCCGCACCACCCAGTTTATTCCCATCGACCTCAACGCTTTTCTGTTTAAGCTGGAAAATACCATCGCCAATCTTTCCGGCCTGAAGGGCGATCGCGAGGCTGAAGCCGAATTTCGCCGTAAAGCTAACGCTCGCCGGGAGGCGGTTACCCGCTACCTGTGGGATGAAGAGTGCGGCTGTTTTCGCGATTACGATTGGCGCCGTGAGCAGTTGGCCTTATTCTCCGCCGCCAGCATCGTCACGCTGTATGTCGGGATGGCGACCCACGCCCAGGCCGAACGGCTGGCGGATGCCGTACGCGCGCGTCTGCTCACCCCTGGCGGCATCATGGCGACGGAATATGAAAGCGGCGAACAGTGGGATAAACCCAACGGCTGGGCGCCGCTGCAGTGGATGGCGGTACAGGGATTCAAAATGTACGGCCACGACCCGCTTGGCGATGAAATCGCCCAGAGCTGGCTGCAGACGGTGAATCAATTTTATCTCAAACACCACAAGCTGATTGAGAAATATCATATCGCCAGCGGCGTACCACATGAGGGCGGCGGCGGGGAATATCCGCTGCAGGATGGCTTCGGCTGGACCAACGGCGTGGTGCGGCGGCTTATCAGCCTGTACGGCGAGCCGAGGTCTTCGTAAGGCACTTTCCGTCGGCAGGCTGTGCTGCTAAGGTTTTATTTTCCCTTTGCCAGAGCCGACAACATGCCCGAACTGCTTACGCCGCGGCTGCGCTGCTCGCCGCTGCAGCTTGACGACTGGTCTTTTTTTCTCAGCCTGCAACAGGATCCGCAGGTGATGCTCTATGTTGCGGATAACCGGCCCATCGCCGATATCCGCGCCGCGTTTGATGCACGCCTGCCGCTCTGGTCGCCTAAGTCCTCGCACTGGCTATGCCTGGTGGTTCGCGATCGGCAAAGCCATACGCCCCTTGGCCTGACCGGCTATTGCCATCACGATGATGATATCGCCGAAGTGGGCTTTCTCTTCGCCCCACAGGCGCAGGGGCTAGGCTATGGATATGAATCACTGTGTGCGCTATGTGATTGCGCATTTTCTACAGGCGGCATTCGTCGTCTTACCGCCAGCGTCACCGCCGGAAACCAGGCCTCAAGACAGCTGCTGCTAAAAACAGGATTTATACAGGAAGGAGAGCTACGCGAGAGCTACTGGTTACATGGCCGTTGGCACAATGACTGGCTGTTTGGCCTGATGCGCCACGATTATCAATAAGGCCCTGGGCCATCCGGCGAATGGGGGCGACCCCGCTTTTCCTCTACACTGCCGCCAACAATAGAGGAAAAGACCATGACTATCACCACGCTAAGCCTGGCGGGACTGCGATTTATTCAACAAACGCAAGGGCTGGCGCTACTGCCGTATCAGGACCAGTTTGGCCAATGGCGGGTCGGCTATGGCCACGCTATTGATGAAGATGAGAAAGAGACGCCCATCACCGCTGAACTGGCGATGATGCTATTGACGGTAGACCTGCTGCAGTGCCAACAGATTCTACAGCGCAGGTTGGTCGTGGAACTGACTCAGCCGCAGTACGATGCCCTGCTGGCGCTGGTATTCAGTTTAGATGGCAGCGCCCAGCCGCAGCTGGACGCTATTTTGCATTATCTTAACGGCCACAACATGACGCAGGCGCTGACGATATGGCGGAAAATTGACCGCGATAACGCCTTCCGCCTGCAGGAGTGCGAGTGGTTTTGTCAGGCCAGTTAGTTTTCACCGACGTTGTTAAACGCCATCGCCGCCTGGGTCCTGTTTTTCACATCCAGCCGCCGATATAACGACTCAAGATGCGCTTTCACGGTCCCGGCGCTGATATTTAACGTACGGCTAATTTCCTTATTAGAGCTGCCTTCCGCCAGCAGTTTTAAAATTTCCTGCTGGCGACGACTTAAATGTACAGCGTGCTTTCCGCGCTCCGCCGAAGTCATTAACCAGGTGCCAGGCAGACACA
The DNA here is from genome assembly GCF_057196925.1 of Klebsiella sp. SYXHC3. Classification (NCBI taxonomy): domain Bacteria; kingdom Pseudomonadati; phylum Pseudomonadota; class Gammaproteobacteria; order Enterobacterales; family Enterobacteriaceae; genus Klebsiella; species Klebsiella sp. SYXHC3. The sequence goes on along the minus strand of NZ_JBXUNG010000002.1, from coordinate 298,637 downwards.
TCATGCCCAACATGATGCTATTAATGATCTGGGCAAACATATCGGCGCTATCCTCACGCTGGGCAATGGCGCACACGTTCCACGCCAGCGCCCGTTGCAGCCAGCTTTTATTATCATCCGAAACCACTAATAATACTTTGGCATGCGGAAAACGCTGCTGCTTCTCCTGGAGCAACCAGCAACAAAATTCACAATTCAGGTCGCCATCAAGCATGAGGAGCGCCTGCGGATGAGCCGTGAGCAGTTGCCACAGCTGTTCTGCCTGACAGGTGCTATGAATATTAATTTCAGGAATACGTTGTTGTAAGCCGACCTTCATTCCATGAATAAATATTGACTGCCTGTCAAACATGATTACTTGCATGGACTGCTCTCCATCGAAAATACCCCTTTTAAAAGTGGGTGAAGGGTAATATCAGCCGACAAAAATAAGAACTCGCCGTATGACCTAAGCCATTTTACCGATGGAGGAGATGATATAAACATCATGATGATGAATAGTTACACGCCAGCGCGGAACGATTACTCATTCATAATATTTATTACATTTGATGTGAGGAATTCCTTAATTAAGCGGATAGATAACAGGATAATAATATTATTTATTCCAGTGTAATCGAGTCGCTGAAAATCAGCGATACGCATGATGCAAAAGAGTGTTACGGAATAATAAAAAGCACAATATGAAGGCGCCCTACGCTATTATGCGCAGGGCGTGATCATTATAAAAACATGCCGCCGGAAACCTCAACGCGCTGGGCGTTCATCCAGCCGAGCTCGTCACTCAGCAACGCGGCGATAGCATCGCCGATATCATCCGGCAGGCCGACGCGGCCTAGCGCCGTCTGGGCGGCAATATGCTGGTTAAGCGGGGCATTATCGCGCACCGCGCCGCCGCCAAAGTCGGTTTCAATTGCGCCGGGGGCAATGATATTAACCGATATTCCGCGAGCGCCGAGCTCCTTCGCCTGATAACGGGTTAACACCTCCATGGCACCTTTCATCGCCGCATAAGCGGAATAGCCCGGTAGTGCAAAGCGTGCCAGCCCGCTGGAGACGTTCAGAATGCGCCCACCGTCTTTAAGCAAAGGCAGCAGCTGCTGGGTAAGGAAGAACGGTCCCTTAAAGTGGATGTTCATCAACTCGTCAAACTGCCCTTCGCTGGTCTCGCTAAACGGCGCGGTCAACCCGATGCCGGCATTGTTCAATAAATAATCGAAGCTGTCGCGCTGCCACTTCTCCTTCAGACATTGCGTCAGCTGTTGTACAAAGCCTGCAAAACTGGCGGTATCGCCGACGTTCAGCGGCAATGCTGCCGCTTTCGCTCCTGTTTGCTCAATTTCGCGCACCACTTCCCGCGCCGCCTGCTGGTTGCTGTGGTAAGTAAGAATAATATCGGTTCCCTTCGCCGCCAGCTTCAGCGCCGCGTTTTTTCCCAGACCGCGGCTGCCGCCGGTTACTAAAGCGATACGTTGTGTCATCAGAAACCCCTTCGTCATTACGTGTGTGTGAATAAAGAGCTTATTAGCAGACGTATTAACAATAAATGGGCTAAATTACGTTTTACTGTTTCAGTATCAACAACAATAGGCAGTAAGCATGGATAAAATTCACGCAATGCAACTCTTTATTCGTGTCGCGGAACTGGAGAGTTTCTCTCGCGCCGCCGATACCCTTGGGTTGCCCAAAGGTAGCGTATCGCGACAGATCCAGGCGCTGGAGAGCCATCTCGGCGCTCGCCTGCTGCACCGCACCACCCGCCGGGTGCAGTTGACGCAGGACGGCATGGTCTATTACGAACGCGCCAAAGACCTGTTAAGTAATCTCGAAGAACTGGATGGTATGTTTCAGGGCGATCCGTCAAGCATTAGCGGCCGCCTGCGTGTCGATATGCCGATCAGCGTCGCCAAAAAACTGGTCATCCCGAAACTTCCCGCGTTTTTACAACAGTATCCCGGCATTGAAATCGAACTGAGCAGTAGCGACCGGCTGGTCGATGTGGTGCGCGAAGGCTTCGACTGCGTGATCCGGGTGGGTACGCTTAAAGACTCGGGACTCATCGCCCGCCCGCTCGGCAAACTCACGCAAATTAACTGCGCCAGTCCGCATTATCTGGCGCGCTTCGGCTACCCGGAAAGCCTCGACGATCTGGCGGATCATGCCTTGATCCACTACGCCAGCAACTTCGGCGCGCGGCAGTCAGGCTTTGAAGTCGTCAGCGACGGCGCCGTGCGCTGGGTGAAAACCGGCGGCGTGTTGACCGTCAATAGCACCGAAACCTACCAGGCCGCCTGCCAGGCCGGGCTCGGCATTATTCAGGTCCCGCGCATTGCCGTACGTGAACCGCTGCGTACCGGCGAGCTGGTTGAGATCCTGCCGCAGTACCGCGCCGAACCGATGCCGGTGTCGATTATCTATCCACATCGGCGCAATCTCTCCCGCCGCGTGCATCTCTTTATGGAGTGGCTGGGCGGATTGATGAAAGGTTATGTCGATTAATCGGCGCGGGTCGTCAACGCCCGTCGGGCCGATGGGCACCTGCAAGATGCGTCGTTTAAGGTATACTTTTGGCTGAATATCGCTGTAAAGAAAGGAAGAAATCACTTATGACGCCGGAAAACGACGATCGCCAACCGCCACAGGAAACGGGCCAGCAGCCGGAGAAAAACAAAAGTACGCTCGCCGCCATCAACGATTCCGCCGTTGGGCAGAAAGCTAACCAGGCGCTGAAAACGGTCACCGGAACGGCGGCCAAAGTTCAGCGCAATCCGGTAATAGCCCACCTGCTGCGCGCCGCCGAGCGGTTCAATGACAGGCTTGGCAATCAGTTTGGCGCAGCCATCACCTACTTCTCATTTTTGTCGATGATCCCCATTCTGATGGTCTCATTTGCTGCCGCTGGTTTCGTACTGGCCTGGCATCCGACCCTGCTGCAGGACATCTTCGATAAAATTCTGCAAAACGTCAGCGACCCGACGCTGGCGGCAACGCTTAAAAACACCATCAACACCGCCGTACAGCAGCGTACCGCCGTCGGACTGGTCGGCCTGTTGGTCGCGCTCTACTCCGGTATTAACTGGATGGGCAACCTGCGTGAAGCGATTCGCGCCCAGTCGCGCGACGTGTGGGAACGTACGCCGCAGGATCAGGAAAAAATCTGGGTAAAATACTTCCGCGATCTGATCTCGCTGATTGGCCTGCTGGTCGCGCTGGTTATCACGCTGTCGATTACCTCCGTTGCCGGATCCGCACAGCAGATGATCATCTCCGCGCTGTATCTCGATTATATAGAATGGCTGAAACCCGCATGGCGCCTGATTGGCCTGGCGATTTCCATCTTCGCGAACTATCTACTGTTTTTCTGGATCTTCTGGCGACTGCCGCGCCACCGTCCACGCCGCAAAGCGCTGTTCCGCGGTACGCTAATTGCGGCGATTGGCTTCGAGATTATTAAAATCGTGATGACCTGGACGCTGCCGGCGCTGGTGAAATCTCCATCCGGCGCCGCCTTTGGTTCCGTACTCGGGCTAATGGCCTTCTTCTACTTCTTCGCCCGTCTGACCCTCTTCTGCGCCGCATGGATTGCGACCGCGGAGTACAAAGACGATAAGCGGATGCCGGGCAAAGCCCACGATTAAAGTCATTATCGGGCTGAATAAAGACGCAAAATTCAGCCCGACCTATCATTTCAGCAGATAAATCCAGTGCGTAACTTTTATTTAACCTAAAACTGGTTTTATTCTCTAATATTTTAATTATGTGAAGCATTTCATAGAAGATATTTTCTCAGGGCGAAAATTATCCGCTTTTTGCCTGTTTTTTGCGCGATAGCGAGTTTTGTTACAGATTGAAATGTCTCTTTTGCTGTGGCTATATGGCTTTTCGTTCGCTCAAAAATAAGAAAGATCTATGCAAGCCACAGCCACTACTATCGACAACGCGCAAGACGCCACGCCGGTTAACTCGCGTAATAAAGTCGTCGTCGCCTCACTCATCGGCACCGCCATTGAGTTCTTCGACTTCTATATTTACGCCACCGCCGCGGTTATCGTCTTCCCCCATATCTTTTTCCCACAGGGTGATGCCGCCGCCGCGACGCTCCAGTCGCTGGCGACGTTCGCCATCGCCTTTGTCGCGCGCCCGATTGGCTCAGCGCTATTCGGCCACTTTGGCGACCGCGTAGGCCGTAAAGTCACACTCGTCGCCTCGCTGCTGACCATGGGCATCTCCACCGTGGTCATCGGCCTGCTGCCGGGCTATGAAAGCATTGGCATTCTGGCGCCGATGCTGCTGGCGCTGGCGCGCTTTGGTCAGGGTCTCGGCCTTGGTGGCGAATGGGGCGGGGCGGCCCTGCTGGCGACGGAAAACGCTCCGCCGCGCAAACGCGCGCTATATGGCTCCTTCCCACAACTGGGGGCGCCAATCGGCTTCTTCTTCGCCAACGGCACCTTCCTGTTGCTGTCGTGGCTGTTGAGCGACCAGCAGTTCATGGAATGGGGCTGGCGCGTGCCGTTCATCTTCTCTGCGGTACTGGTCATTATCGGTCTGTATGTTCGCGTGTCGCTGCATGAAACCCCGGTGTTCGCTAAGGTGGCGGCGGCGAAAAAACAGGTCAAAATCCCGCTTGGCACGCTGCTGACTAAGCACGTGCGCGTGACCGTGCTCGGCACCTTCATCATGCTGGCGACCTATACCCTGTTCTATATCATGACCGTTTACTCCATGACCTTCAGTACCGCTGCCGCGCCGATTGGCTTAGGTTTGCCGCGTAACGAAGTGCTGTGGATGCTGATGATGGCGGTCATTGGTTTTGGTGTGATGGTGCCGGTGGCGGGCCTGCTGGCGGATGCCTTTGGCCGTCGTAAAAGCATGATTATCATCACCACGATGATTATTCTGTTCGCGCTGTTCGCCTTTAAACCGCTGCTCGGTTCCGGCAACCCGATTCTGGTCTTCGCCTTCCTGCTGCTGGGCCTCAGCCTGATGGGGCTGACATTCGGCCCGATGGGCGCACTGCTGCCGGAGCTGTTCCCGACGGAAGTTCGTTATACTGGCGCCTCTTTCTCCTATAACGTGTCGTCGATCCTTGGCGCGTCGGTCGCACCGTATATTGCCGCCTGGCTGCAGGGCAATTACGGCCTGCCGGCTGTCGGTATCTACCTGGCGGCGATGGCGGCGCTGACGCTGATCGCCCTGCTGTTGACCCACGAAACCCGCCATCAATCGCTGTAAGTTGCAGGCCCTGACGCTGTTGCCGTCAGGGCCATCGCTCATCTCATCCTTACTTTTTCATCTGCGACAAAATCGTCCGGCACTGATTCGCCTCGCCTTCCGCCGGCGAGATCAGCGCCAGTAAAGCAGCCGCCGGCGTGACCAGCGTCGCTAACGCTGCCGCCACCGCGCCGCGGGCAATCAGCGGCCCGGCTTTCACCCCGGCATCCGGCGATTTAAAGGTACCGCGCACGTACAGCGGAGAACGCAGAGTAATCACCCGCAGGCCCTTACTTTCCGGGTCAACGGTCAGATCCAGCTGTTCAGAGGCAAAGCTGGCGGTGCCGGTAATGTTAATCAGCGCGTTCTCGGTATCGAAGGCGAAAATTTGCGGTCGCGCCACGCCGTTGACCACATCAATATTGGCCGCCGCGCAGTTCACCCGAACCTCCTCATCGCCAAAAATCTGCCCGATGATAAAGTTACCGACGTTTAAGCCGAGGATTTCCATCAGGTTGCGGCTAATCAGACCATCATTCATCAGCAGCTTAAGGTTGCCGTTGCTGTTGCCGAGCAGCGCCGCCACCGAATTACCGCTGCCGCGCAGTTGTACATCGCCGCTCATCTCACCGAGCGTTTTCTGCATCATTTCAACGTTCGGCATCAGCGCCTTAAGCTTGAGCCGCCGCGCCTGCAAATTGGCTTCGCCCTGTAGCGGTTTTTTATCGCCCTGCAGATGCACGCTGCCGGCAATCGAACCGTTGGCCAGGCCAAAGCGCACCGGTTGCAGACGCAGGTCGCCGCGTTCAAGAATAATGTGGGTCGCCAGGTCGCTGATGGGCAGAGTACCGCCGTGTTCGATTCGCCGCCCCTTGAAGCGCACATCGGCGTCCATCACCTGCCATTTATCCGTCTCAAAGCGATCGGCCGGCAGGACTTTTCCCGCTGGCTGTACGGCATCTCCCGCTTTACGTGATGAGGATTTCTTCGCCCCGCCGCCGGAATCAACGCCAATCAGCGGGCCGAGGTCCGCCAGCCGCAGCTGTTTAGACTCCAGATCGCCGGTGAGCTTCGGTCGCGGTTTGCCGGTGGTATAGGTCAACGAACCGTGGATATCGCTGTCGCCAATCCGGCCGTTAAAATCGCGATAGTCAAAACGCATGCCGTTTTTATGTTTAAAGTCGGCGCGCAGGCGGCCATCGGTGGAAAAGGACGGCGTTTCCGGCAGCAGAACGCCGGTCAGGTCGTAGAGGTCGCGCAACGAGTCGCCGGCGAATTTCAGCCGCAGATCGAGCCCGCCGACATTAAGCGGATCGCTGACCGTGCCGCTAAACGCTATCCGGGTATTACCAGAGTGAAAATCGCCTTGTAGCGGGAACGGGGTACTATCGCTACGTAGCGCCAGCATGCCGCCAATTTTTCCGCTGCCGCTCAGCGGCTGGCCTTTGTAGCGCCCCTTCACCGACAGGCCAAAGATATAATCGCCGGCTTTTGTCGCCTGCGCTTTGTTGCCCGCACCGGTGACTTCGCTAAACGGCAGCGCTTTGCCAAGCGGATCGACCACGATCGCGATATCGCTGCGGGTTACCTTATCGTCAATGCCGATGTTGCCGCGATCGAAGAGAATATTATCAAGGCGGAAAGACCAGGCCGATGGCGGGTTGGCTTTTTCGGATGCCGGGTCAGAAGCTAATTTAAAGGTCCAGTTATTGCTGTTTTCCGTCAGCCTTATCAGCCGGACGTCGGGCTGTTCGAGCTTAATCCACGGCAAGTAGACCGTTTTGCTCAGCAGCGCCAGCGGAGCCAGCGTCGCTTCCACGCGCGGCAGATGTACCATCGTCACTTGCGGAATGTCGGGCGGGTTGCCCAACACGATATCTTCGGCATGCACATGCGGCCACGGGATCCAGCTGCGCCAGCCGCGCTCCTCAGGCTGTCGCTCCCACACTACGCCCAGGTCGCCGCGAATGGCGAATGGCCGATTGAGCTCGGCGGAAACTTTCTGATTGATCGTCGGCTTGAGCCGGTTCCAGTCAAAGGTCGCCAACACGATGAAAAAAAGAACGATTAACAGCACAATCGTTCCCGAGATAATAGCAATCGTTTTACGGGTTCTGGTCATCCCCTCTCCGCTCCTTTTGCGTCTCGTCACTCCTCACTATAGTTGAAGAGCGCGGATTCATCCGCCAAATGCGCTTTTCGTCACATTTTGCGCGTCAGGTCAAAAAATAATGGAACGATGTTTTAATATGGTTGACCCTGCCGGGTGCCCAGCGCAAACTACCGTTAATTTCGATTCAATTTCAGGTCAGCACTATGTCTAAGAAAATTGCCGTGATTGGCGAATGCATGATTGAACTGTCAGAAAAAAACGCGGCGGTGAACCGCGGTTTCGGCGGCGATACCTTAAACACATCCGTCTACATCGCGCGCCAGACCAGCGCGGATGCCCTTAGCGTGCACTACGTGACCGCGCTGGGCACCGACACCTTCAGCCAGCAGATGCTGGAGTCCTGGCAGGGCGAACAGGTAAAAACCGATCTGATTCAGCGCATGGCTGACCGGCTGCCTGGCCTTTACTACATTGAAACGGACGAGACCGGCGAGCGAACCTTCTACTATTGGCGCAACGAAGCGGCGGCCAAATTCTGGCTCGAAAGCGAGCGCGCAGGCGCCATCTGCGAAGAGCTGGCTACCTTTGATTACCTCTATCTGAGCGGCATCAGCCTCGCCATCATCAGCCCGGCCAGCCGGGAAAAGTTGCTCACCCTGCTACGCGAATGCCGCGCCAACGGCGGGAAAGTGATTTTCGATAACAACTACCGTCCGCGCCTGTGGGCCAGCCAGCAAGAGACTCGCCAGGTGTACCAGCAAATGTTGGAATGTACCGACATCGCTTTTCTGACGCTGGATGATGAAGATGCGCTGTGGGGAGCGGTACCGGTTTCCGAAGTTATCGCCCGCACCCACGCCGCTGGCGTTGAAGAGGTGGTGGTGAAGCGCGGCGCCGACTCCTGCCTGGTGGCGATCGCCGGCCAGCCGCTGCTGGAGGTGCCCGCGGTGAAGCTGCCGAAAGAGAAAGTAGTGGATACCACGGCGGCGGGCGATTCGTTCAGCGCCGGCTATCTGGCGGTGCGCCTGACCGGCGGCGACGCGGAATCCGCGGCGAAACGCGGACATCTCACCGCCAGCACGGTTATCCAATATCGCGGGGCGATTATCCCGCGCGAAGCGATGCCGGACTAAGACCCTATTCCCCCTGCTTGCGCTGCGCTTAGCAGGGCTACCAAATCGTACAGTGCTGTAGCCCCGGTAAGCGGTAGCGCCACCGGGGATTTTGAGGCCACCAACACCGGCTATAAATTAAAGGCAAGTCGTACGAACCGTAGGCCGGATAAGGCGTAGCCGCCATCCGGCGCAAAAGCGGCTCCGCGCCCGCAGCCTGTGTTACTGCGCTGGGGGAATATCCGTCGCCTCGTTATGCGCATCAACCGTATCCGGCGTCGCGCTCACCGCCGCAGCGGGTGCTGGCGCCATCAGCTTTTCCCATGTCGCTTTCAGATCTTTCATGTTGTACTCCGGCTCGCCTTTCGGCTGCTGCAATACCAGCGCCATATCCTGCGACAGCTGCTGGCGCAGATATTGGTTCAACATGTCGACCGTCAGTGAGTTCAGGAACTCCTGGCGCAGTTTCTGATACTGCTCCGGCGCGATATCCACCACCTGATTTTGCAGCGAACGCATACGTTGGCTAATCAGGATATCGGTATCCGTGCGGGCATAGGTGGCGAACAGTTTTTGCAGTTCGAGATTCTTTTGCGCAATCAGTGCATCGAACTCTTCCTGTGGCAGACCATTGTCGCGTACCTTCGCCAGTTCGCGCGATACCGCGCTCAGGTTGGCGTTCAGGCGTTCGCCCGGCGAGTCGATATTGATCGCACACTGAGCGCGCTGGTACAGCACGCGGCAATCAAAACCGAGACCGATGTCTTTTACGTTGCTTTTGCTCAGGTTCTGCTGCACGTGCCAGAACAGCGCTTCCCGAGCCAGGTCATCGCGCCAGTAGCGCTGCAGCGCGGCGGAATCGCGGATTGGCTGCCATGGAGAATCCCACATGATCGACAGCTTATCCTGACGCACGGCATCGGTCATGATACTCACCGGTACAGCTGGCAGAGGCGATAGCGTTGGTACCGCCGCCGGGGTCTCGCGTTTACCTTTTAGTTCGCCGAAGATTTTGTTGATCTGCTCAGCGACGCTGCGGCTATCGACGTTACCGACAACAATCAGCGTCATCGCATCCGGGGTGTACCATTTCTGATAAAATTCTTTCAGCTGTTTAATATCAATCGGTTGCTTCAACGGCGCCGCCGGATCGTGACCGAGCATCGTTGAGCCCTTCAGGCGATAGCGCCACCAGCCTTCCTGGGTATCCAGCGGCCAGGTCGCCACCATATCGCTGCCCTGCAGGGCATGATTGACGGCTTGTTGGGTAATACTCAATTTACCGTTAGCGTCCGCCAGCCAGTTCAACGCCTCTTTAAGCAGGTCGTTGCGGTTGTTCGGCAAACTCAGATTAAACAAGGTGAAATCGTAAGAAACAATCGCCGGCGGCAGAGGACGCTTCGGGTCAATACTCTGCTGCCACAGCGAACGCGCCTGCATCGTCGGGAGGCTGCCGCTTTGGGTCAGCGCCAGGCGCGGAATGAAATGACTGAAGCCGCTCTGCTGAGTGCTTTCGCTCAGCGAGCCAATATTCACAGCCAGGCGGACTTCGACGCGATCGCTAGGGCGCTGCGGCGTGGAAAGTACCTGCCACGAAAAACCGTTCGCCAACGTCCCCTGTTGCCAGGCCGGGTCCGGCTGGAGCGCTTCTGCCTGCACAGAACCGGCCGTCGCTATCATCAGCAAACCACCGGTTAAGAGTCGAATTTTTGTGCCCTGCATGTGAACCCCTGATGAACATTCCTGGTTACATAGGCAACCCATCGCCGGGTTACCGAAAAAGGTGGTGAATCAAATACGTCGGTTAGACCACGCGTAGGCGAAAATGTCACATGAAGACGTAAAATAATCATGAGGTATCATTCCCCCAGAAGGGGAATGATACCTAATTTTGCGCAGGAGCCCATAGTCCATGGGCATAACTTGAGGAATTACGAGGATAATTCTTGCGATTTGTCCGCGGGAACGCGGTTATTCAACACATCATCGAGCTGTTTGGCATCGAGTTCTTTCACCCATTTCGCGACAACCACGGTCGCCACGCCGTTACCCACCAGGTTGGTCAACGCGCGCGCTTCGGACATAAAGCGGTCGATACCGAGAATCAGCGCCAGGCCCGCCACCGGCAGATGCCCTACCGCAGAGATGGTCGCCGCCAGCACGATAAATCCGCTCCCGGTGACGCCCGCGGCCCCTTTCGAAGAGAGCAGCAGCACCACCAGCAGGGTGATCTGATGGAAGATATCCATATGGCTATTGGTGGCCTGGGCGATGAACACTGCCGCCATCGTCAGGTAGATGGAGGTGCCATCGAGGTTAAAGGAGTAGCCGGTCGGTATCACCAGCCCCACCACTGATTTACGGCAACCCAACTTCTCCATCTTATCCAGCATTCGCGGCAGCGCGGATTCGGACGAAGAGGTCCCCAGTACAATCAGCAGCTCTTCGCGGATATAGCGAATGAATTTGAAGATACTAAATCCAGTGGCCCGCGCGATAGAACCCAGTACCAGCACCACGAACAGGATACAGGTGATGTAGAAGCAGATAATCAGTTGGCCCAGCTGTACCAGGGTACCGACGCCGTATTTACCGATGGTGAAGGCCATGGCCCCGAAAGCGCCGATCGGCGCCAGGCGCATAATCATGTTAATGATGCCGAAAATGACCTGCGAGAAGCTCTCAATGACGTTGAAAATCAGCTGGCCTTTGCTGCCTAAACGATGCAGCGCAAAGCCAAACAGGACGGCAAACATCAGCACCTGCAGAATATTACCGCTGGCGAAAGCGCCAATCACGCTGCCCGGAATAATATCGAGTAAGAAGGCGACAACACCCTGATCTTTAGCCTGCTCGGCGTAGACTGCCACCGCGTGCGCGTCCAGCGTCGCGGGATCGACGTTCATGCCCGCGCCGGGTTGCACTACGTTGACGATGATAAGACCGATAATCAACGCAATGGTACTCACCACTTCAAAGTAGAGTAGCGCCACCGCACCGGTACGACCGACGGCCTTCATGCTTTCCATCCCGGCAATCCCTGTTACAACGGTACAGAAGATAACCGGAGCAATGACCATTTTAATCAGTTTTACGAAGGCGTCGCCGAACGGTTTCATCTGCGCGCCAAGTTCCGGGTAGAAATGGCCCAGCAAAATACCGATAGCTATGGCCGATAAAACCTGGACATAGAGGCTTTTGAAGAGAGAGAGTTTCATAGGGTGTCCTTTGGGAATAACCACAGACAATGAAAGGTTATCTGTGTCTGTGGCTTAAAAATAACACCCTGGAAACATTTCAGAAATAAGTAAGCGCGAAGTTGCAACGGAATTGTTAAAATATTTGAGCTGACTCGCACAAACAAATAAAAATGTTACAAACTTGCATCGTCCTTATCGGCCTGCAGGAAGCGCTGCATAAAGCTTTCCAGCGGCAAGGCGCAACCAAACAGGTAACCCTGAGCGACATCCACGCCAGCCGCTTGCAACCATTTCAGCTGTTCTTCTTTTTCAACGCCCTCAGCAACGATCCGCAGCTTGAGCCCGCGTGCGAGTTGAATTATCGCCGGGACCATACTGGTATCATCCGGCAACATATCAATAAACGCCTTGTCGATTTTCAGGATATCAACCGGCAGCGATTTCATATGTTGCAACTGGCGCAACCCGGCATAACCCATGCCGAAATCATCCAGCGCAATACGCGTGCCGGCGTCGCGCAGCGGGCGCAGCAGGTCAATCACCGCCTGCGGATCGTCGAGACGGCAGCTTTCCGTCACCTCCAGCACCAGGGTGCCCGGGGCGATACGATAACGTTCAATGAGTGCCAGCAGCTCAACGCCGCGGTCAGGATGCAGCAACTGCAGTAACGAGACATTCACCGACAACGGCAACATGATCCCCTGCTGCTGCCAGGCTGCCAGCTGGCGGCAGGCTTCTTCCATCACCCAATAGCCTACCGGCACCATCAGCCCGCAGTTTTCAATACGCTCAATCAGATCGCACGGCAGCGACCAACCGCCATCGGCCTGTCGCTGGCGCAGCAGAACTTCCGCACCGCAAATATTGCCGCTGGCAATATCCACCTGCGGTTGAAACCAGATGGCGAACTGCTGATTCTCGAGCGCGGTGAGGATGTCGTGCTCTTCCATTAACCGACGCTGGGCTTTTTCCATCTGCTCGGGGTCAAAGAACTCGATCTGATTTTTGCCCTTGCGCCGCGCCGTCACCGCGGCGGAAACCGCCCGACGATAAAACTGTTCAGCGCTCAGTTCGCTATTAAACATCGCGATACCGACACTGGCGCAGGGCCGCAGCTGGACACCGTGCAGCGGCAATCGCTCGCTAATAGAAGTAAGCACTTGCTTACTTAACGACACCGCTTCCCACGGCTTGCTGAGTCCGGGGGCGAAAATAGCGAAATCGTAACCGCTCACCTGCGTCAGCACCATATTGGGTGGGATAACCGCTTTCAGCTTCTCAACCAGCGTCAGGAGCAGCATCTCGCGCTGGCTCTCTTTCAGGACGCCAGCGGCATCTTGCAAGGTCTCACAGGCTACCACCAGCAGCGTCGAGGGTTGTGGACGGGTTGTGGTCTGCTCCAGCATCGCCATCAAAAAGGCTTTGTTGGGGAGCTCAGACACCGGGAAACGGGTCGATTGCAGCGATAGCTCATCATGCTGACGCAGCAAAGACTGCTGGTTGCGATTGTAGCAACGCACCAGCATGCCGATTTCATCATCCTGGTGCAGTCGCGGCAGGCTCAGCTGATGTCCGAGCCGCTCCTGCGGCGGAATATCGTTAAGCTCGCGGGCGATGGCGCGCAGCGGGCGAACAATCAGCCGGTTAATGCACCAGGTAAGCGCCACCGTCAAAATAAGCACCAAAAGTAAGTAAGTAGTCACTAACGTCGCGAGCGCGCTCATGACGAATTTATACATGCGATAGGAATCCGCCTGCAGCACCAGATAGGCCAGCGGCTGCGGATTTGCCGGGCGTTCAAGCGAGTAAATCGGCAGGGATATCTGCACCGGTAGTTCAAACAGGCGGGTGATCATCACCGGCACCGGGCGTTCGGGAATAAAGCGCATCCGCAGCGCCTGAAATTGATTTGGTAGCACCACATCCGCCCGGCTGACGATCCCAGCAGGCTGAATGCGGCCCAGAATGGCTTCCGCTTCGGGAATATCGGCTTTCAAAATTGCCGCCGACAGGGGCTCGCGAACGGAACGGGCGATACTTTCTAATTGCGTGGCCGTGGTATAGCGACTCTGTTGCACAAAGTGAAACAGCAAAATAGAGCAAAAGACCAGGACAAACGCCATGGACACGCTCGCGACCATCGCCATCTGTTTAATTGTAAGTGAGCGGCTGACGCGCAACTGTGTTCTCCACTGAAACTGAACGACTATCCGGCAAGATCCATCGATACCGGTCGTTTTCAGGCTGATTATATACGCAAATGGTTCGCTCTCGCCCGCAAGGCGGGTTCTTCCCGAAAGCGGCGGGCGAGGTACGGCGAGTATACGCGAACAGCGCGGTGGATTGGCGATTAGCCGTAGAAATCAGGCTAATCTGCTACCAATCCGCATAAGGCACCAACGGCTGCGGCGGCATATCCATGTCGCCCTGCCAGCCGGAAGCAGAATAGCGCACGTACAACAGCGCGTGGCTCGGGGTGTAATCTTTAGCCTGCTGAATATCCACAGCCGCGCCGACAAACCAGTTGCCGGTGACTCGCCGTTCCACCAGAGCCCTTGCGGTATAACCGAAGCCCTGGCTGCTGCCGCCCTCTTCTTTTTGCTGGCTGGCATCGTAGCGATACTGTGAAGGAATCAAATTCAGCAACGGATAGCGCGCATGAGTTTGCGTACGCGAATGGGACCACGACACCGACCCGCCGAGTTCCCACGACCAGTTTTCGGTACGCTGACGCCAGATGACCGGCACCGAGAAGGAGAGATACTCCTGCGGGCTGTAGTAACCGCCCTGGCCCAGCGTGTAACCGCTGAGGTCTTTGTCGTAGTGCCAGATCATATTGGTCAGGCCGACGGTCACCCGGCGATTATTTTCATTGATCGCTTTATAGTAGTAACCGGTCATCCAGCGTACGCGCCAGTTGTCCTCGACGTTTTTGCCGGTGAGTTGGTCAGCCCCCAGCGATGACCAGATGCCGTTAGCCTCGCCTTTATCGTAGCTGAGGCTGATGCCGCCGCCGGCGGCGCGGACGCCGCCCCAGGTAGTGCCGGTATGGCCGTCGTTAGGATTATCTTTTTGCCCGCCGAAGGAGAGCAACGAGCTGGAAATGGGTCGCCGGTGGACGTTAACGGTATAGCCGACCGGGCCGGCATCGCCGCTATAACTCAGTCCCCCCACGACATCCACCACGTTAAAGCCCATCGGCGTGGTGCCGATATCGCCGCTCCAGGTGTCGTTCTTCCAGCCAACCGCTACGCTGGCGCCGCCATCGCTCTGATTTTTACTGCCGCCATAGCAGCTAATTTCACCACAGGTTCCCCAACTCGGCGAATAACCGCCATCGCTATTAGTGGAAAACGACCCGGCGTTCATATTCACCACATCGGTACGGAAGAACATCCGCCCGTCATACAACGGCGCGTCCACCTGCAACATGGTAGTGTGCGCTTTGAGGTCTGAATAACCGCCGGTGCCGCTCGATCCCCAATAGTCGTGCTCAAGGGTAACGTTAAGATCCTGCTGGCGATAAAGATCGGCGGCGTCGCTGCGGATCCCGCGCTTCAGCCAGTCATCCTGGCTATCGTTACGGGTCAGGCGGGTAAAAGTGTCATTATCCTGCGGGCGAACGCGGGTCACGCCAGCGGCCACCATCGCGTCTTTATAGCTTTCCAGGGCCTGCTGTGGTTGCTCGCTTTGCGTCTGGAAACGCGCGGCATCACGCAGCACCAGCGCGCTTTCCATCGACGGCGGCTGGCTTTTCGCCTGCGGCGCGATGCGGTCAAATATTTGTTGCGCGCCCGCGGTATCGTCAAATCCGGCGCGGGCCAGCGCTACCCGGCGCTGCATGTTGATCGATTCCGTATCCGCATCCTTCAACTGCGCGACCTGCGCGCGGGCGGCGTTTTTATCGCCCTCGGCGAGATAGACTTCCGCCAGGCCAAGGCGCGCATCGCCATTATCAGCCTGCTGGCTCAGCACCCGATGGTACTGGGCTATCGCCCCTGCGCTATCGCCGCGCTGCTGCGCCCAATCCGCCAACGCCAGATCGTAGCGGATCGATTCCGGCTGCTGTTTAATCAAGGCAATGGCCTGCGCTTCCTGCCCGCTATCGCGAAGTTGGTTGGCCTCGCGCATCACTTTGTCGCTTTGCAGACGCCCTTCCAGTTCACGAATATTATCGGTCCACTGTCCGCGCGGCAGCGCGTTAATTTGCGCCAGCGCCCTATCACCCTGATTATTACCGGACAAATAGAGGCCGTAGGCGTAAACCCGTTCGGCATCGCCCGGCTTGCGGTTGGCCATGTTACGCATCAGCGCGTCCGCTTCCGGCCGCTGGCCGGCGCTGACCAGATCTTTCGCCAACCGATAGGTTATCCACACGCTTTCAGGATCCAGAGCCAGACGCCGCCGCTGCACCTCCGCGGCCTGCGCCCAACTGCCCTGGCTTTCCAGCGCTTCGGCCTGTTTTTCCAGCCGATCGTTGGTAAGACTGCGTTCGATATCATCAATACTGCGCCGCTGGCTGGCGGGGAGGCTGGCAATATAGGCGCTGGCTTTTTCCGGCGATTCACGACGATAAACATTCGCCAGACCGCGTACGGCGAGATTATTGTCGCGATCCATGCGTAACGCCTGGCGATAGTAGCGCTCGGCGGCGGCGTCATCTTTGCGCGCCGCGGCGACATCGCCTAACCCCAGAACCGCGTAGCTGTCGGTGTTATCCACCCGCTGCGCCTGGGCGTACGCATTTTGCGCCTGCGCCAGTTGGCCTGCTTTCAGCGCGTTATCGCCCTGTTTAATCAACAACCAATAGCGGTTGGTCTTCAGCAAACTGTCCCACTTATCGCGATTCGGGCTTTTCGGATCCATCGCGATCGCTTTATTAAGCTGCGCCACCGCCCGCGCCCGATCGCCGCGCTGTGAGTAGGCGGCGCCCAGCGCGCCGACGGCATCGCTATCGCGGGCATCCGCGCGTACCGCCTGCTGCAGATCGGCCACCGCCTGCGCCGCATTACCGGATTTCACCGCCGCCAGCCCTTCGCTTTTGGCGCGGAAGGTTGGGTCTTGCAGTTGAGTTTGCTGCTGCGCCAGCAGCACCCGGGCGTTAGCGGCGGCGGAACCGGCGGGGAACTGGAGCAGGAATCGCTGTAGTGCCTGAACGCTGCCTCTGCTGACCGGCATACTTTTAATTTCGCCGAGCCACATATCAGCCGCAATTCCGCGGCCTGAAGCCGAACGCGCCATCTGTTCCAGATAGGCGAAGCCCTCCTGCGGCTTGTTATCTGAAAACATCTGCTTCGCCAGCGAGGTCAATAGCGTGACGTTATCCGGAGTACTGGCATTGAGTTTTTTCAGCTGGCTGACGCCTTCGCTATGGCGAGCGGGCAATCGCGCCACCAGCGTCCAGTATTCGATAGCGGCTTCGGTATCCGTTGGGACGCCGCCAAAGAGCTTTTCATAGGCGGCGACGGCTTCATCGACCTTCCCGGCAACGCCGAGCAATCGCGCCTGCTGCAACGCCTGGCGACCGCTACCGGTACTGATCTTCATCTCGTTGCGCGTCGCTTGTAGCGCCGACGATTCCGGGGCCAGCTTTGCCAGCAGATCGAGTTGCTTTTGCGCGCCGGCGGTGTCGCCCTGGCGCAGCAGATAGCGCGTCCGCGCGGCAAGATAATCGGGGTTATTCGGGTCGATCAGTTCCAGCCTATAAAGTGACTGACGCACCAGGTCCTCACGACTGCTGGCCTCGCCGAGACGCACTTGTTCCAGCAGATGCTGCTGCGCAGGGGTATTCTCCGCCTGCGCCAGCGGCAACAGGCCAAGGCCGACAGACAGCGTGATGAAGCTTAGTGAGAACTTGCGCATGCCTGGTTCCAGTCAGGTTGTAATTCGCCACCCGCGGCGAAACGAAAACGATGTTGATCCCACCCCTGGCCGAACAGCGTCAGCACCGCGCTGTAGTAGGCGTCCGCGTCGGGATAATGATCGGCGACCCGTTGGCGTTGTAGCGCGCGGGCGTCGTCATCTTGTAAAAACGGCAGCATGGCGGCGGAAAAGCCAACCGGCCCCTCGCCAGTCGTTTTCCCGCTGGCGATATTGGTTTTTTCCGGCGGTAATCCCTGTTTGATCGTCTGAACCGCCATCGGTTTGAAACGCGCCAATAGCGGCGCTTTTTGTTTATCGGCGTTATTGAGCATTCCGACCCACAGATAGACGCGGATAGCGTCATAGCTGCCAATAATCGGTTTATCGGTTTTCAACTGCCAGCCGCTACCTTTCTCATAGCGCACCCAGTCCGGCGAGAAGCCTTTTGGCGCCGTTTCCAGCAGCAGTCGCAGATTGCTGTCGCGGATCTTCGGCCACGGCGCGCCAAAGCGGGTAAAGTAGGTGGCGAGCTGCGGCGGCAGATAACTTGGATTAAAGCGCCAGCCCTTGTCGTCCGCGAAACCAACTTTCCCCGGCAGTACCGACGGCCCGAGCCCCGGAACATCACCGACTTCTTCATCGGCAATCCGCGCCAGCAGCGCTTTTCCTACCTCAGTATAGTTATCAACCTTCCACAGGCGTCCGGCTTCCAGCAGCGCCCAGGCAATCCACAAATCAGAATCCGCAGCCGAATTGCTGTCCAGCACCGTCCATTCATCCTCGCTCTTTTTCCCCCATAGCCATCCCGGCAGATGGGCGCGCAGATCGCCCTGCGCCAGGTTGTTCTGCGTCCACTGGAACAGCTTATCGAAGCCCTGGCGATCGTTGGCCGCGAGAGCGAAGAACAGCGCGTAGCTTTGCCCTTCGGAGGTGGTGATTTTGCGCGCATCGCTGGGGTCGATGACCCGCCCTTCGGCGCTGACATACGCTTTTTTAAACTGCTCCCAGGCGGGCCACTGGCAGGCGGCGCTAACCTGCCCCGCCGCCAGCATCAATACCGAGAGAAGTACCCCACGAAATGCGTTCATCAGCAATTACTCATCATCAGGGTCAAGACGGCGACGGCTGAGAATACGCAGCATGCGCCACAGCACCCACGCCAGCAGCACAATGCTGACGGCCGCCAGAATCGCCAACAGTATCGGATGGCTGGAGAGCGCAAACCAGATGCGCTCGAACCACGGCAGATGGCCGACATAATAGATATCGCCAACCCGCAGGCTATTGACGCCGGATTCGCGAATCACCGCCACCGAACCGAACATCGCCGCCCGTTTGCCGCTGTCATTTAAGGCGTTTGTAAGCAGCTCGTTGCCGCGTGGGCTATCGGCCATCAGGGCGATCACGCTGCGCTGGTCGTTGTATGGCGACTGGAAGCCGATAATCGCCGCCATTGGCCCGGAAGAGGTGATGTCGGTTCGCGTATGCGGCGTGCGGGCGTCATCGTCCGGGTAGATGCTGGCCAGGTCATAGTGACGCATCGGCGTTTTCACCCAGCTTTTGGTCGCCTCAACCAGCAGATTGATTTTGCTGTCGTCTTTCAGCGATGGCGGAATAGCGCCAATCAGCATCAGGTCGGCATCTTTGCCCTTAATCTGGTTACCGTCATCGGTCATCTGCAAGTTGATAGCCGCCAGCCCGCTCTGCGCGCCGATGCCACCTACCGCCTGCAGTAGCGTCTCCACCTGGCCCGCATCAGGCGTTTTCGGCACCACGATCAGCGTCTGAGAGAGATCGGCCATGCGGGTATACGGGAAACCGGCGTTGGCGAAGACGCGCAGATCCGGCATCGCCAGGAAGTGGTAATACTTCGAAAAATCGATGGTGGAGTCATCGCCGATGACCACGTGATTCTGCACCGGCTGGAAGGTAATGCAGTTATCGATGTTGCCGCCGGGCATCGGGTTCATGTACTGGAAATCGAAGCGCAACTGGTTCATCGCCCCCAGGCGCAGCGCGGGTATGGTCACCTGGTTCTGGCCGTCCAGTAACCCCTGCAGCACCGGCAGGCGTAAAATCAGCTTATTCACATCCTGCGAGCTATTGAGGCTGAACGACTGCAGGAACTGATCGTTTAGGCTGATATCCATCCGCGAGCTATCTTTGATCGGCGGCATGGTATAGCGATACTTCAGGTCCATATCGATGCCGTTAGCGCGCAGCAGATACAGATCCGGCGGCAGATTCAGCGCCACGTTAATCGAATCTGGCACCAGGCCGCTTGATTGCAGTTGCTGTTCATAGGTTTTCAGCTCGCCGAAAGTCACCGGCCTGTCGGTACGAACCCAGTTCGGCGCGTCATAGGGCTGGCGGGCCTTCAACTCTTTCACGCCATCCACGACGACACTATCGCCGCGGAACAAAATATTCCCCTGGGCAATGCCCTTGGCCGCCAACAGCAGGTCTTGATCGTTGCGACCGAAGATCACCAGCAGCTTGACGTACGGGTTGCTCGGATGGTTGACCATTTCGATAGTCGGCGCTTTCACCGGCGGATGGTCGCGCAGGAAGTCCGGACGCTTATCGTTGGTCGCGAAGATGATAGCGTTACGTTCCGGTATCTCATTGAAGTGGACCGGGAACTGCTGGCCGCGCCAGCCAGCCTTGCTGCCAAACCAGGAGGCGACAATCGCCGCCGCCTGCTGTTGTATGACGTCAGGCGCAGCAGCAAAAACCATCGGCAACGTCAGCGGACGGTTGTCGCGCGAGTCGTAGAACGGCACCGGGAAGTGGGAGAGATCGTTACGGACCTGCAGCGACTGATAGGTTAAATCCAGCGAGCTCTCACGACCGATATCAAGCCACAACGTACTGCTCGCCGGGTTTTCGCAAACGTCGCGATAGTGGCCGACGAACTCCAGCCGCACGCGGTTAAAATCGGTGATATACAGCGGATCGACGGGGATCTGGGCGCTCACTTTTTTACCCAGTTGCTCTTTGGTGACCGGCAGTACGCCCATCAGCTCGTCGTTAAGATAAACCTTCAGTTGAGACTGCACCGGCAGCAGCGATGGCGACGGCGTGTAGTCAAGATTGAGCAGCGCTTTGGCGACCACCTCATCGCTGCGCATACCGAACTCTACGGCGCCCTCAGGATGCGAACCGCGCAGCACCATGCTCCCCGGCGGCGGCGCGATTTGCGCAAAAGTCAGCTTCACATCGCGAGAGGGAATGTTGTCCGCCACCACCACCGGCGCGGCGGCAGAATCGATAACCGTCGCCGTTGGCTGGCCATCGTTAACGACCGGCGCTGGCTGAACAGCTCCCGCTGTCGCTGGAACTCCGGCAACCACGGCCTCCGGCGACGTCGCCGGAGCCGAAAATGTTGCGAAGGGGTACCAACTGCTCATTCCCACCGCCACTGCACAAATCAAGGAAAGTTTTCTTTTCATCGCATTATCATCATTGTTGAGCCATTGCCGGTTCTGCCGAAAGCACCGCCGCGGCGCGTTCGGGACGGCGCGGTAAAAACGATACAATCCAGGCCACCAGCGAGGTGAGCGAGCGGAAAATAACCTTCACCGACGGCGGCGAGAACTCCGCCAGGTGACGATATCCACGGAACCCCAGCTTGAGGATATCCAGCAGGCTTTCCATCGGCTTATCTTCCGGGAAGCTATCCTGCCAAAGCGCCCACGTATCAGCGCGGGCAAACGTACACTGCACAAAATCAATATGTTGCTGGTTTGTCAGCGGCAGCAATTGCAGACCGACTTCGCCGCCGTTCACCCGCGCGACGCGTACCGGGAAGTCATATTCTTGCTGTCCGCGTTTGAGCAGCAGATTCACGTGTTGCCCTTCCAGTACCCGCGCTTCACCGTGAATTTTTACCCCCAGGCCGCCGTCCGAGTAGTCATGAACGGTACAGGAGAACAGGTGGCCATCCGGGCGGGCAATCGCCGCCGGCATCGACATCTCTACGCGGTGCGAACGCCGCACCTGTTTGCTCTCCACCGACACCGCCACGGCGCCGCCGAGGATGATTAAGTTATAAAACACCCAGATGATACTGACCCAGACGGTCAAAATTTCGTTCTCGGGCCCGTACATAAAGCGCCAGATGCCGACCGCCACGCCCACCAGATTGAGCAACACCAGATAAATATAGGGGCGGGAGATAACCCAATCGACATACTCATCCTTCACCAGTCCGCCTTTGGCGGTGACGTTAAACTTGCCTTTATGCGGGTTAATCAGCGCGACGAAGGTCGGCGGCGCGATATACCAGGCCAACACCGTTTCGTAGATTTCACTCCAGAAAGAGTGGCGGTACTTGCCCTGGATCTTCGAGTTGGTCAGGCTGGCATGAATCATATGCGGCAGCACGAACAAGGCGATCATCAGCGCCGGCGCATAGATGATATAGGCGTGCAGTAGCAGGAAGGCCAGCGGCGCGGTGAGGAAGATAAGCCGCGGTATACCGGACAAAAAGTGCAACATCGCGTTGACGTAGCAGATACGCTGCGCCAGCTTCAACCCTTTACCGAATAAGGGGTTATCGAGACGGAAAATCTGCACCATCCCGCGCGCCCAGCGAATACGCTGGCCGATATGCGCCGACAAACTTTCCGTCGCCAGCCCCGCCGCCTGCGGGATGCGCATATAGGCGGAGGTATGGCCACGACGATGCAGGCGCAGTGAAGTGTGAGCATCCTCGGTGACCGTTTCAACGGCGATACCGCCGATTTCATCCAGCGGGCCGCGGCGAATTACCGCGCAGGAACCGCAGAAAAAGGTCGCATCCCACATGTCGTTGCCGTCCTGCACCAGGCCGTAAAACAGCGTCCCTTCATTTGGCGTTTTACGAAAACGGCCCAGGTTGCGTTCGAACGGATCCGGCGAGAAAAAGTGGTGCGGCGTCTGCATCATCGCCAGCTTTTTATCCTTCAGGAACCAGCCCATGGTCATCTGCAGAAACGAGCGGGTCGGCACGTGGTCACAGTCGAAAATAGAGACGAACTCGCCTTTCGCATACTTCAGCGCATTGTTGATATTGCCGGCCTTGGCATGTTCGTGACTGGTACGCGCGATGTAATGTACGCCGACATCTTTTGCGAACTGGCGAAACTCTTCGCGCCCGCCGTCATCAAGGATCCAGATATTGAGCTTATCCTTCGGCCAGTCGATACCCTGAGAAGCGTAGATGGTATTTTTTACTACGCTGAGATCTTCGTTGTAGGTCGGGACGAAGATATCCACCGTCGGCCATTCGTTCATATCTTCCGGTAGCGGCACCGGCTGGCGATTCAGCGGCCACACCACCTGGAAATAGCCCAGTACCAGCACAATCCAGGCGTAGGTTTCGGCAAACAGCAAAATCAGCCCGCACACCAGACTGACCGGATCGTTCCAGTTCAGCGTGGAGGTATAGCGCCACCAGATATAGCGACAAGAAACGGTCAATGACAACACGATCAACATCAGGGCGGAGAAACGCCCCGGAATACGCCGCACCAGCAGCGCGACGCCCCACAGTAACAGCAGGAAGATAAACTGCGACAGCGGGTTAAACGGCTGGGTGATACACAACAGCGCCAGAATCAGCGAGAAGAAGGTAATGGTGCCAAGCACCAGCCGCCGCAGCTGCGGATGCAGATGTTCAAGCTCTTTCTGTTTATCGAGGTGGCCGGTACGGGTGTTGACCTTCTCCGGTAATTTTTCCAGCCACTGCGCGTAGCGCCCGTGAACCCCTTCCAGCGCCGCCAGCGAGCGCCAGTTAATTTTTTTATCCGCTTCCGGCACCCGGGTCGCCAGCAGCCAGAGCGACTGCAGCAAATAGCGCAGCGGATCTAACGGGCGTGGGCGATGCGGATTAATATGCGGAAAATAGTCGCCATGGTGTTCGCGAATAGCTTGCCAGCGCGGCGTCTCAAGCGGCATGAATGCCCACGCCAGCGACGCCCACAGACAACCGAGAAAAGCCGAAAGCACCGACGCGCCATGCTGACGATAGTCATCATAACGTTCGCTCAAGCGCTCGCCCACCGGCGGCGCCAGCAGCAACGTACTCAGGCGGATCATGCCGCCCCCTCTCTGGCATAGTGCAGCAGGCACCAGTTGGCCAGCGTCAGCACCTCTTCCGCCGCCAGCGAATCCTGGCGATATTCGCCAAGCGGCTGTTTCGCCGCCAGACACTCCGCCATCGCTTCATCGCGGTGAATCGTGACCGGCAAAATACGCCGCTGGCTTTCCAGCCACAGTTGATAGAGATCCTCCTGCAGCTGGCTGCCGACGCGCAGGTCGTTAATCAAAATATCCGCGTTGGCAGGCAGCGCCTGCTGATGCAGACGTATATGGCTGTTGCCGTCGGGGTGCACAACCTGCAGCGCACGATCGCAGATGCTTAGCAATTCGCGGCTAAGCGGAGAGTAGCCTTCCGGAATATCAAGCAGCAGCCAGCGGTGGCTCCCCTGCTGATCGAGCAATTTGATTTGTTCCGCGATGGGTTCCAGGGTCGGGCTCAGTTTATCAACGTGTTCGCGTTCGCCGGGGGTCAGGCGGCCAAACGGCAGAAGATCGATATGCGCGGTGTAGCGCAGTCCGGCGTCGCGCCAGTCGCGACCGTCAATCAACGAGCGCGCCCAGCCGTTGCGATGGTCGAAATCAACGTTGAAAAAAAAGCGCAGCATATTGTCCGGGCTGGCATCGACCACCAGCACCGTTTCGCCGAGCAGCTGTAGCGCCCAGGCCAGTGCGGCGGTAATGGAGGTGGTGCCTACGCCGCCGCGTATGCCTTGTAATCCCAGAATCGCCATCGACGGCTTCCTTACTTTTTCTCTGCTAATTCGGCCAACAGCGGCCAGCGTTGCAACGCCGCGGCGAGCTGTTCGCGGCGGGAAATGTCGTGGTAATCAATATCCGGCAGGGAAAATGCCCGGCTTAATGCCAGGAAATCATTTTGGAAGGTATATCCCAGCGTCGCATCGCCAGGTACCGCAGGGTCTTTTTCCGGCATTTCTCTGTCCATTCGAAAAACACATTATAAAACCAGGAAGTGTAAACCGCTCATCCCTAAAATTACGTGTACATGCTAAAACTGATGTCCTTTAATTTCAATGTTAGGTTTACTCTCACGCTTTCGCTAGTAAACTAATCATTGTAAATAGGGCGCGCGAGGGACATCGTGGATATTGTATATACGTTGGGTATTTCATCGTTATGGGACGAAGTATGCCATATGCCCGTTGGCGGGGTGTGGTGGCTTAATGTCGACCGCTATGCCGACGCCGTCAGCCTGATGAATCAAACGCTGGAAAGCCAGGCTCAGGACAGCAAAGTCGCCGCCATAGTGATGGGAAAAAACCCTAAAGAAGTCATGTCATTAAAAAAAGATCGCGGCCCTAATAAAATCGCATTATTCACCATGCCCGATCGCCCGGAAGGCCTGAAGGAGTTGCACCGCGACCTACTTTGTTCGATGGAACCTGGCAATTATTTATTTATTCTGCTATGTACAGAAAATTCCTGGCAAAATATAAAAACAGAAGAATTACTCCATTGGGTAGAAAAATCGAATCGATGGGCCAAATATCATAACTGCTCTCTTATGATACTTAATTCTGCTAACGATACCGACAAACAACTTTCCCCGTTATTACGCCAGTATCGAGCCCTTTCCGGGCTGGCCAGCATTCGTTATCAGGGCGATAGCCATCTATTTGATATCGCATGGTGGGGCAGTGAGAAAGGTATTAGCGCGCAGCAGCAGTTGGTTATTTTACACGATGATGAGGGCTGGCGACTGGCGCAAAACGAAGAAGCGGTGGTACAGCCGCGCAGCGACGAAAAAATCGTCCTCAGTAATTTGCGCGTGCTGGAAGGGGCCCCCGCGCTTTCCGAATACTGGACGCTGTTCGAAACCAATGATGCCGTGTTTGAAGCCGGTCGTACCGCGCAAGCGGCCACCTTGCTATTTTCCATCACCCAGAACGAACAAATAGAGCAGCTCGGCCGCTATATCCATACCCTGCGTCGCCAGCGCGGCAGCGCCCTAAAAATCGTGGTACGTGAACAAACGCCGAGCCTGCGCGCCACCGATGAACGCTTGCTGCTAAGCAGCGGCGCCAACATGGTGATCCCCTGCAGCGCCGGGCTTTCACGCTGCCTGACGCTCATTGAAAGCGTGCAAAAGCAGAAATTTACTCGCCACGTTCCGGAAGACTTCAATACGCTGCTGACCTGGAGCCGGCCGCTTAAACTTCGCGGCTATCAAAAGTGGGACGCCTTCTGTGAAGCGGTCGGCAATATCATGGCCAACACGCTGCTGCCGCCGGATAGCAAAGGGGTGATGGTGGCGTTACGCCCTGCGCCGGGGCTACGCGTTGAACAGGCATTAACCCTGTGTAAACCCAACCGCATGGGCGATATCGTGACGATCGGCAATAATCGATTAGTGCTGTTCTTATCGTTTTGCCGGGTAAATGACCTCGACACCGCATTAAACCATATCTTCCCATTACCGACCGGAGACATTTTCTCTAACCGTATGATTTGGTTTGAAGACAAGCAAATTTCAGCGGAAATCCTGTTGATGCGGGGCCTCTCCCCGGACAACTGGAACACGCCGCTGCCAATTACCATAGGCAAAAACGAAGCCCTTAACGTTAAGCACGATGGGCGCCAGTGGCGGCGAATCCCGGAACCCTGGCGGCTCTCCACCGACGGAGAACCGCGGTCATGATGTCTATCGCCGATATCATTCAGCTGATCGTATTGTGCGCCCTGCTGTTTTTCCCGCTGGGATATCTAACGCGCCATTATCAGCGACGTATTCGCACGACATTGCGTTTGATGTTCTTTAAACCCCGTTATGTGAAACCAGCCGGCGTGCTGCGCCGGGATAATGCGACCAGGCAGGGCAAACTGAAAAAATGACCAAAGCAAAAACTACCGCTACGCCGCTTCCGCTATGGCAGTACTGGCGCGGCCTGTCTGGCTGGAACTTCTATTTTCTGGTGAAGTTTGCCCTGCTGTGGGCGGGGTACCTGAACTTCCATCCGATGCTTAACCTGGTGTTCCTCGCCTTTCTGCTGGTGCCGATCCCCCGAGAAAAACTGCACCGGGTACGCCACTGGATAGCGATTCCGCTCGGCTTTGCCCTGTTCTGGCATGATACCTGGTTACCGGGTCCGGAAAGCATCATGAGCCAGGGTTCGCAAATTGCCGGTTTCAGTGCCGATTACATCTGGGATCTGATCACCCGCTTTATTAACTGGAATATGGTCGGCGCCTTCTTTGTGCTGCTGGTGCTGTGGCTATTCATCAGCCAGTGGCTACGCGTTACCGTATTTGTTTCGGCTATCATGGTCTGGCTGGTTATCAGCCCGCTGCTGCCCTCCTTCACCTTATGGCCTGCCGGTCAGCCGACCACGGCAGCGGCCACGCCGGCGGCAACAACCGGTGGAACCACAACAGCCGCGGCATCCACCAGCGCTGCCGCCAGCGGCGATATCCCACCGCAGACCGAACCGCCAACCTCGGCTAACCTCAGCAACTGGCTGAAAACTTTCTATGCTGCTGAACAGAAAAGAAAAACGTCATTCCCCGCTCAGCTTCCTGAGGATGCGCAGCCGTTTGATCTGCTGGTGATCAACATCTGTTCCCTGTCATGGTCGGACATCGAGGCTGCCGGGCTGATGGATCACCCGCTGTGGAAACATTTCGATATTGTCTTCAAAAACTTCAACTCCGCGACCTCCTACAGCGGCCCGGCAGCGGTTCGCCTGCTGCGCGCCAGCTGCGGCCAGCTATCTCATAGCAACCTGTATCAGCCATCGGGCAGCGAGTGCTATCTGTTCGAAAATCTGGCGAAACTGGGCTTTACCCAACAGCTGATGCTGGGGCATAACGGCGTATTCGGCGACTTCCTCAAAGAGGTTCGCTCACTCGGCGGCATGCAAAGTCCATTGATGGATCAGAGCGGTTTGCCGGTTATCCTGCAAGGCTTCGACGGATCGCCGGTTTACGACGACCAGGCGACGCTCGATCGCTGGCTACAGTCCACCGAGAAGCTTAACACGCCGCGTACCGCGACCTTCTACAACACGCTGCCGCTGCACGATGGCAACCATTATCCCGGCCAAAGCAAAACGGCAGACTACAAAGCTCGCGCGCAGAAATTCTTTGATGAGCTGGACGCCTTCTTCACCGAACTGGAAAAATCGGGGCGTAAAGTGATGGTGGTGGTGGTGCCGGAACACGGCGCCGCGCTGAAGGGGGATAAGATGCAGGTTTCCGGGCTGCGCGATATCCCAAGCCCATCGATTACCAACGTCCCTGCGGCGGTGAAATTCTTCGGCATGAAGGCGCCGCACCAGGGCGCCGCGGTGGAAATCACACAGCCTTCCAGCTACCTCGCGGTTTCTGAACTGGTGGTGCGCGCCCTGGACGGCAAGATGTTTACCGAGGATAACGTCAACTGGCAGCAGTACACCGCTAACCTGCCGCAGACCGCGGCGGTATCGGAAAACTCCAACGCTATTGTTATTCAGTATCAGGGCAAACCCTACGTGCAACTCAACGGCGGCAGTTGGGTGCCATATCCGCAGTAAATACGAAAAAGGCCGCAGGAGGATTCCTGCGGCCTGTTCGGGCGCAAATTGCCAACGCAGCAGACTCACGCCCGCCGGTCCGTCACTTCTGGTTATGCATCCAGCTGACGATAATACTGACCACAATGCCAGCGATTATCGGCGCCGCCAGATCGTCCCATAAGATCAGACCCAACTGTGTGAGCGTCATAGAGCCGCCTGTATTGCAATGGCAACCGTTCGCGGCTATCTTTAACTTGTCTGGAGTTGTCGATAGCCCTCGTTCAGTTGCCTGGTTAATACCAGCAACGTGCGAGGGTTTTCTCTTTCCAGCAACTTATTTATGCCGCCGGGGTTCAAGCCCCCGCAACATTGCGCCTCACCGGGCGAACCCGGCTTGGCGTCGATTCTACTGCTCCATGTCATCGCCTTCACCACGCCCTTTGGCAATCTGCGAGGCGCATTCCAGCATCCAACCACATTCTGCGTGCCGCCAGGTAAAGACGAAAAAGGCCGCAGGAGAATTCCTGCGGCCTGTTCGGGCGCAAATTGCCAACGCAGCAGACTCACGCCCGCCGGTCCGTCACTTCTGGTTATGCATCCAGCTGACGATAATACTGACCACGATGCCAGCAATTATCGGCGCCGCCAGATCGTCCCATAAGATCAGACCTAACTGTGTGAGCGTCATAGAGCCGCCTGTATTGCAATGGCAACCGTTCGCGGCTATCTTTAACTTGTCTGGAGTTGTCGATAGCCCTCGTTCAGTTGCCTGGTTAACACCAGCAACGTGCGAGGGTTTTCTCTTTCCAGCAACTTATCTATGCCGCCGGGGTTCAAGCCCCCGCAACATTGCGCCTCACCGGGCGAACCCGGCTTGGCGTCGATTCTACTGCTCCGTGTCATCGCCTTCACCCCGCCCTTTGGCAATCTGCGAGGCGCATTCCAGCCATCTCCCGCCGAAATCATCACGCGACAACCCGCCTCCCATCACGCCCGCGCTTTCTCCGGATTCTCATCCTGATCAACGGCAAAGCAGGCCACCAGTTGGCCGCCGTAATCCTTAAGCTGCGGTTGAAGCTGGGTGCATGGGCCAAAGCGTCGGCGGCAACGCGCATTAAAGGCGCAGCCCGACGGCGGATTCAGCGGGCTCGGCAGTTCGCCGGTCAGCTTGATGCGCTCGCGCCGATCGTCCGGGTTCAGTCGCGGCGTCGCCGACAGCAGCGCCTGAGTATACGGATGACGCGGGTTATTAAAGATCTGATCCTTGGTCCCCTTCTCTACGCAGCGGCCAAGATACATCACCATGACTTCATCAGCGATGTGCTCGACGACCGACAGGTCGTGGGAGATAAACACGTAGGACAGCCCTAAATCCTGCTGCAAATCCATCATCAGGTTCAGCACCTGGGCGCGTACCGAAACATCCAGCGCCGAGACCGGCTCATCGGCAATCACCACATCCGGATCCAGCATCAGCCCGCGGGCAATGGCGATACGCTGGCGCTGACCGCCGGAGAACATATGCGGGTAGCGATCGTAATGCTCCGTTTTCAGGCCCACCTTCGCCATCATCGCCAGCGCCTTTTCACGCCGCTGCTCTTTGCTCAGGCTGCTGTTAATCAACAGCGGCTCTTCCAGAATCTGCCCCACTTTTTTACGCGGGTTCAGCGAACCATACGGGTTCTGGAACACAATCTGGATTTTTTGCCGCCGCAGCTTTTGCGCCTGCGGGTCGTGCTTGAGCAGATCCTGCCCCTGATAATACAACTCGCCGCCAGTGGGAATTTCAATCATCGTCAGCAAACGACCCAGCGTCGATTTACCGCAGCCCGACTCCCCCACTACCGCCAGCGTTTTACCGCGCTCAAGAGTAAAGGAGACGCCGTCCAGCGCTTTCACCAGCCGTTCCGGAGCGAACAGCCCCTTCTTCACCGGATAGTGTTTTTTCAGATCAATGGCCTGCAACAGCGGTTGTTGCGTGGCGGCCTTTTGCGTACTCATAATCCAGGCCTCCCGGCATCATCGAGTGGGTAGTGGCATTTTGACTGACGGTCGCCGTCGAGATCCGCAAGCGCGGGCTCTTCGCTCCGGCATTTATCCGTTGCGTAGGGGCAGCGCGGGTTCAGCAGGCAGCCGTTAGGACGATCGTATTTACCCGGCACCACACCCGGTAGCGAGGCCAGACGCGCCTTATCCTGGGCAAACTCCGGCAGCGCCCGCAGCAACGCTTGGGTGTAAGGATGACGCGGCGCGCGGAAGATATCTTTCGCATCACCGGTCTCCACCACCTGACCCGCGTACATGACGATAATTTTATGCGCGGCTTCCGCCACCAGCGCCAGATCGTGAGTAATCAGCACCAGCGCCATATTCTCTTGCTGCTGCAACTCCAGCAGTAGTTCGATAATCTGCGCCTGAATGGTCACATCCAGCGCGGTGGTCGGCTCATCGGCAATCAGCAGTTTTGGCCGGCAGGCGATCGCCATCGCGATCATCACGCGCTGGCTCATCCCACCGGAAAGCTGGTGCGGATAAACGTCCAGCCGCGAGGCCGGGTCAGGAATACCCACCAGGTTCAGCAGGTCGATCGCCCGCTGGCGGCGGGTTTGCTTATTGCCGCCCTGATGGACCTTAATCGCTTCCATAATCTGGTAGCCGACGGTAAAGCACGGGTTGAGGCTGGTCATCGGATCCTGGAAGATCATCGCCACTTCCGCCCCCACCAGCTGGCGCCGCTCTTTTTCCGAAATTCGCTGCAAATCGCGGCCGTTAAATTCCAGTTTGTCCGCCATCACCCGGCCGGGGTAATCAATCAGCCCCATAATCGCCAGCGAGCTCACCGACTTACCGGAACCCGATTCCCCCACGATGCCGACCACTTCGCCCTGCTTCACGCTATAGCTGATGCGGTCTACGGCACGGAACGGCGCATTCTCATCGCCGAAATGCACCGATAACTTATCTACATTTAATAACGCCATCTCGAACCTCTTACTGCTTCAGTTTGGGATCGAGCGCGTCACGCAGACCGTCACCCATCAGGTTAAATGCCAGCACCGTCATCAGGATCGCCACACCCGGGAAGGTCACTACCCACCAGGCGCTTTGCGCGAACTGCAATACGTCGGAAAGCATAGTGCCCCACTCAGGCGTCGGCGGCTGCGCGCCCATACCGAGGAACCCCAGCGCTGCCATGTCGAGAATGGCGTTAGAGAAGCCCAGCGACGCCTGAACAATCAGCGGCGCAAGACAGTTAGGGAGAATATTAACGAACATCTGGCGCATCGCGCCGGCGCCCGCCACGCGGGAAGCGGTAACGTAATCGCGGTGTACTTCCACCAGCACCGCCGCGCGCGTCAGACGCACATAGTGCGGTAGGGCAACGAAGGTGAGCGCCAGCGAAGCATTGACGATTGATGGTCCGAAGATAGCCACCAGCACCAACGCCAGCAGCAGGCTCGGCAGCGCCAGCATGATATCGACCACGCGCATGATGATGGAGTCCACCACCCCGCCGAAATAGCCTGCAACCAGCCCCAGCACCACGCCGAGGATCAGCGACAGCACCACCACCAGACAGCCCACCAGCAGCGACAGGCGCGCGCCGTACATCAGGCGTGAGAGAATATCGCGACCCACATCATCGGTGCCAAGCAGATGCGCCAGGCTGCCGCCATCCTGCCAGAACGGCGGCGCCAGCAGCGAATCACGGAACTGATCCGCCGGGTTATAAGGGGCGAGAAAGTTGGCAAATACCGCGATGATAATCATCACCGCCACGTACACCAACCCGACGACGGCACCCTTATTGCGTTTGAAATAGTGCCAGAACTCCTGCAGCGGGGTCATTGGCACCGGTGCGGCGACAACTTTATTTTCTGTAATTTGTGACATGATGGCCCCTTACTTCTTATGCCGGATACGCGGGTTCACCACGCCATACAGCAGGTCGACCAGCAGGTTGACGAGAATAATCATCGTCGCCACCAGCAGAACCCCGCCCTGCACAACTGGATAATCGCGGCGCTGTAGCGCATCGATAAGCCAGCGGCCTAAACCTGGCCACGAAAAAATGGTTTCGGTTAGAATGGCGCCCGCCAGCAGCGTGCCCACCTGGAGACCAATCACCGTCACCACCGGCAGCATCGCGTTGCGTAGCGCATGGATGACGATCACCCGCATGCGGGTCAACCCCTTAGCGCGTGCGGTACGGATGTAATCCTCGCCAAGCACTTCCAGCATTGATGAGCGGGTCATACGCACGATCACCGCCAGCGGAATCGTACCCAGCACGATGGCGGGTAGGATCATATGCATTAAGGCATCAATAAAGTCGCCCTGCTCGCCCCAGATGGCGGTGTCAATCAGCATAAAACCGGTCAGCGGCAGGGTATCGTCAAGGAATACCGTATCGCTGATACGCCCGGAGACCGGCGTCAGATTCAGCTGTACCGAAACCAGCATAATCAGCATCATGCCCCACCAGAAGATAGGCATCGAGTAGCCGGTCAGCGCCAGACCCACGGCAGTGTGGTCAAAAATGGAGCCGCGTTTTACCGCAGCCAGCACGCCCACCGGAATACCGACGGCGACGGCGAAAATCATCGCGCAGACGCCCAGTTCGAGGGTGGCCTTGAAGCGTGGCACAAACTCTTGCCACACGGGAATTCGGCTTTTCAGCGAGATCCCTAAATCACCGTGCAGTACGCCCCAAATATAATGGGCATATTGCTGCCACAGCGGCTTATCAAGGCCCATTTCGGCCAGCAACTGCGCGTGACGTTCGGGGGAAATACCACGTTCGCCCGCCATAATCATCACCGGATCGCCGGGGATCATATGAACGAAAGCAAAGGTGAGAAGGGTAATACCGATAAATGTCGGGATGACGAGTCCCAAACGTCGGAGAATAAACTGCAACATAACCCGGATTCTCTATAGTGACGCCAGGCCTGGTGACAAGGCGTCTGTATTGCTCACAAAAGTACTCCCCGAATAGCGGGAATATGCCCCCCGCCTCTCCCGCGCGGGGAGAGGGGGTCAGGCATCGTGCTTATTATTCGACAGAGACGTTATCGAAGTGGTGTTTGCCAAGCGGATCAACCACATAGCCTTTGACTTCTTTACGCACTGGCTCGTAAACGGTGGAGTGAGCAATGATCAGCGCCGGAGCCTGGTCATGCATCACTACCTGAGCCTGTTTGTACAGTTCAATACGCTTGTTGTGGTCGTCGGTGGCGCGTGCCGGTTGAATGAGGTCTTCAAACGGCTTATAGCACCAGCGAGAGTAGTTAGAGCCGTCTTTCGCCGCGGCGCAGCTGAACAGGGTCGCGAAGAAGTTATCCGGATCCCCGTTGTCGCCGGTCCAGCCCATCATCACGGTCTGATGCTCGCCCGCTTTCGCACGTTTCAGGTACTCGCCCCACTCGTAGGTGACTATCTTGGCCTGTACGCCGACTTTCGCCCAGTCGGCCTGGATCATTTCAGCCATACGGCGCGCGTTCGGGTTATACGGACGCTGTACCGGCATTGCCCACAGGTCGATGGTGAAGCCTTTTTCCATGCCCGCTTCTTTCAGCAGCTGCTTCGCCTTCTCAGGATCGTAGGTGTAGTCTTTAACATCATCGTTATAGCCCCACATGGTCGGCGGGATCAGGTTCTTCGCCGACTGGCCTGCGCCCTGGTAAACGGCTTTGATGATCGCTTCTTTGTTCACCGCGTAGGTCAGCGCCTGGCGAACTTTGACGTTATCCAGCGGTTTTTTCTCGGTGTTGAAGGAGAGATAACCCACGTTCAGACCCGGCTGTTCCAGCAGGTTGATGTTTTTATCTTCCTTCATGCGCGCGATGTCAGCTGGATTCGGATACGGCATCACCTGGCACTCGTTTTTCTGCAGCTTAGCGTAGCGTACGGAAGCGTCCGGAGTGATGGAGAAGACCAGACGATCGATCTGCGGCTTGGTGCCCCAGTAGCCCGGGAAGGCTTTATACAGAATGCGCGAGTCTTTCTGATACTGCAGCAGCTGGAATGGACCGGTACCGATTGGGTTAAGGTCTACTTTTTCCGGGGTGCCGGCTTTCAGCATGTTGTCGGCATACTCTTTCGACAGGATAGAAGCAAAGTCCATCGCCAGGTCAGCGAGGAACGGCGCTTCCGGGCGAGTCAGCACGAACTGGACGGTATTATCGTCCACTTTCTTCACTTCGCTAATCAGGTCCTGCAGGCCCATCCCTTCGAAGTACTCATAGCTGCCGCCAGAGACTTTATGGTACGGGTTTTTGTCATTTTTCTGGCGGTCAAAGGAGAACACCACGTCGTCGGCATTCAGCTCGCGCGTTGGTTTAAAGTCTTTATTATCCTGCCACTTCACGCCTTTACGCAGGTGGAAGGTATAGGTTTTACCGTCCTCGCTGACATCCCACTTCTCAGCAAGACCAGGAATAACTTCAGTCGTACCGGTTTTGAATTCAACCAGACGGTTATAAATAGGCACCGAACTGGCGTCATAGGTGGTACCCGAGGTGAAGAGCTGTGGGTTAAAGCCTTCCGGCGAACCTTCAGAACAATAAACCAGGGTTTTAGCTTGTACGCTTGCGGCAACGGTCATGGCGACCAGGCTCAGACCAAGCTTCAGCATCCCTGACTTTTTCAAGGAAATACTCATTATTCTGCTCCAAAACTGTGATGTTGTTTGCATATAGCCGCCAGACCTTTATTTATTTTTTACCCGGTCTGGTCGGTGGTGCCCGAAGGCGTTGAGAGAGATGGGGATTCCGTTCGCTAAAACGACTGAGTTGCAGTACGGATTCTCCATGAAATGCCCCTCATGCCGTACAATCTGTCAACAGAATGGTTAAACGTCAATACAGCTAACCGGGTTTTGCGTCAGGGGTGAGAATCGGTGGGCAAAGATTAAAAAAACTTGGTGGCGCTATTTTCAGCAGAGAAATTTATGCTAGCGGCCATAAGCCAGAATAAACCCCTTAATAGTTTGCAACATCTGGTGATAAACAATTCTTAAAAATGGTGAAAATTTCTTCCTATGTGACCATTATGTGAGCGATTAATAGCGCGAACGTTAAAACGCACAGCGGAAAATGCTGTAGTTAGCCATAAGCTTCGCGAAAAAAGATCTGTTCATCGATAAAAAAATGCAATGGAAGATGTCACAAAACAGCGAACAGCTGGCGAGATACGCGGGGAAATGCGATTTTTGTGATTATGGCGGGGTTTTCGCCCCGGCTTGCGCTGCGCTGAGCCGGGCTACCGAGCGGGCTATGCGCTGTGCGAATGTAGCCCTGATAAGGCGCTTGCGCCGCAATCAGGGAAGCGCTCGAGTCGAACCTCCCCCCCGGAGGTTCTCATCCTCTTCGGGCCGCAGATGCAAAAAAGCCTGCTCATTGAGCAGGCTTTTCGAATTTGGTCGGTGATAGAGGATGACTTGCCACTTCGTGGCTCGCCCTACGGGCCGTTGCTGACGCAACGTTCTCTCGCTACGCTCGAGTCGAACCTCCCCCCCGGAGGTTCTCATCCTCTTCGGGCCGCAGATGCAAAAAAGCCTGCTCGTTGAGCAGGCTTTTCGAATTTGGTCGGTGATAGAGGATTCGAACCTCCGACCCCTTCGTCCCGAACGAAGTGCGCTACCAGGCTGCGCCAATCACCGAATGCGGGGCGCATCTTACTGCTGGGATGCCCCCCCGTCAATGCCTTATTAGCAAAAAATCAATCAAGCGGCGAGAATCTCGCCACTACTGCTATTCCTTCGCCGCTTTCGCCGCTGCCGGCACGCGACACCAGTTGTTGTTCTCATTAATCCCACCATCCGGCGAGGTATAACCAAGACAACCCATAATGGTGTCATACAGCTCAACGTGACGGTGCGGAACCTTCATTGCCGCCTGCTGCTTAAGGCGCGCAAAGGAGGCGGCGTGATCCGGATTCGCCAGATATTTATCCGACATCCAGACCATCATCGGCACGCGGAACTGCTCCGGCGGCGCCATCATACGCGGCGTGCCGTGCAGATGTTCGTGTTCATTAATCGACTCGCCGTGATCGGCGGCGTAGAACACGATAGCCTTTTTATCCCGCAGTTGGTCCAGCACGCTGACGATAAAGTGATCCACATAAGTGACGCTGTTATCGTAGGAGTTAATCAACTCGGCCTTCGAACATTTGCTGTCCACCCCTACACATTCTGGTTTCCACTGCGCAAAGCTGCGTGGATATCGCTGGGTATAGTTAAAATGCGACCCCTTGGTATGGAGAATAATCAGACGCTTGCCGCTCGGGTTTTGCTCCATGCCGCGCTTCATTTCATCGACCAGCAGCATATCATCCACGTTCTTGCCGCGGTTGTGCGGCTCGGCGCCGATCTGCTCGCGATAGGCGATATTGTTGGCCATCGTATTGCTGTAGAACCACATCTCGCTCTGCATCGCGTACAGGTCGCCGGCAAAGCCTAACTGGTGCAGAACAGCAAACACATTCTGCTCTTTCAGCGTCCGCTGCGGATTATCATCCGCCCCGCCCTCGCGCACGAACATACAACGCAACGACAGCTTGGTGGCGGTATCGCAAGAGGTGCCGCGGAAGGCGACAAGATTCTTCTCCTGCGCCAGCTTCGGCGTGGTATTACGGTTATAGCCGAGAATACCCATATGATCCCAGCGGGTGGTCTCGCCGATAATAAACACCACATAAGTATCATCAAGATCCTGCGGCGCTACGTAGGTGAATTTTTTCGCGGGGTTAATCAGCGACTTATTATCGGACGACTCATCCACCTGCGCCCAGGCGTACAGCCCGAGCGCCGACAGCCAGTTAGAAGGCAGGTAAGAGTTGGCAATCACGCCGCCGTAGCTCGGCATATCGACTTCTGAATTGCGCTCGACGTTCTTCTGGCGCACTTCCAGCAGGCGAATCGGCCCCCAGACCATCAGCCCGGCCAGCACGACTATCAGGATATTTTTCGCCCGCTGACCTGGCGTTTTCACCTGCTGTAGCAGCGTCTTACGGCAGCGGTTGCTCCAGATAAGCAGTAGCGGTAAAGCGCTAACCGCGGCCAGCCACAGGATCAGATGCCAGCCAATGACCTCTTTCGACAGGTCAATATCGGTGGTCATCACCGAAGCGATAATACCGTAGCCAATGACCACGTTGAGGAAGGTCATGTAATAGCTTGCCGCCGCGGAAAACAGCACCACCAGCGTCGCTAATATGCGCCATACCCGGCGGCCGAATAACGACAGCAGGCGCAGAAGGAAGAAAGTAACCAGAACCGTCGCTACCAGTTCCACCAACCCGGACAACCCTTTCCAGACGGTAAACTCTTGAGCGTAGCCATCGAAGCGGCGGAAAAACACCGCGGCGTTCATAAACCAGCCGATGTACAGCGCAAGCCAAAAACTTAGCTTCTGCTGCGACATCGTTTTAATGTATTTCATGCAAGCAAACCTGGGAAACGAAGAGATGAAACCGCCCTGTTTAAAACGATATAAACAGGAAGATTAATTAAGTGCGTCTGGGTTGGTTATCGGAAACCTCTACAAAGCGCGCTAAGTAGACCACAGCAAATGGCAAAAGTATCCGGAGAGAATGTGATTCAGCCAGATATTTACAAAATATCTGGCTGGTAAGGCATTATTAGCTTAGGGAGGGCGACGCTATCAGGCGTGTGCTTGATGATAAATTTCGCTTTTCGGCTGGCGAATAGTGGTGGAGAGCGCCAGCGACAAAATCAGCAGAGCGAAGATGACGCAGAAGGTGACATAGAAGCCGCCGAACACGGAGGCAATCAGCGAACCGCAGATACTACCAATACCGAAGCCGAGGTAAATCACGCCATAGTTTTTCGCCAGATTATTGAGGCCGAAGAATTCGCTCACCAGCGACGGGAAGACGGTAATGGTGCCGCCGAAGTTAAAGGCCACGCAGGCAATCGCCGCAAAGAAGGTCATTGCATTCAGCGGGGCGAACAGCAGGGCCGCCATACCGACCAGAGAGACCACCTGACCGATAGTAATCACGCGGATACGGGAGATCTTATCAGACAGGATGCCCAGAACCAGACGGCCGCTCAGGTTGGCGATAGAAATCACGGTAACCGCATTCGCCGCCGTCGCCACGTCGAGATGTACCATGCCCTGCGCGATATCTTTGGCGACGCCAATCACATACAGGCCGCTCATGCAGGCCGTCAGGAACATCACCGCCAGCATCCAGTACTGTGGTTTACGCATGGATTCAGCGAGGGTGAAATCATTTTCGACAACGCCGTTCGCGGTGGTCGTCGCGGGATGATTAGGCGCATCTTTCATCAGCATCGCGCCAAAGACAATCATCACCAGCACGATAGCGCCCCAGATAACAAAGGTTTTTTCCAGCCCGACCGTCGCCAACAGGTGACTATCGATAAATTTAAAACCGAGGCTGCCAAGGCCATAAGCGCCAATCGAGAAGGCGGAAATCAGACCTTTACGCTCCGGGAACCACTTCACGCAGTTCGACAACGTCAGCAGATAGCCTGCGCCGTCCGCCAAACCGACCAGCAGGCCGGCGCTCAGCCACAGCATCATCAGGCTGTTGGCATGGGCAGTGAGGAAAAAGCCGGCGCCCAGCAGAATGCCGGAGGCCATGGTGACGCGTTTCACGCCAAAGCGTTCCTGCAATTTACCGGCAACGGAAGAGGATAATGCCAGCCCGAGACTTAACAGGCCGAAGGAAAATGCCACCTGGCTTACTGGCTCGTCCAGTTTGTTGGCCAGAGAACTATTAAACAAACTCCATGTATAAACCGATCCCAGTGCGAATTGCGTAATGATCGTGCCAATCAGCGTGAGCCAACGGGTATATTGAGTGTTTGCAGCGTTCATAGCAGATGTCCTGAAGGATTAACTGCCGCCACAATACCCAAATCCCCAAATCCGGTGGGGGAAAACGGCATGAACTGCCATCAACGAGGAATGAAATGCATTTATGGCGGAATGAATGGCATTGCAAAACATTCATTCCCTAAATTTTCACCAACAAGTTAGTGTGCGCTATCTCACAGAAACGCGCCGTTACTGAGATTTAACAATAACGACTGCGTTTCAAATGCGTAACAAAATCATTTAGAAATTGGCGCTGACCCCCATCAGATACAGCGTATTTTCCCCCGATGGCACATTATCTGCCTGCGAAAGCGTGGCCCATGCCGCCAGATGCGAACCCAGCGGCATATCGGCGCCCAACGTGACGTCGCCCCAGCTACCGTCTTTTCCGCGGCTAATCGACGCATTGTTATCGACAGAAATAGACTGGTTATAGCTTACCTGCGCCCATGGATGCACGCCCCACAGTTGCTGATAATCCATACGCCAGCCGAGCGTGTTGACGTAAATACCTTCGCCCGCGCGACGCGTCGCTGGCGGCGGATTGAGATCGCTACGCAAGCTGGCAACCGGCCCGGAGGTCACGCCGCTGGCCAGTGAATAGTTCCATCCCACGCTCATGCCGTGACCTAAATCGGGCGGCGACAGCGCCTGATTTAACGCCAGCCCTGCGGGCGCTTCTGACGCTCTCATACGCTCGGCGAGAATATCTTCATAACGCGGTTGGTGATCGCTATCCCATGTATAGCGTTCGGACGTATTACTTTTTGTATCGTTAGCGATATATTCCTGTTGCCAGGCATAAGCACCTGAAACACACGACACCCAGATAGTGATGCACGCCGGGATCAACCCACCCCGGAGGCCATTGCATTTCTTTATTATCATTAATGCGACTCCAAAAGAGCCGAATCGGCAATGTTGCTGTGTTTTTATACTCAAAATAATTCGAGCTGCCGCCCACTTCTACGCAACTTGAAGTATAAGGAGTTGATGGGAAGTGGTTTCCCTGTATTAACTATTATCTTTATCTTTCAGCCGTCAAGGCGGATGAAAAAGTTTTCTGACGAAAGGGAGAGAAACATGCAACGTTGCGGATGGGTAAGCCAGGATCCTCTTTATATCCAGTATCACGATAACGAATGGGGAGTCGCCGAGAGAACGCCGCAAAAGCTGTTTGAAATGATCTGCCTCGAAGGCCAGCAGGCGGGGCTCTCGTGGATCACGGTTCTGAAAAAACGTGAAAACTATCGTCAGGCCTTTCACCAGTTCGACCCGGTTCGCGTAGCGGCCATGGATGAAGCGGACGTCGAGCGCCTGCTGCAGGATGCGGGCATTATCCGCCATCGTGGGAAGATCCAGGCCATCATCGGCAATGCGCGGGCGTTTCTCGCCATGGAAGCCAACGGTGAAGCATTCAGCGATTTCGTCTGGTCGTTTGTCGATAATCAGCCGCAAATTACCCATGCGGCGACGCTCGCCGAAATCCCCACCACCACACCAGCCTCCGATGCGCTATCTAAGGCGCTAAAAAAGCGCGGCTTTAAATTTGTCGGCTCCACTATCTGTTATTCATTTATGCAGGCCTGCGGGTTAGTCAACGATCATGTGACCGGCTGCTGTTGCTACCCCGGGAGACCAGCATGATCCAAAAATGGGATGCCACGGAGACCGGCCCGCTACTCGAGTTATGGCTGGAAAGCACGATTTACGCGCATCCGTTCATTGCTGAAAGCTACTGGCGGGAAAGCCTGGAAGTTGTGCGCGATGTCTATCTTCCCGCCGCCGCCACTTGGGTGTGGCAGGAGAATGACGCACTGAAAGGGTTTATCAGCGTGATGGATTCGCGCTTCGTCGGGGCGCTTTTCGTCGCCCCGCAAGCGATCCGCCACGGTATCGGCCGCGCGCTGCTTGATGAGGTCAAGCAGCACTACGACTGGTTAAGCCTGGAGGTCTATCAGAAAAACGTGCGGGCGGTAAATTTCTACCACGCGCAAGGTTTCCGTATAGAAGACTGCGCATGGCAGGACGATACCCAGCACCCAACCTGGATTATGCATTGGCCGGCGGATCAAATGCGCTAAGCGCCAGCGCGGGCCCGTCATATTTTTCCAGCCATGCCAGCGCCGTATTCCCAGCGCAACCATTGCCCAGACGCGAGGTCGGAATATCTTTCGTCAGCACGTTCACCGCGCCGTTTTTGCATATGCCGGCATCGGGGTCGATATCCGGCCACGCGCCTTCATGCAGGCAAATCACCCCCGGACGAATACCTTCCGTGACCACCGCGCCGGCCAGTACCTGACCACGTGAATTCCACACCCGCACCAGATCGCCGTCGGCGATATTGCGCGCCTGGGCGTCCAGCGGATGGATAGTCAGCGGTTCGCGCCCGGCGACGGCGTAGCGTTCTCGCAGCGAAGTCTGGTTCAACTGGCTATGCAGGCGGTGCGCCGGGTGGGCGGAAAGCACCTGTAGCTGACCCGCCGCGGCGTTGCCGTGCCACTCGTCAGGTTCGAGCCACATCGGGTGCGGCGGACAATCGGCATAGCCAAACCCGGCAATGGTCGGCGAGTGAATTTCAATTTTTCCGCTCGCGGTTTTTAACGGGTTAGCCTGCGGGTCTGCGCGAAATGCCGCGAAGCGGGAGAAACGGGCGTTATCCGGGTTTTCCGGCATTTCAATTAGCTGGTTCGCTTGCCAGAATTCGGCAAACGGCGGCAGCGTCACTTGCTGCTGCGCCCCACGCTGGGCGGCAATCTGGTAGAAGGTCTCCAGCCATTGCAAATCGTTTTTTCCTTCGGTGAAGCGTTCGCGGCCACCCGCCTCCCAGCGTTCGCTCAGATCGGCAAAAACATCGAAATCGTCGCGCGCTTCATCGCGCGGCGCGACCACCCGCTTCATCGGCACCAGATGCTGATTGCTGTAGTCGCCGGTCATGGTCAGATCGTTACGCTCAAACGAAGTGGTCGCCGGTAAGACGATATCAGCATGGCGCGCGGCGGCGGTCCAGAAGCATTCGGAAATCACAATCAGCTCCGGCTTCTGCCAGGCCTGAATCAGGCGGTTGGTATCCTGATGATGGGTAAAGTTGGCGCCGCCCGCCCACCAGATAAAGCGGATGTCGGGAAAGCGCCGCGTCATCCCGTTGTGCTGATAGCTTGCGCCGGGGTTTTCCAGGGCCTCAACGATGCGGGCAACCGGGATTTTTTCCACCGCGTCTACGCCGCCCGCTACACTGCCCTGCATGGAGGCCAGCACTGCGGCGCGGCGCGTGGGGTTGCCGCCGTTGGCAAAGTGGTAAGAAAGACCAAAACCGCCGCCGGGCGTGCCAATCTGCCCCAGCATCGCCGCCAGCGTCACCAGCATCCAGTGTTTTTGCTCGCCAAACTGCTGGCGCTGCATGCCCCAGCCGGACATCAGCATGGTGGTGTTTTCGTGGAAAAGTTTCGCCAGTTCGCGGATTTTATCCGCCGCTACGCCGCAAATTGCCGCCGCCCATTCGGCGGTTTTGGCGACGCCATCGCTTTCACCACTCAAATAGCGGGCGAAAATGTCATAACCGCTGGTACAGCGGGCGAGGAATTCATCGTCCTGCCAGCCATGCTCGACCAGGGTATGGGCGATCCCCAGCATCAACGCGACGTCAGTGCCCATATGTGGCGCGATCCATTCCATCGATTCGCCAAAGAAATCAACGCTTTCCGATCGCATAGGATCGATACAGATCAGCCGCTTGCCGCTCTGGCGCAGGCGATCAAACCAGGGGATCCCTTGTTCATCCGAGGCGTTCCAGGCGATTTTCAGCGTATTCAGCGGATTAGCGCTCCACAACACCACCACCTCGCTGTGCTCCAGGATAAGCGGCCAGCTGGTTTGCTGTTGATAAACTTCATTACCGCCAACCACATAAGGCATGATCGCCTGCGCCGCGCCGGTTGAATAATCGCCGAGGTGTCCGGTATAGCCCCCGGCAAGACTCATATAGCGCTGCAGCAGGGTTGCCGCCTTATGCAACACGCCGTTAGAACGCCAGCCATAGGAACCAGCGAAAATCGACTGCGGGCCGTAGCTTTCGCGGATCCGTCGATGCTGGGCATCAATCAGATCAAGTGCCTGCTCCCAGCTTACCCGCACGAATTCATCCTGGCCGCGTACGCCCTGCGGCTGTTGCGGCGAGGCGAGATAGCCTTTTCGCACCATCGGATAGCGAACGCGAGTTTTACTATGCACCTGTTCGCGCACCGCCGTTTGCAGCGAGTTGGCGAAGGGGGTGTCC
Source organism: Klebsiella sp. SYXHC3 (assembly GCF_057196925.1). NCBI lineage: Bacteria > Pseudomonadati > Pseudomonadota > Gammaproteobacteria > Enterobacterales > Enterobacteriaceae > Klebsiella > Klebsiella sp. SYXHC3. Next base: position 255,394 of record NZ_JBXUNG010000002.1, on the reverse strand, counting down.
AGCGCGCCGCGGGACGAAATCACATTTTCACCATCCGTCTCTACCAGCATTGGCCCCCAGTGGGCCGCGGTTAAGATGGTTTTAGTTGCAGATGAAGTTGGCAAAGCAGGCTCCTGGGTCAGCGAATGCAGGTGTTGTGACGGTTTGTTAGTCAACCGTTCAATGTTACTTACAAAAAGAGATACCCTACGGGGAATTTTCTCCGTATTCGGACGTCATAATCAACCGTCACGCTTGCGGTGGCAAAGAATAAAAAGGATTAAGGAAATAAGATGAAAAAACGCGTACTCATGATTGCTGCTATCGTTAGCGGCACACTGGCTATTTCTGGTTGTACTACCAACCCTTATACCGGCGAACGCGAAGCGGGAAAATCCGGCATCGGCGCGGGTATCGGCTCCTTAGTAGGCGCAGGCGTCGGCGCGCTCTCCTCTTCCAAGCATGACCGCGGCAAAGGCGCGCTGATTGGCGCAGCGGCAGGCGCGGCGCTAGGCGGCGGCATCGGTTACTACATGGACGTGCAGGAAGCGAAACTGCGCGAAAAAATGCAGGGAACCGGAGTCAGCGTGACGCGAAATGGCGATAACATCGTGCTCAACATGCCGAATAACGTCACCTTTGACAGCAGCAGCGCCAACCTGAAACCTGCAGGCGCCAACACCCTGACCGGCGTCGCGATGGTACTGAAAGAGTACGAGAAAACTGCCGTTAACGTCGTCGGCTACACCGACAGCACCGGCAGCAACGATCTGAACATGCGTCTGTCGCAACAGCGTGCCGACAGCGTCGCCAGCGCGCTCATCACTCAGGGCGTAGCGGCCAACCGTATTCGCACTACCGGCATGGGCCCGGCGAACCCGATCGCCAGCAACAGCACGGCGGAAGGCAAAGCGCAGAACCGTCGCGTGGAAATTACCCTCAGCCCGCTGCAGTAATCTTCTCGTTTCCGGCCCGGCAGCCTCCCTGCCGGGCAAAATGCTTGATATCGCTATTTTTCGCGCTAAGGTGTTGGCAGATTTTCAGCAGAGGAAGCCATCATGGCGAAAGCGGCGCGAGCAACCATCAGCGACGTGGCGAAAGCCGCGAAGACCGGTAAAACCAGCATTTCACGCTATCTCAACGGCGAAAAGCATCTGCTTTCCGACGATCTGCTGGCGCGGATTGAAAAAGCGATTGCCGAGCTCAACTACCGTCCCAGCCTGATGGCCCGTGGCCTCAAACATGGCCGTACCCGCCTGATTGGCCTGATCATCGCCGATATCACCAACCCTTACTCCGTGAACGTGTTAAGCGGGATTGAAGCCGCCTGCCGCGAAAAAGGCTTCACCCTGCTGGTGTGTAATACCAACAACGAGGTCGATCAGGAGCTGCATTACCTTGACCTGCTGCGTAGCTATCAGGTTGAAGGGATTGTGGTTAATGCAGTCGGCATGCGCGAAGAAGGCCTCAACCGCCTGCAGCAATCCTCGCTACCGATGGTGCTTATCGACCGTAAAATCCCCGATTTCGCCTGTGATGTCGTGGGGCTGGATAACACTCAGGCCGCCACCACCGCCACCGAACATCTGGTGGAAAAGGGTTTTGAAGCGCTGTTGTTTTTAAGCGAGCCAATCGGCTCCGTAAACACCCGCCGCGAGCGCCTGGACGCCTTTCGCGCGACCCTACAGCGCTATGCTGGCGTGGTGGCGGAAAACGCCGAGGTGCCGCTCAACGACGGCGCCATGATGGATAACGTCCTGCGCCAGTTCCACGCCCGCCACCGCGGAATGCGCAAAGCGGTGATTTCCGCCAATGGCGCCCTGACGTTACAGGTCGCCCGTTCACTGAAGCGCGTTGACCTCATCTGGGGCAGCGATATTGGCCTGCTGGGCTTCGATGAGCTGGAATGGGCGGAGCTGGCGGGCGTCGGTATTACCACCCTCAAACAGCCAACCTGGCAGATTGGCTATGCTTCGGTCGAACAGGTCGTCAGGCGTATCGAAGGCGGCAGCGACCCCATCTGCGAGCGGGTCTTCTCCGGCGAGCTTATTGTCCGGGGATCAACGTCTCGTTAACGATTCATCGTGATGACGATCATAAATTAAACATCCTGGCCTTTTCTTTGGAACCGGTACCATCTAGCGTAATAGGGAGTTAAGCCCCACCACGCCAGGAGTTTGTTCAATGGCCAGAAAAATCATTGTCGTCACCGCCGCTTATGGCAACGACCACGTTAAAGCGCTTGGCGGGCAGTCCGCCGTATTACCCTTTATCGCCGGTTCCGGCGCCGATGGCGTGGAAATTCGCCGCGAGTTGTTCAGCGCGGCGGAACTGAAGCAGTTGCCGACGCTGGCGGCCGACATTGAAAAACAGGGGCTGCTGGCCTGCTACTCCGCGCCACAAGCGCTGTTCACCGACAACGGCGAGCTCAATCCCCATCTCCCGTCGTTACTTGAAGAAGCGCAAACCCTCAACGCCCTGTGGCTGAAGCTCTCCCTCGGTCATTTCATCCATAACCAACAGCTGGAGACGCTGCGCGACATTCTGAGCGCCAGCGGCATGGCGCTGGTGGTGGAAAATGACCAGACCGATTGCGGCCAACTGGCGCCAATGCAGCGCTTCAAAGCCGCCTGCCGGGTCCATCAGATGCCGGTGACGCTGACTTTCGACATGGGAAACTGGCTGTGGGTCGGCGATTCGCCGGAAGAAGCCGCGCGCCATCTCGCCCCCGCTGTCAGCTATATTCATGTGAAGGCGGCGGAGCCTCATCATGAGAAGTATCGCGCCGTCCCACCGGACCAGGCGGACGCTCGCTGGCTGGCGCTGCTCGATAACCTGCCCGCCGACGCGCCGCGCGGTATTGAATTCCCGCTGGTCGGCGACGACCTGACCGCCGTCACCCGCCATTACGTTGATCTGTTACGCGAGGATTAAGCCATGGAAAACTTAGATGTCATTACCATTGGCGAAGCCATGGCGATGTTTGTCGCCACCGAAACCGGCGAACTGGCGGAGGTTGAACGCTTTATCAAACGCGTCGCCGGCGCTGAACTGAACGTGGCGACCGGCCTGGCGCGCCTGGGGCTGAAGGTGGGCTGGGTGAGCCGCGTCGGCAACGATAGCTTTGGCCGCTTCGTGCTGAATTCGCTGGCCAAAGAAGGCATCGACGCGCGCGGCGTGGCCGTTGACGAGCGCTACGCTACCGGCTTCCAGATGAAATCTAAAGTCGAAAATGGAACCGATCCCATCGTGGAATATTTCCGTAAAGGATCGGCTGCCAGCCATCTGTCGACGGAAGATTTCCGCGCTGATTACTTCACCAGCGCCCGCCATTTGCACTTAAGCGGCGTCGCCGCCGCGCTGTCCGACAGCTCGTATGCATTGCTGGAACATGCGGCCAGGGTGATGAAAGCCGAAGGGAAAACCCTCTCATTTGATCCAAACCTGCGCCCGGTACTGTGGAAAAGCGAAGCCGAGATGGTGGAGAAACTGAACCGCCTCGCCTTCCAGGCTGACTGGGTTTTGCCAGGCTTAAAAGAGGGCGTGATTCTTACCGGCCAGCAGACGCCGGAAGGTATCGCTGATTTCTATCTGTCGCGCGGCGTTAAGGCGGTGGTGATTAAAACCGGCTGCGACGGCGCATGGTTCAAGACCGCCAACGGCGAACAGGGCGCCATCGCAGCTATTAAAGTCGACAATGTGGTAGACACCGTCGGCGCGGGTGATGGCTTTGCCGTTGGCGTAATCAGCGCGCTGCTGGAAGGCAAAACGCTGACGCAAGCCGTGAACCGCGGTAACAAAATTGGCTCGCTGGCCATTCAGGTACAGGGCGATAGCGAAGGGCTGCCCACCCGCGAAGCGCTGGGCGAATAATCTTTTCACCTAAAACAGCCGTCCTGTACCCTACATGCAGCGCGGCACAGCAGCGCCCGTCCCGGCGGGCGTATGTCACCTCATTGACAGAGGCAAGCCTATGAACAGTTCAACAAATGCAGCAAAACGTTGGTGGTACATCATGCCTATCGTGTTTATCACGTATAGCCTGGCGTACCTTGACCGCGCCAACTTCAGCTTTGCATCGGCCGCGGGCATTACCGAAGACCTTGGCATCACCAAAGGCATCTCATCGCTGCTTGGCGCCCTTTTCTTTCTTGGATACTTCTTCTTCCAGATCCCAGGAGCGATTTACGCTGAACGCCGCAGCGTGCGTAAACTTATCTTTATCTGCCTTATCCTGTGGGGCGGCTGCGCCTCGCTAACCGGCGTGGTGCATAACATCCCGGCACTGGCGGCCATCCGCTTTATCCTTGGCGTGGTGGAAGCGGCGGTCATGCCGGCGATGCTGATTTACATCAGTAACTGGTTCACCAAATCAGAGCGTTCACGCGCTAACACCTTCCTGATCCTCGGCAACCCGGTCACCGTACTGTGGATGTCGGTCGTATCGGGTTATCTGATCCAGGCCTTTGGCTGGCGTGAAATGTTTATCATTGAAGGGATCCCTGCTGTGATTTGGGCCTTCTGCTGGTGGGTACTGGTGAAAGACAAACCGTCGCAGGTGAACTGGCTGGCGGAAAGTGAAAAAGCGGCGCTGCAGGAACAGCTGGAGCGCGAACAGCAGGGCATCAAAGCGGTACGTAACTATGGCGAAGCCTTCCGTTCACGCAACGTGGTGCTGCTGTGTATGCAATATTTCGCCTGGAGCATCGGCGTGTACGGTTTCGTACTGTGGCTGCCGTCAATCATCCGCAGCGGCGGCGAAAACATGGGGATGGTCGAAGTAGGCTGGCTCTCTTCAGTACCCTATCTGGCGGCAACGATTGCGATGATTGCCGTCTCCTGGGCTTCCGATAAGATGCAGAACCGTAAGCTGTTTGTCTGGCCGCTGCTGCTCATTGGCGGGCTGGCGTTCATCGGCTCCTGGGCCGTCGGCGCCAACCATTTCTGGGTCTCTTATACCCTGTTGGTGATCGCCGGCGCGGCCATGTATGCCCCGTATGGCCCGTTCTTTGCGATTATCCCGGAGATGCTGCCACGCAACGTCGCCGGCGGCGCGATGGCGCTGATCAACAGTATGGGAGCGCTGGGTTCTTTCTTTGGTTCGTGGTTCGTCGGCTATCTCAACGGCGCAACCGGCAGCCCGTCCGCCTCGTACATTTTCATGGGTGTGGCGCTTTTCGCCTCGGTATGGCTTACTTTAATTGTTAAGCCTGCTAAGAATCAAAAACTTCCGCTTGGCGCTCATCACGCCTGAACTACTTACGCTACGGAGATTCGCATGAAGCCGTCTGTCATTCTCTATAAAACGCTCCCCGACGATCTGTTACACCGTCTGGAGGAACACTTTTCCGTCACTCAGGTGAAAAACCTGCGTCCGGAAACCGTTTCGCAGCACGCGGAGGCTTTCGCCCAGGCGGAAGGTTTACTGGGTTCGAGTGAAAAGGTTGACGCCGCGTTACTGGAGAAAATGCCGAAGCTGCGTGCGACCTCTACCGTGTCCGTCGGCTACGACAATTTTGATGTCGATGCGTTGAACGCGCGCAAGATTTTGCTGATGCATACGCCGACCGTGCTGACCGAAACCGTCGCCGATACGGTGATGGCGCTGGTGCTGAGCACCGCGCGTCGGGTGGTTGAGGTCGCTGAACGCGTGAAAGCGGGCGAATGGACCAGGAGCATCGGGCCGGACTGGTTCGGCTGCGATGTACACCATAAAACCCTGGGCATCGTCGGCATGGGCCGCATTGGCATGGCGCTGGCGCAGCGCGCCCACTCCGGTTTCGGCATGCCGATTCTGTATAACGCTCGCCGGCAACATCCGCAGGCGGAAGAGCGCTTCAATGCGCGCTACTGCGATCTCGATACCCTGTTACAGGAAGCGGATTTCGTCTGCCTCATTCTGCCGCTGAGCGAAGAGACCCACCACCTGTTCGGCGAAGCGCAGTTTGCCAAAATGAAATCTTCCGCCATCTTCATTAACGCCGGGCGCGGTCCGGTCGTTGACGAGCAGGCGCTGATTGCGGCGCTGCAGGCCGGTGAGATCCACGCTGCCGGTCTTGACGTCTTTGAACATGAACCACTGGCAAAAGATTCGCCGCTGCTGACGCTGCCGAACGTGGTCGCGCTGCCGCACATTGGTTCCGCCACCCACGAGACCCGCTATAACATGGCGGCCTGCGCGGTAGATAACCTGATTGACGCATTGAACGGCAAGGTTGAGAAGAACTGCGTGAACCCGCAGGTGAAGTAAGCGAGGAAAGCAGAAGCCCGGCCGGCGGCGCTTACGCCGTCAGCCGGGAGAACAGCGATATACCGATTAACGCGTGGCGTTAACCGCCGCCGTCCAGGCCTGATTAAAGGCCTGATGCTGAGCGGCCAGCGGAGCAATCAGCGCATTGTACTGGCTTGCCTGCTGAGACGTCGGGAACTGAATACCGTTAGCCACGAAGCTCACCTGCGTCCCCTGCTGAGCGACAAAATCACCCACCTGGACCAGTTGCTGAGTAAAGACCTGCGCGGCCGGAATCAGCGGCTGCAGCGCATTCGCCGGCGCCGTCACGACTTTATTAAACACCTGGTCATAAACCGGCTTAAGATCGTCAGCCTGCTTCAGCGCGCCATGCGCGGCATCCGCCTGCATTTTAGCGTTTTCCAGCTGCTGGCTCAGCACGCCCAGCGCGCCGTTAGCCTGCCGCAGCGGCTCACGCTGAGTGGTATAATCCTGCGCCACGCGAATGGCGTTAACGCTATCAACCACCGGGCGCAGACCCGCATCCATCGCCTGGCTGACCTGCTGTGAATAAGCGTAAATCACCGCATAATCGGACACGAAGGGGCCGAACTGTTTTTTCTGATCGGCGGTCAGCGTAGGCAGACGTTCGCCACTACGCATCGCCGTATTCTGCAGGAAGTCGATGAACGCTTTGCGCTGATCGCCTTCTTTATCAAAACACCCACTCAGGCTAACCACCATTAATATGGCCGCAACGGCCGCAAACCAGCGAGAGCAGGACTTTCCTGTCGCCATTTTTTTACTCCTTCAGCCAAAAAAAGCGCAAACAGGCACACGCGTGCCAGACGCAGACAAGGATAGTCCAGGACGGCCTTGCAGGATACCCTTTCCTGATAATCTTACCGCGGAAAATACCCTTTTTCCCCTCCCCGGCGCCAGCCAGGCCCGCTGTTAAGTTCATCACATTTAACGCGATAACGTAACCCGCAAAAATAGTAAATATCTTTTTGATTTAATTAAAATTAATAAAATTTTCAGCGAAGTAATTGGACAAAGCGGACGATAATCGCACGCTTCCTGAAGGCGGCGCATTGTCTACAGGCAGGTTCAATGGTTTGATTAATGAGCGATTAACGACGTTGTGTTCGATTATCGCACAAACAACATCAATGACAGCGAGGGAGACTATAACAATACCTCTGTCCCCCGCTCAGCCTGCCAGGAATGCCGTATGAAAAAAACAACCATCGATATTCAGGCTTTTATCAACGAACATCCATTCACCAAGTACCAATGGATGATTCTCGCCTTATGTTTTATTACCGTCGCGATGGACGGATTTGATACCGCGATTATTGGTTTTATCGCCTCAGACCTGGTACAGGAATGGGGTGTTGAAAAATCCGCGCTGGGTCCGGTAATGAGCGCCGCTCTGGTCGGGCTCGCCGTCGGCGCGCTGACGGCCGGGCCGCTCGCCGACCGTATTGGCCGCAAGAAAGTGCTGATTATGTCGATCCTGGTGTTCGGCGGCTTTAGTTTGTTAACCGCGTTTGCCAGCAGCCTTAACCAACTGACATTATTGCGCTTCCTCACCGGATTGGGCTTAGGCGCGGCAATGCCGAATGCCGCGACGCTAATGAGCGAATATGCTCCGGAACGCCGCCGCGCGCTGATGGTAAACCTGATGTTCGTCGGCTTCCCAATGGGGTCATCGCTGGGAGGCTTTCTGTCGGCCTGGATGATCCCGCATTATGGCTGGCAAAGCGTGCTGGTGCTTGGCGGAGTGATGCCGCTGCTGCTGGCCGTGGCGTTAATGTTCCTGCTGCCGGAATCCGCTCGCTATATGGTCGTGAAGCGACAGCCGGCGCAGCGCATCGCCGCTATCCTGAAGCGTATCGCGCCGTTGCCGGATGCGGTTGAATTTGAGCTACGTGAAGCAGGCCAGGTGAAGGAAAAGTCAGCCATTGGCGTGATTTTCTCCCCGCGCTACGCCGTGGGTACCGTGATGCTGTGCCTGACCTATTTTATGGGATTGCTGATTTTCTATCTGCTGACCAGTTGGCTGCCGCTGCTTATCCGCGAGACCGGCGCCTCGATGAGCCAGGCTTCTATCATCACCGCCCTGTTCCCGCTCGGCGGCGGGATTGGCGTGCTGATCCTCGGCGCGCTAATGGATAAGATCAACCCTAACAAAGTGGTTGCCGTCGGCTGGCTGCTCACCGGCGTCTTTGTTTGCCTGGTGGGCTTCTCAACCAGCAATCTGCTGTTGATGGGGGTAATGGTGTTTATCGCTGGCAGCATTATGAACGGCGCGCAATCATCAATGCCGGCGCTGGCTGCCGGGTTCTATCCAACCCAGGGCCGCGCCACCGGCGTTGCCTGGATGCTGGGTATCGGCCGCTTCGGCGGGATCCTCGGCGCCTTCAGCGGCGCTTTCCTGATGCAGGCGCAATTGTCGTTTGAGACCATCTTCACCATGCTGGCGATCCCGGCGTTTTTATCCGCTATCGCTCTGCTGGTGAAATACAAAATGAGCCAGCGCCAGCCAAGCGTCAGCGAAAATGACAGCAAGAATTTACAAAAAGCCTAATCAATCCAGCCAGCGCTCTGCGCTGGCTTTTTCTTGCCGCTAACCATCATTTACATAAATTTTCCAAAGCTGCTGACACTCTTAGTAATCATCCCCTTAGCTTTTACGCACGCCGCTTTTCCAGGTGATTAACGAAACCACGCCGACAAATAATCACTTCGGTTATTATTTTCCTTGCTTTTGCGACTATTCTTAAATGGCTCGATGTATTTTCCTCTCCGCAGTGAGACAGAATAGGAGCTCTCAATGGAATATAAAGATCCCGTATTTGATTTGTTGAGTAACCTGGAACAGATTGTTTTTAAAGACCAGCCGCAAACGGCTACGCACGCCCGTACCCCAAGCGTTTTTAATGAATTCGAACGGCTGCGTAAGGGCACAGGCCTTAAGACAGATGATTTCGCCAATGCTATGGGCGTCAGCGTCGCGATGGTTGAAGAGTGGGAATCGCGACGGGTAAAACCTTCATCCACGGAGCTCAAATTGATGCGCCTGATGATGGCCAATCCCCAGCTCTCAAGGCAGCTAATAGATTGAAAAACTGGTTTACTATCTTCTTTTGGTAACGGTCCTGATGCAGGGCCGTTTTATATCCTGATGAAAAAAAGTTTGCTATCCGACTGAGAACATGCGTTAATGCTCGCAGGTTTGATGTACAGACCACAGAGCAGTCGAATAGAGCAGTCCTTCAAAGGTTATCCATTAGATATCCCCGTAGTGAACTTTCCCTTTATCGCTTTAAATCTGTAGTCCAGACCACTACGCCGCAAGGCTCACTAATTTTTTTAAAGGTAATTCACTATGTCCGGTAAAATGACTGGTATCGTAAAATGGTTCAACGCTGACAAAGGCTTCGGCTTCATCACTCCTGACGATGGCTCTAAAGACGTGTTCGTACACTTCTCTGCTATCCAGAACGATGGCTACAAATCCCTGGACGAAGGTCAGAAAGTTTCCTTCACCATCGAAAGCGGCGCTAAAGGCCCGGCAGCTGGCAACGTAACTTCTCTGTAAGTTCAAGCCGCTAAGAATAATAAATCCCTGCCTTATGGCGGGGATTTTTTTTATCTGTCGTCAACAGGCGCCATCAGCAGATGGCGCCTGTTGTCATTCAGAGGGCGGCAAAATGCCAGCCCGTTTCCCTCCACTCCAGACAATGGGTCAGCTTCAGACCCTGTAAAAATGCCTCGTCATGCGATACCACCAGCATCGCGCCGGGAAACGTCGCCAGCGCGCTTTCAATTGCCTGGGTCGACGCCAGATCGAGGTGATTGGTTGGCTCATCCAGCAGCAGCAATTGAGTTGAGTCCCGCCGCCAGAGCACGCAGGCAAGCGCCGCTTTCAGGCGTTCGCCGCCGCTTAACGCCGCCAGCGGAAGACTGACCTTGTCAGCTCCCAACTGGAGCTGCGCCAGACGGCTACGCAGTACTCCCTCATCCAGTGGGGTATCGCCCAGGTTAAGGTGCGCCATCACCGACAATGATAAATCCAGCTGCGTCAGATGCTGATCGAGATACGCCGCACTCCCCGACAGCCGGACGTCGCCAGCGGTTGCCTGCTCCAGCCCCATCAGGGTTTTCAACAATGTTGTTTTGCCACAGCCGTTTGGCCCCTTTAGCGCGATGCGCATCGGGCCATCCACCCGCCAGTCGAGCGGCGCGGGGGATGAGTGAGCCAACTGCAGCGATTCCAGCACCAGTACCTGCTTGCCGGCAGCCACTTCACTGCCAGGCAGTGTGAACATCACCGGATCATCTTCTTCTACCCGCTCCCGTGCCTGATGCACAGCGGCATTCAGACTACAATTCTGTTCGCGATGCTGACGGCGCAGCGTGCCAGGACGCTCTTTTGCCGCCCCTTTGTACTTCACACGCTCGAAAGAGGCGATATTCAACGTATCGACGGTACGCAGCGTCTGCGCCGAACGCCGCTGGGCCGCATCATGCTCCTTTTGCATCCGCGCCCGGGTGCGCCGCCGTTCGATTGCGGCATGTTCCAGCGCCGAGCGGGCAGCCTGTTGCTCCGCTTCACGTTGCTGCTGATATTCAGCATAATTGCCGCCGTAGTTGCGCAGCGCCGCCGGCGTCAGCTCAATAATCCTCGGCATCAGGGCCAGCAATTCACGGTCATGGCTGGCGATTAAGGCCCCGCCCCGCCAGAGTTTCAGCTGTTGATACAGCCACTCACGGCCCTGACGATCGAGATGGTTGGTGGGTTCATCCAACAGCAGATAGTCCGCGCCAGAAACGAATGCGCCGCACAGTAGCGCCTTCATTCGTTCGCCGCCGCTGAGCGAAAAGGCAGGACGATCGGCGGCGAATGCCGGGAGCCCGGCATCGCAGAAGGCTGAACTCAGGCGGTCGGGCAGATCCCAACGGCCATCTAACAGTCCGAAGTCATCTGCCAGCCCTTTTCCCTGTTCAAGGCGGGACAGGGCGTCGAATAGGGACGCATAACCCAATAGCGAGGCGACGGTTGTCCCGGCGGTGAGGGTCGGCTGCTGCGCCACCCAGGCAACGGTGGCTGACCGTTCAATATGCCCGCCGGAAGGAGAATCAAGGCCCGCCAGCAGACGCAACAGGCGTGTCTTGCCAACGCCATTTCGCCCGACAAGGCCGCAAAGCAACGGTTCCAGCGATAAATTCAGCGGGCCAAAAAGCGTCTGTCCCGTCGCGAACTGACAGGTGACCTGATGTAAAACAAAAGAGGGGGTGTGGGCACAATGAGCCATAAGCACTCCTGAATGAAATCAATACTCCCCTACCCGCAGCGTTTGCGAGGTAAGGCGTGAAATTCATCAGTCGTGTTTGTTCATTTGTCGTGTGCGCTCCAGTGAGACGAGGGATTCGTCGGGGCATAGGATAGCCAGGCCCGAGCCTGGATTTCAAGATTATTTTTTCACCATTGCGATAAGGCAAAAAAAAGCCTGCCGGATGGCAGGCTTTTGACCTTTCTCGAGATAGTTACTGCAGCAGTGAAATATCCGCAACCTGCAGGAACAGCTCGCGCAGTTTGGACAGCAGCGTCAGACGGTTGATGCGGACATCTTTGTCTTCAGCGTTAACCATCACATTTTCGAAGAACTCATCAACCGGCTCGCGCAGCGCAGCCAGCTCAATTAGCGCATCCTGATAACGGCCTTCGGCGAAATAAGGCTGCAGTTTATCACGCAGCACCACCAGATTACCGGCCAGCTTAATTTCCGCCGCTTCTTTCAGCACCGAGGCATGAACGATATCGTTCAGGGTCTCGTCAGATTTCGCCAGGATGTTGGATACGCGCTTGTTTGCCGCCGCCAGGGCGGAGGACTCTTCCAGCGTACGGAAGTGCGACACAGCCTTCATGCGCGCATCGAAATCCGCCGGGCGGGTCGGACGACGCGCCAGTACCGCCTGGATAGTGTCAACACCGTAGCCTTCGTCCTGATACCAGGCACGGAAACGGCCCAGCATGAAGTCGATGACGTCATCAACGACGTTGGCGTTAGTCAGTTTCTCACCATACAGACGCACCGCTTCTTCGGTCAGCGTTTGCAAATCAAGATTCAGGTTCTTCTCAACGATGATACGCAGTACGCCCAGCGCGGCGCGGCGCAGCGCAAACGGGTCTTTATCGCCTTTCGGATGCTGACCGATACCGAAGATACCCGCCAGAGTGTCCATCTTGTCGGCAATAGCCACCGCGCAGGCAACCGGGTTAGACGGCAGCGCATCGCCGGCAAAACGCGGCTGATACTGCTCGTTCAGCGCGACCGCAACATCTTCCGCTTCGCCGTCATGGCGCGCGTAGTGCATCCCCATCACGCCCTGCGTGTCGGTGAACTCGAAAACCATGTTGGTCATCAGGTCGCACTTGGACAGCAGGCCCGCGCGGGTCGCATGGTTAACGTCAGCGCCAATTTGTTCGGCAATCCAGCCCGCCAGCGCCTGAATACGATCGGTCTTATCGCGCAGGGTACCCAGCTGCTGTTGGAACAGCACGGTTTCCAGACGCGGCAGGTTATCTTCCAGACGTTTTTTACGGTCGGTATTGAAGAAGAACTCGGCATCGGCCAGACGCGGACGAACGACCTTCTCGTTACCGGAGATGATCTGCTGTGGATCTTTGGACTCGATATTCGCCACGAAGATGAAGTTCGGCAGCAGTTTGCCGTCGTTTGCATAGACCGGGAAGTACTTCTGGTCGCCCTTCATGGTGTAAACCAGCGCTTCGGATGGCACCGCGAGGAATTTCTCTTCAAACTTCGCCGTCAGCACTACCGGCCATTCGACCAGCGAGGTCACTTCTTCCAGCAGACTTTCGCTCAGGTCAGCATTACCGCCAATCTTACGCGCCGCCGCTTCAGCATCCGCTTTGATTTTGGCTTTACGCTCGGCGTAGTCGGCCATCACTTTACCGCGCTCCAGCAGAATCTGCGGATACTGGTCGGCATTGTCGATGGTGAATTCCGGCTCGCCCATAAAACGGTGCCCGCGGATGATACGGTCGGAAGCGATACCCAGAATGGTCGCCGGGACAACCTGATCGCCCAACAGCAGGGTCACGGTGTGAACCGGACGCACAAAGTGAACGTCAGAAGCGCCCCAGCGCATCAGTTTCGGGATCGGCAGCTTAGCCAGCGAGGTCGCAACCATGTTCGGCAGCAGCGTTTGCGCGCTTTCCCCCTTAACGTGGGCGCGATACAACAGCCATTCGCCTTTATCGGTGGTCAAACGTTCAGCCTGATCGACGGTAATACCACAGCCGCGCGCCCAGCCTTCGGCCGCTTTGCTTGGTTTACCTTCAGCGTCAAACGCCTGGGCAATGGCCGGGCCGCGTTTTTCGACTTCACGATCCGGCTGCGAGGCGGCCAGATTCGCCACTTTCAGCGCCAGACGGCGCGGCGCGGCAAACCATTCGACGGCGCCGTGCGCGAGGCCAGCGTTGTCCAGTTCCGCAGTAAAGTTGGCAGCGAAGGATTCAGCCAGGCTGCGCAGTGCTTTTGGTGGCAGCTCTTCGGTGCCGATCTCCACCAGGAAAGTTTTCTCAGACATGGCCGCCTCTTATTTGTCTTTGTTGCACATCGGGAAGCCAAGGGCCTCACGGGAAGCATAGTAAGCTTCTGCCACTGCTTTAGTCAGGGTGCGGATACGCAGAATATAGCGCTGACGCTCGGTGACGGAGATGGCTTTACGCGCATCCAGCAGGTTAAAGCTATGGGCGGCTTTCAGAATACGCTCGTAGGCTGGCAGCGGCAGCGGAGTTTCCAGCGCCAGCAGTTGCTGCGCTTCTTTCTCGTACTGCTCGAAGCAGGTGAACAGGAAGTCTACGTCCGCATATTCAAAGTTATAGGTGGACTGTTCCACTTCGTTCTGGTGGAAAACGTCGCCGTAAGTGGTTTTACCCAGCGGGCCATCGCTCCAGACCAGATCGTATACGCTGTCCACGCCCTGGATGTACATCGCCAGACGCTCCAGGCCGTAGGTAATTTCGCCGGTGACCGGTTTACACTCCAGCCCGCCAACCTGCTGGAAGTAAGTAAACTGCGTCACTTCCATACCGTTAAGCCACACTTCCCAACCCAATCCCCAGGCGCCCAGAGTCGGGTTTTCCCAGTTATCTTCAACGAAGCGGATGTCGTGGATAGTCGGATCCATACCCAGCTCTTTCAGAGATCCGAGATACAGTTCCTGAATGTTGTCCGGGGACGGCTTAATCACCACCTGGAACTGGTAATAGTGCTGTAAGCGGTTCGGGTTTTCGCCATAGCGGCCATCGGTCGGGCGACGAGAAGGCTGTACGTAGGCGGTCGCCATCGGCTCTGGCCCCAACGCGCGTAAGCAGGTCATTGGGTGGGATGTGCCGGCGCCGACTTCCATGTCCAGTGGTTGAACAATGGTGCAGCCCTGACGAGCCCAGTAATCCTGTAAGGTCAGGATCAGGCCCTGGAAGGTCCTGGTATCAAACTTTTGCATATTATTTCGTGCTGGATACGTGTGGATTTAAAGGAAGGGATCAGTATACCCGCTGGCTGCGAGATATACAGTATGAAACGGCCTTTGTTTAGCGAAATTTGAGCAAAGCGGCGCCATCGTGCGGCGTTTAAGCCGCATTTAGCGCATAGAAAGATGTAAAAACTGGCCGTCTGGATCAAAAGAACAGACAAAGCGTTCATTCCGCGAAGTCAGACCGGAAAGCTCATAGCTTGCCTGGAACTGCTCGAAATGATTGACGTCGACGCGACGGGTGTCGGTGCTGTAACGTAACGCCGCCTGATCCTTGCATAATTTTTCCATATTCAGCGTAGTTTGCGGCGTAATACGTGCTTTTTGCGCTTTTTGAACGGGTTGAGCAGGTGTCTGGCTGCAGCCGACCAGCAGCAGCGCCGCCAGGGCAGATACGAAATATTTCATCACCATTTTTCTCAACCGCCTTGTTAGCCAATTGTTATCGTGCAGACCATGTAAAACTAGCCAAACATTTTGCGAATCTCACTGATGCTCTACAAGAGTGTGGCGAAAAACTCAGAATATTCCATTGTGATGACGACAAACGACGGGAGTCAGACTCTTTTTACGCAGGGGCCAATGAGGTACAGATGCAGGAAAAAATAAGCTGGATTACCAACTTGCGCGGCATAGCATGCCTGATGGTAGTAATGATTCACAGTACCACCTGGTACATTACCCATCCTCATAGCATCAGCTTGTTCGAATGGGATATCGCGAATCTGCTTAACTCGGCATCACGGGTCAGCGTCCCGCTTTTTTTCATGATTTCAGGATATCTGTTTTTTGGCGAACGCAGCGCCCAGCCCCGCCATTATCTGCGCATCGCGCTGTGTATTCTGTTCTATAGCGCGCTGGCGCTGCTCTATATCACCCTTTTTACCCACATCAACGTTGAGCTGTCATTAAAAAATTTACTGCAGAAGCCGGTGTTTTATCACCTGTGGTTTTTCTTTGCCATTGTGGTGATTTATCTGCTCTCGCCGCTGATTCAGGTGAAGCAGGTCAGCGGCAAAATGCTGCTGGCGCTGATGCTGGTGATTGGCCTCATCGCCAACCCCAATATGGTAAGCATCAAGGCGGGCGGCATTGAATGGCTACCGATAAACCTCTATATCAACGGCGATACCTTTTACTACGTACTGTACGGGATACTGGGCCGGGCGATCGGCGCCATGAATACCGACAGAAGAAGACTGACCCTGATGTGCGCGCTACTGTTTACCGCCGCGGTGTGGGTCATTTCACGCGGCACGCTGCATGAACTGCAATGGCGAGGCGATTTTGGCGATACCTGGTATCTGTATTGCGGGCCGGCTGTGTTTATCTGTGCAATCTCGTTATTCACCCTGGGCAAAAACATCCTCAATAGCCGTGAGCTCCCGGGTATCGCGTTAATCTCCAGACATTCATTAGGCATTTATGGCTTTCACGCATTGTTTATTCACGCTCTGCGCGCCAGCGGCCTTGAGCTAAGCCGCTGGCCCTTGCTGGATATTGTGTGGATTTTCGCCGCCGCGCTGTTGGGTAGCCTGGCGCTGTCTACGCTGGTTCAGCGAATTGATCGCCGTCGGTTGGTGAGCTGAAAATCGCCAATCAGCGCAATCCATGAGATCAGATGAAACGCGGGTGAATAGGTCGTCGCTTTTGTTTCCATTGCCGACGACCTCTCTTCACCGTCGGTTGACAGTTTATTCCACTGAGTTATTGCGCGCTTTATCCGCGACTTTAGCGGGATAAGACGTTGCTGACGCACCGTACATACAGACAAACCATGCCATCACGTAAATACTTTTTTCGCGCCACGGCGCCGGAACAAACCAGGCGCCGACCAGCAGCAATCCTGCCGATAGCAACAGAACCAACCGGCACAGGGAGATAAAATCATCATCTCGCTGCGCTTCCTGCTCCGTTCGTTGATGGGTGAGGACAGCAAACATCCCCATCACCAGCACGCCAAGAAAATAGCCTTTACCGCTGAATAGCGGGCACGTTCGCCAGATACCGATGAGGTAAACCAGCGAGCCCAGCAGCATGACTAATCTTGCCGTCGTACGTTTTAATTTCATTGCGCCTCCCTGGCCATGGTAACCCTCATTATGACCGGGGAATCGCCGGTTGCGGCGGTTTCAGCAAGTTGGAATCAACAATTCGGAATAAATAAATATGTGAATTAAATCAATGCGAAGCGAATCATTCAGGAAGGGAATTCGCCCCAATAGATGGGGCGAGAACAGCTTATGACATCAGCGGCTTAAGCTGCTGATAAATCTGGCGGAACGTTTCACGACGCGGCGCATAACGGGCAAACCGTTGAGCATCAGGCAGATGCGCCTGCTCCAGCGGTAGCTGCGGCAGGAGGTCAGAGAAAGCCGCATCATGATGAACGGCCAGTTGCGCCAATCTTGCCGCGCCTAACGCCGGGCCGACATCGCCGCCGGTGCGGAAATCCAGCTGTTGTCCGCTGATATCGGCGAGCATTTGCCGCCAGTATGCGCTGCGCGCGCCGCCGCCGATAAGGGTGACGCTGTCTGGCTTCACACCACAGGAGTGCACAACATCCATGCCGTCGGCCAGCGCGTAACCCACCCCCTCAAGCACCGCCCGCGCCAGTTCGGCGGGACCATGTTGATGGGTAAGGCCGAAGAACACGCCTTTAGCCTGCGGATTGTTGTGCGGCGTACGCTCGCCGGAAAGATAAGGCAAGAACCACACCGGGTCGGCATTGTCATCCGCCGACTGCGCCGCGGCGATCAGCGCCGGTACGCTGCCAAGGCCGGTTAACTTCGCCGCCCAATCCAGACAAGACGCGGCGCTGAGCATCACCGACATCAGGTGCCAGCGGCCCGGCAGGGCGTGGCAGAAACTATGCACCGCGCTTTCCGGTTTACTCAGAAAACCATTGCTGACGGCGAAATAAACGCCGGAGGTCCCCAGCGATAACATCGCCTGCCCCGCATCGGCCATGCCAACGCCGACAGCGCCTGCCGCGTTATCGCCGCCGCCCGCTACCACCAGCGCCCGCGGCATATTCCACGCCTGAGCGACCTCTGCGCGGAGTTGGCCGGTCACCTCGCAGCCTTCAAAGAGGGCCGGCATATTGTCGCGGCTGAGCCCGCAGGCGGCGAGCATTTCATCGCTCCAGTCACGACGCGCGACGTTCATCCACATCGTGCCGGCGGCGTCGGACATATCGCTGGCGTACTCACCGCTCATGCGCAGCCGCAGGTAATCCTTCGGCAACAGGACCTTATCGACCTGTTTAAAGATTTCGGCTTCGTGACGCTGTACCCACAGCAGCTTCGGCGCCGTAAAACCCGGCATCATCAGGTTGCCGGTGATTTGCCGCGAAGTGCCGACTTTTTCTTCCAGCAGCATGCACTCTTCGCCGCAGCGGCCGTCATTCCACAAAATCGCCGGACGCAGGACCCGCTGCTGTTTATCGAGCAGCGTGGCGCCATGCATCTGCCCGGCGATGCCTAAAGCTTTTACCTCGCGCAGGGAGTGTTGCGCGCCCAGCGCTTGCATCGCGGTATTCGTCGCCTGCCACCACTGTTCGGGATCTTGTTCGGACCAGAGCGGATGCGGGCGCGAGACGGTCAGTTTTTCGGTATGCGTCGCCAGTACGTCGCCCTGTTCATTGAGCAGAATGGCTTTTACACCCGAGGTCCCTAAATCAATCCCGATATACATGCAGCGTCTCCTTAACGCGAACGCCACGGCAAAGCGTGGCGCAGCACAAATGGTTTACAGCCAGTGCCCGGTTTTAGCGGGCACTTTTGTCGGTATTACTTATCGAACAGATAATGGTTTACCAGGTTTTCCAACAACTCTTGATGCCCGCTGTGGTGCTGCGGCGCCAGGTTATGCTGAGTCGCATAGTGCGCGATGTCGGTCAGGGTCATCTGGCCTGTGAGGATCTGCTGGCCCAATTCGCCGTTCCAGCCGGCGTAGCGTTTCGCCACGCGTTTATCCAGCTCGCCGTCTTCAATCATGCGCGCCGCAACTTTCAGCGACAGCGCCATAGTGTCCATCGCGCCGATATGGCCGTAGAACAGATCGTATTTGTCGGTGCTCTGGCGACGAACTTTAGCATCAAAGTTCAGGCCGCCGGTGGTGAAGCCGCCCGCCTTGAGAATCTCATACATCACCAGGGCGTTCTCTTCTACGCTGTTCGGGAACTGGTCGGTATCCCAGCCCAGCTGCGCATCGCCGCGGTTCGCGTCCACCGAACCGAACAGGCCCAGCGCAATAGCCGTGGCGATCTCGTGGTGGAAAGAGTGGCCGGCAAGGGTGGCGTGGTTGGCTTCAATATTCAGTTTAATCTCTTTTTCCAGACCAAACTGCTTCAGGAACCCGTAAACCGTGGAGGCATCATAATCATATTGGTGCTTGGTCGGCTCCTGCGGCTTCGGCTCGATCAGCAGGGTGCCCTGGAAACCAATTTTGTGTTTGTGTTCAACCACCAGTTGCATAAAGCGGCCAATCTGCTCGCGCTCCTGACGCAGATCGGTATTAAGCAGGGTTTCGTAGCCTTCGCGACCGCCCCACAGAACGTAGTTTTCACCGCCCAACTTGTGGGTCGCATTCATTGCGGTGACTACCTGAGTCGCCGCCCAACTAAAGACTTCCGGATCGGGGTTTGTCGCCGCCCCTGCGCCATAACGCGGGTTGGTAAAGCAGTTTGCCGTCCCCCACAGCAGTTTAACGCCGCTCTGCTGCTGTTTTTCCGCCAGTACGTCCACCATCTGCGCGAAGTTGTTGCTGTACTCTTTCAGCGAAGCGCCTTCCGGAGAAACGTCGACATCATGGAAGCAGTAATACGGCACATTCAACTTATGGAAAAACTCAAATGCCACTTCGGCTTTACGTTTCGCCATTTCCAGCGCTTCGCCCGGCTGCTGCCATGGACGATCGAAGGACCCCACGCCAAACATATCCGCGCCATTCCAGCAGAAAGTGTGCCAGTAGCAGGCAGCGAAACGCAGGTGGTCTTCCATGCGTTTACCCAGTACTAATTCATCCGGATTGTAGTGACGGAAAGCCAGTGGGTTAGTCGATTTCGGGCCTTCATAACGAACGCGATCGAGTTGATCGAAATAGGTCTGCATAGAGAACTCCATATTCAGGGGTGCGGCGAGTAACAAGTTATACGTCAATATAGAATTCCACTTTCGCCTTCCTCAATTACGTTATTTCACACCGCCATTGAGAGAATCCACAAACGTGCGCCAGCTCGCAAAAATAATTCCTCTCCACATCATTTATGGAATCCTATGATGGATGTGAAATGAAATAACCTGCATACTCTTGAATAAAATACGATCGCGGTCATAAATTACAAAACAAACTAAATTTCATAATGCGAAAATAAGAACAGGTAATTGCCAGTCCTCGCTTCCCCGTTAAGAATCTGCAACGTATCTGCAACCTGAAGTTTATTCCTGTACGCCTTACCTACCCTTTGAAAAGGTATCGTTATTATGAAGATAAAGAACCTTTGCCTTACGCTCTGCGCCTCATCGCTCCTTCTCGCCAGCATGGCGGGCATGGCTAAAGAAGTTAAGATTGGGATGGCCATCGACGACCTTCGTCTGGAACGCTGGCAAAAAGATCGCGATATTTTCGTCAATAAAGCGGAATCATTAGGTGCCAAAGTATTTGTGCAATCCGCCAATGGCAACGAAGAAACGCAAATGTCGCAAATTGAAAATATGATCAATCGCGGCGTCGATGTTTTAGTAATTATTCCTTACAACGGCCAGGTGCTCAGCAACGTTATTAAAGAAGCGAAGCAGGAGGGAATTAAAGTCCTCGCCTACGATCGCATGATTAATAATGCTGACATCGATTTTTATATTTCTTTCGACAATGAAAAAGTCGGTGAAATGCAGGCCCAGAGCCTGGTCGACAAAGTGCCGCAGGGTAATTATTTCCTGATGGGCGGCTCGCCGGTGGATAATAACGCCAAGCTGTTCCGCGCCGGCCAGATGAAGGTGCTCAAACCTTATGTCGATGACGGCAAAATTAAGATCGTCGGCGATCAGTGGGTCGACGGCTGGCTGCCGGAAAATGCGTTAAAAATCATGGAAAACGCGCTGACGGCGAATAACAACAAAATTGACGCGGTAGTGGCTTCCAATGATGCGACCGCCGGCGGCGCTATCCAGGCGCTAAGCGCCCAGGGGCTGGCGGGTAAAGTCGCCATTTCCGGGCAGGATGCCGATCTGGCTGGCGTGAAACGTATTATTTCCGGCACCCAGACAATGACCGTTTATAAACCGATTACCACGCTTGCCACTAGCGCTGCCGAAATCGCCGTTGAATTAGGCAATGACCAGCAACCCAAGGCTGACGCCACGTTGAATAACGGCTTAAAAGATGTCCCCTCGCGCCTGTTAACGCCAATTGAAGTCAATAAAGAGAATATTGACGCCACGGTGATTAAAGACGGTTTCCACAAAAAGAGTGAACTGTAATGGCTGACGCCCCGCCTCGGGGCGTCATTTTCGTCCTGCCGGATATCGCTTTTGCGGAGTCTCTATGTCCTGGTTACTCGAAATGAAGAACATCACCAAAGCCTTCGGCGCGGTTAAGGCCGTGGATAACGTCAGCCTGCGGCTGAATGCCGGGGAAGTGGTGTCGTTATGCGGTGAAAATGGTTCGGGGAAATCAACGCTGATGAAAGTGCTGTGCGGGATCTATCCGCACGGCAGCTACGAAGGTGAAATTATTTTCGCTGGCGAGACGCTGCAGGCGAATCATATTCGCGATACCGAGCGTAAAGGTATCGCCATTATTCACCAGGAGCTGGCGTTGGTGAAACATCTCACGGTGCTGGAAAATATCTTTCTCGGCGCCGAGGTCTCACGCCATGGCCTGCTGGATTACGAAACCATGACCCTGCGCTGCCAGAAGCTATTGGCGCAGGTGAATTTATCGATCTCGCCCGATACCCGCGTTGGCGATTTAGGCCTGGGCCAGCAGCAGCTGGTCGAGATCGCCAAGGCGCTAAATAAACAGGTACGTTTGCTGATCCTCGATGAACCCACGGCATCATTAACCGAACAAGAAACCGCGACGTTGCTGGCAATTATTCGCGATCTGCAAAACCACGGCATCGCCTGTATTTATATTTCGCACAAGCTTAATGAAGTTAAAGCCATCTCCGACACTATCTGCGTAATACGTGACGGCCAGCATATTGGCACCCGCGACGCCAGCGGGATGAATGAAGATGACATCATCACTATGATGGTCGGGCGCGAGCTCACGGCGCTGTACCCAAATGAACCACATAGTCATGGCGATGAGATCTTGCGGGTCGAGCATCTCACCGCCTGGCACCCGGTTAACCGTCATATCAAGCGCGTCAACGACGTGTCGTTTTCCCTCCGCCGCGGTGAAATCCTTGGCATCGCCGGGTTAGTCGGCGCCGGGCGTACCGAGGCGGTGCAGTGTCTGTTTGGCGTCTGGCCGGGGCGCTGGCAGGGAAGCATCTTTATCGACGGACAGCAGGTGACGATTAACAACTGCCAACAGGCGATTGCCCATGGCATCGCCATGGTGCCGGAAGACCGCAAAAAAGACGGCATCGTGCCGGTGATGGCTGTCGGCAAGAACATCACTCTCGCGGCGTTAAACCAGTTCACCGGCCCGGCAAGCAGCCTCAACGACGCCGCGGAGCAGCACTGCATTCAGCAGTCGATTCAGCGGCTGAAAATCAAAACGTCATCGCCGGATCTGGCGATAGGCCGCCTGAGCGGCGGCAATCAACAAAAAGCGATTCTGGCCCGCTGCCTGCTGCTCAATCCGCGCATTTTGATCCTCGATGAACCAACCCGCGGCATCGATATCGGTGCGAAATACGAAATCTACAAGCTTATCAATCAACTGGTGCAGCAAGGCATCGCCGTCATCGTCATCTCATCCGAACTGCCTGAAGTGCTCGGGCTGAGCGACAGAGTGCTGGTGATGCACGAAGGCAAGCTTAAGGCCGATTTGCATAATCAAGGTCTGACCCAGGAACAGGTGATGGAAGCCGCACTGAGGAGCGAACGCCATGTCGAAAAACACGTCGTCTGAAATCAAACTTACGCCATCCGCCCCTGCCGTTTTTCCGGCGCTGAAAGGGCTCAATCTCCAGGTTTTCGTGATGATCGCCGCGATTATCGCCATTATGCTGTTCTTTACCTGGGTTACCGACGGCGCCTATCTGAGCGCGCGTAATATCTCCAACCTCCTGCGGCAAACCGCCATCACCGGCATCCTCGCCGTCGGCATGGTGTTCGTGATCATTTCGGCGGAAATCGATCTGTCCGTCGGCTCGATGATGGGGCTGCTCGGCGGCGCGGCGGCGATTTTCGACGTCTGGCTCGGCTGGCCGCTGCCGCTCACCATCCTCGTTACGTTGGTCATGGGGCTGCTGCTCGGCGCGTGGAACGGATGGTGGGTCGCCTATCGCAAGGTGCCCTCTTTCATTGTTACCCTTGCCGGCATGCTGGCGTTTCGCGGAATTCTGATCGGTATTACCAACGGTACCACCGTCTCGCCCACCACGCCGGCGATGTCGCAAATCGGCCAAAGTTATTTACCGGACGGCATCGGCTTTGGTATCGGCGTTATTGGCATGGCGGCCTTTATCATCTGGCAATGGCGCGGGCGGATGCGCCGGCAGGCGTTAGGGCTGGCGACCACCAGTTCTGGCGGCGCCATTGGCCGTCAGACCATCACCGCAGTTATCGTGCTGGGCGCTATCTGGTTGCTCAATGATTATCGCGGCGTGCCGACGCCGGTGCTCATACTCGCCGCCCTGCTGCTGGCGGGCATGTTTATGGCGACCCGCACCGCTTTTGGCCGTCGTATCTATGCCATTGGCGGCAATCTGGAAGCGGCCCGCCTCTCCGGGATTAACGTCGAGCGCACCAAGCTGGCAGTCTTCGCAATTAACGGCCTGATGGTCGCCATCGCCGGGTTGATCCTCAGTTCGCGACTGGGAGCGGGTTCGCCTTCCGCCGGCAATATCGCCGAACTGGACGCCATCGCCGCCTGCGTGATTGGCGGCACCAGCCTGGCGGGCGGTATCGGCAGCGTGGCAGGGGCCGTAATGGGGGCGTTTATTATGTCGGCGCTGGATAATGGCATGAGCATGATGGACGTCGCCACCTTCTGGCAATACATCGTCAAAGGCGCCATTTTACTGTTGGCGGTCTGGATGGATTCGGCTACCAAGCGGAGAACATAACGGTATCACTATGAAAAATGCCCGAATAACTTGCGCCACCGCCAAACTTCGCCAAAAGGCGCTTGAAATAATTCGGGCATTAGCCGGTATTGTATGACCGGGGTAAGAGCAGGAATATCATCTATGTTTGAAAAGCGTCACCGCATTACGCTGTTATTCAACGCCAACAAAGCCTATGACCGTCAGGTGGTTGAAGGCGTTGGCGAATATCTGCAGGCATCACAGCTGGAATGGGATATCTTTATCGAAGAGGATTTTCGCGCGCGTATCGAAAACATCAAAGAGTGGTTGGGCGATGGCGTTATCGCCGATTACGACGACCCGGAGATAGAAAAGCTGCTGGCGGATGTCAAAGTGCCAATTATCGGCGTCGGCGGCTCCTACCATAAGCCAGAATGCTATCCGCCTGTTCACTATATCGCCACCGATAATGCCGCGCTGGTCGAAAGCGCATTCCTGCATCTGAAAGAAAAAGGCGTGAACCGTTTCGCTTTTTACGGGCTACCGACCTCCAGCGGCAAGCGGTGGGCGATGGAGCGCGAACACGCCTTCAGCCAGCTAGTCGCCAAAGAGAAATACCGCGGCGTGGTCTATCAGGGGCTGGAGACCGCGCCGGAGAACTGGCAGCATGCGCAAAATCGGCTTGCCGACTGGCTGCAAACGCTGCCGCCGCAAACCGGTATTATCGCCGTGACCGATGCCCGCGCCCGTCACATTCTGCAGGCCTGTGAGCTGCTGCATATTCCGGTGCCGGAAAAACTGTGTGTCATTGGCATCGATAACGAAGAACTGACCCGCTACCTCTCCCGCGTCGCGCTCTCTTCCGTGGCGCAGGGTACCCGGCAGATGGGCTACCAGGCGGCGAAACTTCTGCATCGATTACTGGAAAACGAAGCGCTACCGCTACAGCGGCTGCTGGTGCCGCCGATGCGCGTCATTGAGCGACGCTCCACCGATTATCGCTCGCTCACTGACCCTGCGGTGATTCAGGCGATGCATTATATCCGCAATCACGCCTGCAAAGGCATCAAGGTTGAGCAGGTGCTCGACGCCGTCGGCATCTCTCGCTCTAATCTGGAGAAACGCTTTAAAGAAGAGGTCGGCGAGACCATCCACACGGTGATCCACAGCGAAAAGCTGGAAAAAGCGCGCAGCCTGCTGGTCTCCACCACGCTATCGATAAACGAAATTTCGCAGATGTGCGGTTATCCATCGCTGCAGTATTTCTATTCAGTGTTTAAGAAAGAGTACGACGTGACGCCGAAAGAATACCGCGATCGGCACAGTGAAGTGATGATGTAGCAGAAAAGAAAAATGCCCGGGCTTACGCACCGGGCATTGATGATTACATATGAGCGGCAATTAAGCGCTGATTGTCCTGATACATAGCGAAGAGATAGTTGTTATAGCTCGACCCTTTCGTCGAGTACCCCTTCAACTTGTGGATCATCGCGCTGGCAGTCACTTCCTGGTCCGTCTTACGCAGCTGTGCGCGAGACTTACGGAAGGATGAATAAGCCGGATGCGTGTTAAGGTTTCTCACGTAAGCCTGAACCGACTGCTCGACCGATTCAAACTGGGAGTAGCCTTTCATCGCACCGCGACAATTGCCGCCGCCGCACTTCATACCAAACAGGTTGTTGTTCACGCGCGCCAGCTTCGAGGTGCCCCAACCGCTTTCCGCCGCCGCCATGGTCGCCACCATGCTGTTTGGAATAATGTCGACGCGCTCAAGCAACGAGTTCCATGGTATACGGCGAGTATTACCAGACCACTTCACTTTATAACGTGAGGCGATATCTTTCAGACGCGCCTGCTCGCTCGGCGACCAACGGCCGTCGTATTGCTTAGAGACAAGCCAGTTACGATCTGCCGTGATCGCTTGATTTTGCTTTGTAATGTAAGGCATAACCGTCCGGAGAAACGCTTTTTTCCTTGGTGTCCCGGAAGGGTATTTTCGCAAATCAGGAAGTGAACTGCTCTTTACACTATTGCGAGAATACTCTTGTTTACTGCTAACCTTGATACTACTGGGCTTCTTTACTTTCTTAACTACTGAGGCTTTATGACTCTTTGTTGCTGTGTGCGTTGTCGCCAACACACTACCTGAAAATATACAGGTAAGTAACATGAGTATCGCAGCCCCATATCGTCGCATGGGAATCGATATCATTAGGTCTCCTGGTCGGATTTACTCATTCCAACACCTTGTTTTTCGCAAAAAATCGATAGTTGAATCGCGAATAGTATCAAAAATACCCAGAGAGAGCATCAAGAGAAATAGTCCAATTCCGAATTGCTGTCACCTGAAATCGGTTTCTGCACCGTCGCGAATGCGCAGAAATGCTATCTCCGTCTCATTTATAGCTCATTTTTTGAGCTAAATCACTCACCCCTTTTCATCCTCCCCGCAAAATTACCGGCGGGATGATTTCAACCTTATGGCGCGCAGACACACTGTGATAAAAACCACTAACAGGACTCCAGCATGAAACTCGCTGCGCTTGCCTCGCTACTGCTGCCCGGGATGGCCTTTGCCGCCTGGACAACCGCTGACTTCCCCGCCTTCACTGAACAGGATGCAGGCCGTTTCACGACGCAAAATGAGGTGACGAAGGGTACCCGCCCTTTGCGGATAAGTTTTGACCAACAGTGCTGGCAGCCTGCGGGGGCGATAAAACTCAATCAGATGCTGTCGCTGGAACCCTGCCGGGATACGCCGCCGCAGTGGCGCGTGTTCCGTGACGGGCGCTATACGCTGGAAGTCGATACCCGCTCCGGTACGCCAACGCTGATGCTGTCGCTGGCGGAACAGCACACTACCAGTACGCAGCCGCTGCTGCGCCAGTGTCCCAAATGGGATGGTAAACCGCTGACGCTCGACGTCGGCCAAACGTTCGCTGAAGGAAGCCAGGTCCGCGATTTTTATAGCGGTAATATCGCCACGGTGAAAGCGGGCAAAATCACGCTGCGGCCCGCCGCTGGTAGTAATGGGCTCCTGCTGCTTGAACAAGCGAATAGCGCCGCCAGCGCGCCGTTTAACTGGCACAACGCCACGATCTATTTTGTCCTGACCGATCGCTTCGTCAACGGCAATCCGGCCAACGACAACAGCTACGGGCGCCATAAAGACGGTATGCAGGAGATAGGCACCTTCCACGGCGGCGATTTACAAGGGCTGACCAGCAAGCTGGATTATCTTCAACAGCTTGGCGTCAACGCGCTATGGATAAGTTCACCGCTGGAGCAAATTCACGGCTGGGTCGGCGGCGGCACCAAAGGCGACTTTCCCCACTACGCCTATCACGGTTACTACACCCAGGACTGGACCCGTCTTGACGCCAACATGGGCGACGAAGCAGACCTTCGACAACTGGTTGATGAGGCCCATCGGCGCGGTATACGCGTGCTGTTTGATATCGTCATGAATCACGCCGGTTACGCCACGCTCGCCGATATGCAGGAATTTCACTTCGGCTCGCTGTATCTGAAAGGCGATGAACTGAAAAAAACGCTTGGCGAGCGCTGGACCGATTGGAAACCGGCGTCGGGGCAAAGCTGGCACAGCTTCAATGATTACATCAACTTCAGCGATAAAGCAGGCTGGGAACAATGGTGGGGGAAAAAATGGATCCGCACCGATATCGGCGACTACGACAATCCGGGTTTCGACGATTTCACCATGTCGCTGGCGTTCCTGCCGGACCTGAAAACCGAATCGACGATCCCTTCTGGCCTGCCAAATTTCTATCGTCACAAGCCAGATACCGCCGCCAAAGAGATAGCCGGCTACACGCCGCGGGACTATCTGACCCACTGGCTTAGCCAATGGGTACGCGACTACGGGATTGACGGTTTCCGCGTCGATACCGCGAAACACGTCGAACCGGACGCCTGGCAGCAGCTCAAAACGCAGGCCACGGCCGCGCTGGCAGACTGGAAAAAAGCGAATCCGCAGAAAGCGCTGGATGATGCGCCATTCTGGATGACCGGCGAGGCCTGGGGTCACGGCGTAATGCAAAGCGACTACTATCGCCACGGCTTCGACGCGATGATTAATTTCGATTATCAGGATCAAGCGGCGAAAGCGGTGGACTGTCTGGCAGACATGGACGCCACTTGGCAGCAGATGGCGGACAAGCTGCAGGGTTTCAACGTGCTGAGCTATCTCTCCTCGCACGATACCCGCCTGTTCCGCGAAGGCGGCAGCCGGGCGGCGGAACTGTTATTACTCGCGCCAGGCGCCGTGCAACTCTTCTATGGCGATGAATCTTCGCGCCCGTTCGGCCCCACGGGCTCCGACCCGCTGCAGGGTACCCGCTCCGATATGAACTGGCAGGATGTTGCCGGCAGCGCATCCGATAATGTCGCGCACTGGCAAAAAATCGCCCAATTCCGCGCCCGCCATCCGGCCATTGGTATGGGTAAACAACAGACGCTGACGCTAGAGCAGGGCTATGGTTTCGTGCGTGAAAGCAGCGCTGATAAAGTGATGGTTGTCTGGGCCGGACAGCAATAGCAGTCGCTTACCGGGCTCCTTGCCGCTGGCGGGAGCCTTTTCAGCACAAATTACTAAAATTCACCCTATTAGCAGAACAAAAATTAAATCGCTCCTCCCTGTGCCGATTTGCACCGCGTTGACGCTGGCGTTATGGTAATTCCCTTTCCAGAAGACCAACAGAATATCCGCGATGACATTTTCACTTTTCGGCGACAAATTCACCCGTCATTCAGGCATCACCCGCCTGATGGAAGACCTCAATGACGGCCTGCGCACACCGGGCGCGATCATGCTGGGCGGCGGCAACCCCGCGCAAATCCCGGAGATGAATGAATACTTCAATAGCCTGCTGGCCGATATGCTGGATAACGGCAAAGCCCTTGATGCGCTTTGCAATTATGATGGTCCGCAAGGGAAAAGCGAGCTTCTGACCCTGCTTGCGCAAATGCTGCGCGAAGAATTAGGTTGGGAGATCGAACCACAGAATATTGCTCTAACAAATGGCAGCCAGAGCGCGTTTTTCTACTTATTTAACCTGTTTGCCGGCCGCCGTGCCGACGGCACCACCCGCAAGGTGCTGTTCCCGCTGACGCCAGAATATATCGGCTACGCCGATTCCGGGCTGGAAGAGGATCTGTTTGTCGCCACCCGTCCCAACATTGAGCTGCTGCCGGAAGGCCAGTTTAAGTATCACGTGGACTTCGAACATCTGCAGATCACCGAAGAGACGGGGATGATCTGCGTCTCCCGGCCAACCAACCCGACCGGCAACGTCATTACCGACGAAGAGCTTATTAAGCTGGATGCCCTCGCCAATCAGCACGGCGTGCCGCTGGTTATTGATAACGCCTATGGCGTGCCTTTCCCGGGTATTATTTTTAGCGAAGCGCGCCCGCTGTGGAATCCGAACATCGTGCTGTGCATGAGCTTATCCAAGCTCGGCCTGCCGGGCACGCGCTGCGGCATTATCATCGCCAACGAGAAAATCATTACCGCCATCAGCAATATGAACGGCATTATCAGCCTCGCTCCGGGCGGCATTGGTCCGGCAATGATGTGCGAAATGATCAAGCGTAAGGACCTGCTGCGGCTATCGGAGAGGGTGATTAAACCGTTCTATTATCAGCGTGTTCAGGAAACTATCGCTACCATTCGCCGCTATTTGCCGGAAGAACGCTGCCTGATTCATAAACCGGAAGGGGCGATTTTCCTCTGGCTGTGGTTTAAGGATCTGCCGATCTCTACCGAGCTGCTGTATCAGCGCCTGAAACAACGCGGCGTGCTGATGGTGCCGGGCGATTACTTCTTCCCGGGGCTGGACAAGCCGTGGCCGCATACGCATCAGTGCATGCGCATGAACTATGTGCCGGATCCGGAGAAAATCGAGGCGGGAGTGAAAATTCTTGCCGAAGAGATTGAGCGCGCCTGGCAGGAGCAGGACGCCTGATGGTGTTTCCCGGCCATGACTGACCGGGAACATCCGATTACATTGCCTGCGCCGCCCAACGGCGGCGCTCGGCGCTTAATCTTTCCAGCTCGGCGGGCTCAATACAGCGCAGCGCCTGAGTCGGGCAGGCCGCTACGCACGCCGGCCCCGTTTGCCGGTGCGCGCACAGGTCGCACTTCAGCGCCTGCACGCCTTCGTCAGTCAACATCACCGTCATCGCCCCATAAGGGCACGCCACCATACAGCTTTTACAACCAATGCACAGCCGTTGCTCGACTCGCCAGACGTCGCCTTCATGGCGTATTGCCCCTTCCGGGCAGACGTTCGCGCAGGGCGCATCCTCGCACTGACGGCACAGCGTCGCCGTTGATAGTTCATCGCTCTTAACCACCCGAATCCGCGGCGCAAAGCGTCTTGCAGAAACGGTAGAACAATCTTGATCCTGCTGATGCGACACCACGCAGGCCACCTCGCAGGTTCGGCAGCCGATACACTTTTGCGCATCGGCGATAATAAACCGGTTCATCCTCAACTCCATTCGGGATAAAAACGCAGCGTGCCAGAAAAGCCCCGCTACGCGCTTTGATCCTGAATGGAATCAGCAACGTTTTAGGCAAATGCGACATCAAATTTGGGTAAAACCGGGGGGAATGGCGCTTCACCCGGCGGCGTATCGCCGCCGGGGAGTTTTTAGGATTACATCGCGGCGCGGAAAATCGCCATGATTTCTTCGTGAGTCGCCTGAATCGGATTGGTTAAACCGCAGGCATCTTTCAGCGCGTTGCTGGCCAGCAGCGGGATATCCTCTTCTTTAACGTTCAGATCGCGCAGACCGGCCGGGATGCCGACTTTACGCGCCAGCTCGCGGATGGCCGCGATGCAGGCTTCCGCGCCCTGCTTATCGTTCAGCCCGGCAACGTTCACGCCCATTGCCTGCGCGCAGTCACGCAGACGCGCGGCGGCGACGCTGCAGTTGTACTCCTGCACAAACGGCAGCAGTACGGCGTTGCAGACGCCGTGCGGCAGATCGTAGAAGCCGCCCAGCTGGTGCGCCATTGCGTGGACGTAGCCCAGCGACGCGTTGTTGAAGGCCATACCGGCAAGGAACTGCGCATAGGCCATCGCTTCACGCGCCTGTTCATTGCCGCCATCTTCCACTGCGTGAGTTAAATTCTGCGAAATCATGGTCATCGCTTTCAACGCGCAGGCATCGGTGATCGGCGTCGCCGCGATAGAAACATAGGCTTCGATAGCGTGAGTCAGCGCGTCCATACCGGTGGCGGCGGTCAGCGATTTCGGCATCCCCATCATCAGCGAGGAGTCGTTAACCGACAGAACCGGCGTCACGTGCTTATCGACAATCGCCATTTTGATGTGGCGATCGACATCGGTAATGATGCAGAAGCGGGTCATTTCGGAAGCCGTACCGGCGGTGGTATTGATAGCGATCATCGGCAATTGCGGTTTTGCCGAACGGTCCACCCCTTCATAGTCACGGATGTTGCCGCCATTTGCCGCGACCAGCGCGATACCTTTCGCGCAATCGTGCGGGGAACCGCCACCCAGGGAAATCACGCAGTCGCAGTTATTCTCTTTCAGCAGCGCCAGACCGCTTTCGACGTTCAGAGTCGTCGGGTTCGGGTGCACGCCGTCATACACCACGCTGAAAATATCCCGCTCCTGTAACGCCTTTTGTACTTCACCCGCCATACCTAATTTATTCAGCATCGCGTCGGTGACAATTAATGCCCGACGATATCCGTATTGCTGGATAGTATTCATCGCTTCAGTAACAGAACCAGCGCCAATAACGTTTACTGGCGGAATATAAAAAGTCGATGCAGCCATGATGATTCCTTCATTTAGGTGAATATCATGGAAGGGTACGAGGATGTCGAAATAAAAAACATGACCTGAACGCCATTTCTGGCAAGAAATTTGATTAAAAACAGTACGTTAATATTTTCATTTTTAACGTACTGTTAAACATTACCGGCTTAATTTTTCATTTGCGTGATTATTCGCCGTTTTTATTTTCAGGGAATAACAGCGCATCGCGAAGTAGATGATCATTGCCCCGACGGCGGGTAAAGCCAATGCGGTCGAAATATTCGAGAATTTGAATCGCCAGTTTACGGCCAATATTCAGCGTATCGCGAAAATCCGCCGCGCAGGTGGAACCACGCTGCAGATCCAGGCGGCGGATCAATTGCGCAAATTCAACAATCCGATCGTTGCGATAATAACGATCTTTCACGATCGCCGTAATCATCCCCTGCTGCGCCGCCTGGCGCAGCACCGCGCGCATCAACGACTCTTCGACGTTCAGATCGCGCGCCAGATCGCGCACCCACCATGGCTCATCGGCGAAGAGCGATTCCGCACGCTGCCAGATGGCCTGCTGCTCATCGGTAAACCCGGCTTTATGTTCCGGCAGGTGCAGCCAGCCGTGATGGCTTTGAATGACGCCGCTGCTGCGCATCTGTTCAATCAATAACAGCACCAGCGCTTCATCTTCCATCGGCAGCGCAATCCGCCGCAGACGTTCACGCCCCGGCCCCGGCTCATCGCGATGCTGGTCGTGATAACGGGCCAGCGCGTCGAGCAGTTTTTTCTGCCAGCGGGCGGCCAGCGGCGCGCTAAGCAGGCTATTCCCGGCCTGCAGGTAGTCCGGACGGTTAATTAATGCCGTCAGGCCGTCGGCGCTCAGTTGCCGCGCCCAGGCAAAATCGTCAAGACGCACCGCATCGCGCTGCAAATGAATATCCAACGCCTGCGCATCGTCGCCCTGCGCTGCCGCCAGCGCGTAAAGCCATTGCAGATACTCCGGCTTGCGTTTACCGCGGCGCGGCGGATTCAGCGTCACCACCCGCGCGCCGGCCAGCGTCAAGCGAGCGGAGATATCGCGCAACACCAGGCGATCGTTATCCGCCAGCCACAGCGGCGTATCCAGCACCAGCTCGGCCAGATTGCCTTCCAGTAACGAAACGCGGCCGGTGATATGACTGGCGGCATGGTGGATATGCAGCGACTGCCACTGGCTGAGCGGCGCGTGACAGGTGAGCTCGACGATCGCCCGCTCGCAAGGTTCTGCGGGCTGCACCGAGAGCAGCCAGTCGCCGCGGCTGAGATCCTCTTTTTGCGCGTCGCCAACGATGTTCAGCGCGATACGCTGCCCGGCCTGCGCCTGTTCAACCGGCTGATTCTGCGCATGCAGCCCGCGGACGCGCATGGATTTATTGGCACCGGTCAGCCAGAGGGTATCGCCGATTTTTACCTCGCCGGATAACGCCGTCCCGGTCACCACCAGCCCCGCACCCTTAACGGTAAAGGCGCGATCCAGCGCCAGACGAAAACGCTGCTGTTGCGGATGCGCGCGCTCGGTCAGCTGGAGCAAATGGCTGCGCAGTTCGGCAATGCCGAGGTTTTCCGTCGCCGCGGTGGCGAAGAAAGCCACGTCGTCGAACCCCAGCTCGCTCAGCGTGGATTCCACCTGTGCCCGGACTTCGGCAACCCGCGCCGCGTCCACGCGGTCCGTTTTGGTCAACGCAACGGTTAACGTCGGTTTTCCCGTTAACTGCAGAATTGCCAGGTGCTCGCGGGTTTGCGCCATCACGCCGTCATCGCAGGCCACCACCAGCAGCGCGTGATCGATCCCGCCCACGCCGGCCAACATGTTGGACAAAAACTTTTCATGCCCCGGCACATCGATAAAACCCAACACCCGGCCATCAGGCTGCGGCCAATAGGCGTAGCCGAGATCGATAGTCATACCGCGTGATTTCTCTTCCGGCAGACGATCGGCGTTGACGCCGGTAATCGCCTGCAGCAGCGTGGTTTTGCCGTGGTCCACATGTCCGGCGGTGGCAATAATCATCTCAATAACATCTCCATAAACCGGGGTTCATCTTCAAGACAGCGCAGATCCAGCCATAAGCGGCCATCATAAATTCTGCCGATCGTCGGTATCGGCAAGGCGCGCCAGCGGGCGGCCAGCGCTTCCAGCTGGCTGCCGCGACCATCGCGCGGCGTAAAGGTTAACGCGGCGCTGGGCAGTCGGTCGACCGGCAACGAACCGCTGCCGATTTGCGATAAACACGCTTCGACGCGCACGTCAAAATCGCTATAGTGCGCCGCCAGCCCAGGCTGAATGCGCTCGCCCTGCTGGCGGATATCCTCGGCGCAGCGGGTTAGCAGGCGCAGCGTCGGCAGCTCGTCGGCCAGCGCTTCCGGATGCAGATACAGCCGCAGAGTCGCCTCCAGCGCCGCCAGCGTCATTTTATCCGCCCGCAGCGCGCGCTTAAGCGGATGACTCTGTAACTTCGCGATCAGCGCCCGATCGCCGACGATAATCCCCGCCTGCGGTCCGCCGAGCAGCTTATCGCCGGAAAAGCTCACCAGGTTCACGCCCGCCGCAATCAATTCCTGCGGCATCGGTTCTTTCGGCAAACCGTACTGGCTCAAATCCACCAGCGAGCCGCTGCCGAGATCGGCCACCACCGGCACGCCATGTTCGCGGCCAATTTCCGCCAGCTCCGCCTCATCAACCGCTTTGGTAAAGCCTTCAATGCTGTAGTTGCTGGTATGCACTTTCATCAGCAGCGCAGTCTGCTCATTGATAGCCTGACAATAATCTTTGGCGTGGCTGCGGTTAGTGGTGCCCACTTCATGCAGCAAACAACCGGCCTGGCGCATGACGTCGGGGATGCGAAATGCGCCGCCGATCTCGACCAGTTCGCCGCGCGAGACCACCACTTCTTTCCCGCTGGCCGTCGCCGCCAGCATCAGCAGCACCGCCGCCGCGTTGTTATTGACGATACAGGCATCTTCCGCGCCGGTGATCCGGCACAGCAGATCGGCCAGCGCCCGGTCGCGATGACCGCGCCCGGCATCGTCGAGATCGTATTCCAGCGTGACCGGCGCGCGCATCGCCTGCGCCACCGCCTGCACCGCGGCTTCCGCCTGGATAGCGCGCCCCAGATTGGTATGCAGCACGGTGCCCGTCAGGTTGAATACCGGACGCAGCGCGCTCTGCTGACTATGGTTCAGCCGGCTGGCGGTCTCCTGCGGCCAGTCGTCGCACCACTCTGGCAATGCCTGCGCCTGGCGGATATGTTCCCGCGCCTCATCCAACATCTGGCGCAGAAGCGCCACGATTTGCGAATGGCCATGGCGATCGAGCAGTAAAGCAAAAGCGGGATCGCGAAGTAAACGGTCAATGGCCGGAAGCCGGGTATAAAGCGCGCGAGTATCGATAGACATGAGTGAACCTGACGATAAGTTATTTTCCCCCCTCCCGACGGGAGAGGGAGTCAACAATGAGTGGCGATTGTAACGCCTGCGCGAGGAAACTGTTACCTGCCTGGGTCAACTCCCTGGCGGTTCGGTACGGGCAAAACTGGATCGCTGAAACAACGTCTCGACCAGTTTGACCAGTTTTGGCCGCGTCGCGCACCAGCCGGGCGCCACGCGACGAAAATTCAGATAAGCAATAGCGCAGGCGGCAGTAATGGTCGCCAGATTCAGCTCACCGTGACGCAAGGTACCGTCGGCGGCGTACCCTTCCAACATATCAAGGCCGCGAGCGATTTTTTCCCGCTGGCGGAGCAGTTCGGTTTCTGACTGCTGGGCCGCCGGACGCGCTTTTTCCCGCACCAGCGCGATCGCCGCCTCCATGATGCCGTCAGACAAGGCTTCCAGTTGGCGCATCTTCAGCGCCGCCAGAGGTTCCGTGGGCAGCATCGCCGGCGCGACGTTTAGCAGTTCCAGATATTGCGCGATAATGGGCGAATCAAACCAGCACGCGCCGTCATCGGTCAGCAACGCCGGGACTTTTCCCAGCGGGTTGTACTGCGCCACACCGTTGACGTCGTTATAGGGGAATTCGTTCACAAACTCGAAGGGGATCGCCTTTTCCAGCAAGATAACGGAAATTTTGCGTACAAAAGGACTGGTATAGCTGCCGATCAGTTTCATTGCCTGCTCCTTTCGCCAACGAAAAGATCAGTATGGTTCAGGCGCAGGCAAATGGCAGGCGCGACGTTGTCTCAACCTGCCGCCGATCGCATTAATGATCGAGATAGAGGTAGTGCATCCAACTGGTCATGCGCAGCAGCACTTTTCTCATCACCGACACGTGGGTGAAATGGTCGGAATAGACCGCCACCTGGGCGTAGATGCCGTCGGGCAGCGCATCGACCTGCGCATCGGGATCCAGTTCAATTGTCGCCAGCACGCCATCGCTACCCGGCGTGACGCTCAGCGACTGCAGCGAACCCTGCGCCTGATAAGTCCCACCCGGTACCACCGGCAATACGTTGACCAGTTTACCGTGGAATACTTGGCCTGGCAGGGCGTTAAACACCGCTTCGGCATCATCGCCGGCCTCCAGCCTGAGCAACGAGTTCTGGCGGAACTGGGCGACAATTAGCCGTTTCTGTTGCGGAATAAAGACCATCACCGGGCGCAGCGGCAGCGACGCGGCGTAGGTTCCCGGGCGAATCAGCACCTGGGTAATGTAGCCATCGCTCGGCGCCCGGACGATGGTCTGATCGAGGTTATATTTCGCTTCCGCCAACTGCGCGCGCAGGCTCATCACCTGCGACTGTTCGCCATTCAGCGTGCTATCCAGTTGGCTCTGAATCTGCGCCTGCTCGGCAACCGAGGCTTTCACCAACGCATCCTGGGCAAGATAGTTTTGCCGCGCATTATCGATATCGCTTTCCGAAAATGGGTTGACCCGCGCCTGGCTGCCTTTCAAATAGCGCTGATAATCTTTATACAGCCGGTCGCGCTCGGCGGAGACGCGCACAGTATTAGCCTGCGCTTCCTGCAGTTGGGCTTTCAGGGTATTGATACTGTGCAGAGCGGTGACCAGATCGGCCTGCAGCCTGTCGACACGCGCCTGGTAGCGCGCCGGGTCGATAGTAAATAGTACCTCGCCCTTTTTCACCCGCTGGTTGGCTTTATCGGTCACGCTGCTAACAATGCCGGTAACCTGCGGCGTAATAGGAATGGAAATAACCGCTTTCTGCGCAGTAAAAGTATAAGGGTGGTTATAGTTCATTAATAAAATAAGCGCGCTAACAATAAATACGCCGCCCAGGGCCGCGGTCGGGACCGTCCATTTATTTACCGGAATACGGAATATTTTAAATACCGACCACGCAATGGCCACGTACGTCAAAATGATCAACAGGTCCATGATTATTTCTCCGTTGAGGATGGCGGCGCTGTCGGCTGCAGATGCGCGATTTTATGTTCGAGTTCAGCGATACGCTGATTGAGTTGCGCCAGCTCGCTGTCAGCGCCATCAGTCCCTGCTTCATTCGGCTTATGCTGCATTCCCCAGCCGCGCGCCGGCTGATAGAGAGTGGCCCAGATCCATAAAAATGGCCATATTACGTGCAGCGTAAACAGGCTGACCCACCCCGCGACGTGAATCGCATCGGAGTGCGGATGATTACGTTTCTTCGCGATCAGGTACGGAATATCGTGCAAAATAATAATCCCGTAAAAAATAACCAGGAAAACGAAGATTAGAACGCCCAGCGCAAAATAATTGAGAAACATAATTTCCTCGATTCACGCTAATAGATTATTGGAATTGTGAGCGCCGACGAAGCGGCGGCTGGCTGACAATTTGAGCATAATTCACCGTTTTCATTTCCGCCATCAGCGGCAAAAAATGTTCTTCGCGCAGGCGGGTTGCAAAGTTACATCGTTGGCCGCTGGGGAAAGCAGAACCTGCGGCAGATCACACCTGGCGGAATTGAGCGCAAAATATTTTGTGATGCTCATCACAAACAAATAACAAAATCGCAAAGTTATAATGTGATGAATATCACATAAATATGCGATTCAGGAGCTTTCATGGCCTGTTGTTGTTTTTTTACACATCATTTTTGTGATGATGATCACTACATATAAGCACCAGACACCTATATTTATGTGATCAAAATCACATAAAAAGCCGCTCGCTGGACAGCTTAACGATTCAGTGCCAGATTTCGCACTATCAATCAGGGTCCGGCTACCTCTGCCGCCACATTAACAACAAACCTCGGGCGTTCAGCCTGCGCGATAAGCAAAACAGAAGAAGGGGTGTTTTATGTCATCCGATATCAAGATCAAGGTGCAAAGCTTTGGTCGTTTCCTCAGCAATATGGTGATGCCGAATATCGGCGCGTTTATCGCGTGGGGGATTATCACCGCGTTATTTATCCCAACAGGGTGGTTGCCGAACGAGACGCTGGCGAAGCTGGTCGGCCCGATGATCACCTACCTGCTGCCGCTACTGATCGGTTATACCGGCGGTAAGTTGGTTGGCGGTGAACGCGGCGGCGTCGTCGGCGCTATCACCACCATGGGCGTTATCGTCGGCGCGGATATGCCGATGTTCCTCGGCTCAATGATCGCCGGCCCGCTCGGTGGCTACTGCATTAAGAAATTTGACGCCTGGGTAGACGGTAAAATCAAATCCGGTTTCGAAATGCTGGTGAATAACTTCTCCGCCGGCATCATCGGGATGATCCTTGCCATTCTGGCGTTCCTCGGCATCGGCCCGGCGGTTGAAGTGCTGTCAAAACTGCTGGCGGCTGGCGTTAACTTCATGGTGGCGCACGACATGCTGCCGCTGGCGTCTATCTTTGTTGAACCGGCGAAAATCCTGTTCCTCAATAACGCGATTAACCACGGTATCTTCTCGCCGCTGGGTATTCAGCAGTCCCATGAGCTTGGCAAATCCATCTTCTTCCTGATTGAAGCTAACCCGGGTCCGGGGATGGGCGTTCTGCTGGCGTACATGTTCTTTGGCCGCGGCAGCGCGAAGCAGTCTGCGGGCGGTGCGGCAATCATCCACTTCCTGGGCGGTATCCACGAAATTTACTTCCCGTACGTGCTGATGAACCCGCGTCTGATTCTGGCCGTTATCCTCGGCGGTATGACCGGTGTCTTCACCCTGACTATCCTCAACGGCGGCCTGGTCTCCCCGGCTTCCCCGGGTTCCATTCTGGCGGTACTGGCGATGACGCCAAAAGGCGCCTACTTCGCTAACATCGCGGCCATTATTGCGGCGATGGCGGTCTCCTTTATTGTCTCCGCCATTCTGCTGAAAACCAGCAAAGTGAAAGAAGAAGACGATATCGAAGCCGCAACCCGTCGCATGCACGACATGAAAGCCGAGTCCAAAGGCGCGGCGACGCCGCTGGCGGCGGGCGACGTGGCTAACGACCTTAGCCACGTGCGTAAAATCATCGTTGCCTGCGACGCCGGTATGGGTTCCAGCGCCATGGGCGCCGGGGTACTGCGTAAGAAAGTCCAGGATGCCGGACTGAGCAATATCTCTGTCACCAACAGCGCGATTAACAACCTGCCGCCGGATGTCGACCTGGTGATCACCCACCGCGACCTGACCGAGCGCGCCATGCGCCAGGTACCGCAGGCACAGCATATTTCGCTGACCAACTTCCTCGACAGCGGCCTGTATACCAGCCTGACCGAGCGTCTGGTAGCGGCGCAGCGCCACATCGACAACGAAGTGAAAGTCACCGATAGCCTGAAAGACAGCTTTGATAATACTGACAAAAACCTGTTCCAGCTGGGTGCGGATAACATCTTCCTCGGGCGCAAAGCGGCGACCAAAGAAGAGGCCATTCGCTTCGCCGGTGAACAACTAGTGAAAGGCGGATACGTTGAGCCGGAATACGTGCAGGCGATGCTCGACCGCGAGAAGCTGACCTCAACCTATCTTGGCGAATCTATCGCGGTACCGCACGGTACCATTGAAGCGAAAGACCGGGTACTGAAAACCGGCGTCGTCTTCTGCCAGTATCCGGAAGGCGTGCGCTTCGGCGAAGAAGAAGATGAAGTCGCGCGTCTGGTCATCGGTATCGCCGCCCGCAACAACGAACACATTCACGTTATCACCAGCCTGACTAACGCGCTGGATGATGAAACCGTGATTGAGCGGCTGGCGAAAACCACCAGCGTCGAAGAAGTCCTGTCGTTGCTGAATAAATAACCACAACGCTCCATACCCTCTCCCTTTGGGAGAGGGTTGGGGTGAGGGAAAAGCCTCACCCCAGCCCTCTCAGGTAAAAACATTAATTGAAGGTTAATACTATGAAAGCATTACATTTTGGCGCAGGTAATATCGGACGTGGCTTCATTGGCAAACTGCTGGCTGACGCCGGTATCTCCCTTACGTTCGCCGATGTTAATCAGGTGGTCCTTGATGCCCTGAATGCCCGTCATAGCTATCAGGTCCACGTGGTGGGTGAAAACGAACAGGTTGATACCGTCTCCGGCGTGAATGCCGTCAGCAGCATTGGCGATGAGGTGGTGGATCTGATCGCCGATGTCGACCTGGTGACCACCGCGGTCGGCCCCGTCGTTCTGGAGCGTATCGCCCCTGCCATCGCCAAAGGCCTGGTGAAACGTAAAGCGCAGGGTATTGAACGCCCGCTGAATATCATCGCCTGCGAAAACATGGTACGCGGCACCAGCCAGCTGAAAGGCCATGTATTTAACGCGCTGGCGGAAGAGGACAAAGCGTGGGTTGAAGCACATATCGGCTTCGTCGACTCCGCCGTAGACCGCATCGTTCCGCCGTCGGCTTCCGCCACCCACGATCCGCTGGAAGTCACCGTTGAAACCTTCAGCGAATGGATTGTGGATAAAACCCAGTTTAAGGGCGAGCTGCCGAACATCCCAGGAATGGAATTAACCGATAACCTGATGGCATTTGTCGAGCGTAAGCTATTCACCTTAAACACCGGGCATGCTATAACCGCCTACCTCGGGAAACTGGCGGGCCATCAAACGATTCGCGACGCGATTCTCGATGAGCACATTCGCGCCGTCGTGAAAGGCGCAATGGAAGAGAGCGGCGCGGTGCTGATTAAACGCTACAGCTTTGATGCGCAGAAACACGCGGCTTATATCCAGAAGATCCTCGGTCGCTTTGAGAACCCGTATCTGAAAGATGATGTGGAGCGCGTCGGCCGCCAGCCGCTGCGTAAATTGAGCGCGGGCGATCGTTTGATCAAGCCGCTGCTTGGCACGCTGGAATACGGCCTGCCGCACCGGAACCTGGTAAAAGGGATTGCCGCGGCCATGCATTTCCGCAGCGAAGACGATCCGCAGGCTCAGGAACTGGCGGCGCTGATTGCCGAAAAAGGGCCACAGGCCGCGCTGGCGCAGATTTCCGGTCTGGATGCGGCAAGCGCTGTAGTGGCGGAAGCCGTTAACGACTACAACGCGGTAAAATGATGTACAACCTGGCGCGGCCG
Source organism: Klebsiella sp. SYXHC3 (assembly GCF_057196925.1). NCBI lineage: Bacteria > Pseudomonadati > Pseudomonadota > Gammaproteobacteria > Enterobacterales > Enterobacteriaceae > Klebsiella > Klebsiella sp. SYXHC3. Next base: position 214,123 of record NZ_JBXUNG010000002.1, on the reverse strand, counting down.
ATGCCGCGCCCAATACCACTCCTGTCAGATATGCAGGCAATAATGGAAGAAACACAGGCATTTGAAAACCGCGTACTTGAGCGTTTAAATGCTGGTAAGACCGTAAGAAGTTTCCTGATAGCCGCCGTCGAACTCCTGACGGAGGCAGTCAATATTCTGGTACTTCAGGTATTCCGCAAAGACGATTACGCGGTGAAATACGCAGTGGAACCATTGCTGGACGGCAGTGGGCCGCTGGGCGATCTTTCCGTACGCCTGAAGCTTATCTACGGCCTTGGGGTGATAAGCCGCGCCGAATACGAAGATGCCGAGCTATTGATGGCCTTGCGTGAAGAGCTCAATCATGACGGAAATGAGTACGCTTTCACCGACGATGAAATTCTCGGGCCGTTAGGCGAGCTGCACTGCGTCGCCGCGCTTCCGCCAACGCCGCTGTTTGATGAGAGCGATAAGGAACTGCTGGCAATGCAGAAACTGCGCTACCAGCAGATGGTACGTTCTACGATGGTGTTGTCTCTGACTGAGCTGATTTCCCGAATCAGCTTAAAAAAAGCCTTCCAGAAATCAACGCTCTGACTCCGCTTCTTGCTGGTCGCACGTCGGCCGGTACAGCTGCCGGTAATACTCCAGACGACTCAGAAATAGCGCTTTTTTATCCTCAGGAATATCGCGCGGTATCCGCTGTAAACGCGGGCATTTTTTCAGATATTCCATAAACGCCTGGCTCGAGGCCATGAAATCTACCGTTTTATCGATGATACGTGGTACGCCGTCGCCGATTTTCGCCATCACGCTCTCCTCTGTTCAGGGGGATCTTATTAAGGATTGGCGAAAAAAAGGGAGCAAGTTGAGGAAAACGTGCTGAATGGTCGTCAGGCTTCACAAAAATGATAAACAGCTTAATTAAAATTACAATATCGCTACTATTCAGATAGTTATAATGTATCAGGTCTCATGCTTACGGCAGCGAAGCCACGAGTATTTCGATAAAAAACTATCAACAAAGGCCCGCCCGGCCCATACTATGTAACGTCGAAGCCCTTTTATTCACAGATAAAATTACCATGAAAGAAGTCGAAAAGAATGAAATCAAGCGTTTGAGCGACCGTCTCGACGCCATCCGCCACCAGCAGGCCGACCTGTCGCTGGTCGAAGCCGCCGATAAATACGCGGAGCTGGAAAAAGAAAAGGCGACCCTGGAAACGGAAATCGAACGCCTGCGTTCCGTTCAGTCGCAGAAGCTGAGCAAAGAAGCGCAGAAACTGATGAGCATGCCGCACCGTCGCGCCATCACCAAAAAAGAGCAGGCCGATATGGGCAAGCTGAAGAAAAGCGTGCGCGGACTGGTTGTCGTCCATCCGATGACCGCGCTGGGCCGCGAAATGGGCCTCAAAGAGATGACCGGCTTCGCGAAGAGCGAGTTTTAATCTTTTGCCCGCTGTGAGGTCATCGTCTATTGCCCGGTAGCCCTACCGGGCCGTGAACTCACAGCCAATTTCCTCTTCCCCACCAAATTGGCCCAACCAATTATTTCTTAAACCGTCAATCGGTTCACATATCCATCACCTTGCATCACAAACACGTTGCTATGCCATAACATTTGATTAACCATCAATTGTCGTTAACCCTACAATCGCAATTTGGCTGGGCCAATTTTACAAACAGTGTGATCGGCAATGGGCGCAGACCCAACCTGATGCATTGGATGTGGCCCGATGGAGACCTGCATGAACCTCTGGCAACAAAATTACGATCCGGCTGGTAATATCTGGCTATCGAGCCTTATCGCCTCACTGCCGATTCTGTTTTTCTTTTTCGCCCTGATTAAGCTCAAGCTTAAAGGCTATATCGCCGCCACCTGGACCGTAGCCATCGCGCTGCTTGTCGCCCTGCTGTTCTATAAAATGCCGGTCGACCGCGCCTTATCGTCGGTGGTATACGGCTTCTTCTACGGCCTGTGGCCTATCGCGTGGATTATCATCGCCGCGGTCTTCGTCTATAAAATCTCGGTGAAGACCGGGCAGTTCGACATTATCCGCTCGTCGATTCTTTCGATTACACCGGACCAGCGCCTGCAGATGCTGATTGTCGGCTTCTCCTTCGGCGCCTTCCTCGAAGGGGCCGCCGGTTTCGGCGCGCCGGTGGCGATCACCGCCGCGCTGCTGGTCGGGCTCGGCTTCAATCCGCTATACGCCGCCGGGCTGTGCCTGATTGTTAACACCGCGCCGGTGGCCTTCGGCGCCATGGGGATCCCGATTCTGGTCGCCGGCCAGGTGACCGGCATCGATAGCTTCGCTATCGGCCAGATGGTTGGCCGCCAGCTACCGTTCCTGACCATTATCGTGCTGTTCTGGATCATGGCGATTATGGACGGCTGGCGCGGGGTGAAAGAGACGTGGCCTGCGGTGATGGTCGCAGGCGGCTCGTTCGCTATCGCGCAGTACCTCAGCTCTAACTTCCTCGGCCCGGAACTGCCGGACATCATCTCTTCGCTGGTGTCGCTGGTATGCCTGACGCTGTTCCTCAAGCGCTGGCAGCCGGTACGTATCTTCCGCTTTGGCGATATGGGCGCCGCGCAGGTTGATCAAACGCTGGCGCGCACGCATTACACCGCCGGTCAGGTCATTCGCGCCTGGTCGCCGTTCCTGTTCCTCACCGCCACCGTCACCCTGTGGAGCGTACCGCCGTTTAAAGCGCTGTTTGCGCCGGGCGGGGCGATGTATGACTTCGTGGTTAACATCCCGGTACCGTTCCTCGACAAAATGGTCGCCCGTATGCCGCCGGTGGTGAGCGCCGCGACGCCGTATGCCGCGGTGTATAAATTCGACTGGCTGTCGGCGACCGGCACCGCCATCCTGTTCGCCGCTATACTGTCTATCGTCTGGCTGCGTATGAAGCCAAAGGATGCGCTGACCACCTTCGCCGGGACGCTGAAAGAGCTGGCGCTGCCGATTTACTCCATCGGCATGGTGCTGGCGTTCGCCTTTATCTCGAACTACTCCGGGCTGTCATCGACGCTGGCGTTGGCGCTGGCGCATACCGGCCACGCGTTTACCTTCTTCTCGCCGTTCCTCGGCTGGCTGGGGGTTTTCCTGACCGGTTCGGATACCTCGTCTAACGCGCTATTCGCCGCGCTGCAGGCGACGGCAGCCCAGCAAATCGGCGTCTCCGATATTCTGCTGGTCGCCGCGAATACCACCGGTGGGGTGACAGGCAAGATGATTTCGCCACAGTCGATCGCCATTGCCTGCGCCGCGGTAGGTCTGGTGGGTAAAGAGTCGGACCTGTTCCGCTTTACCGTCAAGCACAGCCTGATATTCACCTGCATGGTGGGCCTGATTACCACCCTGCAGGCTTATGTCTTAACCTGGATGATTCCGTGAAAGTGATGCCAAAACGCCTGGCTGACGACGTCGCAAATCGCGTCCGGGCGCTGATAGAAGAACAACAGCTGGAGGCGGGCATGCGTTTGCCCGCCGAGCGCCAGCTTGCCGTCCAGCTCGGTGTTTCACGCAATTCGCTGCGTGAAGCGCTGGCGATGCTGGTCAACGAAGGGGTGCTGCTTAGCCGTCGCGGCGGCGGCACCTTCGTGCGCTGGCAGCACGAGCCCTGGTCGGAGCAAAACATCGTCCAGCCGCTGAAAACGCTGCTCGCCGACGACCCCGACTACAGTTTTGATATTCTCGAAGCCCGCCACGCTATTGAAGCCAGCACCGCCTGGCATGCGGCGATGCGGGCCACCGACGCCGAGAAAGAAAAAATCCGCCTCTGTTTTGAAGCCACCCTCAGCGATGACCCGGATCTCGCCTCACAGGCGGATGTTCGCTTCCACCTGGCGATCGCTGAAGCCTCACATAATGTGGTGCTGCTGCAAACCATGCGCGGTTTCTTCGAGCTTCTGCAATCCTCGGTGAAGCAGAGCCGCCAGCGCATGTATCTGGTGCCGCCGGTGTTCGCGCGTCTGACCGAACAACATCAGGCGGTAATGGAAGCGATCTTCGCTGGCGACGCGGAAGGCGCCCGCCAGGCGATGATGGCCCACCTCGGTTTTGTCCACGCCACCATTAAACGTTTTGATGAAGACCAGGCCCGCCAGGCGCGTATTACCCGCCTGCCCGGTGACCACAATGAAAATTCCAGGGAGAACTCGTGATGATTATTTCCGCCGCCAGCGACTATCGCGCCGCCGCACAGCGTATCCTGCCACCATTTCTGTTCCACTATATCGACGGCGGCGCCTACGCCGAACATACCCTGCGCCGCAACGTTGAAGACCTCTCCGACGTGGCGCTACGCCAGCGCATTCTGCGCAATATGTCGGATCTGAGCCTGGAGACCACGTTATTCAACGAAAAGCTGGCGATGCCAACGGCGCTGGCGCCGGTCGGGCTGTGCGGCATGTACGCGCGCCGCGGCGAAGTGCAGGCAGCGGGCGCGGCGGACGACAAAGGCATCCCGTTTACCCTCTCTACCGTTTCCGTTTGCCCGATTGAAGAGGTCGCCCCGACCATCAAACGCCCGATGTGGTTCCAGCTGTATGTCCTGCGCGATCGCGGATTTATGCGCAATGCGCTGGAGCGCGCCAAAGCCGCAGGCTGCTCCACGCTGGTCTTTACCGTGGATATGCCGACCCCCGGCGCGCGCTATCGCGACGCCCATTCTGGCATGAGCGGCCCAAACGCCGCCATGCGCCGCTACTGGCAGGCCGTCACTCATCCGCAGTGGGCATGGGACGTCGGTCTCAACGGCCGCCCGCACGACCTGGGCAATATCTCCGCCTACCTCGGCAAACCGACCGGGCTTGAGGATTACATCGGCTGGCTGGCGAATAATTTCGATCCGTCGATTTCATGGAAAGACCTGGAGTGGATCCGCGACTTCTGGGACGGCCCAATGGTGATCAAAGGGATCCTCGACCCGGAGGACGCCCGCGATGCGGTACGCTTCGGCGCTGACGGCATTGTCGTCTCCAACCACGGCGGCCGCCAGCTTGACGGCGTGCTCTCTTCCGCCCGCGCCCTGCCCGCCATTGCCGATGCGGTTAAAGGCGACATCACTATTCTCGCCGACAGCGGCATCCGCAACGGTCTCGACGTGGTGCGGATGATCGCCCTTGGTGCCGACAGCGTGCTGCTGGGCCGCGCGTATCTGTACGCGCTGGCGACCCACGGCAAGCAGGGGGTGGCGAATCTGCTCAACCTTATCGAGAAAGAGATGAAAGTGGCGATGACGCTGACCGGGGCGAAATCCATTAGCGAAATCAGCCGCGATTCGCTGGTGCAGAATGCCGAAGCGCTGCAGACCTTCGATGCGCTCAAGCCGGGCAACGCCGCGTAATTCCCCGCGTTTTCCCTTACGCCGCCCCTCTCCCTCAGGGTGAGGGGCCCGTCCGGCTGGAATCGGTTTTCTCCTTCTCCCTCTGGGAGAGGGTCGGGGTGAGGGTTCAACAAATATCTGCTATTCTGCCCCCCGCAATTAAGGGGGCAGTATGCTGAACATCGTGTTATTCGAACCAGAAATCCCGCCGAACACCGGCAATATCATCCGCCTGTGCGCCAACACCGGCTTCAATTTACATATCATTGAGCCGATGGGCTTTACCTGGGACGATAAACGCCTGAGACGCGCCGGGTTGGATTATCACGAGTTCACCGCCGTACAGCGCCACGCGGATTACGCGGCGTTTGTCGCCAGCGCGAAGCCGCAACGGTTGTTCGCCCTCACGACTAAAGGCACGCCCGCCCACAGCGCGGTAAGCTATCAGGATGGTGATTTCTTGATGTTTGGTCCGGAAACGCGCGGCCTGCCGGCCAGCATCCTCGATGCCCTGCCGGCGGAGCAAAAAATCCGTATTCCGATGATGCCGGACAGCCGCAGCATGAACCTGTCAAACGCGGTGTCGGTGGTGGTGTATGAAGCCTGGCGTCAGTTGGGATACCCCGGCGCCGTGTTGCGCCGCTAACCTGAGCGGTTCCCGGATTGCGGCGCGCTGCGCCTTATCCGGGCTACTCGCGCTACAACCGCATCAATACTGCCTGAAACTGCCGGTGTTGGTGGCCTCAAAATCGCTGAGGCCTTCCGGGATAAGTCGAAGGTACCACGAAGTGGCGATTTTGGCGGCCAGAGCCCGGGAGTACAGAGGGTGGCGGCGACTGGCCGCCCTCTGTGCGCTCCCTGCGCCATGAAAGACATAACGCAGAAGAAATATCGGGAGCGCAATGTGCTCGGAAACAGCACAGAACAACCGTTTATCCAGGAGCGAAACAGTTGCAAAGTGATAGCTGATATCTACATTTTTGAGCTTCGCGGCGGCAAATGGCAATACATCAAATCCCGTCGCCGTACTCGAAAGTATGGTGAATCCCATTAAAATGCTGATCCATATCCATCGCCGGCTTGTCGCTCTCCGGCTTGCCGACGATGCGCGCCGGTACGCCTGCGGCGGTGGTATGCGGCGGCACAGGTTGTAGCACCACGGAACCGGCGCCAATCTTCGCCCCGCGCCCGACTTCGATATTGCCGAGGATCTTCGCCCCGGCGCCAATCATCACGCCTTCGCGAATTTTCGGGTGACGGTCGCCGCTGGTTTTACCGGTACCGCCGAGGGTCACAGACTGCAGGATGGATACGTCGTCTTCAATCACCGCCGTTTCACCGACCACGATACCGGTGGCGTGGTCGAGCATGATCCCACGGCCAATCTTCGCCGCCGGATGAATATCGACCTGGAACGAGACGGAAACCTGGTTCTGCAGGAAAATAGCCAGCGCGCGGCGACCCTGATTCCACAGCCAGTGGCCGATACGATAGGCCTGCAGCGCATGGAAGCCTTTCAGGTACAACAGCGGCGTTGAGTATTTATCGACCGCAGGGTCACGGGTACGTACCGCCTGGATATCACAGGCGGCGGAAGCGATCATCTCCGGGTCAGCGGCATAGGCCTCTTCCACCACTTCGCGAATAGCGATAGCAGGCATAATCGGCGAGGCCAGCTTATTCGCCAGCATATAGCTCAGGGCGCTGCCCAGATTTTCGTGCTTGAGTAGCGTTGCGTGGTAAAAACTGGCGAGCATCGGCTCACAGTCGGCCAAAGCCCGGGCTTCGGCTTTAATATTGTTCCAGACGATATCCAGTTCTTCACACGGCATTGCATACTCCAGACGATAAGAATTATGACCGGTCAGTTCTTCGCTGACCGGGTCATACAGGTAACAGACTTTCCCTGCGGCTAGTTGGCGCTGCGTTCGTCCTTGCGTGCGCGACCCAATAAGGTCAATGCTGCCTCGCGCGCAATTTTTCCGCAATACAATACCTGATAAATTTCCTCGGTTATTGGCATTTCGACGCCTAAACGCTGCGCCAGAACGCGAACCTCTTTGGTATTGCGATAGCCTTCAACCACCTGGCCAATCTTGTCCTGCGCGCTTTGCACGTCCATGCCCTGTCCGAGCATCATGCCAAAACGGCGGTTTCGCGATTGGTTATCGGTACAAGTCAGTACCAGGTCGCCCAACCCGGCCATGCCCATGAAGGTTTCCGGATCGGCGCCTAGCGCCGCGCCGAGACGGGACATTTCCACCAGCCCACGGGTGATCAACGCCGTACGGGCATTCGCGCCAAAGCCGATGCCGTCAGACATCCCGGCGCCGATGGCGATAACGTTTTTCACCGCGCCGCCCAACTGCACGCCGATAAAATCCGGGTTGATGTAGACGCGGAAGCTTTTACCGCAGTGCAGCAAGCGCTGAAGGTCTTCTGCAAACTGCGGATCCGTCGCCGCCAGCGAAATCGCCGTCGGTAGGCCGGCGGCCAGCTCTTTGGCAAAAGTCGGACCGGAGATGACCGCTAATGGGATGTCATCGCCCAGCGCTTCACGCGCCACGTCCTGCAGCAGACGGCCGGTTTCGGCCTCCAGACCTTTCGTCGCCCACACCAGACGCGCATCGGAACGCATCAGCGGTTTAATCTGGCGCAGAACCTGGCCGAAGACGTGGCTCGGCACCACCACGAGGATATCGCGGCTGGCGGCCAGCGCCGTCGCTAAATCGCTCTCAAGGCGCAGCGTGTCCGGGAAGGGCACATCGGGAAGGAACGCGGCGTTGCAGCGATCGTGTTGCAGCGTCGCGATATGTTTCGGGTCATGACCCCAGAGGACAACCTCGTGGCCATTTCTTGCCAGGGTGATGGCAAGAGCGGTGCCGTAAGAGCCGGCACCGATCACAGTCATTGCAGCATTAAGCGCGTTCATCAGGCATCCTGATGTTGTTCAGCACCTTCGCCAGCCTGCTGTTGCAGATAGTTCATAAACAGCGCGTCAAAGTTCACCGGCGCAAGGTTCAGTTGCGGGAAGGTGCCGCGGGAAACCAGGCTGGTAACGGTCTCGCGAGCGTACGGGAACAGAATGTTCGGGCAGTACGCGCCGAGGCAGTGCGCCATCTGGTTGCCATCGATGCCGTCGATGGAGAAGATACCGCCCTGCTGTACTTCGCACAGGAATGCGGTTTCTTCGCCCAGCGATGCCGTTACGGTGACACGCAGCACCACTTCATAAACGCCTTCAGCCAGTTGGCTGGAAGCGGTATCCAGATCAAGTTTAACTTCCGGCTGCCAATCTTTCTGGAAAACTTGCGGCGCATTTGGCGCTTCGAAGGAAACGTCTTTGGTGTAGATGCGCTGAATCTGGAAAGTCATTTCGGTGCTGTTTTGTTCTGACATAGTAAAACCCTTTCGTGTTGTCCTTAAATACGCGCCCCTGGATGGGGAAAGCGTAAAAATTAGCGCAAGAGGGGATCAAGTCCACCACGTGAATCAAGCGCATACAAGTCGTCACAGCCGCCAATGTGCTGCGCATCAATAAAAATCTGCGGAACCGTCGTCCGGCCGCTGCGCTGGATCATCTCTTCACGCTTTGCGGCATCGCCATCGATAGGCAGTTCGTTGAACGTCACGCCCTTGCTGTTCAGCAGCGCTTTAGCGCGGATGCAAAACGGGCAGGTCGCTTTGGTATAGATCTCAATATTGGCCATGACTCACTCCTGTTTTTACCCCGAGGGATTTTACGCCGCAGAGGCTCCCCGCCGCCTGAGAGGTTATCGGGGGAACCGCTGCGCCATAACGACGCGGGGGTAAATTATTTGCCGCGTACCAGCGGAAGGTTCTCGCCGCTCCAGCCTGCGATACCTTCTTTCAGTACAAAGACTTTTTCGAATCCGGCTTTATTCAGCAGGCTGGCAGGTTCTTGCGCCTGCATGCCGGACCCATCCACAACAATAATGGGTTGTGCTTTGTGTTTTTCCAACTCGCCGACGTTATTTGCTTTGATATCGGCAGGCAGCAGATTGATAGCGCCGGCGATATGGCCTTTACGGAAGTCGTCACGCTGACGCAGGTCGACAACAACGGCTTCTTCTTTGTTGATAAGACGCGTCGCTTCACCACGAGTAATGACTTTAACTTTTGACATCAAGCCTTTAAAGGTGGTGAACAGTACCGCACCCAGCAGCGCGATCCACGCGATGCTCAGGACCGGGTGACGGCCGATGAATTGCATAATTTCTTGCATGGGGGGTTACAACTCCCGACTAAGTGATAAAAAAACCAGGGAAGGAGTATACCTGTGCATTGCGGCAAATACAGCCAGTGAGCGCGATGTAATGTATTTTCTGCGGCCCGTCACGAAAAAAAAACCGACTTCGCCATCGACTGTGGCGTCACCCCTTCCCTTTCTTTGATCTTTTACGGTGATTTGATCGATTCAGCTGTAGTAAAATTACGCAAATTTTCTGTCTTTGAGCATGAGGTTGTCGCAATGTCGGTTACTAAAAAACCTATGGTACTGGTGATTCTGGATGGCTACGGCTACCGTGAAGACCAGCAGGATAACGCCATTTATAGCGCGAAAACGCCGGTAATGGACGCACTGTGGGCAAAACGCCCGCACACCCTGATTGATGCATCCGGTCTGGAAGTCGGCCTGCCTGACCGCCAGATGGGTAACTCCGAAGTGGGCCACGTTAACCTCGGCGCGGGCCGTATCGTGTATCAGGATCTGACCCGTCTGGACGTTGAAATCAAAGAACGCACCTTCTTTGCCAACCCGGTGCTGACCGGCGCGGTCGACAAAGCCGTCGCCGCCGGTAAAGCGGTACACATCATGGGCCTGATGTCGCCTGGCGGCGTTCACAGCCACGAAGACCACATCATGGCGATGGTAGAACTGGCCGCCGAACGCGGCGCAGAGAAAATCTATCTGCACGCTTTCCTCGATGGCCGCGACACGCCGCCGCGCAGCGCTGAAGCCACGCTGGCTAAATTCGAAGCTAAATTCACTGCGCTTGGCAAAGGCCGTATCGCCTCTATCATTGGCCGCTACTACGCCATGGACCGCGACAACCGCTGGGATCGCGTAGAGCAAGCCTATGACCTGATGACGCTGGCCAAAGGCGAATTCCAGGCCGACACCGCCGTGGCGGGCCTGCAGGCAGCCTACGCGCGTGACGAAAACGACGAGTTCGTCAAAGCGACCGTTATCCGCGCTGCCGGCCAGGCCGATGCCGCAATGGAAGACGGCGACGCGCTGATCTTCATGAACTTCCGCGCTGACCGCGCGCGCGAAATCACCCGCGCCTTCGTTAACGCCGACTTCGACGGCTTCGCGCGTAAGAAAGTGGTTAACCTCGATTTCGTGATGCTGACCGAATACGCCGCCGACATCAAAGTCGCTTGCGCTTATCCACCAGCTTCACTGGTGAACACTTTCGGCGAGTGGATGGCGAAGCACGACAAAACCCAGCTGCGCATCTCCGAAACCGAGAAATATGCGCACGTGACCTTCTTCTTTAACGGCGGGGTAGAAAATCCGTTCAAAGGCGAAGACCGTATTCTGATTAACTCGCCGAAGGTCGCCACTTACGACCTGCAGCCGGAAATGAGCTCCGCCGAGCTGACCGAGAAACTGGTTGCGGCCATCAAAGGCGGTCAGTATGACACCATCATCTGCAACTACCCGAACGGCGATATGGTAGGCCATACCGGGGTGATGGAAGCCGCCGTGAAAGCGGTTGAAGCGCTGGATCACTGCATTGAGCAAGTGGCCGCGGCCGTTGAATCCGTCGGCGGCCAGCTGCTGATCACCGCCGACCACGGCAACGCCGAACAGATGCGCGATCCGGCGACCGGACAGGCGCACACCGCGCATACTAACCTGCCGGTTCCGCTGATCTACGTTGGCGACAAAACGGTGAAAGTGGCCGAAGGCGGCAAGCTTTCCGACATCGCGCCAACCATGCTGTCGCTGATGGGAATGGAAATCCCGCAAGAGATGACTGGCAAGCCGCTGTTCATCGTGGAATAATCCTTCCCCATGAGGGGAAAGGCGACTTATTCAAATACATGGATCGCAACGGCTGTTCGATCCGTTCTTTACGCCAGCGCGCTTAGCGCTGGCGTATTGCTGTGCGCCGCATCAGCTCACGCCGATGACCGCGACCAGCTGAAATCCATTCAGGCCGATATCGCCGCCAAACAGCGCGCGATTAAGCAACAGCAGCAGCAACGCGCCTCCCTGCTCGCCCAGTTAAAAGCGCAGGAAGAGGCCATTTCCGCCGCCGCGCGCAAACTGCGTGAAACTCAGGATACCCTCAACCAGCTCAATAAGCAGATTGACGATATGAACGCGTCTATCGCTAAGCTGGAGCGCCAGCGCGCCTCCCAGGAACGGAATCTCGCCGCGCAGCTTGACGCCGCGTTCCGCCAGGGGCCGCACACCGGCATGCAGATGATCCTCAGTGGTGAAGAGGGGCAGCGTAACCAGCGCCTGCAGGCCTATTTTGGTTACTTTAACCAGGCCCGTCAGGAAACCATCGCCCAGCTCAAGCAGACGCGCGAAGAAGTCGCGGTGCAGAAATCGATGCTGGAAGAAAAACAAAGCCAGCAGCAAACGCTGGTTTACGAGCAAAAAGCGCAGCAGGCCAAGCTTGAGCAGGCGCGCAACGAGCGTAAAAAGACGCTCTCCAGCCTCGAATCCTCCATTCAGAAAGGCCAACAGCAGCTCAGCGAACTGCGCGCTAACGAATCGCGCCTGCGCGGCCGCATCGCCCAGGCGGAAGCGGCAGCCAAAGCCCGCGCCGACCGCGAGGCTCGTGATGCCCAGGCGGTACGTGACCGCCAGCAGGAGGCCTCGCGCAAAGGCACCACCTATAAACCAACCGAAAGCGAACGTTCGCTGATGTCGCGAACCGGCGGCCTCGGCGCGCCGCGCGGGCAGGCTTTCTGGCCGGTACGCGGAACAATTCTTCATCGTTATGGCGAACAGCTGCAAGGTGAACTACGTTGGAAAGGGATGGTTATCGCTGCGTCTGAAGGCACCGAAGTCAAAGCCATTGCCGATGGCCGGGTGATCCTCGCCGACTGGCTACAGGGTTACGGCCTGGTGGTGGTCGTTGAACACGGCAAAGGCGACATGAGTCTTTACGGCTATAACCAAAGCGCGCTGGTCAGCGTCGGTACCCAGGTCCGCGCGGGCCAGGCTATCGCGCTGGTAGGCAGTAGCGGCGGTCAGGGTCGTCCGTCGCTCTATTTCGAAATTCGCCGCCAGGGTCAGGCGGTCAATCCACAGCCGTGGTTGGGAAGATAAGTTTTGCTTCAATTTCGCATGATTGCACTTGCTGTAGCCGGTTCGCTGGCTATGGCTGCGCCGGTTTTTGCCGGTAAACTCTCTATCGTTATCGATGATTTCGGCTATCGCCCGCAGACGGAAAATAAGGTGCTGGCGCTGCCGCCCACCATCTCCGTCGCCGTACTGCCGAATGCCCCCCACGCCCGGGAAATGGCCACTAAAGCGCATAATCTGGGCCATGAAGTGCTGATCCATCTGCCGATGGCGCCGCTCAGCAAGCAACCGCTGGAAAAAGACACGCTGCGCCCGGATATGAGCAGCGATGAGATCGAACGTATTATCCGTGAGGCTTACGGGAAAGTGCCTTACGCCGTCGGGCTGAACAACCACATGGGTAGCGCCATGACCTCAAACCTGTTCGGCATGCAGAAGGTGATGCAGGCGCTGGAACGCTACAATCTCTATTTTCTCGATAGCGTGACCATCGGCAACACCCAGGCCATGCGCGCCGCCCAGGGTACAGGCGTGAAGGTGATTAAACGCAAAGTGTTTCTCGACGACACCCAGAACGAGGCGGACATCCGCACTCAGTTCAATCGCGCCATCGCGCTGGCGCGGCGTAATGGTTCGGCAATCGCCATTGGTCACCCACACCCTTCAACGGTACGGGTACTACAGCAAATGGTTTATAACCTGCCGCCGGATATCACGCTGGTGCGCCCGAGCAGCCTGCTGAACGAACCGCAGGTCGACAACTCGACGCCGAACACGCCCGTCCAACCAAACGCGCCGCAACAGCAGAAGCCGCGTAACCCGTTCCACGGTGTGAAGTACTGCAAACCGAAGCGTCCACTGGAGCCGGTGAACGCCAGCCGCTTCTTTAGCATCCTCAGCGAAAGCATCAGCCAGAGCGCGCTGGTCCAGTATTACCAGCTGAAATGGCAGGGCTGGGACAGCCCCACCAACTAATCTTCATCAGGGATCCGTGCGCTTCTCCGTCACGGTTCCCTGCTGCTTACCATTGTAGGCATACCAGGCTTTAAAATACTTCATGAAGCTGTACAAGGTGGCGTACAAACCGGTTACGGCCCCCACCTTGCCGCTACGCCAGGCGCCGCTGAATAAATACCACTTAAAAAACGCACCGATGGCGCTGATAATCCCGCGGCTGAGCGACGGCCTGACCTTCTGCATCTTCACCAGCCGGGTGGTATAGCTGTTGAGCTTGTTAAACACTTCATGCAGTGAATAGAAGGTATCGTGGCGGACAAAGCCCGGCAGCCTGGTCGACGTCAGATGGCCGACCACCTGATCGTCTACCGGACGCTGGTTAAAACTGGCCCGCTGACGGTTGAACAGACGTACCGGGTAATCCGGCGATGAGATGGGATAGATGGTCCGCACCTGTTCGCCAAGCACGAACCAGTAGCGCGGCAAGCGCCACGCACAGCTCGGATCCGGCTCCTCTCCCGCCTTAAGCGCCAGAATCGCCGCAACCACTTCATCATCGAGGATTTCGTCGCTATCCATGCACAGCACCCAGTCATGAGTCGCCAGCGAGGTCGCATAGTTCATCTGCATGCCGTGGGCGGCATAGGGGTGATGGTGAACCGTTAAGCCAAACTGCTGACATATCTGTAGCGTTTCATCCGTACTGCCGGAATCAACGACAATAAACTCATCTGCCACCCGCAACAACGGCGGCAATACTTCCCGTAATAAGCGGGCCGAATTACAGGTCAGCAAGCATACTGAGAGTTTAAACATAGTGTTTATGCGATTAAACGAAGAGTAAACTAACTGTATAAACGAATAGGTAAAAAATCGATGCAGAAATAGTGCGATAGATACGTATTATTTTAGAAATGTTATCCAAATCTAAATAAATCTATCTCGCGATAAATTTTAGCCACTTTCATCTTTTCTTCGGCTATCAATTATCTGGTTTCAGATGACTTACCCTGATGTATCCTCGTTTTTCACTCATACCATCCGTTTTGCTGTCATCGTAAAGGGCGGCATAGATCCAGAACTTGTTGATAGTACGTATTTTAATCACCACGTCATCACGCATAACGGAATATGTATTATTCGCATTATCATCTGGCCACTCTTTAAAAGAATCTTTATTCCATTCATGATGTAAATGGTAAGTCGTTAACCAGGGATAGCGTCCGTCCCCGCCGCAGGAGATCTGCGCATTCATATCGGCCATATTGGATAATGGTTTATCTTGCGAGGGAATAAAAGAAAGCAATAAGGCGCTATAGTTCTCACTGTTGCATTCGGCATACTGCGCGACATTATTAACCAACAGACTGCCCGACTGGTTAACATACCACTCGCGAAACCTGATAAAATTCTCCGGGATCTCACTAAAATTCTGGCGAATAAACGCCAGTTGTTCTTTCATCGTGCCTTTCATATAAATATGGATAACTTTTTTTAAGTTACCCTGGTCATCAAGCCAATAATAGCGAAATCCGAGGGCAGGAACATTAATGGTAGCATTATCACTCCATTGCGCTTTCCAGTAGGCTTGCAGCACGCCATGCTCAAGCCTTTGTTCAGCCAAAATGCCAAAGCTCATAAAAAGCAGTAGCACCGGTAAGATAATATTCTTCAATCGCCAAAGACGGCTAATAAAAATAGAGAGGGCCATATATCTCATCCTTGTTATATGAAGATATGGCAGAATATAAATAAACCCGACACCAGTTCAATAGTGACCGTAGTAATAACAATAACTTTATTATCGATATATATGAAAAGGATAAGCTGCCCATGATTCATGGGCAGCAAGAATGCTTATTATCGTCATCCTGACGATAATTCGCTTAATCCCAGCTCAGTACCACTTTGCCAGACTGGCCGGAGCGCATCGCGTCAAAGCCTTTCTGGAAGTCATCAATACCGAAACGGTGGGTGATAATCGGCGAAAGATCGAGGCCAGACTGGATCAGCGCCGCCATCTTATACCAGGTTTCAAACATTTCGCGGCCGTAAATCCCTTTGATAAACAGCCCCTTGAAGATGACCTTGGTCCAGTCGATAGACATATCCGACGGAGGAATACCCAGCATCGCAATACGTCCACCGTGGTTCATGGTATCGAGCATGGTACGAAACGCCGGCGGCGCGCCGGACATCTCCAGACCCACGTCGAAGCCTTCGGTCATCCCCAGCTCGGCCATCACGTCGTTAAGATTCTCTTTAGCGACGTTAACCGCGCGGGTGACGCCCATTTTACGCGCCAGCTCCAGACGATATTCGTTAACATCGGTAATCACCACGTTACGCGCGCCGACATGTTTCGCCACCGCCGCGGCCATCACGCCGATCGGGCCAGCGCCGGAAACCAGAACATCTTCACCGACCAGGTCGAAGGAAAGCGCGGTATGCACAGCGTTGCCGAACGGGTCGAAGATGGATGCCAGGTCGTCGGAGATATTATCCGGGATTTTGAAAGCGTTGAAGGCCGGGATCACCAGATATTCAGCGAAACAGCCCGGGCGGTTTACCCCGACGCCGATGGTATTACGGCACAGATGGGTACGACCGCCACGGCAGTTGCGGCAATGTCCGCAGGTGATGTGCCCTTCGCCGGAAACGCGATCGCCAAGCTTAAAGCCGCGAACTTCCTGACCGATACCCACGACTTCGCCAACGTACTCATGCCCCACCACCATCGGAACCGGAATGGTTTTCTGCGACCATTCGTCCCAGTTATAGATGTGCACGTCGGTACCGCAAATCGCGGTCTTACGGATTTTAATCAGCAGATCGTTATGGCCGACTTCCGGTTCCGGTACGTCGGTCATCCAGATGCCTTCTTCCGCTTTCAGTTTGGATAACGCTTTCATCTCACACCCTTATTAGGCGATGACGCCCAGTTGTTTGCCGATGCGGGTAAAGGCTTCCACCGCACGTTCAATTTGTTCAGGGGTATGCGCCGCCGACATCTGGGTGCGAATACGCGCCTGGCCTTTTGGAACCACCGGATAGAAGAAACCGGTGACGTAAATACCTTCTTTCTGCAGTTCGCGCGCGAATTCCTGCGCGATGGTGGCTTCACCGAGCATCACCGGGATGATCGCGTGGTCGGCGCCTGCGAGGGTAAAGCCTGCGGCGGTCATTTTTTCGCGGAACAGGCGCGCGTTAGCCCACAGGCGATCGCGCAGTTCGCTGCCCGCTTCCACCATCTCCAGCACCTTGATGGAAGCGGCGACAATGGCCGGCGCCAGGGAGTTGGAGAACAGATAAGGACGGGAACGCTGGCGCAGCCACTCAACGACTTCTTTGCGCGCGGCGGTGTAACCGCCTGACGCGCCGCCCAGCGCTTTACCCAACGTACCGGTGATGATGTCGACGCGGCCCATCACGTCGCAATATTCATGGGAACCGCGGCCATTTTCGCCGACAAAGCCCACGGCGTGAGAATCATCGACCATCACCAGCGCATCATATTTATCCGCCAGGTCGCAGACGCCTTTCAGGTTGGCGATCACCCCGTCCATGGAGAAAACGCCATCGGTGGCGATCAGCACGTGGCGAGCGCCAGCTTCGCGCGCTTCTTTCAGACGCGCTTCCAGCTCCTGCATATCGTTGTTGGCATAGCGGAAACGCTTCGCTTTACACAGGCGCACGCCGTCGATGATCGACGCATGGTTCAGCGCATCAGAGATAATAGCGTCTTCCGGCCCCAGCAGCGTTTCAAACAGGCCGCCGTTGGCATCAAAGCAAGAGGAGTAGAGAATCGCGTCTTCCATACCGAGGAAATCCGCCAGTTTTTTCTCAAGCTGCTTATGCGTGTCCTGGGTACCGCAGATGAAACGCACCGAGGCCATCCCGAAGCCGTGGCTGTCCATACCGGATTTCGCCGCGGCGATCAGTTCCGGGTGGTTCGCCAGGCCCAGATAGTTGTTGGCGCAGAAGTTAATGACGTGGCTGTCGCCGACGGTGATGTCCGCCTGCTGAGCCGAAGTAATGATACGCTCTTCTTTAAACAACCCTTCCGCGCGCGCGGTATCCAGGTCATTGGTTAACTGTTTGTAGAAATCACCACGCATTGCAACTCTCCAGATTCGGCAAAATTTGGCACATATTACCCAAAGCTATACGTTGATACGAGATGATGCATGTCTGAATGAATTATTTGCAGCATAAATCACGCGCGGCCAGCACCTTTTCGGCGAATGGCTGAAGCCTTTCGGATGTAGTGATATGATATGAGTATTCGTGTCCGGATTGTCTCCGGACCCTCTACTTCAAAGGTACAGTTATGATCATCGTAACCGGCGGCGCAGGCTTTATCGGCAGCAACATCGTTAAAGCCCTGAATGACAAAGGCATCACCGATATTCTGGTTGTAGACAATCTGAAAGACGGCACCAAATTCGTAAACCTGGTGGATCTGGACATCGCTGACTACATGGATAAAGAAGATTTTCTGATCCAGATTATGGCTGGCGAAGAGTTCGGCGAGGTCGAAGCGGTATTCCACGAAGGCGCCTGCTCTTCCACCACCGAGTGGGACGGCAAGTATGTGATGGATAACAACTATCAGTACTCCAAAGAGGTGCTGCACTACTGCCTGGAGCGCGAAATCCCGTTCCTGTACGCCTCTTCCGCCGCCACCTACGGCGGACGCACCAGCGACTTTATCGAGTCCCGCGAATTCGAAAAACCGCTGAACGTCTACGGCTATTCAAAATTCCTGTTCGACGAATACGTCCGTCAGATCCTGCCGGAAGCGGATTCGCAGATCGTCGGCTTCCGTTATTTCAACGTCTACGGGCCGCGCGAAGGCCACAAAGGCAGCATGGCGAGCGTGGCCTTCCACCTCAATACCCAGTTGAATAATGGCGAAAATCCGAAACTGTTCGAAGGCAGCGATGGATTCAAACGCGACTTCGTCTATGTCGGCGACGTCGCCGCGGTAAACCTGTGGTTCTGGGAAAATGGCGTTTCCGGTATCTTCAACCTCGGTACTGGCCGCGCGGAATCCTTCCAGGCCGTCGCCGATGCGACCCTGGCGTACCATAAGAAAGGCAGCATTGAGTACATCCCGTTCCCGGACAAACTGAAAGGCCGCTACCAGGCATTCACGCAGGCCGATCTGACTAACCTGCGTAAAGCGGGCTATGACAAACCGTTCAAAACCGTTGCCGAAGGCGTAACGGAATATATGGCCTGGCTCAACCGCGACGCGTAAGAAACAAGCATGAAAATATTGGTGATAGGCCCGTCTTGGGTGGGCGACATGATGATGTCGCAAAGTCTTTATCGTACGCTCAGGGCGCGCTATCCCCAGGCGATTATCGACGTGATGGCGCCGGCATGGTGCCGTCCGTTGTTATCGCGCATGCCGGAAGTCAATGAAGCGATCGCCATGCCGCTGGGCCACGGCGCGCTGGCTATCGGCGAACGCCGCAAACTCGGCCACAGCCTGCGCGATCGTCGTTACGATCGTGCTTATGTGCTGCCGAATTCGTTTAAATCGGCATTGGTGCCTTTCTTTGCCAACATCCCGCTGCGCACCGGCTGGCGCGGCGAAATGCGCTACGGCCTGCTCAACGACGCCCGCGTGCTGGATAAAGACGCCTGGCCGCTGATGGTGGAGCGCTACGTGGCGCTGGCCTACGATAACGGCGTCATGCGCTGCGCTAAAGACCTTCCACAGCCGCTGCTGTGGCCGCACCTGCAGGTCAACGACGGCGAAAAATCACAGGCCTGCAACGCCTTTAATCTCTCAAACGATCGGCCAATTATCGGCTTCTGCCCCGGCGCAGAATTCGGCCCTGCAAAACGCTGGCCGCATTATCACTACGCCGCGCTGGCGAAAAAGCTCATTGACGATGGTTATCAGATAGCGCTCTTCGGCTCAGCAAAAGATAACGATGCCGGCAAAGAGATCATCGCCGCGCTCAGCAGCGAGCAGCAGGCCTGGTGCCGTAATCTGGCTGGCGAAACCCAGCTGGAACAGGCCGTGATTCTGATTGCCGCCTGTCAGGCCGTGGTCAGCAACGATTCGGGGCTGATGCACGTCGCCGCCGCCCTGGACCGCCCGCTGGTGGCGCTGTACGGCCCGAGCAGCCCGGACTTTACCCCGCCGCTGTCGCACAAAGCACGGGTTATTCGCCTGATTAGCGGCTACCACAAAGTGCGCAAAGGGGATGCCGCTGAAGGTTATCATCAGAGCCTGATCGACATCACTCCAGAACGCGTCTTGCAGGAGCTGAACGAACTGTTAGCGGAAAAAACCGAGCACGAGGAAGCGTAACGGATGCGGGTATTGATCGTAAAAACCTCATCCATGGGCGACGTACTACACACGCTGCCCGCGCTAACCGATGCTGTGCAGGCCATTCCCGGCATCCGCTTTGATTGGGTGGTTGAAGAGGGCTTCGCACAGATCCCTTCATGGCATGAGACCGTCGAGCGGGTGATTCCGGTGGCGATTCGCCGCTGGCGCAAAGCCTGGTTTTCCGCGCCTATCAAAGCGGAAAGAAAAGCCTTTCGCGAGGCCGTAAAGGCCGTCAACTACGATGCTATTATCGATGCCCAGGGGCTGGTGAAAAGCGCCGCGCTGGTGACGCGTCTGGCGCATGGCATTAAACATGGCATGGACTGGCAGTCCGCCCGCGAGTCGCTGGCGAGCCTGTTTTATAACCGTCGCCACCATATTGCCGTTCAACAGCACGCGGTAGAGCGTACGCGCGAACTGTTCGCCAAAAGCCTGGGCTATGCCCGGCCGCAGACGCAGGGTGATTACGCCATCGCGCGCCACTTTATTCGCCCCGACTCACCGGTAGCAGAGCCGTATCTGGTCTTCCTGCACGCCACTACCCGCGATGATAAACACTGGCCGGAAGCGCGCTGGCAAGAGCTTCTCGATCTGCTGGCAGATAGCGCCGTACGGATCAAACTGCCGTGGGGCGCGCCGCATGAAGAGGCACGGGCAAAACGGCTGGCGGAAGGGTGCAAGAACGTCGACGTATTGCCGCGCATGAGTCTTGAGCAGGTCGCCCAGATTCTGGCTGGCGCACGCGGCGTGGTTTCCGTCGATACTGGCCTGAGCCATTTGACCGCCGCGCTCGATAAACCCAATTTCACGCTCTACGGCCCAACCGATCCGGGACTGATTGGCGGATATGGTAAAAATCAGCATATTATCCGCCCGGTTAACTCATCGCAGCTTGCCGATTTAGACGCTGCTGCGGTTTTTGCACAAATAGAGCCATTGCTGGTAGCAGAGAAAGCCTATGTCTGATTTTTTTTCAGAGCAACGTCCGCCTAAACGCGTGCTGATCATCAAGCTTCGCCACCATGGCGATGTACTTTTAACATCTCCAGTCTTTACGGTAATGAAAAAAAACTGGCCAGACGCCGAAGTGGATGCCCTGGTGTATGACGATACTCAGGCGATGTTGACCAGTCATCCGTATATTAATCAGGTGCATACGATTGGCCGCCAGTGGCGAAAAAAAGGCTGGCTCGCGCAGTTTCGCTTATATCGCGAACTGCTCAATACGCTAAAAGCGCGTCAGTATGACGTGTTGATTAACCTGACCGAACACTGGCACGGCGCGCGTCTGGCGCGTCGCCTGAAGCCCCGCGTGTCGGTCGGTTTCAAACCCGATAAGCGCAGCGGCCTGGCGCGTCGTCGTTGGGTAAAATCATTTACCACGCTGTATCCGGCGATTCAGGATAACTCTCGTCATATGGTTGAGGTGAATCTCGATGCGTTGCGCCGTATCGGTATCCACCCGCAAAACGCGGCGGACAAAAATACGCTCTTTGTACCAGGAGAGGCGGCAGAGAAATCGATCGCTGAAAAACTCGACGCCTTCGGCCTTAGCAGTAAATCCTATATTCTGGTGCACCCGACCTCGCGCTGGATGTTTAAGGCCTGGCAAATCGACAAACTGGCAAGGACCATTGACACCCTGGCCGCTCGCGGATTGCCTGTTATTCTTTCTGCCGCGCCGTCGAAAGAAGAAACGGCCTACATGAACGAGTTACGCGCCGCTCTCACCCAGCCGGTTTTCGATTTGAGCGGACAGTTAAATCTGAAAGAGCTTGGCGCCTTGATGAAGCACGCCCGTCTCTACTTCGGCGTTGATTCAATGCCGATGCATTTAGCCAGCGCGGTCGGAACGCCGACGGTGGCCATTTTCGGCCCAACCGGCGCTATCAAGTGGTCGCCGTGGGGCGTGCCATATCGTGTGATTACCGCCGGGTTTACCTGCCAGCCGTGCGGCAAAGCCGGCTGCGGCGACAGTCAGGTTTCGGACTGCATCACTGCTATTACTCCGCAGCAAGTCCTGAGCGCGATTGACACTCTGTTACTGGAATCTCCATGATGAAACTGGCTATCGTTCGCCAAACCTGGAACCCTAACGGCGGCGCAGAGCGTTTTGTCTCGCGCGCGCTTAACGTGTTAGCGCAGGATTCCGCGCTGGACGTCACGCTGATCGCCCGCTCATGGGAGGAGTCGGCAAACTGGAAAACGTTGACGGTAAATCCTCCTTTCCGTAACCGCACGGTACGTGAACGCGGCTTCGCTCAGGCCGCTGCCGCTCATTTCGCAGACTTTGATATCGTACAGTGCCATGAGCGCATCCCCGGTGCGACGATCTTCCGCGCTGGCGATGGCGTGCACGCGGCCTGGCTTGAGCAATATAACCGCATCCTTTCGCCGCTCTCTCGTCTGGCGCAGTCCTTTAGCCATTACCATCGCTATATTCTCAGCGCTGAGCGGGAGATGTTCACACACCCCGCGTTACGCAAAGTTATCTGTAATTCAAAAATGGTTCGCGATGATATCGCGCGCCGCTTTCAACTCGCCGACGATCGGCTAACCGTTATCTACAACGGTGTCGATACCGCGCATTTTCATCCGGACGTTAAAGCGTTGTCCCTGCGTAGCTCACTGGGGATCCCCGAGTCAGCGCCGGTACTGGCCTATGTCGGATCAGGATTTTCGCGGAAAGGCGTCGCGACAGCGCTGCGCGCCGTCGCCGCTCATGCTGACGTTTGGTTGCTGATCGCCGGGCGCGATAAACATGCGCATCGTTTTAGCGCGCTGGCGAAGCGGTTGAAGATTACCGATCGCGTCAAATTTCTCGGTCCGGTTTCCGATGTACGCCAGGTATATGGTTCGGCCGACGCTCTGATCTTACCTACGTTGTACGATCCATTCCCTAACGTCTGCGTCGAGGCTATGGCCTGCGGACTACCGCTGCTAACCAGTTTCGGCTGTGGCGCAGCGGAGTGGATTGAACAAGGCATCAACGGCTGGGTATGCGATGCGCTCGACGTCATTGGCTATCAGGATGCCATCGGCGAATGGTTAAAGGGCCGCGAGCGCAACGTTGATTTTGCGGCCAACGCACGCGCCACCGCCGCCCCCTATACGCTTGAACGCATGGCGGAAGAACTGCAGGCGCTTTATCGCGATCTTTTACGCTGAGCCGCCGAGCGGAAAACGCTTTCCATCGCCTCTAACATACATTCGCGAGTAAAATGGGTTGTGAGATACTCATAGCCCTGCTCCGCTAACTGGCGGTGCAGTGATGCGTCCTGATAGAGAGTAACGATCGCTTCCCGTAGCGCATCAACATCATTCTGCGCAATAAGTAACCCCGTCCGGCGGTCGATAACCGCATCACCAGTACCACCAGCATCAGTAGCAATCGTCGCTATCCGCGAAGCCAGAGACTGTAAGACCCCCTGCGGCACGCCTTCCATATCATGAGAAGGACTAATTGCCACATCAAAAGCCGGGAACCAGCGCTGCGGGTCAGGGCGATGTCCTGCCATCACCACACGAGATAGCAGATTGAGCTGAATAATCTGCTCCTCCAGGGCCTCGCGGTGCGGCCCCTCACCGACAATCGCCAGCTTCACCGTGGGATCGTTTATTTGCGCTAACGCTTTCAGCAACACGCTGTGGCCTTTGTTAGGGCGCAGATGCGATACGACACCTAGCCAAAAATCGTTCTGCGAGAGCTCGCAATACGCTCGAGCATCATTTTTGTCATCAGGATAGAAACGCTGCGTATCCACACCGCTCGGTACTGAAGTGGTTTGTTCAAGCGGTACGCCCAGCGCCGTCATTTGATGACGAAGCGCTTCGCCAGTCGTAACGATGTGCGCACAGGCGGTGCGAAATAGCCAACGCGTTGTCCAGTTATTACGCGGAACGCCGGAGGCATGGCGCGTACGCACTAACGGAATAGGATTTGCCAGAGTCAAGTTAGCCAACGCCACCAGCCAGGTATCGGCTGAGTTATGGCTGTTAATAACATCAATATTATTACCCTGTTCCAACAGCCAGCGCCGCAGCCGCATCAGATTACTCAGATTTTTACGCTTTAATGGCATCGTGACGACGGTTAATCCTGCCGCCTGCGCCATCTGATGCAACGGCGCAGATTCCGGGCACAGTATGGTCACGGTGTGACCCCGGGCCACCATACCTAACGATTCATTAATGATGCGCAGAGGCTGGCCGCCCTTGCCGCCATCGGCTTCAGTGTGAACGATGTGCATACTTTTCCAGTTCCTGACAGTGGAGCGATAGTATATACATCGAGAGCGGAGATGTGCATGGTCTGTGAGGAACGCAAAGAGGAATGTGCGACCGCTTACAATTATCCCTCTTCTTCATAAGTACGATGTATGTTAGTTTTCCCATCCACGGATTATTGACGGTGGCTGGCATTTCAGCTGCTGTCATATTGTTAACTCACGCTGCCGGAAAGCTGGTTTGTCAAACCCGCCTCTAAACTATGACTAAAACCCGTAATTTTTTTGCAGGACTGACGTTTTTGTACGTCCTGTCATTATGTTTTGTCTGGCCGATTCCTAACGACCAACTCCTTTTCAACCGCAATGGTTTTATCTACACCATTATTTTATGCAGTTTCGGCCTATTCTTTACCAGCCGCACCGCTCGCCAGAAGATTGATACACACCAAATAAAGTTTGTATTGATTACCCTCTGGCTACTAACGCTTTATATCTTGCTCAACGGCCTGTTCGTCGCCCCGGATCTAAAAGAAATGGTCGGTACCTGGGATGGACAATGGCTGCGCCCGGTCCTGCTGTTTTGTTCCGGTCTGATTCTGATGCCGGTACTGCAGACCCAGTTCCCTTCCTTAACCAGCGCACGGCTGTTCACACTGATCGTGCTGTGTTTCTGGGGCGTGATTTGTATTCATCTCCTGGATTCCGCCTGGCTGTACTGGCGCGATGGCTATATCCACTGGGGCGAAACGCGGATTGTTTATAACCGCACCCGTATGAGCTTCCAGGTCAATATGATAACTGGGTTCCTGCTGGCGGAATTACTGGCCCGAGCGTTAATCAAAAAACGCTTTCTGTGTCTGAATACCCCGATCGTTACGCTGTTGTTGATCTCTAACCTCATCTGTACCGCACTGGTTGATACGCGCTGGGGCACAATAGGGCTGGTCGGCAGCCTGTTCTCGACCTTTATCCTGCTTAGCCTGAACGCCCAGCGCCGCAGCCGCGTCGTACTTACTTTAGGCCTGTTAGTCGCTCTGTTCTGCTCCGCGATTTTCCTCGGTTACGCCTCCTGGAAAACCGATCCGCGCTGGCAGAGTCTGGAAAGCGATGCGGTCGCTGGCTGGAACGCGCCATTTACCAGCTTCTGCTATAACCGCGTTGACGGCACTATCCCGCTCAACGCCCAGGGTAAAGAGATCGATCACTCTAACGGCTGCCGAGCCAGCTTCTTCCATCAAGGCTGGAAGCTTGTTGGCGAGCACCCGGCAGGAATTGGCCCTCGCAAAGAGGCGTTTCGCTATATTCTGCGTCGCGATACTCAGGATATGCATATTACGATTCCGCACAGCCATTATGGGCTAATCGAATTTGGCCTGCAGAACGGCGTGGTCGGGATTGCCGGCTGGCTTATCTTACTGGCGGGCTGCTGGTATATCGGCTGGCGTGAATTCCGCCATGGTAAAACTATGGTTGGGTTATTCCTGCTGCTGTTTACCATCGGCTTCTTCTCGCGAACCATGGTCGACCACAATCTCAAAGACCATTATCTCGAGCAATATATGATGTTGACTGGTTTGCTCATCGGCATCGCCGCGCTGCGACCGCGTGAGAATTATTCGCCAAACGACTAACCATACCTCCGCGCCAGTGGCTTTCTTTATCGCATCATAGATAATAGAGAGCGCTGGCGCAGTTCATATCCGAACTCTGCAACACAAACAGTGTCCAAGCGTAGCACTAGACGTCCCGCTTTTATCACGGAGTAAGCATGTCAGACATTCCTGTCCTGAGCCTTATCGTCGCGGTTTATAACGGTGAGAAATTCCTGAGCGCATTTTTTGACAGCATAAAAGCTCAGCAAATTAGCGGCCTTGAAATCATCGTCGTTAATGACGGTTCAACGGACAACTCTGCTTCTGTTATCAACCACTACGCCGGTGAGTTTGCCCAGTTCCACGTCATCGATCAGGCCAACGGCGGCGTGTCCGCGGCACGTAATAGCGGTCTTGCGGTAGCGCGGGGAGAGTATGTCGCCTTCCCCGATATCGATGACGTAATCTACCCGGGGATGTATTCCCGTTTACTGGAGATCGCCCACCAGAACAACCTTGACGTCGCTACCTGTAACGGTAATTACATTTATGATGATGGGCGTCCCAGCAAAAAAATATTCCCTTCAGACCGTCTTGCGTCCACTGGCGTCCTTGAGGGGCCGGATTGGCTAAATATGGCGCTGGAGTCGCGCAAGTTTTTGCACGTCACCTGGCTAAATATTTATCGCCACGCGCTGATTAAAGAAAATAATTTTTCTTTCGAACCGGGGCTACGCCATCAGGATATTCCCTGGACGACCGAAATACTGCTGGTAGCCAAACGCGTGCAGTACATCGATGAAGTCTTTTATGATTACCTGATCCACTCAGCTTCGGTATCCCATACCCCTGGTACCGACGATACGCGGATGCGCTCTTCACGTCACTATATGAAAATACTGACAATGCTGGATGCCATTAATCAGCGCTACCCGGAACAGGTGAAACGCGTTCCCGGCTGTCATTGGCAAATCGCTAAAGAGGGATTAGGCATTCTGCATAGCATCAATAATATCGAAGACCTCGCCAAAAAAAGGGAAATTACGCAAGAACTCTTTGACCGCGGCATCTGGTCGATGATCTGGAAAAATGCGCGTGGATTACGCCTCCGCTGGCGTCTGGGACGTCGTTATTTTCGTTTAAAAAAACTGGTCAAATAAACCGAACCTATGAATAAGCTTAAATTGCACGCCGTTTCTCGCAGCGATTTTATCGCTAAAAATTATGCTGACTTCCAGACGCTGCTCGATAACCGGGTCGATCCCAACACCATTCCAGAGCGTTTTTATTGCGGCGGACGCGGTGGCTGGACATTCCAGACGACGCTGGCCCTCAATTATTATTATGGCGACGCGATAGAATGCTCTTTCGGCTCTGAATGCCGCCCCGATGCTATCAATCTGATGCATAACGATGATTTCGGTTCTCGCGTCAAGCCCTGGCGAGGTGTCACCGTCGTCGCGCGCGCTGACCGACCACCGGTTATCGGCGCGGATTATGTCGTTGACCAAAATCCGGAAGTTGACGGTCACAGTAATCGTATCTTCGTCCCTTATTGGCCGCAGCCGGGTGTTCAGCCGCGCGAGCGCACGGATAACACTATTCAAACCGTGGCTTATTTCGGGCGCGTCGATAGCTTCCCAGCGGAATATCAAAGCGATGAATTTAAACAACGCCTGGCTGAACAAGGTATTGCCTTGCGTATCTCGTTCAACAACTGGACAGACTACCGCGATGTCGATATTTGTGTGAGTTTCCGTAAATCACACGACCATAAGCTAGCGCGCAAACCGGCCAGCAAGCTTATCAATAACTGGTTGGGCAAAACGGTAATGATTTGCGACGATGAACAATCGTTCCGGGCAATTCGCGAAAGCGAACTCGACTATCTGATAGCTAAGAATCCGGACGAAGCCTTCGCAGCGATCATGAAGTTAAAGAACGACCCCGAGCTCTATCAAAAGATGCGCGAACAAGGGGAGAAACGGCTTCAGGTCTATTCAAGGGAAGCCGTTGCCGCCCGTTGGATGGCGCTTTTTGAAGATATCTGGCGCAAGGGTTTGAATGCACGTTCAATGCCGGTCCGCGCCCTCCGCTTTGGTTTTGGCAAAGCGATTCGTCCTTTGACCAAAAAGTACTGAGTTACGATGATGACTTTACACCGCAATCTTATACGTACATTACTGCTGACGGTCGCTTTTGCCGTGCTGTTCGCGCTGCCAGAAATCATTATCCTGTTAAAGGACCACGTCTATAGCCCGAAGGCTGGAGACCTCTCGCTTTATCTGATTATTTCGCTGCTGGCGGCGGTAAGTATACGCTTCTTAATCACCCGCTTGCTGTTGGCGATTACCTTCATCGTGCAAATTAGCGAAGCGATTTACTATCAGTTTTATGGCCAGTTCTATGGCCCAAGCGAGGTATGGCTGGCGTTCGTCGAAACCAAAGATATCGCCAGCGGCATTACCGACAGCCTCGGCACGTTGGGAATTTACTTCGTTATCATGTTTATCGCTGTTGTTTTTGCCCTGTTCTTTACGCGCCGTTTTGCGCCGCAGTGGCCTAAACTGCTGGCCGTGCCATGTCTGGTAGCGATTCTGGTGATGTTTGTCGGCCAGTTTTACAAAGCGATCAACGGCCAGATGTATAAGTTCAACCCGGATCTGCGTCACTCGCTTCTGCGTAACGGCCTTTCGGCCATGAGCTACAGCGCTATTCGCCTGATACCAGAGGCGATTTCCGGTGATAACCAGAAACTAACAACCTACGAGCCGTATAAAGTCACGCCGATCCCGCAAAGCCAGGTCGGCCGCTACTCTATTATTCTCGCTATCGGTGAAAGCCTGAACCCGCACCACATTAGCGCGTTGGGTTATGAACGAGATACCACCCCTGAATTGAAAGCGCTTATGGAGCAATATCAGGGAACCGGACGGCTAATCGTCTCCAATGCCGTCTCTACTCGCGTGGCTATTCCGATGTTGGTCAATAACCTGCGCGAGCCTGACAACTACGCCGCCTACAAGAATAAATCAGCGAACATTTTTGTTAATGCGCAGAAGCGTGGTTATCAAACGGCATTTATCTCTGCCCAAGGGCTGGAAGGCTTAAGTAACTGGATTGGCATCCACGCGCTCAACCTGTGGGAAGATACACAGGTGCGACCGGCGCCAGAAATCGGCGCTGATGTGGTTCTTACCCCCTCAGTAGAAAAAGCCGATATTAACTGGGCGAAACCGTTCCTGATGGTTCTTAACAGCCGGGCGCCACATATCCCTTACGACCGCAACATTCCGCAGGGATTTGCCCGCTTCTCAACACCGGAAGCCGGCGATGAAGTCACCCAGAAGAAAAACGAGTATGATGACGCGGTTCGCCTTTACGATCGTGAACTGGCCTCGGCGATTCGCGCGGTTATGGCCAAGTCGAAATTACCCGTCCTGGTCTTCGTCACCTCCGATCACGGTGAACGCGTCGGCGATGGCGGCTTATTTGGCCACTCTATCGTTTCAATGCCAATCGCGCAGGTTCCGTTCCTCTACTTTAGTAACGACCCGGCCTATTCAATGCACAATATTGCGCCTCAGATGCCGTTGAACCACTATCAACTGGCAACGCTGATCAACAAAATGTTAGGGTACACCATTGAAAACCCTAATCAGAAAGATGACAGTTACTTTATTACTGGCGGCGATATTCGCGGTCTTTCTGAGCGTGTAACCTATCATTTGAATGCACTCCCTCCTGCGGAACAATAATTCTGCGGCGTATAGAAGGTGGGCAATCATTGCCCACCTTTGCCAACATCGGGTATGGAAGACAACAAAAGGACTGGGAAAGCGCCAAAGAGATAGCTTTACGCGGGTTAAATGCTTAGAATTTGCCCGCAAAAAACCTAAAACGGATAAATAGTTTGGAATTGCTTTATACCACCCTACTCTACCTCATTCAGCCGCTGGTGTGGCTGCGACTGCTGCTGCGCAGCCGTAAGGCGCCGGCCTACCGAAAACGCTGGGCTGAACGTTATGGCTTCTGTCAAAACAAGGTAGTGCCGGATGGCATTCTGCTGCACTCCGTCTCCGTCGGTGAAACGCTGGCGGCGATCCCGTTAGTACGCGCGCTACGCCATCGCTATCCCTCACTGCCCATCACCGTCACGACCATGACGCCAACCGGCTCAGAGCGAGCGATGTCTGCCTTCGGTAAAGATGTTCATCACGTGTATCTGCCGTATGACCTACCCTGCGCCATGAACCGTTTCCTCAACAGCGTACAGCCGAAACTGGTCATCGTGATGGAAACCGAGCTGTGGCCGAACATGGTCGCCGCGCTGCACAAACGTAAAATCCCGCTGGTTATCGCCAACGCACGCCTGTCAGAGCGTTCCGCGAAAGGCTATGCCAAACTCGGCGGCTTCATGCGCCGCCTGTTAAGCCGTATTACGCTTATCGCCGCGCAAAATGAAGAGGACGGCAACCGCTTCCTCGCGCTTGGCCTCAAACGTAACCAACTGGCGGTGACCGGCAGCCTGAAATTCGATATTTCCGTCACCCCGGAACTGGCGGCCCGCGCCGTTACCCTGCGTCGCCAGTGGGCGCCGCACCGTAAAGTGTGGATCGCCACCAGCACTCACGACGGCGAAGAACAAATCATCCTGCAGGCACATAAAAAACTGCTGGAAACCTTCCCCGACCTGCTGCTGATCCTCGTGCCGCGCCATCCGGAACGCTTCGGCGACGCTCGCGATATGGTGCAAAAGGCCGGGATGAGCTTCACCATGCGCAGCACCGGTGAAATTCCGTCGAACAGCACCCAGGTGGTGATTGGCGATACCATGGGCGAATTGATGCTGCTCTACGGCATTGCCGACCTGGCGTTCGTCGGCGGCAGCCTGGTTGAACGTGGCGGGCATAACCCGCTCGAACCCGCCGCCCATGCTATTCCGGTGCTGATGGGCCCGCATACCTTCAACTTTAAAGATATCTGCGCCAAGCTGCAGCAGGATGATGGCCTGATCACCGTCACGGATGCCGACTCGCTGGTCAGAGAGGTTTCTACCCTGCTGACGGACGAAGATTATCGACTGTGGTACGGCCGCCACGCGGTGGAAGTGCTGCACCAAAACCAGGGCGCGCTGTCGCGTCTGCTACAGTTACTGCAACCCTACCTGCCGCAGCGGAGCCACTAATGTCGACCCGACTCTCCGTCGTGATGATCGCCAAAAACGCCGCCGACCTGCTCGCCGATTGCCTGGCGTCGGTAAGCTGGGCGGATGAAGTGGTGGTGCTGGACTCCGGCAGTACCGACAATACCGTCGAACTGGCCCGTAGCCTCGGCGCGCGGGTCTATAGCAATACCGACTGGCGAGGCTATGGCATTCAGCGCCAGCGCGCACAGGATTACGCCACTCACGACTGGGTGCTGATGATTGATACCGACGAGCGCGTTACGCCTGAACTGAAAGCGGCTATTCTCAAGGTACTGGACGCGCCGCAGCGCGGCGTTATCTACAGTATCGCCCGGCGTAACTACTTCCTCGGGCGTTTTATGCGCCACAGCGGTTGGTATCCCGATCGGGTGATGCGCCTGTACGAACGCGCGCGTTACCGCTATAACGATAATCTGGTGCATGAATCTCTGGATAGCCTCGGCGCCGAAGTCGTGCCGCTCAGCGGCGATCTGCTGCACCTGACCTGCCGCGACTTCTCCGGCTTCCAGCAGAAACAGCTGGCGTATGCCGCAGCCTGGGCGCTTGAGCGCCATCAGAAGGGCAAGAAAACCTCGATGGCGGGGATTTTCAGCCATACGCTGGGCGCCTTCGTGAAAACGCTTCTGCTGCGCGGCGGCGTGCTGGATGGAAAACAGGGTTGGCTGCTGGCGGTAGTCAATGCGCAATACACGTTTAATAAATACACCGAGCTGTGGGCACTCAGCCGCGGCTACTCGGAGAAAGTGTAATTATGGGCACAAAAGCGATCTATCCGGGCACCTTTGACCCTATCACCAACGGCCATATCGATATCGTTACCCGCGCGGCGGGCATGTTTGATAAGGTTTTGCTGGCCATCGCCGCCAGCCCGAGCAAAAAACCGATGTTCAGCCTCGATGAACGCATTGCGCTGGCGGAGCAGGCAACAGCGCATCTGGTCAACGTTGAGGTGATTGGCTTTAGCGATTTGATGGCCAATTTCGCCCGCGCGCAGCAGGCGAATATTTTAATTCGCGGCCTGCGGGCAGTGGCGGATTTCGAATATGAAATGCAGCTGGCGCACATGAACCGCCATTTGATGCCCACGCTGGAAAGCGTGTTCCTGATGCCGTGCAAAGAGTGGTCGTTTATCTCTTCATCGCTGGTTAAGGAAGTGGCGCGCCACCAGGGCGACGTCTCCCACTTCCTGCCGCCTAACGTACATCAGGCGCTGTTAAATAAGCTGAAGTAGGCGCTTCCTGCCCCCGCTCGCGCTGCGCGTAGCGGGGCTACCAGCTTACCCGGCCTGGCATAATCCCCAATCCTCTCCACTACTTCTGACACTGGCGGCAATAAAAGGTCGCGCGCTGAGCGTGTTTGCTGGCGATAATCGGCGTGCCGCAGATCCGGCACGGCTCGCCTTTGCGGCCATATACCTGCAGTTCCTGGGCGAAATATCCCGGTTTACCGTCGCTTTGCAGGAAATCCTTCAGCGTCGTTCCACCCTGCTCAATCGAGCGCAGCAGCACCAGCTTAATCATCTTCACTAACCACTCGCATTCCTGATGCGAGAGCGACGAGGCCAGCCGATCGGGATGGATCCCGGCGGAAAACAGCGATTCGCTGGCGTAGATATTGCCCACGCCCACCACCAGCTTGTTATCCATCAGCCAGGGTTTAATGGCGGTTTTCTTCTTCGCGCAACGCTGCTGGAGATAGTCGGCGTTGAATTCATCGCTTAGCGGCTCCGGGCCGAGATGCGCCAGCACCGGATGACCATCCAGCTCTTTAGTCCATAACCAGGCGCCAAAGCGGCGAGGATCGGTATAGCGCAGCACTTTACCGTTACTCAGCACCAGGTCGACGTGGTCGTGTTTTTCAGCCGGCTGCTCTTCACTGAGGATGCGCAGGCTGCCGGACATGCCAAGATGAATAATGATCCAGCCGTGACGCAGCTCCAGCAGCAGGTATTTGGCGCGTCGGCGCACGCTCAGCACCGGTTCGTCGCTGAGGCGGTAAATCTCTTCGGATACTGGCCAACGCAGGCGCCCGTTGCGCACTACGGCATGCAGGATGTTAGCGCCCACCAGATGCGGCTCAATGCCGCGACGGCTGGTTTCGACTTCGGGTAATTCAGGCATTTTTTTCCTCTTAACCACACAGTTTCGGGTGACAGGGAGGCAGCGGGAAGAGAGGCCGGAAGGCTTAATAAAGCAAGCGGCCAGACTGAACGCATGCAGCCAACGCACCTGTAGCTCGAAGGATGAAGCATAAAACAAAAAACCCCGCCGGGGCGGGGTTTTAGTACAAGGAGACTAAAATTATTTGATTTTAGCTTCTTTGTAGATAACGTGCTGACGTACAACCGGATCGTACTTTTTCAGTTCCATTTTTTCCGGTTTGGTACGCTTGTTCTTCGTGGTGGTATAGAAGTGACCAGTACCAGCGGAAGAAACCAGCTTGATTTTCTCACGAATACCTTTAGCCATGATTTATTTCCTCTAAGTACTTAGTACTTTTCGCCACGGGCACGCAGTTCAGACAGAACTGTATCGATGCCTTTTTTATCGATTACACGCATACCTTTAGCAGATACGCGCAGGGTGACAAAACGCTTCTCGCTCTCAACCCAGAAACGGTGAGAGTGCAGGTTCGGCAGGAAACGGCGTTTAGTCGCGTTCAGTGCGTGGGAACGGTTGTTACCGGTCACCGGACGCTTGCCAGTAACTTGGCAGACTCGGGACATGTCTATTCTCCAAAAATCAAATTAGCTCGAGCTTCGTATGGGGTATTGGCGCCTCGTCAGGCTTTACAGCCCGGTCATCGCATAGTTCTATTGAACTCTCGATTGCCAGGCCCAAATGCCAAACCCGAGATTCTCAAAGGTGGCGTAGTATACGCTGACTCGGCGGTGTGCTCAAGTCCCGAACAGACAAAGATCCCGATAGATCGCATGATCGGGGCTAAATCCAGCCACGTTCGGCAAAAGAGACGTACGCGCCGCGGCCAATAATCAGATGATCAAGCACGCGTATCTCCATGAATCTACAACACTTAACCACCCTGTCGGTCATCAACTTATCCGACTTACTCGGTTCAGGACTACCGGAAGGATGATTATGGGCAAGGATCACCGCGGCGGCGTTCACTTTGATTGCTTCGCGTACAATTTCTCGCGGATGCACCTCTACGTGGCTAAGAGTACCAGAAAAAAGGCGGCTATGTTTCAATACCCGGTTCTGATTATCTAAAAAGATCGCCATAAAGATCTCCCGCTCTTCATCGGCGAGCTGGCTTTGTAAAAATTCTCGCGTCATGAGCGGCGTGACCAGCGACGGTTCCTCTCTCATCCGCAGGCTAAAATAACGCCGCGCCAGCTCGGCAATACCTTTAAGTTGCGCATATTTCGCAATGCCGATACCGTCGATATCTGCAAATTGTTCTATCTCAGCCGATAACAGCCCGTACAGCGAACCGAAGCGCTGTAGCAAGCTGTGTGAAAATGTCAGTACATCCTGGGTACGCGTACCGGTACGCAAAAACAACGCCAGCAGCTCAACGTCGCTCAACGTTTCAATACCGTCGCGCAGCATTTTTTCCCGCGGCATCAATGATTCCTGTATATCCATTACCCTGTCTCCTTTCCCGTTCCTCGCCCATCCTGGCATACCCTTTTCGCGCTGCCGACCGGTGATTTCAAGGCCTGCGTAGCCCCTCACAAAGTGAGTGTCCGGCATACGCACGATGCCACCGGGATTGTGATAAGATGCGCGGATTCTGGTGTATTTCAACAGGACAAAATCATGATGAGTCTGGCTGGTAAAAAGATCGTTCTCGGCGTGAGCGGCGGCATCGCCGCCTATAAAACGCCGGAACTGGTGCGCCGACTGCGAGAACGCGGCGCCGATGTACGCGTCGCCATGACGGAAGCCGCCAAGGCCTTTATTACCCCGTTGAGCCTGCAGGCGGTTTCCGGTTATCCGGTCTCCGATAGCCTGCTGGATCCGGCTGCCGAAGCGGCAATGGGCCATATTGAACTGGGCAAGTGGGCCGATCTGGTTATCCTTGCCCCGGCAACCGCCGATTTAATCGCCCGCGTCGCCGCCGGTATGGCGAACGATCTGGTCTCCACGATTTGCCTGGCTACGCCCTCGCCGGTGGCCGTCGTCCCGGCGATGAACCAACAGATGTATCGCGCCGCCGCCACCCAGCACAACCTTGCCACTATTGCCTCACGCGGCCTGTTGGTATGGGGCCCGGATAGCGGCAGCCAGGCCTGCGGTGACGTTGGCCCGGGCCGCATGCTCGATCCGCTGACTATCGTGGAGATGGCGGCGCAGTATTTCTCGCCTGTCAAAGATTTGCAACATCTCAACATCATGATTACCGCGGGCCCAACCCGCGAGCCGCTGGACCCAGTGCGCTACATCACCAACCATAGCTCCGGCAAAATGGGCTTCGCGATTGCCGCCGCCGCCGCACAACGCGGTGCGAACGTCACGCTGGTTAGCGGCCCGGTGTCGCTGCCGACGCCGCCGTTTGTGCAGCGCATCGATGTTGGCAGCGCGCTGGAAATGGAAGCGGCGGTGCAGAATGGCGTGCAACAGCAGCATATTTTCATCGGCTGCGCCGCCGTTGCCGACTACCGCGCAGCAATCGTCGCCGACGAGAAAATCAAAAAACAAGGTGATGAATTAACAATAAAAATGGTCAAAAATCCGGACATCGTCGCCGGGGTGGCCGCACTAAAAAATCACCGCCCGTACGTTGTTGGATTTGCCGCCGAAACAAATAATGTGGAAGAATACGCCCGGCAAAAACGTGCCCGTAAAAATCTCGACCTGATTTGCGCCAATGATGTTTCTCAGCCAAATCAAGGTTTTAATAGCGATAACAACGCATTACACCTTTTCTGGCAGGATGGGGATAAGCGCTTACCACTTGAGCGCAAGGAATTCCTGGGCCAATTATTACTCGACGAGATCGTTACCCGTTATGATGAAAAAAATCGACGTTAAGATTCTGGACCCGCGTGTTGGCAAGCAATTTCCGTTGCCAACCTATGCCACCTCCGGCTCAGCCGGACTTGACCTGCGTGCCTGTCTTGACGACGCCGTAGAGCTGGCGCCGGGCGCAACCACCCTGCTGCCGACTGGCCTTGCGATTCATATCGCCGATCCGTCTCTGGCGGCGGTGATTCTGCCGCGTTCCGGCCTGGGCCATAAACATGGCGTCGTGCTGGGCAACCTGGTCGGACTTATCGACTCCGACTACCAGGGCCAGCTGATGGTGTCCGTCTGGAACCGCGGCCAGCAGAGCTTTACTATCGAGCCGGGCGAGCGCATCGCGCAGATGGTCTTTGTGCCGGTGGTACAGGCGGAGTTTAATCTGGTGGAAGAATTTGACGCCACCGACCGCGGCGAAGGCGGATTCGGCCACTCAGGGCGCAAATAAGCCCGGCTATACGGAACCCGCATCCCAAAGCGCATAATGCAATAACATCACCGCAAACTAAGGTTTGCGGTCGCTTTGTGGATGCCTGCCTGACAAGTGCTTATTTTCAGGGGTATTTTAAAACATGGCAGAAAAACAAACTGCGAAAAGGAATCGTCGCGAAGAAATACTTCAATCTCTGGCGCTGATGCTTGAATCCAGCGATGGTAGTCAACGTATTACCACAGCGAAGCTGGCGGCCTCCGTCGGTGTTTCCGAAGCGGCGTTATACCGTCATTTTCCCAGTAAAACCCGCATGTTTGACAGCCTGATCGAGTTCATTGAAGACAGTCTGATTACGCGCATCAATTTGATTTTGAAAGATGAAAAGGACACCACGGCTCGTCTGCGCCTGATTGTTCTGCTGATTCTTGGGTTTGGCGAGCGTAATCCAGGGCTGACGCGTATCCTCACCGGCCACGCCTTAATGTTCGAACAGGACCGTCTGCAGGGTCGTATCAACCAGCTATTTGAACGTATCGAAGTTCAATTGCGTCAGGTGATGCGTGAAAAGAAAATGCGTGAGGGAGAAGGCTACACCCTCGACGAGACGCTACTGGCAAGCCAGCTGCTGGCATTTTGCGAAGGCATGCTGTCGCGTTTTGTACGTAGCGAGTTCAAGTACCGCCCTACGGATGATTTCGATGCCCGCTGGCCGCTGGTCGCCGCGCAACTGCAATAAATCTCAATATGCAGCCGCAAGGCTGCATGACTCATGCATTCACCTTCTTAGCGTGCTCTGGCTATACCGGCAGCCAGGCTGCCGGTTTCTGCATCAGACGCCGTAGGCTTCGCGGTAAGCGCGTACCGATGCCAAATGCTCAGCCATCTCAGGCTTTTCTTCCAGATAGGCGATAAGATCTTTCAGAGTGACGATAGAAATCACTTTGCAGCCATAATCACGTTCCACCTCCTGAATCGCGGAGATCTCACCGCGGCCGCGTTCCTGGCGGTCAAGCGAGATCAGCACGCCGGCCAACTCAGCGCCATTAGCCTGAATAATTTCCATCGATTCACGGATAGCTGTACCGGCGGTAATCACGTCGTCCACCAGCATCACGCGGCCTTGTAGCGGGCTACCGACCAGGTTGCCGCCTTCACCGTGGGTCTTCGCTTCTTTACGGTTGAAGCAGTACGGCAGGTCACGGTCATGATGTTCAGCCAGTGCGACGGCGGTAGTGGTGGCGATTGGGATGCCTTTATAGGCCGGGCCGAACAGCAGGTCGAACTCGATCCCGGAATCCACCAGCGCCTCGGCGTAGAAACGGCCCAGCAGAGCCAGATCGCGCCCGGTATTAAACAGGCCGGCGTTGAAGAAATAGGGGCTCTTACGCCCGGATTTCAGCGTAAATTCGCCAAACTTAAGAACCTGCTTGCTAAGCGCAAACTCAATAAACTGGCGCTGATACGGCTTCATGGATTCGCTCCTTTTAGTACTGTCATCATTGTCGGACTACGCGCCCTATCCTTCGCAGGTGTAATGAGGGATAAAGCGCAAAAAAAAGGCGACTTCTCAGTCGCCTTAATCATTAATTTTCTAACGCCGCTTTCTGCGTCGCAATAATAGATTCGATTCCCCCTCGTGCTAACGCCAGGAGAGTGAGGAGCTCTTCATGGGTGAACGGCTCGCCTTCCGCCGTGCCCTGCACCTCTATGATGCGACCGTCTTCGGTCATTACCACATTCATATCGGTTTCCGCGGCGGAATCTTCCACGTACTCCAGATCGCAAATGGCTTCGCCATTAACGATACCAACGGAAACGGCGGCCACCATTCCCTTCATTGGGTTGGTTTTGAGTTTACCGGCAGCAACCAGCTTGTTCAGCGCATCGGCCAGCGCAACGCAGGCGCCGGTAATGGACGCGGTACGGGTACCGCCATCGGCCTGCAGCACATCGCAATCGAGCGTAATGGTGAACTCGCCCAGCGCTTTCAGATCCACCGCAGCGCGCAGCGCGCGGGCAATCAAACGCTGAATTTCCATCGTGCGGCCGCCCTGCTTGCCTTTTGCGGCTTCGCGAGCGTTACGGGTATGGGTGGAGCGCGGCAGCATGCCATATTCGGCGGTGATCCAGCCCTGGCCCTGACCTTTCAGGAAGCGCGGCACGCCTTCGTCGATGGAGGCAGTGCACAGCACTTTGGTGTCGCCAAATTCGACCAGCACGGAGCCTTCAGCATGTTTTGTATAGTTACGGGTCAGGGTTACTGGACGCACCTGATTAGCGCTACGGCCTGCTGGACGCATGATTACTCTCCGGCTTGAAACGAATGTGGCTGCGCATTATACACAAATTCGACCAAGTTGCATCGCGACGACGCACGCCTGCCGATGCGGATAATGCGCGCTTATTCCTATCCTGAAAGAGCCTCGAAAGCTATAATCCTCCCCACTCTCCTTAAAAAACAGGAACGTCTATGATCCGCAGTATGACCGCCTATGCCCGGCGTGAAATCAAGGGTGACTGGGGCAGCGCCGCGTGGGAACTGCGCTCGGTAAACCAACGCTATCTGGAAACCTACTTCCGCCTGCCGGAACAGTTCCGGAGCCTGGAACCCGTGGTTCGCGAGCGCATCCGCTCTCGTCTGACTCGCGGCAAAATCGAATGTACCCTGCGTTTTGAGCAGGATCCCAGCGCCCAGGGTGAACTGATCCTCAATGAGAACCTGGCGAAGCAGCTGGTGAACGCCGCGAACTGGGTAAAAATGCAGAGCGATGAAGGCGAGATCAACCCGGTTGATATCCTGCGCTGGCCTGGAGTGATGGCGGCGCAAGAACAGGACCTTGATGCGATTGCCGCTGAAATCCTCAACGCCCTGAACGGCGCGCTGGACGACTTTATCGTCGCCCGTGAAACCGAAGGTCAGGCACTGAAAACGCTGATCGAACAACGCCTGGAAGGCGTCAGCGCCGAAGTCAGCAAAGTCCGCGCCCATATGCCGGAAATCCTGCAGTGGCAGCGCGAGCGCCTGGTCGCCAAGCTTGAAGACGCCGAAGTGCAGCTGGAAAACAACCGTCTCGAGCAAGAGCTGGTGTTGATGGCTCAGCGTATCGACGTCGCCGAAGAGCTCGATCGCCTGGAAGCGCACGTTAAAGAGACCTACAACATTCTGAAGAAGAAAGAAGCCGTGGGTCGCCGCCTTGACTTCATGATGCAGGAGTTCAACCGCGAGTCGAATACTCTGGCGTCAAAATCCATCAATGCCGACGTAACCAATTCAGCGATCGAGCTGAAGGTGCTGATCGAGCAGATGCGCGAGCAGATTCAGAATATCGAGTAATGTCCTCTCCTGCTGGCTCGCCTTACGGGCCAGCATTATTTTTTCTTATCACTTTTAAAAAAGAAAAATATACATAATCCCATATAAGGGGACTACCCCTTCATTTTTGCATTATATTTTTTCATGTAAATGAGCTCGCTTTAGAAAAACTCAATCGTGATCTGCCGCACAAATCGCTACCCTTTGCCCATCATTGTGGGGGATTTATGCTGCTTCATGTTCTTTATCTGATTGGTATTACGGCGGAAGCGATGACTGGCGCTTTAGCAGCCGGGCGTCGCCGTATGGACACCTTTGGGGTGATTATTATCGCCACCGCTACCGCGCTCGGCGGGGGTTCTGTACGCGATATCCTTCTCGGCCATTATCCGCTCGGTTGGGTGAAGCATCCGGAATACGTCATTATTGTGGCGGTAGCCGCCGTCCTCACGACTATCGCCGCGCCGGTAATGCCACACCTGCGCCGCCTGTTTCTGGTGCTGGATGCCCTGGGTCTGATTGTGTTCTCAATTATTGGCGCGCAAATCGCGCTGGATATGGGCGAAGGGCCGATAATCGCGTCTATTGCCGCCGTGATCACCGGCGTCTTTGGCGGCGTACTGCGTGATATGTTCTGTAAGCGCATTCCGCTAGTGTTTCAGAAAGAGCTGTACGCCGGCATCTCCTTTGCCGCGGCTATTCTGTACATCGCCTTACAGCATTACATAAGCGACCATGACGTGGTGGTTATCACAACGCTTCTGTTTGGCTTTACCACCCGGCTGCTGGCTATACGTTTAAAATTAGGTCTACCGGTTTTTTATTACCGACATGGGTCACACTAATTGACGGGAGGGCACATATAGCCCCCACCAACAATCAGAAAAGACTTATAATACCGGCCTTATTTCACTAAAGCCCATGTTAAGCACTAATGTCATTTGCTAAAAGCCTTGCTCTGACCATCAACAGAAAATTTTCTGGGCACTTTATCGCCTTATTGGCGATATCTATCCTCATCCAGCTCTGGCCTGTTTTTTTCACGCAGCCCATCCGATTTGCATTACGCATCGCCATCTGCAACACGCTTTTGTTACTAAGCGTGTCGTGGATTTATCGCTATACATCCGGGAAAGTCATTCTCTTTTTGTTAACCAGCGCCCTGACGCTTAATTTCGCCATCGCTTTCAGTACCTGGGATATCTACAAAAGCGAGTTCAATACCGTTTTCGCCATGAGTATTTTGGCAACTAATTATTCTGAAGCGAAAAGCATAGCCGGTTTGTACCTCTATATTCTGCCAATAGCGGCTTTCTACTTCGTGATTACCTGGTGGGCGGTGAAGTTGCTCAGCGAGAAGCTATCAACGCGAACCAAAGGTATCAGCGTTATTCTACTCGCGCTCTTTATGGGCTATTTCTCCATCTCCAGCATCATCAAAAAGAACCAGGATTTAGAGGTTTATTACCCGCTTAGTTCGCGAATTCTGGTTAACACTCCGTTGTATACTGCTTCTGAATTCGTCATCGCCGATCGCGATAATTCACTAGCCGAACACATTACGCAGTCAACGCCTCACTATCCTGCGCTACAGGCACATGATACGGGCATCGACACTTATGTTGTCATTGTTGGTGAATCCGCACGCAGAAGTAACATGCAGCTCTACGGTTTCTCCCAGCAAACGACACCGGTTGCCAGCGCATTTACCCACAACGCGCTTATTTTTAAACACGCTATCGCACCTGCCTCCGCCACGGTACTTGCTGTACCTATGGTTCTCAGCAAGGCCGATCCGGATAACTTTACCGCCGACTCGATGGCCGATAATATCGTGAATATTTCCCGGCAATCCGGCTTTTATACCGAGTGGATCAGTGCGCAGGGCAACTCAGGAAAAAGTAATAACTATATTGTGGCGATCGCCTCAACCAGCGAAAAGCATCAATGGATACATACCCAATACGATAGTGACCTGCTTCCCGCGCTGGATGAAGCATTAAAAGTGCCGGGCAAAAAAGTCATTTTTTTACATATTAACGGTAGCCATGAAATGGCCTGCGACCGATACCCACAGTCCGCCGCAATTCTCAATACCGGTGATAAATACGAGGATTGCTACAATAACGCCATCCGATTCACCGACTCTTTTATCGGCGAAGTCGTTAAGCGCATACAAAATAGCGCCTCTTCTCTAATTTATTTTTCCGATCATGGTCTGGAAAAAAATCCCGATCTGGCTTCACTGTATATGCACGGTTCCCGTAATCCCAGTAAAGAGGCTTATGACGTGCCACAGTTCATTTGGTATAGCCAAAGCGCCCTGGCCAACCAGAAACGACGTATTGGCTGGGTAAACGAACGCTGGCCAACCACAAACAACTACGCCCTGATGTTAAGTTGGTTAGGTATCAGCACCGGTATCGAAAATTGTGATTCTCTCCTCGAGAAGTGCTATCAACCCGAATCGCAAATTTCGGTCATGGACGGCGGACGGCATATATTCAATTATGACCAGTTACGCAATACATTCAGCGCACCGGACCAAAAGACCCCATGGCGTAAAGTAAAAAGAAATTCGCTATAGATTACGAAAAACCATCCACCTCCAGTTGACCAAGTTTTAGTACTATCGACTTGATGACCGGATGGTGAATAAACTCAACAAGCCGTTGAGCATTCTTTGGCCCAACGCCGGGTAACGTTTGCCAGCTCGCGACATCACGCTTCTCAATTAGCCGCCATGAATTATCTTTTAAGACCCGCATGGCAGCGCGCGGAAGCGGCACACCAAGCGCGCTTATCCATCGATGAAAGGGTGCGCGCCGTGTTAGTGCAAAGCGATGCCAAAGTTGCTCTGCGCGGGTTGCCGTTAAGCCAGGAATGTTTTCCAACTGCGACACCGTCAACTCAAGCCAGGAGAAGATATGTTGGAAATGGCGCGACTGAGCAAGCTGTCTCCATCCTGCTTCTCCCAGGCTATCAATGCCTAATCCTTGCTCGGAGCTTATCCAAACCAATCGCGCGATGAACTGCTCCCGGCATTCATCGGAGTTTTCAAAACAGGTAAGAGAGTGATAGCGAGTATCAGGCACCAACGGCTTCGTTCTGTTCAGGCCACGCCATACTACATCATCCAGCCTCGGGATCCCTTGCCCCGCAAGGCTCACCAGGATCTGATCGCCTGGGGCGAGATCTAGCTG
The DNA here is from genome assembly GCF_057196925.1 of Klebsiella sp. SYXHC3. Taxonomy (NCBI): domain Bacteria; kingdom Pseudomonadati; phylum Pseudomonadota; class Gammaproteobacteria; order Enterobacterales; family Enterobacteriaceae; genus Klebsiella; species Klebsiella sp. SYXHC3. The sequence continues at coordinate 171,237 of NZ_JBXUNG010000002.1, read as the reverse complement.
CCGCCAGCGGGCCACCGAACCAACATTGACCCGCCGCACGAGCTTGTCGTCCAGCTTTATCGGTTGTAGATGCGCCACAACAGTTATTTTACCGCTACGCCCGATGGCAAACTGGATTGTGCTCACTTCCGCCACTTGTGAAACTGGCTGATATTTCCAGGCCGCCACCCAGAACCCCTGTCCGGGAAGCCAACCGTCACCGGCGGGTTCTCTCTGGGTACGGATTACGATACCGTCGGTGACAAAGGGCAGCGGCGAGGTAAACCAGCGCTCCCGCCAGGCGGCAGCCTGCTGCCAATCTTTAACCGGATGGGAATAGCGCTGCGCTACAGGAAACCCACCGTCAGCAAGCAGCGCCAGACGGGTAGACATACGGGCCGGGCCATCAGGCCAGGCCCAGATAAACACCCCCAGCGTGCTCAACGCCGCCGACGGTGCTTTGCGCATCAGTATCCCGGCCACTCTCGCCCGTGAATTCATACCGCCCATCCCCTTTTGTATATGCCCCTCTCGCCGCTGAAAAATCTCGCCCTGCAGAACGCTATTCGCCAGCGCCCCGGAGGTGGTCAGCGGTACGCCGGGGATCTGGCGCACTTTCGTCGTCCAGTCTTCCCCCGCCAGACCGTCGCCGCGGCTAATCGCCCGTATAAACCTACCGCCGCGATAAACCAGCGTCACCGCGACACCGTCGACTTTCGGTTGTACCCACAGGTCGGTTTTATCGCGCATCCAGTGGCCAACGCTCGTGGCATCAGGCAGTTTGCGCACGCCGGTATGCGCGATAGGATGCTTGACTTCGCCGCGTGGCGGCGGCAGATCGTCTTCAGGCGGCGCCTTCTCACCAAAGCAGCGCCGCCACTGCGCCAACCGGGCCGAGAGCATGTCGTAGACCTCGTCGCTGACCCCGCTGCTGCCCTGCTGCCAGTAGGCCTCTTTCCAGTCGGCAATTTGCCGACTGAGGTGGCCTATCTCCTGCTCTGCGCGTTGCAAAGACCACGCCGGGCAGGCCGCCATTGGGCTTGCCGCCGCCATCCATAACGCTGCCGCTATCAGCCATCTGCGCATGTTTACCTCCTTGTTCTACCTTGCGGCATCGTGCGCTAAAGACCGGAGCCGCGGCGACAGGCAAATCATCACGCTGCGAGCGGCTTTCCAGAATTTACGCATGGTTGCTGCAACCGCTTAAGAAATCAGGAAAGCGGCAGGCAAAATGAAAGAAACAGCGGCAAAAAGTGTGACAATGACTGCGTCACGCAGCGGCGGCGTGTATAATAGGCTCGTATGTAGGATCTCTTTCGACAATCACATACAAAAGACACTCATGGCTCAAGGCACGCTTTATATTGTTTCCGCCCCTAGCGGCGCGGGTAAATCCAGCCTGATTCAGGCTTTATTGAAAACCCAACCGTTGTACGACTCCCAGGTTTCTGTGTCGCATACCACGCGCAATCCGCGCCCGGGTGAAGTTCACGGTGAACACTATTTCTTTGTCGATCATGATAAATTCAGGTCGATGATTAGCGAAGACGCTTTCCTTGAGCACGCTGAGGTTTTTGGCAACTATTACGGTACCTCTCGTGAAGCTATTGAGCAGGTTCTGGCGACCGGCGTCGATGTTTTCCTCGATATCGACTGGCAGGGCGCCCAGCAAATTCGTAATAAAATGCCCGGCGCGCGCAGTATCTTTATTCTGCCGCCGTCAAAAGACGAGCTTGACCGCCGCCTGCGCGGCCGCGGTCAGGACAGCGAGGAAGTCATCGCAAAACGTATGGCGCAGGCAGTTGCAGAAATGAGCCATTACGCGGAATATGATTACCTTATTGTGAATGATGATTTTGATACCGCTTTAGGCGATCTGAAAAACATTATCCGCGCTGAACGTCTGCGCATGAGCCGCCAAAAGCAGCGACATGGCGCTTTAATCACCAAACTATTGGCAGACTGAACCCACATTCAGTATCATGCCCAGTCATTTCTTCACCTGTGGAGCATTTTAAGTATGGCACGCGTAACTGTTCAGGACGCTGTAGAGAAAATTGGTAACCGTTTTGACCTGGTACTGGTCGCCGCGCGTCGCGCTCGTCAGATGCAGGTAGGCGGAAAGGATCCGCTGGTACCGGAAGAAAACGATAAAACCACCGTTATCGCACTGCGCGAAATCGAAGAAGGTCTGATCAACAACCAGATCCTTGACGTACGTGAGCGCCAAGAACAGCAAGAGCAGGAAGCCGCTGAATTACAAGCCGTTACCGCGATTGCTGAAGGTCGTCGTTAATCACACAGCGGGTCGCCCTTGTATCTGTTTGAAAGCCTGAATCAGCTGATTCAAAACTACCTGCCGGAAGAGCAAATCAAGCGCCTTCGGCAGGCGTATCTCGTTGCACGTGACGCTCACGAGGGTCAGACACGTTCAAGCGGTGAACCCTATATCACGCACCCGGTAGCGGTGGCCTGCATTCTGGCCGAGATGAAACTCGACTACGAAACGCTGATGGCCGCGCTGCTGCATGATGTGATTGAAGATACCCCTGCCACCTACCAGGACATGGAACAGCTTTTTGGTAAAAGCGTCGCCGAACTGGTAGAGGGGGTGTCGAAACTTGATAAGCTCAAGTTCCGCGATAAGAAAGAGGCGCAAGCCGAAAACTTCCGCAAAATGATCATGGCGATGGTGCAGGATATCCGCGTCATCCTCATCAAGCTTGCCGACCGCACCCACAACATGCGCACCCTGGGCTCGCTACGCCCGGATAAACGCCGTCGCATCGCCCGCGAAACGCTGGAAATTTATAGCCCTCTGGCGCACCGTTTAGGTATCCATCACATTAAAACCGAGCTCGAAGAGCTGGGCTTTGAAGCGCTGTACCCTAACCGCTACCGCGTCATCAAAGAAGTGGTCAAAGCGGCGCGCGGCAACCGAAAAGAGATGATTCAGAAAATCCTCTCTGAGATCGAAGGGCGTTTACAGGAAGCAGGGATCCCCTGCCGCGTTAGCGGTCGCGAAAAGCATCTGTACTCTATTTACTGCAAAATGGTGCTCAAAGAGCAGCGTTTTCACTCGATTATGGATATTTACGCCTTCCGCGTTATCGTTCACGATCCCGATATCTGCTATCGCGTGCTGGGCCAAATGCACAGCCTCTACAAGCCGCGTCCAGGCCGTTTCAAAGATTACATCGCCATTCCGAAAGCGAACGGCTATCAATCTTTGCACACCTCGATGATTGGCCCCCACGGCGTCCCGGTCGAGGTACAAATCCGTACCGAAGATATGGACCAGATGGCGGAAATGGGGGTTGCGGCGCACTGGGCTTATAAAGAGCACGGCGGCGAAAGCAGCACGACCGCGCAAATCCGCGCTCAGCGCTGGATGCAAAGCCTGCTGGAACTGCAGCAGAGCGCCGGTAGCTCGTTTGAATTTATCGAGAGCGTTAAATCCGATCTGTTCCCGGATGAGATTTACGTTTTCACCCCGGAAGGGCGCATTGTCGAACTGCCTGCCGGCGCCACGCCGGTGGACTTCGCCTATGCGGTGCATACCGATATCGGCCATGCCTGCGTCGGCGCGCGCGTCGACCGTCAGCCCTATCCGCTGTCGCAACCGCTCTCCAGCGGCCAGACTGTCGAAATCATTACCGCGCCGGGCGCACGCCCGAATGCCGCATGGCTGAACTTTGTCGTCAGCTCAAAAGCGCGCGCCAAGATCCGCCAACTGCTGAAGAACCTTAAGCGCGACGATTCCGTCAGCCTTGGCCGCCGGCTGCTTAACCACGCGTTAGGCGGCAGCCGCAAGCTGGCAGAGATCCCGCCGGAGAACATCCAGCGCGAACTTGACCGCATGAAGCTGGCCACGCTTGACGATCTGCTGGCGGAAATCGGTCTCGGTAACGCAATGAGCGTGGTGGTGGCGAAAAACCTGCAGCAGGGCGAAGCCTCTGCCGCACCGGTGCCGGCCAACGCGTCGAATCACGGCCATCTGCCGATCAAGGGCGCCGATGGCGTGCTGATTACTTTCGCCAAGTGCTGTCGTCCGATTCCGGGGGATCCGATCATCGCCCACGTCAGCCCAGGCAAAGGGTTGGTTATCCACCATGAATCCTGTCGTAACATCCGCGGCTACCAGAAAGAGCCTGAGAAGTTTATGGCGGTCGAATGGGATAAAGAAACTGCGCAGGAATTTATCGCCGAAATTAAGGTGGATATGTTCAACCACCAGGGCGCGCTGGCTAACCTGACGGCCGCAATCAACACCGCGTCTTCCAATATTCAGAGCCTGAATACGGAAGAAAAAGATGGCCGCGTTTACAGCGCCTTTATCCGCCTGACCGCGCGCGATCGCGTGCATCTGGCGAATATCATGCGCAAAATTCGCGTCATGCCGGACGTGATTAAAGTCACTCGTAACCGAAATTAGCTTTTACAAAAATCGAATCCCCAGGAAGGTACTGAAGTACGTGACTGGGGTGAGTGAGTGCAGCTAACGCCGAGGCAGTTCGAAGGATTAAGTAGAATGAATTCACAGCGTTATGCGCGTATCTGCGAGATGCTCGCCAGGCGTCAGCCTGATCTGACGGTCTGCATGGAGCAGGTCCATAAACCCCATAACGTCTCTGCGGTCATCCGCACCGCAGACGCCATCGGCGTACACGAAGTACACGCCATCTGGCCTGGCAGCCGTATGCGCACCATGGCCTCTGCCGCAGCCGGCAGCAATAGTTGGGTGCAGGTGAAAACACACCGCACTATCGGCGATGCCGTCAGCCACTTAAAAGGCCGGGGCATGCAAATCCTCGCGACGCACCTTTCCGACAAAGCCATCGATTTTCGCGAAATCGACTATACGCGCCCGACCTGCATCCTGATGGGCCAGGAGAAAACCGGCATCACCCAGGAAGCGCTGGCGCTGGCAGACCAGGACATCATTATCCCTATGGTCGGTATGGTGCAGTCGCTGAACGTCTCCGTCGCCTCCGCGCTGATCCTTTACGAAGCGCAGCGTCAGCGGCAGAACGCTGGAATGTACCAACGCGCCAATAGCATGCTGCCGCCTGAAGAGCAGCAGCGGCTGCTATTTGAAGGCGGTTACCCGGTGCTGGCGCGCGTCGCCAAACAAAAAGGGCTGCCTTATCCCCACGTCAACGAGCAGGGTGAAGTCGAAGCCGATGCCTCGTGGTGGGCAACGATGCAGGCGGCGAGGTAAATCCAATGTCAGGCCGCCTGTTAGATGCCGTCCCGCTCAACTCGCTGACCGGCGTTGGCGCCGCACAGAGCAGCAAACTGGCGAAAATCGGTCTGCATACGGTTCAGGACCTGCTACTTCACCTGCCGCTACGCTATGAGGACCGGACTCACCTGTACCAAATCGGCGAACTGTTGCCGGGCGTCTACGCAACCGTAGAGGGTGAAGTGCTCAACAGCAATATCACCTTCGGCGGCCGCCGGATGATGACCTGTCAGATCAGCGACGGCTCCGGCATCCTGACCATGCGTTTTTTCAACTTCAACGCGGCGATGAAAAACAGCCTGGCGACCGGTCGTCGCGTGCTGGCCTACGGCGAAGCTAAACGCGGCAAGTTTGGCGCCGAGATGATCCACCCGGAATATCGCGTACAGGGCGATATGAGTACCCCGGAGCTGCAGGAAACCCTCACTCCGGTCTACCCAACCACTGAAGGCATTAAGCAGGCGACGCTGCGCAAACTCACCGATCAGGCGCTTGAGCTGCTGGAAACCTGCGCGATTAGCGAACTGCTGCCGCCGGAGTTGGCGCAGGGGATGATGAGCCTGCCGGAGGCGCTGCGTACGCTGCACCGCCCGCCGCCGTCGCTACAGCTCAGCGAGCTGGAGAGCGGTAAACATCCGGCACAGCAGCGTCTTATCCTGGAAGAGTTGCTGGCGCATAATCTCAGCATGCTGGCGCTTCGCGCCGGCGCCCAGCGCTACCATGCGCTGCCGCTCAGCGCCAACGACACGCTGAAAACCCAGCTCCTGGCTTCCCTGCCCTTTAAACCAACGGGCGCGCAGGCGCGCGTCACCGCGGAGATCGAGCGCGATATGGCGCTGGACGTGCCGATGATGCGCCTGGTGCAGGGCGACGTCGGATCCGGTAAAACGCTGGTTGCCGCGCTGGCCGCCTTGCGCGCTATCGCCCATGGTAAGCAGGTGGCGCTGATGGCGCCGACCGAACTGCTGGCCGAGCAGCACGCCAATAATTTCCGCAGCTGGTTCGCGCCGCTGGGCATTGAAGTCGGCTGGCTGGCTGGCAAACAGAAAGGCAAAGCGCGCCAGGCGCAGCAGGAAGCCATCGCCAACGGTGAAGTGCAGATGATTGTCGGCACCCACGCCATTTTTCAGGAGCAGGTGCAGTTTAACGGCCTGGCGCTGGTGATTATCGACGAACAGCACCGCTTTGGCGTTCATCAACGCCTGGCGCTGTGGGAAAAGGGCCAGCAGCAGGGCTTCCACCCGCATCAGCTGATCATGACCGCTACGCCGATTCCGCGCACCCTGGCGATGACCGCTTATGCCGATCTCGATACCTCGGTTATCGATGAGCTGCCGCCGGGCCGTACCCCGGTAACGACCGTCGCTATCCCGGACACGCGCCGCAGCGACATTATCGACCGCGTGCGTAACGCTTGCACCCAGGAAGGTCGCCAGGCCTATTGGGTCTGTACGTTGATTGAAGAGTCCGATCTGCTGGAAGCCCAGGCGGCGGAAGCCACCTGGGAAGAGCTCAAGCTGGCGCTGCCGGAACTGAATATCGGCCTCGTCCACGGGCGGATGAAACCAGCGGAGAAACAGGCCGTGATGCAGGCCTTCAAGCAGGGCGAGATGCACCTGCTGGTCGCCACCACGGTGATTGAAGTCGGCGTTGACGTCCCTAACTCAAGCCTGATGATTATTGAAAACCCGGAGCGTCTTGGTCTGGCGCAGCTGCACCAGCTACGCGGGCGCGTTGGGCGCGGCGCCGTCGCCTCCCACTGCGTGCTACTCTATAAATCGCCGCTTTCCAAAACGGCGCAGAAGCGCCTGCAGGTGCTGCGCGACAGCAACGACGGTTTCGTCATCGCCCAGAAAGACCTGGAAATCCGCGGCCCCGGCGAGCTTCTCGGCACCCGCCAGACCGGCAACGCCGAATTTAAAGTAGCGGACTTGCTGCGCGATCAGGCCATGATCCCCGATGTTCAGCGGATTGCTCGCCATATTCACGAACGCTATCCGCTGCAGGCACAGGCGCTGATTGAGCGCTGGATGCCGGAAACCGAACGCTATTCCAACGCGTAGCGCGTCCTTTTTGCCGCGCTACGGGCAACTTTTCTACACAATGAGTGGATTATGAAACGAGAACTGGCCATCGAATTTTCGCGTGTCACCGAAGCCGCCGCGCTGGCGGGCTATAAATGGCTGGGCCGCGGCGATAAAAATACCGCCGACGGCGCAGCGGTTAACGCCATGCGCATTATGCTTAACCTCGTCAATATCGACGGCACCATCGTCATCGGCGAGGGCGAAATCGATGAAGCGCCGATGCTCTATATCGGCGAAAAAGTGGGTACCGGCAAAGGCGACGCGGTAGATATCGCCGTCGACCCAATTGAAGGCACCCGCATGACGGCCATGGGCCAGGCCAACGCGCTGGCAGTGATGGCGGTCGGCGATAAAGGCTGCTTCCTCAACGCGCCGGATATGTATATGGAAAAGCTGATTGTCGGCCCCGGCGCTAAAGGCGCTATCGATCTCAATCTGCCGCTGGAAGAGAATTTGCGCAACATCGCCCGCGCGTTGAATAAACCGCTCGCTGAACTGACCGTCACCGTGCTGGCGAAACCCCGCCACGACGCGGTCATTGCGCAACTGCAGCAGTTGGGCGTGCGCGTGTTCGCGATCCCCGATGGCGACGTGGCGGCCTCTATCCTTACCTGCATGCCGGATAGCGAAGTCGACGTGCTGTACGGCATCGGCGGCGCGCCGGAAGGCGTGGTTTCGGCGGCGGTGATCCGCGCGCTGGACGGCGATATGCAGGGCCGCCTGCTGGCTCGTCACCACGTGAAGGGCGACAGCGAAGAGAACCGCCGTATCGGTGAAAACGAACTGGCGCGCTGCAAAACCATGGGCATCGAAGCGGGCAAAGTGCTGCGTCTTGATGAAATGGCGCGCAGCGATAACGTCATCTTCTCCGCCACCGGGATTACCAAAGGCGATCTACTGGACGGCATTACCCGCAAGGGCAATATGGCGACTACTGAAACGCTGCTGATCCGCGGTAAATCGCGGACTATCCGCCGTATTCAGTCGATTCATTACCTCGACCGAAAAGACCCGGACGTCCAGCAACACATCCTGTAAAACATTTGATCAATCGAGCTTTCCAGCCTTTTCGGGCTGGAAATCTTCTCCCGTCGCGGTGAAGATAGACTGACGAGATTGAAAGGAGAGACGCAATGGCAAACTGGGTTACAGGTAAAGTTGTAAAAGTGCAAAACTGGACCGATGCACTGTTTAGCCTCACCATTCACGCGCCCGTTGAGCCGTTCACCGCAGGGCAGTTTGCTAAACTGGGCCTGGATGTTGACGGCGAGCGCGTGCAGCGCGCCTACTCCTACGTCAACGCCCCCAGCAATCCCGATCTCGAGTTCTACCTGGTCACCGTTCCGGAGGGTAAACTCAGCCCGCGACTGGCCGCGCTGAAACCCGGCGACGACGTTCAGATTGTCAGCGAAGCCGCCGGTTTCTTTGTGCTGGAAGAGGTGCCGGACTGCGACACGTTGTGGATGCTCGCCACCGGTACGGCGATCGGCCCCTATCTGTCGATTCTGGAAGAAGGGAAAGACCTGGATCGCTTCAAGAATCTGGTGCTGGTGCATGCGGCGCGCTATGCCGCCGACCTCAGCTATTTACCGCAAATGCGCGAGCTGGAGCAGCGCTACGCCGGCAAATTACGTATCCAGACCGTGGTCAGCCGCGAGACAGCGGAAGGTTCGCTGACCGGCCGGGTGCCGTTTCTGATTGAAACCGGCGCGCTGGAAGAGGCGGTCGGCCTGGCTATGACCGCCGATACCAGCCACGTGATGCTGTGCGGTAACCCGCAGATGGTGCGTGATACCCAACAGTTGCTGAAAGAGACCCGGCAGATGACCAAACATCTGCGTCGCCGACCGGGCCATATGACGGCAGAGCACTACTGGTAATCAGGCGTCCGCTTTCCAGCGGACATCCTGCGTCTCTTTGCCAAACTTATTTTCGCCCTGGGTGCCGACGAACGCTCCCAGGTCGATCAACATCATGACGATAATCAGCGTCGGTACAAAGCGCCCGACGCCCCACTGCCAGACCTGCGGCAGTATCGCCCAGTTGCCCGCCAGCAGCATCCACGCCAGAATCATCAGCAGCGCCCAGAGGCCGGATCTCCCGCGATCGTGCAGACGCTTCACCACCACCGCCGCCGTCGGCCAGAGCAGGCAGACGAGAATAAACGCCGCGGTCTGCAAACTCAGCAAATTGCTGCCCGCGAGAGTAAACAGCGCGCTCATGGTCAACACCCAGATAACGATCCAAATCCAGAAATCCCGGCGGCCAATACGGCCTTTAATTGAGAATAACCACTGCTGTAGGGTCATGTTTTATTCCTTATCATCATCATTCGCGTAGTTTACCCTGAAGGCGTCACTTTTTGACAAGCGTGACGGTTCCCGTTTTAATCGTCGGCAGGCAAAAAAAGGAAAGACAGGCATGAAGAAGTGGGCAATCTTAAGTTTGATTGGGCTGACAGCGTTATCTGTCGGCCCGATGGCGTTGTCCGCAGAAACAGAATCCGCCGCCACCGCTCCCTATCTTTTACCCAGCGCGCCGATTTTTGATGTCAGCATCAGCGAGTTCCGCGAAAAATTTAATGCCGATAATCCGAAACTGCCGCTTAACGAGTTTCGTTCTATCGCCTCCAGCCGCGATAAAGCTAACCTGACCCGCGCCGCCACCAAGATTAACGAGAATCTGTATGCCTCTACCGCGCTGGAGCGCGGCACGCTAAAGATTAAATCGATGCAGATAACCTGGCTGCCGATTCAGGGGCCGGAACAAAAAGCGGCGAAAGCGAAAGCGCAGGAGTATATGAGCGCTATTCTTCGCGCTTTTGTACCGACGCTAAGTCCACTGCAGAGCCAGCAAAAGTTGCAAAAACTGCTGACCGCCGGCAAAGGCAAACGCTACTACACCGAAACCGAAGGCGCGGTGCGCTATGTAGTGGCAGATCACGGGGAAAAAGGGCTAACTTTCGCCATTGAACCGATTAAGCTGGCGCTATCTGAAACGCTGGAAGACAACAATAAATGACAAAAAGCAAAGCCTTTCCAGTGACGAGTCTCTATACTGTTTCACAGACCATGCTGCCCTCTGGGGCGGCTATATTCCTTAATTCGCTTAGTAGCGTGGAGAATTAAAATGCGACATCCTTTAGTGATGGGTAACTGGAAACTGAACGGCAGCCGCCACATGGTAAACGAACTGGTTGCTAACCTGCGTACTGAACTGGCCGGCGTAAGCGGCTGTGCAGTGGCAATCGCGCCGCCGGAAATGTATCTCGACCTGGCTAAGCGTGCGGCAGAAGGCAGCCACATCCACCTGGGCGCGCAGAACGTTGACGTGAACCTGTCCGGCGCATTCACCGGTGAAACCTCCGCCGAAATGCTGAAAGATATCGGCGCGCAGTACATCATCATCGGCCACTCCGAACGCCGTACCTACCACAAAGAATCCGACGAGCTGATCGCGAAGAAATTCGCTGTACTGAAAGAGCAGGGGCTGACGCCGGTTCTGTGCATCGGTGAAACCGAAGCTGAAAACGAAGCGGGCAAAACTGAAGAAGTGTGCGCACGTCAGATCGACGCGGTGCTGAAAACTCAGGGCGCAGCCGCTTTTGAAGGCGTGGTTATCGCGTACGAACCAGTATGGGCTATCGGTACCGGTAAATCCGCTACCCCAGCGCAGGCTCAGGCGGTACACAAATTCATCCGTGACCACATTGCTAAAGCTGACGCTAAAATCGCTGAGCAGGTCATCATCCAGTACGGCGGTTCCGTTAACGCCGGCAACGCCGCAGAGCTGTTCACCCAGCCGGACATCGACGGCGCGCTGGTTGGCGGCGCTTCCCTGAAAGCAGACGCTTTCGCGGTGATCGTTAAAGCTGCAGAAGCGGCGAAAAAAGCGTAATTCGCTTTCCCGGTGGTGAAACGCTGCCGGGGTTGCTGACAAATTCGCCAAATGAAAACCCGGCTTAGCGCAGCGCGAGCCGGGTTTTATATTATCGCTACAATTTCCCTAATAGCTGATACCACGCATAATCCAGCGGCAGCAAAATCAAATAGCTCACCGCCGCCAGCGCCAGGCATAGCAACATCCCCGCTTTCGCCGGGACTTTACCTAATCCCATCGCCACCACAATCGGCGACGCCTGGTATGGCAGCAGCGGCGTGGAATAACCCAGCACCTGAATCATAATCACGCTCAGCAGCGGAAAGCCGGTCGCGTCGGCAAAGCTCTGCGCAAAAGTCGTATACAGCGCCGGGACGCCGTTGGCGGTCATAATAAAGTTCAGCGCACTGGTAATTCCGGTCAGCGCCAGGAAGCTGGTGAACGGATTATCTTTATCCAGCGGCATCACCTGCAGCAACGCGTTACCCACCGCGCCGCCAATCCCGGTTTGGGTCACGGTAATCGCCAGTCCCAAAATGCCGGCAACATAAATGCAGGTGCGCATATTCACCCCGCTGGCGAACTCCTCACCGCTGATAAATCCTACTCGCGGCAGCAGCGTGACCACCGCTGCCGCCAGGCCGGTCCACGCCGGGCCGACGCCGTGCCAGCTCTCTGTCACCCATAACGTCAACACCACCGCCAGCAGCCACGCCAGACGCTTTTCGTCACGGCTCATTGGCGCCAGCGGCGCCAGCTCGCGCGGCGGATGCGGCTTGCCGGGAAACAGCCAGCAGATCAGCGCCACCAGCACCGCCCCTTTCAACCAGCCAAGCACTGGCGTATGCAGCAGTAAATAGGGAACGTAATTCAAATGGATCCCGTAAGAGCCTTCCGCCGCCCCGCTCATCACCAGATTTGGCACGTTAGCAGGCAAAATGGTCGCAGATAGCTGGAAGGTGCCAAAGCCCACCGCCAGCGCCAGGCCGTACCAGCCGCGCGTGCCGTCGGCTATCCCCGCGCGCCGGGCCATCGCCGCCACAATCGGCATCAACAGCGCGATGCGCCCCATATTTGATGGCATCACGAACGCCAACGCATAACTCAGTAATACCACGCTGCCGACCATCCGCGGCCAGGAGTCGGTGAGCCGCGCCGATAGCGCCTGCGCCGCTCTATCCGCCAGTCCGGTTTTACGGATGGCGATCCCCAACACAAAGCCGCTGAACACCAGCCAGAACGCGGAGGAAGCAAAACCGCCGAAGATCACCTCCGGCGGAGCGATTTTGGTCATCATCGCCGCCGCGAAGAACAGCAGCGCGGTGATAAATTCCGGTAACAGCGAAGTCGCCCAGAGCACAATGGTGATGCCGACGATCAGCGAAGGGAGGAACAGCGGGTGGGTTAGCCAGAGCGACATGCCTGTCTCCTGTCGTTTTTTTCAGCAAGAATACGACGACAGGAAAGACAGGTAAACGCCAGAACTAGTGGTTTGCGTTAAGAATTGCGCAGCTATGATCCTGAATTTCTTCCGCTGAAGCACGGTTGAGAGTCAGCAGGTTACGCTCTGTCGCCAACAGCACCAGCGAGCCGTCGCTTTGCCGCGCCATCGCTAACGCATAACGCCCCATATGTTCGCGCGCTTCCGGTACCTCTTCCGCCAGCATCAGGAACGGGCTGCGCTGAGCCAGCTCGGCTTCCGTTACCCGACGCGCCAGATATTCATGGCCCTGCAGACCGCCCGGCAAAGGGAGCCAGCGGCTGCTAATTGTCGCCGCATCATTATCTAACTGCGCGCGGACATCGGGACGCAGACAGGAGATATGAATATGAAAATGGTTTTGCGTGCGCCCGCTGCGCGAGTTAATCGCCAGCGATACCGCGTTATCATCAATCGGCGCGCCGCGGCGCTGGCTCATAATTTCGCGCCCCTGCCAGGCCTGCCAGAAGAAATTCGGCGTTAGCGGATCCAACAGCAGCGGACTTTCGGTACCGTTAATACGGTAGGTCGGCATCAGCAGATATTGCAGCGGGCCGTTGCGATCTTTAAACAACACGTAGCCGCCTTTCAGGTTCACTTCCGCGCACGGCGACGGATTTTGATATTGCTGCTGATTGGGTACGCACTGCTGCAGGACAATATGACGTAACGCGTTCGGGTTACCGGAATGCAGCCAATAGTAGCCGCCAGCCAGCGCCGCCAGAATAACCACCAGCAGCGCCCACAAAAGGTATCTTACTCTTCTCATTATTGTTCCCTGTTAAGCCTGAACCGGAAGAGTAACGTAATTTGATGACTAAATAAAAACAGATGGCGGGCGGGGAGTTATCCCGGGTAGCGGCTGTCGCCTAACCCGGGCAACCAAAGGGCGCAGAACTGTAGCCCTGCTAAGCGTAGCGCAAGCAGGGGCAAGAGGATTAACGCTGGCTAATCTGGTCGAAGGTACCGCCGTTGGAGAAGTGCTCCTTCTGCGCTTTCGTCCAGCCGCCGAACTCCTGATCAATGGTAAACAGCTTCAGTTTCGGGAACTCGTTGGCATATTTCTTCGCCACATCAGGATCGCGCGGACGATAGAAGTTCTTCGCCGCAATCTCCTGGCCTTCCGGCGAGTAGAGATACTTCAGGTACGCTTCCGCCACCTGGCGAGTGCCTTTCTTATCCACCACTTTATCGACGACGGAAACCGTCGGCTCGGCCAGAATGGACTCGCTCGGCGTCACGATTTCAAACTTGTCCTTGCCCAGCTCTTTCGTCGCCAGCAGCGCTTCGTTCTCCCAGGCAATCAGCACGTCGCCGATCCCGCGTTCTACGAAGGTGTTGGTGGAACCGCGCGCGCCGGAATCCAGCACTTCAACGTTTTTATACAGCGCTTTCACGAACTCCTGCGCTTTCGCCTGATCGCCGTGATTCTGATGCAGGGCATAGCCCCATGCCGCCAGATAGTTCCAGCGGGCGCCGCCGGAGCTTTTCGGGTTCGGGGTGATGACCGATACGCCGGGTTTAATCAGGTCGTTCCAGTCATGGATCTGTTTTGGGTTGCCCTTACGGACGAGGAACACGATGGTTGAGGTATACGGCGCGGAGTTATCCGGCAGGCGCTTCAGCCAGTTTTTATCGATACGACCACGTTCAGCAATGGCGTCTACGTCGTAGGCCAGCGCCAGGGTGACGACATCCGCTTCAATCCCGTTGATAACCGACGTCGCCTGTTTGCCGGAGCCGCCGTGCGACTGACGAATCACCACGTTATCGCCGGTTTCCTGCTTCCAGTGCGCGCTAAACGCTTTATTGTACTGTTCGTACAGCTCGCGCGTCGGATCGTACGATACGTTTAACAGCTGATAATCTTTTGCCAGCACGCTGGCGGATGCCAGCAACAGAGTTAACCCTACGCCCCACTTATTCATCGCACCGCTCTCTTTATGTCGTGTTGTGATGAACTAAGCGTGCCAGAAAGCGAATCAATGATTAAAGAATAAAAAAAGATTGGCTATAACCTGGAGATATAAAGCGGGGGATAGAGAAAACCCCTTCCCGGGCGGGAAGGGGCGGGAAGCGATTAGACTTCTTCCATGCGGCCCAGCAGCGCCTGCAGACGATCCTGCCAGCCCTGCTGTTGTTCTCTCAGCTGGCTATTTTCACGCTCCAGCTCTTCACGGCCGTGCTGCGCGCTCTGCACTTCCTGCGCCAGCGTGGTGTTCTTTTCTTTCAGCTCTTCGATTTCCATCTGCAACAGAGTGATGGTATCAATCGCCTGCTGAACTTTAGATTCTAATTTCTCAAACACTTCTAATGACATCGTCATACCTCTCCTGATCTTGCAAGGCGTTGATAGAAACTCGTGTTTCGTATACGCGGTCCCGCCTTAACGAATTAGCGCACAATAGCGGTGTTGTCGTCGATTGTATGAATCCCCGCCTCACCTGTCCAGCGACAACCCGCGCAGATTGCGGTTTGCAACACTTTTCAGTCTTTACCTGGTGCGTTCGCGGCAATTGCCCCGAACTTCTCTGGCGATTGTTAATCAATGAGATAACAAAATACGCAGAAAAAGGTGGGTAAATGTGCCGCAACACGCGTTTATGGCGCGAAAACGCTCATTTTCTTGACGAGGGACACAAATTTAAATTTCGATATTTCTCGTTTATGCTCGTTAACGATAAATTAACACTATGCCTACAAGGCACCGTGGTCGTCCGCGACCAACATACTTACAATAATCACTTCGCTTCAGGATCCGATTATGAGCCAGACATCAACATTAAAAGGCCAGTGCATCGCAGAGTTTCTCGGTACCGGGTTGTTGATCTTTTTCGGCGTTGGGTGCGTAGCTGCGCTCAAAGTCGCAGGAGCCAGCTTCGGTCAGTGGGAAATCAGCATCATCTGGGGTCTGGGGGTGGCTATGGCTATCTACCTGACCGCGGGCGTATCCGGCGCGCACCTTAATCCGGCGGTCACCATCGCCTTATGGTTATTCGCCTGCTTTGATGGGCGCAAAGTTGTTCCTTTTATTATTTCGCAATTCGCCGGCGCCTTTTGCGCTGCGGCATTAGTTTACGGGCTTTATTACAATCTTTTCTTCGATTTCGAACACACCCACAACATGGTACGCGGCAGCGTGGAAAGCCTTGAGCTCGCCGGTATCTTCTCGACCTACCCTAACCCGCATATCAATTTTGTGCAGGCCTTCGCGGTAGAAATGGTGATTACCGCTATTCTGATGGGCGTGATTTTAGCGCTGACCGACGACGGCAACGGCGTGCCGCGCGGCCCGCTGGCGCCGCTGCTGATTGGTCTGCTGATTGCCGTTATCGGTGCTTCTATGGGTCCGCTGACCGGCTTCGCGATGAACCCGGCGCGTGATATCGGACCGAAAGCCTTCGCCTGGCTGGCAGGCTGGGGTAACGTCGCCTTCACCGGCGGCAAAGATATTCCTTATTTCCTGGTGCCGCTGTGCGCACCGGTGGTCGGCGCGGCGCTGGGCGCATTCAGCTACCGCAAATTCATTGGCCGCCATCTGCCTTGCGACACCTGCGTCGAGGAAGAAAAAGAATCCGCTTCTTCCGCGTCGCAACAAAAAGCTTCGCTGTAATCTGACTACGGGACACCAATTATGACCGAGAAAAAATATATCGTTGCGCTCGACCAGGGCACTACCAGCTCCCGCGCCGTCGTGATGGATCACGACGCCAATATCGTCAGCGTGTCACAGCGTGAATTCGAACAAATTTATCCGAAGCCAGGCTGGGTTGAGCACGACCCGATGGAGATTTGGGCCTCGCAGAGCTCTACGCTGGTCGAAGTGTTGGCGAAAGCCGATATCAACTCCGACGAAATTGCCGCCATCGGCATCACCAACCAGCGTGAAACCGCCATCGTTTGGGAGCGTGAGACCGGTAAGCCTATTTACAACGCCATCGTCTGGCAGTGCCGCCGCACCGCGGATATCTGCGAGCAGCTCAAGCGCGACGGCATGGAAGAGTACATCCGCAAAGCCACCGGCCTGGTGGTGGACCCGTACTTCTCCGGCACCAAAGTGAAGTGGATCCTTGACCATGTCGAAGGCGCCCGCGAGCGCGCGAAGCGCGGCGAACTGCTGTTCGGTACCGTTGATACCTGGCTTATCTGGAAAATGACCCAGGGGCGCGTGCACGTCACCGACTACACTAACGCCTCACGTACCATGTTGTTCAACATCCATGAACTGGACTGGGACGACAAAATGCTCGACGCGCTGGATATCCCGCGCGCCATGTTGCCGGAAGTACGTAAGTCTTCTGAAGTTTACGGCCAGACCAACATCGGCGGTAAAGGCGGCACCCGTATTCCTATCTCCGGCATCGCCGGCGACCAGCAGGCGGCGCTGTTTGGCCAGCTGTGTGTGAAAGAAGGGATGGCGAAAAACACCTACGGTACCGGCTGCTTCATGTTAATGAACACCGGTGAAAAGGCGGTGACCTCAACCCACGGCCTGCTGACCACCATCGCCTGCGGCCCGACCGGCGAAGTGAACTACGCGCTGGAAGGCGCGGTGTTTATGGCCGGAGCGTCGATTCAGTGGCTGCGTGATGAAATGAAACTCATCAACGATGCTTTCGATTCTGAATACTTCGCCACTAAGGTGAAGGACACCAACGGCGTGTATGTGGTGCCGGCCTTTACCGGTCTTGGCGCGCCATACTGGGATCCGTATGCGCGCGGCGCGATTTTCGGCCTGACCCGCGGAGTGAACGCCAACCATATTATCCGCGCCACGCTGGAATCTATCGCCTATCAGACGCGTGACGTTCTGGAAGCGATGCAGGCCGACTCCGGTATTCGTCTGCACGCCCTGCGCGTGGACGGCGGCGCGGTCGCCAACAACTTCCTGATGCAGTTCCAGTCCGATATTCTCGGCACCCGCGTGGAACGCCCGGAAGTGCGTGAAGTCACGGCGCTGGGCGCCGCCTATCTGGCAGGTCTGGCGGTCGGCTTCTGGCAAAATCTCGACGAGCTGCAGGAGAAAGCGGTGATTGAACGTGAGTTCCGCCCGGGTATTGAAACCACCGAGCGTAATTTCCGCTACAGCGGCTGGAAGAAAGCGGTGAAACGCGCGTTAGCGTGGGAAGAGCACGACGAAGCGTAAGATTGTGGAGGTATTCCCGGCTTGCGGCGTAAACGCCTTAGCCGGGCTACAAAACCCCAAACAGCGCGATCTTGTAGCCCGGACAGGTGCGCAGCACCGCCTCCGGGTTTTTTATCAGCCAAATATCGGCAACAACAGGTACAGCTTAATCACCAGCGCGTTGACGATGTCGATAAAGAACGCCCCCACCATCGGCACCACCAGGAAAGCCATATGCGACGGGCCAAAACGGTCGGTAATCGCCTGCATATTGGCAATCGCCGTCGGCGTCGCGCCAAGCCCGAACCCGCAATGACCGGCTGCCAGCACGGCGGCATCATAGTTCTTACCCATCATCCGGTAAGTCACAAACACCGCATACAGCGCCATCGCCACCGCCTGTACCGCCAGAATAATAATCATCGGCAGCGCCAGCGACGCCAGTTCCCACAGCTTGAGGCTCATCAGCGCCATCGCGAGGAACAGCGACAGGCTGACGTTGCCCAGTACCGATACCGCGCGGTCAAACACGCGATACAGCCCTGCCAGCGCCAGGCCGTTGCTGAGGATCACGCCGATAAACAGCACGCAGACGAAGGTCGGTAATTCAAACACGGTACCCGCCAGCAGTTGCGCAACCACCTTCCCTACGGTCAGGCAGATAGCGATTAACGCAATACTTTCAATCAGCACCAGCGAGGTGATCATGCGGCCCATATCCGGCTTCTCAAACGCCGTCGGCGCCAGCTGGTCGTCCGGCGTACCGTCCGGCGAGGAAGAGTGCTTCACCAGATAACGCGCCACCGGCCCGCCGATCAGGCCGCCGAGCACCAGGCCGAAGGTTGCGCAAGCCATGGCGACCTCGGTGGCGTTGGCAAATCCGTAACGCTCAACGAACAATTTACTCCACGCCGCCCCGGTGCCGTGACCGCCGGAAAGCGTGATAGAACCGGCCAGCAGACCCATCAGCGGATCCAGCCCCAGCAGCTTCGCCATGCCGATACCGAGAGCGTTCTGCAGCAGCAGCAGGCCCACCACCACAATCAGGAAAGTGCCAAGCACTTTGCCGCCCGCCCGCAGACTGGCAAGGTTAGCGTTAAGGCCGATAGTGGCGAAGAACGCCAGCATCAGCGGGTCCTTCAGGCTCATATCGAAATCGATTTCGATATCCATGCTTTTTTTCAAAACCAGCAGCGCCAGCGCCACCAGCAGGCCGCCGGCGACGGGTTCAGGAATGGTATATTTTTTGAGGAATGGGACGTTCTGAACGAGCTTTCGCCCTAAAAGCAACACCATGGTTGCGGCAACGAGCGTCGATAAGGTATCGAGATGCAACATAAAAAAGAGCTCCTTATGGGCGCATGAGTCATTCACACGCGACGGTATTCCCGGTGTCGATTACTTCTCATCTTGAGGAGTCGGAGAGCGATTTTAAGCAGAAGTGCGCAAAAAATGACAGAAAAAGATATTTTGTATTAGCGTTGATGCGATCAAGCATACAAAATGTTAATTAATTTGTTACATCTATTCAGTGAGGATATTTTTTGCGCCAAATCGTGGCAAACGTTTGCTTTTGGTCTACAGTCCGATAAAATTCCCGCTTTGCCACCTTGGGATTGTTTGTGATGTCCGTTACGACCGCAGAGTCAGAAAATGCGCAACCGGTTGCGCATAAACCAGCCAGCGAATTAATCTATCGCCTCGAAGACCGTCCGCCGCTTCCGCAAACGCTGTTTGCCGCATTCCAGCACCTGCTGGCGATGTTTGTTGCGGTCATCACCCCGGCGCTGCTTATCTGTCAGGCGCTCGGCCTCCCGGCCGAAGATACGCAACACATCATCAGCATGTCCCTGTTCGCCTCCGGCGTGGCATCCATTATCCAGATTAAAGCCTGGGGACCAGTTGGCTCCGGCCTGCTCTCCATCCAGGGCACCAGCTTCAACTTCGTCGCCCCGTTGATTATGGGCGGCACCGCGCTGAAAACTGGCGGCGCCGACGTGCCGACGATGATGGCCGCGCTGTTCGGCACCCTGATGCTGGCGAGCTGCACCGAAATGGTCCTCTCGCGGGTTCTGCATCTGGCGCGCCGCATTATTACGCCGCTGGTCTCCGGCGTGGTGGTGATGATTATCGGCCTGTCGCTCATTCAGGTTGGCCTGACTTCTATCGGCGGCGGCTATGCGGCGATGGCCGACCACACCTTCGGCGCGCCGAAAAACCTGCTGCTGGCGGGTATCGTGCTGGCGCTGATTATTATCCTCAACCGCCAGCGCAACCCGTACCTGCGCATCGCCTCGCTGGTGATCGCGATGGCTGCCGGTTATCTGGCGGCGTGGTTCCTCGATATGCTGCCAGCTAACACCGCGCCTACCAACAGCAGCCTGATCACTATCCCTACGCCGCTCTATTACGGCCTGGGCATCGACTGGAGCCTGCTGCTGCCGCTGATGCTGGTCTTTATGATCACCTCGCTGGAAACGATTGGTGATATCACCGCCACCTCCGACGTTTCTGAACAACCGGTCTCCGGCCCGCTGTATATGAAACGCCTGAAAGGCGGCGTACTGGCGAACGGCCTGAACTCATTTGTTTCCGCCGTTTTCAATACCTTCCCGAACTCCTGCTTCGGCCAGAACAACGGCGTGATCCAACTGACCGGCGTCGCCAGCCGCTATGTGGGCTTTGTGGTGGCGCTGATGCTGATTGTGCTCGGCCTGTTCCCGGCGGTAAGCGGCTTTGTGCAGCATATTCCTGAGCCGGTACTTGGCGGCGCGACGCTGGTGATGTTCGGTACCATTGCCGCATCCGGCGTGCGCATCGTCTCCCGCGAGCCGCTGAATCGCCGCGCTATCCTGATTATCGCCCTCTCTCTGGCGGTGGGTCTCGGCGTATCGCAGCAGCCGCTAATCCTGCAATTCGCGCCGGACTGGCTGAAAAACCTGCTCTCTTCCGGAATTGCCGCTGGCGGTATCACGGCGATTGTTCTGAATTTAATCTTCCCGCCTGAGAAGAACTAAAGCATTGAAGTTGCGCTCCCCGGTATCGCCACGGCGACCAGGGAGCGCGCCGGCTGTAACATCTCTTCACCTCACTTCATCTCATTTCACTATTCCCGCCTTGAGGATTGCGCATAAATCGTGCATAACACGGTGATGTGTACTTAT
Organism: Klebsiella sp. SYXHC3; assembly: GCF_057196925.1. NCBI lineage: Bacteria > Pseudomonadati > Pseudomonadota > Gammaproteobacteria > Enterobacterales > Enterobacteriaceae > Klebsiella > Klebsiella sp. SYXHC3. The sequence continues at coordinate 150,278 of NZ_JBXUNG010000002.1, read as the reverse complement.
CAGGATGGAAGATCATGAAATTTCTTGGAAAGCTGATTCTCTGGCTGCTGATCGCCCTGCTGGTCGTTATCGTCGCCGCTTACTTTGCGCTGCAAACCCGCTGGGGGGCGCGCCAGGCGAGCAGTTGGCTAAGCGAAAGCACCGGCTGGAAAATCGCCTTCGATAAGATGGCGCATGACTTCTCTTCCCCACTGCATCTGCAGTTGCAAAATGTCACCTTTGGCCGCGACGGCAAGCCGCCGACGCTGGTCGCCAAAACGGTGGATATCGGTTTTAGCACCCGCCAGTTCAGCGACCCGCTGCACGCTGATGAAATCGTCCTCAGCGACGGCACGCTGAATCTTTCTCCGGCTTCCGCCTCGATGCCGTTTGCCGCCGACCGCCTGCAGCTACGCGATATGGCTTTTAACAGCCCGGACAGCGAGTGGAACCTGAGCGCGCAGCGGGTGACCGGTGGCGTGATGCCGTGGCAGCCGGAAGCGGGCGACGTGCTGGGCAGAAAAGCGCAAATTCAGATGAGCGCGGGCTCGATGAATATTAACGGCATCGAAGCCAGCAACGTCCTGATCCAGGGGGCAATGGATAACGGCGAGGTGACCCTGAACACCCTTGGCGCCGATATCGCGCGCGGCACGCTGACCGGTAACGCCAAACGCCGCACCGACGGTAGCTGGCTGGTTGATAACCTGCGCCTGAATGAAATTCGTCTGCAGAGCGCCAAACCGCTGAATGAGTTCCTTGCGCCGCTCACCTCGGTGCCGTCGCTGCAGATTGGCCGGCTGGATGTGACCGATGCTCGTTTGCAGGGGCCAGGCTGGGCGGTGACCGACCTCGACCTCAACTTGCGCAATCTGACCTTGAGCCATAACGGCTGGCAGAGCGACGACGGGACGCTATCGATGAACGCCAGCGAGTTTATCTACGGTTCGCTGAATTTCCTCGATCCCATCGTCAATGCCGAATTCTCGCCGCAGGGCATTGCGCTACGCCAGTTCAGCTCCCGCTGGGAGGGCGGCATGGTGCGTACCTCCGGCAACTGGCTGCGCGCCGGTAATGCGCTGGTGCTCGACGATGCCGTCTTCGCCGGGCTGGAATATACGCTACCGTCCAACTGGAAACAGCTGTGGATGGAGCCGATGCCGGGCTGGCTGCAAAGCCTGACGCTGAAGAAATTCAGCGCCAGCCGAAATCTGATTATCGATATCGACCCAGCCTTCCCATGGCAGATCACCGCGCTGGACGGTTACGGCGGCGAATTACAGCTGGTGAAAGATGGTCAGTGGGGTGTGTGGAATGGCAGCGCCACCCTCAATGCCGCCGCCGCGACCTTCAACCGCATCGACGTGCGCCGTCCGTCGCTGAAGCTGAACGCGAACGCTTCTACGGTCAACATCAGCGAGCTGAGCGCCTTTACCGAGCGCGGCATTCTGCAGGCGACCGCCGCGGTGTCACAATTGCCGCAACGCCAGGTCAATTTGAGCTTGAACGGCCGCGGCGTGCCGCTGAATATTCTGCAGGCCTGGGGCTGGCCTGCGCTGCCGATTAGCGGCGACGGCAACTTCCAGCTAACCGCGAACGGTAGCGTGCAGGCCAATGCGCCGCTGAAACCGAGCGTCAACGGCCAGCTCAGCGCCACCAATATGGACAAGCAGCAGGCGGCGCAGGTGATGCGCAACGGCGAGGTTAGCAACGCGCCTGCCGCGTCGGTTCCCGTAACGCCGTAGCCATTTTCCTCTTGCCCTCTTCCCGGCGGAAGAGGGCTAATCCCCCTCCCTGAAACCTGTATGCAATTAGCGGCTATCTGTGCCTATTTCCCGCAACAGGTTCCTTTCAAATATCAGAATTGCTATAACCAAAATACTGGAAGTTGATAAAAATAATGATCCCCTGTACCTACAAAAATAAAAGGAACAACCATGTCTGTAATACGTCAACGTATTCTGGAGAATATGCAAAAATTCTCCAGGGCCATGATCGGCGCAGTATTGTTCTTGCCGGTCATTGGATTAATTCTGGCTCTCAGTTCCGTCTTAACTAACCCGACTCTTATTGCTGAAACTAGTTTCCTTCATCAATTAGGGCAACTGCTTGGTGATACCTTCTGGCCATTATTCGGTAACCTCGGATTATTGTTTTGCGTGGGAATAAGTTACGGCCTGGCAAAAGATAAAAAAACAGAGGTCGCACTTGTCTCGGTGATGTGTTTTATCATGTTTCTCGGCGCCAACCATTCATGGCTGGAACATACTCATGCGGTGGCGGAAAAAATTAACGGCGAATATTACGGTACCGGGCAAACGCAGCTATTAGGCTTTGTGGTCGTCGATATGGGAGTATTCCTCGGAATCATTCTTGGCTGCACCATTGCCTGGGTACATAATAAAGTCTCCAATATTGAGCTGCCCGGCGCGCTATCGATGTACGGCGGGGCGAAGCTGACGCTGGTCGCCATGACGCCAGTCATTATCTGCTATGCCATTGCTTTTACCTGGATTTGGCCTTTTATGACCCACGGCATTAGCGCCCTGACCGGGTTTATGAAGAATGCCGGCGTTGCGGGAGTGTTTGTCTACGGCTTCTTTGAAAAATTCCTTATTCCCACCGGCTTGCACCATTTCGTGTGGTCGCCTTTCCAGCTTACACAAATCGGCGGCACGCTGAATGTCGATGGCCAGGTCGTCTCCGGCACCCAGGCGATTTTCCTCGCCTATATGCGCCATCCCGATCTAACGCCGGTGATGAACGACGCATTACGTTTCTCGCAACAGGGGATGACCACCATCTTTGGCCTGGCGGGCGCATCGCTGGCGTTTTATCACACCGCAAAGCCGGAGAAGAAAGCGATGGCGAAGGCGATTCTGCTGCCGGCGATTATCACCTCGATGCTGACCGGCATCACCGAACCCATTGAATTCACATTCTTATTTGTCTCGCCGCTGCTGTGGGTGATCCATGCGACGTTAACCGCCGCTTCGCAGGCAATTTGCGACATCTTCACCGTGCGGCCGTGGGGCGCCTCCGGCCTAATTGAATTTCTGATCTACAACCTGCCGCTGCCGGTGTCGTTAACCCGCTGGCCGGGGTACGTGCTGATCGGTATTGGCCAATTTATCGTTTATTACGCGATATTCCGCACGCTGGTAGTGAAGTTAAATCTGAAAACGCCGGGCCGCGAGGATGACGATAACGTTAAGTTATACAGTAAGGCGGACTACCGTAAAAAAGTCAGCGGCCCGCAGTCGATGACGGATGAAATTATTAATGGCTTAGGCGGTAAAGCCAATATTATCTCCGTTGATAACTGTTTCACGCGCCTGCGGGTGGTTGTCCATAATATGACATTAGTTGATGATGAATTATTAAAAAGCACTGGCGCAAATGGCGTAGTACGCAATCGTAATGAAGTTCAGGTTATTTATGGCGTCAAAGTCGGGCAAGTCCGTTCCCGGGTTGATAGCTGGCTAGCAGAAAATTAATTGGGAGTGATGTATGAAATTAACCGTATTAGGCGGGGGCGGCGTGCGCTCTGCATTTCTGGCAAAGTCGCTGGCTTATAACGCGCACCGCATTGGTTTAACGGAAGTGGTATTTCAGGATAGCTCAGCGGAGAATTTATCGCTATTTGGTGAAATCGCCCGCTATGTATTTAATACCATTCGACCGGATATTCATTTTACTACCACCAGCGATCCGGTCGCCGCGCTGCAGGGTACCCATTACGTGATTACCACGCTGCGCGTCGGCGGTGATGAGAGCCGCATCCGCGACGAGCGAATCGCGCTGGAGCATAACACGCTGGGTCAGGAGACCACCGGCGCGGGCGGTTTTGCCATGGCGATGCGCTCGATCCCGGCGATCCTGCGCTACTGCCGTCTGATCGAGGAGCACGCCGACAAAGACGCGATCCTGTTTAACTTTACTAATCCGTCCGGGCTGGTCACCGAAGCGATTATCAAATCCGGTTTCAAACGCCGGGTGTACGGGATTTGCGATGCGCCGTCGGAACTCATCCGCGAGCTGCCGGAGATCCTCGGCTGCGATGCGCACGACCTGAGCGTGGAATGCTACGGCTTAAACCACTTTTCCTGGTTTACGCACTTCACCGTGCGCGGGGAAGAGGTTACCGCGCAGCTGGTCGCCAACCCGGATTTATACCGCAAAACGGCGATGCAGTACTTCTCGCCGGAGCTGGTCAAACTGTGCGATAACCAGTTGCTCAACGAATATCTCTATTACTACTACTATCGCGAAGTGGCGCTACGGGCGATTCAACAGGCACCGGAGACCCGCGGCGAGCAGATTGCCCGTATCAACCACGATATGCGTCAGGAGCTCAGCGGCGTGGATGTTAAAGCGGAGCCGCAGGCGGCCTTTACCATCTGGATGAAGCACTACCTACGCCGCGAAAACAGCTATATGCAAAACGAGTCGCAGCAGGAAAAATTCCATACCCGCGAGCCGCTAACGCTGCGGCAGTTTATCGAAGAGCCGGATACCGGAGGCTACGCCGGGGTGGCGCTGGATATTCTGGAGGCGGTCAACAGCACCACCACCAAACGCATCGTGGTGTCGATACAGAATAACGGCACGCTCGATTTTTTACGCCCCGACGATGTAATTGAAATCAGCTGCGATCTGAGCAAAGAGGGTCTTAAGCCGGTGACACCGATAAACGTGCCGACGGCGCAGAAAAATATGATTGCCAGCGTGAAGGAGTATGAGCGGCTGGCGGTGGCGGCAATTCTGCAGCAGGACCAATCGCTGGCGGTAAGGGCGTTAATGGCTCATCCGCTGGTCGGTTCATATTCGCTGGCGAAGAAGCTGGTTGAGGCCTATCTCGACGATGAACAGTTCGCCGGGTGGCGGTAACGAGTCGCCCCCGCTCGATTGAGTAGATACTGTTATCGGTTTGCAACCTTTTAGCTTGAGAAAAGCGTTTATCTCGTTTCGCTCCAGAGGATATTGCGCTCCCGGTTAATTTTTCTGCAATATGTTTTCCGTGGCGCAGGGAACGCACAAAGGGCGGCCAGTCGCCGCCGCCCTCTGTACTCCCGGGCTCTGGCCGCCAAAATCACCGCTACGCGGTCCCCTCGCCTTATCCCGGCAGGCTTCGGGTCGGGCCGAGGCAGCGTCCTTGCAAATCACGGCCCTCAGCCCGCATCCATGCGGGCTGCCCCGGCCTTCCGGGAACGTCTCAGCGATTTTGAGGCCACCAGCACTGGCAGTTTCAGCCAGCGTGGTGAAGACATTAAAGGCAGGTCGCACGGACTGTAGGCCGGGTAAGGCGAAGCCGCCACCCGGCGCAAAAGCGGCTCCTTATCCGCGGATATTGCCCGGCGGCGCTACGCTTAGCGGGGCTACCTATTGCTACGTACGCTGGTAAACCACATTTTTAACAACCGCTCAAAGCCCAATATGCAGTAGCCAAAAAACGGGTTGCTCCAGTAAATATCATCGTCGAACTTCTGCGGGTCGTGAATAATAAACGCCGTATTCGCGGCCTGCGCCAGCGGGCTTTGATAATCGCCGGTAAAGCAGACAAGGTTTATCTCTTTGCCTTCCAGCGCCTTGACCCAATTTAATGCCGAACTGCTGCGTCCGGATTTAGAAATGATCCAGATGGAATCAAAGCGGGCAGCGTTTTTTTGCTCAAGGATTTCGTAATCGGGCCACAGCGCCAGGCTGGCGTTCACGCCGGTAACGAGAAACTTATTATAAATATACTGGGCGATTAGCTGCGAAAAACCGCTGCCGTGGATCAAAATACGCTGCTGCTCAAGGCCTGCCAGCAGCGGCGTCAGCGCTTCTGCCGGTTGAATGCTCATATAATCAATATCGTTGGTGACATCGAGCTTTGGCATGGTGATATTGAACTTGATGAAATAGACCAGCTCCAGCCAGCCGCTGAACTTAAGCTTCTTCGCCAGCCGCACCAGCGAAGAAGGATTACTGTAGCAGCGCTCCGCGACGGTGCGGATCCCTTCGCGGATACATAGCTGCGGGTCATTTTGAATAAAACGCAGCACGGTCATTTCGGTTTTACTCAACTTCACGTCACGAAAGATATTTTCTAAGTCCATTACGGGCTCCTCTCAGCGGCAGATTACGCTACCACCGGAGAGCAAATCGGTCTGTGGGATGGCTCTCAACGTCACTGCCGGTATTCACTGCACAGCAGCCATCTTGCAGGTTCATCTTCCTCAATGGAGGGAAAGCGCCCGCCCGCCTCGAGAAAACGATTATCCGTATGGTCGTCATTAACCATTGAAATTTCCCAACCCATCACTATCCCTTTTTCGGCCCAGAAGCGATGATAGAGGCCCACCGGTAGACAGACGCTCTGCCCCGGATGCAGCACCAGCGTCTCAGCGGGTTTCAGCGTACGCTGGCAGCCATCGATCATCACGCTAACATGGCGCTGCTGGTCTAACTGTTCGTCCTGTGTCGCCCAGGCCAGTTGCATGCAGAGGTCGCCGCCGCCGCGGTTAATGATGTCCTCCATTTTGTGGTAATGGAAATGCCAGGGGGTTTGCTGATCTTGCTGAATCTGTAACATTTTTTCCGCGTAGGGTTTGGTATAACGCGGGTCGGATAAAGAACCGTTGCGTAACGTCAACAGCGTAAGGCCCGTTTCGCGAAAGCAACCACTGGCGAAATCCGTCACATCCCATCCAAGCTGTAGATCCTGGACTTCATGCCAACCTTCATGCCGCTTCTGCGGCCAGCTTGACGCCGTAAAGTGGGCAAATTCCGGCAGGCTGATGCGAAAAGTTTCGGCCATCGCCAGCGCTTTATCTATCGCATAGTTAATCTGGGAACGTTTCATGGTTTAACTCCGCTTCGCACGGCAAGCCAGGCGGCGCCGCGCATACCGCTACTGTCGCCATGCCGCGCAGAAATGATAGGGGTGGAAAAATGGTCGGTGAAGACCAACGGGGCGACCGCCGATGGTAAATCCGCTACCAGCTGCGGCGCGTTGGATAAACCGCCGCCCAACACAATCACGCCGGGGTCGATGATATTGACAATAGTCGCCAGCGTCCGCGCCAGCTGTTGACGAAAGCGGTGGATCTGATGGCAAGCGGCGGATTCTCCCGCCTGCGCGCGGGCGAGAATCTGCTCGCTCGACAAACGCTCTCCGCTGAGCAGTCGATAGCGTTCACGTAGCCCCGTTGCGGAAATAAAAGACTCCACACAGTTAAATCTGCCGCAATAACAACGTGTCGGCGGCCCATCCTCCTCAGGAGAATAGCCGGGCAAGGCGATATGCCCGCACTCTGCGGCAATACCTGAGGCGCCGACGAAAGGCTGCCGCTCCAGGGTAATACCACCTCCGCAGCCGGTCCCTAACGTCATGCCGAAAACAGATGAAAACCCTTCTCCGGCGCCATCGCATGCTTCTGATAAAGCGAAACAATTGCCATCGTTGGCTAACACCACCGGCTGACCGAGCGCCTGTTCAAGCGCATCCTGTAAACGATAGCCGTTAATCACCTGAATGTTGGCGTTACGAATGACGCCATGCTGTGGCGAAACGCTACCCGGCAACGCGATGCCAATAGCCATCGGCGTTCCCGTCCGCGCGCGAATATCGGCAACGAAATCCACGATGCACGACATAAATGCCTGACGGTTTTCTTTCCGTGTTGCGCAGCGGTAACGGCCCTGCTCCCGTCCCTGCTCATCCATCACGACGGCGGCGATTTTCGTCCCACCGACATCCAGTCCGAGGTAATTCATCTTTGCCTCCTGCCGATTGGAAGGCGGGCGTACCCGCCTTCCGACTGGGTCAATACAAGCTTGCTTTGCCGGTGGAACCAAACAACTTCATTTTGTGGCGAATAACTTCACGTGCGGCATTAATCGGTTCCGGATAAATCACATTCGGATCCCACCAGCTCTCTTTACTCAAAATTTCACGTACTTTCAGGAAGTAAGCGTGTTTCATATCGCTGGAGATATTGATTTTCCCGACTCCGAGCGTGACAGACTCGGCAATTTCCGCATCCGGATTGGCGGAGCCGCCGTGCAGTACCAGCGGGATCGACACTCGTCCGGCAATATCGCGCAGGATGTGCATCTGCAGTTCAGGTTGCATCCCTTTTGGATAGATGCCGTGCGCGGTACCAATCGCCACCGCCAGGGTATCGACGCCGGTACGAGTGACAAAATCCTGCGCCTGCGCCGGGTCGGTATAAGTCACTTTCGACACTCCGCCCTCTACCGACGTTCCCGTCTGGCCGATGGTCCCCAGTTCACCTTCGACAGAGACGCCAACCGCATGCGCCAGCCTGACCACTTCCCGCGTTAGAGCGACGTTTTCTTCATAGGGCAGCAGCGACCCATCGATCATCACCGAGGTAAAACCGCACTGGATCGCACGCAGCACATGCTCCACCGAGGCGCCATGATCGAGATGTAATGTAAACGGCACCCGGCTACGCTGGGTGATATCCCGCACGTAGCTAAAAAAGGAATCGCCGACAAAGTCGTGCTCGCTGGGGTGAATTGAAATGATGGCGGGAGTATTTGTCGCTTCCGCCTCTTCCACGACGGCGCGAATAAAGCAGCTGTCCGCAACGTTAAATGCACCGATGGCAAAGCCGTGTTCACGAGTCGGTTTAAGTATTTCTTGCATGGAAACTAACATGGTCTTCTCCAGTTTCAGGGTGTAGTTCGCCCTGCCAGGGCGAATATGCGCTGGCATAAAGGGCGTGACTGATAAGTGAATCAGGCGCGGTTTATCGCGCCGGATGCTTGTAAGTAAGGGACGATAGCTTCAGCGCTGGCGTGTTCCATCACCGCCATGGCATCGGCCAGTTCAATAGAGCTGTCATGGCAAAGGGTATGGAGTAGTGCGGCTTTACCTGCCTCAAACACCGCCGCGCCGACATTAATCTTCGCCACGCCAAATGCCGGGCAGCAGGCAAGCTGATCAAATGGCGTGCCGCTGCCGCCGTGCAGGGCCAGGGGCACCGAAGAGGCTCGCTGCACCAGCGCCAGACGGTCAAAGTCCAGCGCGGGCGTGACCCCAGGCGCATACATGCCGTGGGCCGTGCCGACGGAGACCGCCAGTAAGTCGATACCGGTTTGCTCGATAAACGGGGCGACGTCCTCAGGTTGCGTCATCAGGTCGGCGTTCGTCGCAGAGTCATAGCGCGGAGCATCAGCCAGATGCCCCAATTCCCCTTCAACACACAGCCCGATGCTGGCAGCCAGAGTGGTGACCTCTCGGGTCTGGCGGATATTTTCCGCAAGTGGAAATGCAGAAGCATCAATCATCAACCCGCTGAATCCAGCGCGAAAAGCCTGGCGGATCTTCACCGGTTCTTTCCCATGATCGAGACTCAAGGTCACGGGAACGCTGGCCTCTACGGCAAGGGTCCTGGCCACCGCCATCGCTGTCGCTGGCGGAAAATGCGCCAGATGGCCCTGATAGAGATTGAGAATAATCGGCGCGCGGTATTTTTCCGCCACGCGTACCGCGGCGCGGGCGCTCTCCAGATTCATACAGTTAATCGCCAGCAGGGCATACTGTTCACGCCAGGCTTTCTCAACCATCTGCTTCATATCGGCAAACATAGGGCCTCCGTTTACTCAAGGGTAAAGGTGATTTCATCATCGGCGACTTTTTGGTCGCTCAGTTCATCAAACTCTTCATCACGCTCCGTGACCGGTTTTTTCCATAGCGACAACATCACGCCGCAGATAACCGTCCCAATCGCCAGCGCCAGACAAAACAGCAGTGGATGGGTGAATAGCGGCACCACAAACATACCGCCATGTGGCACCGGGCTTTCCACACCCCAGGTCATAATCAAGCCGCCTGCCACCGCTGAAGCCACGACGCAGGATCCCACCACCCGCAGCAGATCGCGGGCCGCGATAGGGATCACCCCTTCGGTGATCATGCAAATACCCATCGGGAAGGCGGCCTTTAACGCTTCACTTTCGGCACGGGTATATTTATGGCGGGTCAGCAGGAAGGACAACGTAATACCGAACGGTGGGATCATGGAGCCGACAAACTTGACCGCCTCCGGCCCATAGACCCCGCTCACCAGCAAGCCATCGGCGAATAACGACATGGTTTTATTCACCGGCCCGCCAAAATCAAAGGTGGCCATCGCGCCAAGAATGGCCCCCAACAGGAATCGTGAACCGCCCTGCATCGACTCCAACAGATGAATCAAGGCCTCCTGCAGCCAGGCAATCGGCTTGCCTATCAGGGTCATCATCAACAGACCGCTGATAATGGTGCTTAATACCGGCAGCACCATAATGGGCATCAGCCCTTGCATCGATTTTGGCAACCGCACGTAATGCTTTAACAGCAGCACCGTATAGCCCACCAGGAAACCGCCCAGCATTCCGCCGATGAAACCGGTGTGGATTTGCCCGCAGACAAACCCAACAATCAGTCCAGGGGCAAAACCAGGTCTGTCGGCAATAGAATAGGCAATCGCCGCACAGATGAGCGGGACGATGAGCCCCATCCCCCAGCCGCCGATTTGATTCAACATCCATGGAATGGTGCCGACTTTCTCGGCGACATTGGTACCGCCCAGAACCTGACCGAGGGCAATGCAGATCCCGGCGGCAACAATCAGCGGTATCATCCATGAAATACCCGTTAACAAATGCTTTTTAATTTCCTGCGAGACAGGTGGTTTATTCTCACTCATGGTAGATCCCTCCAGAATAAGGATCAGGCATTAGCTAAGGATTTCTCGACCTTTTCGATAAACTGAATCGGTGACTTAATAACGACCTCCGTTTTCACACGGACAATTCGTTTGTTTTTAAAACGCTCTTCGCCTTTAATTTTCACATCAACGGCAAGAATAACGACATCGGCGGCAGCGATATCTTCGGTTGTCAGTTCATTCTCAGTACCTATTGTTCCCTGAGTTTCAACTTTGACATTGTGGCCCAGCGCTTTCGCGCCTTTCATTAACTTCTCACGTGCGATATAAGTATGAGCAATACCCGCCGTACAGGCGGCAATACAGACAATATTCATCTCAGACTCCACTAGTTATTGTTAGTAAACATCCGATTCAGCATATTGACTAAAGAGATCAATAATCTTCTGCGGACTGGTTTCTTCGAGCAATTGCGCAATAATGTCATCATCGGCCAACGCTCCAGCGACCTGGGAGAGTAAGCGGATATGGGTGGTATTTTGATCTTCCAGACGGACGGCAAATAAAATAATGCAACGAACCTGGCTTCCATCAAGCGTTTCCCAGGCAATATCCTGACGAGTACGGCCAATGGCGAGCGTAGTATTCAGCACCGCGGATGATTTTCCATGAGGAATAGCGATGTGGTTTTCAAATCCGGTCGAACCTTCCGACTCACGCTGCCAAACGTCCTGAATAAACGTTTCGCGACAGCTTATGGCCCCATCTTTCTGCAGCAGGTCGGTTAATTCTTCAATAACTTCCGCTTTAGTCGTGGCCTTCATATCCAGCAATACACGCTTAGTATTTAAAATCCGGCTGATGTCCATATTATTTACCTCATGGATATAAAATTTCATTGCTGGCAGTTGACGTTGCAGCATGGTGTAATTTCTCGGTGATAACTTTTTCTGTTACCCGCTTAATATCGGCATCGTTAAAAAAAGCCGTGACATAGACTACCGGTAACGCAATCTCCGGCAGATGAATGGTTGAAATGACCAGTTCAATATCATCCTGTCGCTGTAGCGTATGTAGACTACCCGCAGGCAGTACGCCGACGATGGTCCAGTCAGGAAAGGCCCTGAGGACCCGGCTTTTCAACAGATGCGAGGTACCAATCCCGGTCGAACACACCAGCAGTACCCGCTTTCTGGCCACCTGCCTCTCCATCGCGGCCTGGAAATGCACGGTTAAATAACCCACTTCATCTTCCGAAACCGCGTTCTCGCCCCAGGCGGCAAATACCTGATTCACCACCCGCAGAGTTAATGGCCACACCTCTGTTAATTCGCCCTTGATATCTTCCAGCAGCGGATTACGGATATAGATACGATAATTCAGCCGGTTGAGCAGCGGCTTGATATGAATGAGCAACCCTTCATATAACGCGGTGTCATGCGTCAGATCGATATCAACCACCGAGGAAAACAGGGCGATCAGCCGGGAGGTGATTTGCCGGGCCTCATCGCTGGAGCGTATATTGCGCAGCATGCTGACATCATCACGCTCTTCCACCAGCATGCCGGACGAAATAATGTATTGATAAATAAACCAGCTTTCGTCCTCTGGTAAAGGGTGGGCAATGCGGGCCTCAATTTTTTGCAGCATATTCTGCGCGATACGAAAGATGGACTCATCAAATAATGGATGTCCCTGCTCCCGGCGCGGTAGTGCATTGCCGCGGGTGATGCGATACATCATAATCAGAATATGGGTGAAGATATTGACGTAATACGGCTCGCCCAGCGACCAACTTAATTTTCGTTCCATATCCTGAAGAAGCGACTGCACAAAGATGACATCTTCTTCACCGAAATAATGCACCAGGGCTTTATAGCTACCGCTATCCAGACGGGAGTGAATAATATTTCCTGGTTCATTATGGTTAATAACACCATTAATTAATAAGGCCATAGCCTGGCGAACATGGGATTCACTCCCCTCAATATGAGTGCCGCTCTGGCTACGAATGAGCATCAGACCCAGTGGCCTAATCCATGATTCGATCACTTTTAAATCATTCACAATTGAGGCGCTGCTAATAAAGTAACGTTCAGACAATTTACTGATCGATGTTTCGCGCGGCGTTTCACTTAATAACTGAGAAGCAATTTTCACACGCCGGGAATTATTCATCATGGCATCTGTATCATCGCTTTCGCTACTGAGTAACTGGTCTAATTGCAACAGATCGGCGACGTTATCAGCCAATAGCATGACGCCCGCGCCGGCACGTTTATCAATACTGATTTTCCAGTCAGAAAGCCATTGTTCAAGAAAACGTAAGTCACGCTGAACTGTTTTTTCTGAAACATTTAAGTATTCAGCCATTTTTAACAACGTAACGTATTCTCGTTTAGGCAAGAGAAATTTTAATAATCTGTTCTGTCGCGAGGTAACCATTTGCATTATTTACCCTTATTGCATAGCAGATTAATGCCAATAAGATATCGCTATACGACGCGATCTCTATGAAAATCATTGAGGATAAATATAGGGAGGCGGGGAGTAAACAACAATACTAAATCGTGTCCGGATATCCGGACAGAAATAAGACAAGACAGAGAAAGGACCGATATTTATACGTCAGATCACATTTCAGTCATTAATATACGTGATAACGATCTCAAATTCGCAGAAAGAATAACTCCCGCGATATGCTGCGGGAGTTGTTATTTACAGCGTAATCGTCAGCGCATTACCCTGGGCGCTCACCACCACGCCCAGTTCGCTGCCCGCCTGAGTCCCACCCTCCACGCCCGCTATCTGCGGGATATTGCGCAGACACAGCGTCCAGCCGCGGGCTTCGCCTTCGCCGCTCACGGTGATGGTGTTGCCCTGGCGCTTCGCCTTCAGGGTGAAAATCACGGAACCATCGGCAGCCGGAACCTGGCACAGAGCTTCGCGGCCATCGTCGAGCTGGAACAGCTGGAAGGCGGTGCCTTCATGCCAGGCATAATCGGGTTTCTGATCGTTGTTGCCCAGCGCCAGCAGGGTGTTGTCACGAACGTAGACCGGCAGGCTCAGCGCATCGTGACGCTGCTTATGCCAGCGGCTACCCGGCAATTCATCGTTATGCCACAGGTGCGTCCAGCGCCCCTCCGGCAGATAAAACTGCACCTCGCCCGCTTCGGAGAACACCGGCGCCACCAGGACAGAATCGCCGAGCATATACTGACGGTCGAGATAGTCGCAGGCCGGATCGTCCGGGAATTCGAGCATCATCGCACGCAACATCGGAGTGCCGAACTCGTTGGCCAGCGCCGCCTGGCGATAGAGATACGGCATCATGCGGCATTTCAGCTGCGTGAAGTGGCGCACTACGTCACAGGACTCTTCGTCGTAGGCCCACGGCACACGATAGGATTTGCTGCCGTGCAGGCGGCTGTGGCTGGAGAGCAGGCCAAAGGCGCACCAGCGCTTATAAACGTGGGCCGGCGCGGTGTTTTCGAAACCGCCGATATCGTGGCTCCAGAAACCGAAGCCGGACATGCCGATCGACAGCCCGCCGCGCAGGCTTTCCGCCATCGATTCGTAGTTGGCGTAGCAGTCGCCGCCCCAGTGCACCGGGAACTGCTGCGCGCCCACCGAGGCGGAACGGGCGAACAGCACCGCCTCCTGCTCGCCGACGGTCTCTTTCAGCACCTTCCACACCAGCTCGTTATAGATGAATGCGTAGTGGTTGTGCATTTTCTGCGGATCGGAACCGTCAAACCACTGCACGTCGGTCGGGATACGCTCGCCGAAGTCGGTCTTGAAGCAATCGACCCCCATCGCTACCAGACCTTTTAACTTGTCGGCGTACCACTGGCAGGCTTCCGGGTTGGTGAAGTCATAAATCGCCAGCCCCGGCTGCCACTTATCCCACTGCCACAGCGAACCGTCCGGGCGCTTAAGCAGATAGCCCTTCTCTTTCAGCTCCTTGAACACCGGCGAGCGCTGGCCGATGTACGGGTTGATCCACACGCAGACCTTCAGCCCTTTCGCCTTCAGGCGCTTGATCATCCCTTCCGGGTCCGGGAAAGTTAGCGGATCCCATTCAAAATCGCACCACTGGAAGGCCTTCATCCAGAAGCAGTCGAAGTGGAAGACGTGCAGCGGCAGATGGCGCTCGGCCATGCCGTCGATAAAGCTATTTACCGTCGCTTCGTCATAGTTGGTAGTGAACGAGGTCGTCAGCCACAGACCGAACGACCATGCCGGCGGCAGCGCCGGGCGGCCGGTGAACTGCGTATAGCGGTTAAGCACCGCTTTCGGCGTCGGGCCGTCGATCACGAAGTACTCGAGATATTCGCCTTCAACGCTGAACTGGACTTTAGAGACTTTCTCCGAGCCCACCTCGAAGGAGACGCGCTGCGGGTGATTCACCAGCACGCCGTAGCCGCGGTTGGTCAGGTAGAACGGAATGTTTTTGTAGGATTGCTCAGTGCTGGTGCCGCCGTCTTCGTTCCAGGTTTCTACCGTCTGGCCGTTGCGCACCAGCGCGGTAAAGCGCTCGCCGAGGCCGTAGACGGTTTCGCCGACGCCGAGGTCGAGGCGCTCAAACATGTAGTTGCGCTGGGTCTTACTATCCTGCACGTAGCCGTTGTTTTTCAGTTGGCTACCGGTGATACGCACGCCGTCGCGCAGAAAATCCAGCGCCCAGAATTCACCTTTAGTCACCCGCACGCTGAGGCTGCCGCTTTTCAGCTCGGCGAACTCGGCCGTATTTTCTATTTCGACATGGACGTCTTTCTGCACGTTCAGCGGATAGTGCGGGCCGTTATCCAGCGCGCCATGGAAGTGCTCCATGCGCACGCCGATTATCCCTTCCTGAGGCGAGAAAAAGCGCAGGGTGAACAATGGCGTATCCAGCTGCCAGGCGCGTTCGCGGACATCGCGCGGTGCGGCATAGACCACCATTTCATTCCCCTGCTGCTCCACCTCGTAAACCTGTACGGGTTGGATCAGGTTGAGCCCTGGTTGAATGAGCCAGTTTCCATCACTGATTTTCATTAAAACGTCCTCTTAGTTTTGCCATTCTTTTTCGATCGGGGCTGCCGTGAACTCTTGTTCGTTGCGACGCGCGCCCTCGGCCAGCTCGGCCATCATTTTTTTCAGGAACGGCGTTTTTAGCGTGTAGTAGCGTTTGGCGATTACCGCGCTCAGCAGGTAGCACACCGCCGGAACGAGGGTGAACAAGGCGATAATGATGGTGAGGGTGGCGCTGTTCTGGGTTTTAGCGGCGGCGTCATAGCCGCCGCCGGCCAGCATCCAGCCGATCAGCGCGCCGCCCAGCGCCAGCCCCAACTTAAGCACAAACAGGGTGCCGGCGAAGCTGATGCCGGTCAGGCGTTTGCCGTTGCACCATTCGCCGTAGTCGACAGTGTCGGACATCATCACCCACTGGATTGGCGTCACCAGCTGGTGCAGTACGCCAATGATGAAGATAAAGACGAACATGGTGATTTCGGCGTCCATCGGTACGAAGAACATCGCCACGCTGAGCACCGCCAGGAGGGCGTTGGTCCACCAGAAGACGCTGACTTTACATTTCCAGTCGGTCAGCGGCTTCGCCAGCGCCGAGCCAATCAGGTTGCCGACGCAGTAGGTGGTGAGGAAGACGGTGAACAACGCCGCCGAGCCCATGATCCAGGTGGTGTAGTACATCATCGCGCCACCGCGAACGCAGACCGCGAGGATATTGAGGATGGTGAGCACGCCGACCACCCGCCACTGGTCATTACGCCAGATATCGCGCAGGTCTTCACGCATCGAGGTACTGCTCGGCGGCGCTTCGACACGCTCTTTGGTGGTGAAAAAACAGAAGGCCAGCATCAGGAAGGCGACCACCGAGAGCACCGCAATGCCGCCCTGGAAGCCCAGCGCTTTATTTTCGCCGCCGATAAAGTTGACCAGCGGCATCATCAGCACGGTGGAGAGCATGCCCCCCGCCGTCGCCAGCACGAAGCGCCAGGACTGCAGCGAGATGCGCTGCGTCGGGTTGTCGGTGATCACGCCGCCGAGCGCGCAGTAGGGGATATTCACTACGGTGTAGAGCAGGGTCAGCAGCGTGTAGGTCATGGCGGCGTAGATCAGCTTGCCGTTGTGGCTTAAATCCGGCGAGCTGTAAGCCAGCACGCAGACGAGGCCGAACGGGATAGCGCCGAAGAGGATCCACGGGCGGAACTTACCCCAACGGCTGCGGGTACGGTCGGCAAGCAGGCCCATGCACGGGTCGGAAATCGCATCCAGCGCCCGCGCCAGCAGGAACATGGTGCCGACAAAGCCGGCGGGGATACCGAAAATATCGGTGTAGAAAAACATCATGTATAACATGACGTTATCAAAAATGATGTGGCTGGCGGCGTCACCCATACCGTAGCCAATTTTCTCTTTGACGGACAGAATATGATCTTTCATTTGCGCACTATTCCCTTAGCGGCACCGCGGATTGGTACCGGTTACGGTTTTTTTAAACCTTTGGCGCAGTAAGATGAATTGCGATATCTCGTTATCAAATTACGTTTCTTGTTTTCTGTGATCGCGGTAGCCCGAAAGAGTGTGAAAAAGTGTAACCCATGGATTTTGAACGGATTTGTCTCAGACTGTTCTGCAAAGTCCAGTTTTAACAGTAAAAAAGTGCGTTTAGGTATGTGGTAAATGCCTGAAAGTAGCTATAATGCGCCCGCCTCCATGTAGCAATCGAGGCGCGGAAGATCGTCATCTCCGGTGAGGTGGCTGGACTTCAAATCCAGTTGGGGCCGCCAGCGGTCCCGGGCAGGTTCAACTCCTGTGATCTTCCGCCAAAGTTTCTCACCCTCTATCGGCCATTCGGCATGTATTCAATATCTTACAGTTAGCCTATCCTATTGAATTCTTTTTTTTATTCTAACTTTATATCTTATAAAAATATGGATTCTAAAATGAGTTTAATGCTATCGATCACAACGGTAATAGTGACTTTAATCAGCCCTGTTGTTGCCGTTCAAGTTCAGAAATTTATTAAAAGATATACTGATAGAAAGACACTCAAAATAGATATTTTTAAACAATTGATGGCCACCAGCTCGCAGAACGCAAGGCTATCAAATGAACATGTCAGAGCACTTAATATGATCGATATTGCTTTTTATGGTCGGGTAAGGAAAGGTCTGACATCAATATTCACTGATGAAGGGGTTATAAAAATGGAGATTGTTGGTGTTCCCAGCCGAGTGGAGAGTTAAATTAATCGACCCCATCAGGTACTCGCAATACCTGATGAAAGCTAACCTCACCAACTATCAAGGAGTTGATTATGGCTGATTTGCATTCTACCCCCAGATATCATCGTTAGCGGAACCGAACGTCAGCTGCTGGTTGGCTATCGGCCCAATGGCCGGGATACCAGTACACCAAGTCTTACCCTTTCCGGCAAGTGGCTACGCGAAGCGGGATTCGATACCGGGAAGCCGGTCACGGTTAAGGTGATGAATGGCTGCATTGTATTGCTGCCGCTCAGCGATAAAGAAGAGAAGCTAACAGCCGAATTACGGCATATTCAACAATCGCTGAAAAGCGTCAACGGCACGCTGCAACATACCTGATAGCGCGAGCAAGAAAAATTCCCGGGTGGCGGCTAACGCCTTACCCGGGTTACCAGACGGCGCAGAACCGTAGCCCTGCTGAGCGCAGCGCGAGCAGGGAAATTCCTCGGATTACGGCTGCCTTAACACCCGCAAACACGCCAGATTAATCGTTCGTCTAATGAAATTTATGCCCCGCTTCTGACATACTCTACCGTTGTGAACAGGTTGACCCGGAGACCAAATGGCAAAGGAAAATATAACGTCGTCCCCAGCAGGTGAGTTCATTATGTTTGCCAGCGGTGATGGGAAAGTGCGCGTTGAATGCCGCTTTGAGTCAGACACAATCTGGTTATCCCAGGCGACAATGGCTGAACTGTACGATAAAGACGTTCGGACTATTAATGAGCATTTAATCAATATCTTCTCTGAAGGTGAACTTGCTCAAAATTCAACTATCCGGAAATTCCGGATAGTTCGCCAGGAAGGAAAACGCCAGGTTTCCAGAGAGATAGGCCATTACAACCTTGAAGCCATACTCGCTGTTGGCTATCGCGTTCGCTCCTCTCGCGGCACGCAGTTCCGCCAGTGGGCAACCCAGACGCTCCAGGAATACCTGATCAAAGGTTTTGTGATGGACGATGAGCGGCTGAAGAATCCGCCTGTGGGTTCATCGGCAGTACCCGACTATTTCGATGAGATGCTGGAGCGTATCCGCGATATTCGCGCCAGCGAACGCCGCGTTTATTTGCGGGTGCGAGAGATTTTTGAATTAGCGGCTGACTATCAACCATCGCTAAAAGAAACCACGCAGTTTTTTCAAACAATCCAGAACAAGTTACATTTTGCCTGTACCGGGCATACCGCCGCTGAACTCATTCATCAACGTGCTGACGCCAGTCAGCTGTATATGGGGCTGACCAACTATAAAGGTGAAGAGGTGCATAAGGGTGATGTGACGGTGGCAAAAAATTATCTCACTCAGGATGAAGTCAATGAGCTTAACCGCGTAGTTAACATGTGGCTGGATTTTGCCGAGGATCAGGCCCGTCGTCGTCAGCAGGTCTTTTTACGCGACTGGCAGGATAAGCTGGATCAGTTCCTGCAATTTAACGACCGTGAGGTTTTGCAAGGCGCAGGTAAAGTCAGTAAGAAAATGGCCGATGAAAAAGCGCAGGCGGAATATAGTCAGTTTGCTGAGCAACAGCGGCGCTTAAAGGAAGCCGAAGGTGAAAAGGATATCGCCGGTTTGCTACAGTGGAAAATAGAGCCTAAAAAGTAGCTCAGGATGCCTGATAGCGCGAGCTAGCCCCTCGGGTGGCAGCTAACGCCTCATCCGGACTACGCCCGGCATGTGATCTGTAGGCCCGCGCAAGCGTAGCGCCGCCGGGCAATAACCGCGGGTAAAGAGCCACTTTTGCGCCGGATGGCGGCTGGGCCTTATCCGGCCTACGGTCTGATAGCGCGATCAACCCCCCGGGTGGCGGCTAGCGCCTTACCCGGGCTACCAGACGGCGCAGAACCGTAGCCCTGCTGAGCGCAGCGCGAGCAGGGAAAATTCCCGCCTCAGAAGTAATAGCCAATATTAACGTTAGTGCGAAAGTACCATTTGCCGCTGCCCTCGGACTGGGTGCTGGTCCAGCCGGTGGCGTTCAGCGCGCCGCCCCACGGATTAACATTCTTCGCCCAGCTGAGATCGACCCAGAACATTACCGGCAGCGCAAAGACCTGTACGCCAAGGGTGTTCATCTGCGAATCGCTCCAGCCGCTTTTATCTTTCCACAGCACGCTGTAGTCGTTGTAAAAACGCAGCTTCGATACGCCGCCCCACTTCACGTCGACATCGCGGGCGACGTTAAGCGACGCGGTCGTCGCTTTCGCCGGGATCAGGTAGGCCGGCGTCAGGCCGTTGCCGCCCATCAGAATCGTATCGTCGCTGACGCCCGCCGGGTTCTTCGGATCGTATTGGTAGCGAATCAGCTGTGAGGTCAGCTGCCACGGCCCGTTATGCAACATGCCGTGCACGCCTGCCGCCCAGAAGGTGCCGTCGTCGTCGGTCTCGCGGTTGTGCA
Organism: Klebsiella sp. SYXHC3; assembly: GCF_057196925.1. Classification (NCBI taxonomy): domain Bacteria; kingdom Pseudomonadati; phylum Pseudomonadota; class Gammaproteobacteria; order Enterobacterales; family Enterobacteriaceae; genus Klebsiella; species Klebsiella sp. SYXHC3. The sequence continues at coordinate 129,971 of NZ_JBXUNG010000002.1, read as the reverse complement.
ACCGCGCCAACGCCAGTGAGCCGCCCAGCTCGTTATTCCAGCCGCCGCCGTGAAAATCCCGCGCAATACGCACATTCACCTGGTCCCGCTTTTCATTATGCTGCTGATGCTGAGTCGGATAGATAGTGTTTTTCAGCCGATCGTAATCGCCAACGTCCGGCGCATAGCGCAAATTCTCCGGCTCCATCCACGGGAAATAGGCCACATCCAGCGACCAGTTATTATCATGATATTGATAGTTCACGCCGCTACCGGCGCTCACGCCAAAGCCTAAATAAAACGGAATACCATAGGACCAGCCAAATTGCGGATAAGGTTCAAGGCCAAATGGTTTGCCGGGGATCCCCAGCTGGATATTATTATTATTGTCGAAGCGATACCCTACGTAAGCGCGGTCGATGGCGTATTTACGGTGATCCTGGAACCAGAACCCGGCATCAAAGAAATAATTATCATAGAAGCCGCTGCTGTCGATACGGAAGGTATCAAAACGCAGATGCGGCGGGTTGCGATAATTACTGCCTTTCCAGTCTTCATAGCGATAATTTGCCCGCAGCGCGCCGCCGAAATCCAGCCCGGCGAGATTATCCGCGCTGCGCCAGCCGATATGCGGGAACGGCTTGCCGTCGTCCGCCAGCGCCAGCCCGCTGGTCACGGCAGCCAGCAGCAGCGAAAGGAGTATTTTACGCATAGCACATCCCTCACTTTATTTTTATAAGCGATAAAAGACCGTCGATTAATATCGACTTATTATTTTGTCTCAGTGGTGAAACTCTTAATTAAATAGCACGATGGTTTTATTTTTGTTCCAAATATGAAACTCTGTTTATTATTTGATAGAAGAAAAATCGCACGCAGGATGTCGGGAGTCAAGGTATAAACCTTGAGCCATAACGCAATATTATTATTCTGCCGGAGTGATATTAATATTTGCGACATGGAAAGGAAAAGGGTCTCAAATATGAAACCATTATACTTCCGGGTGATGACCATCGCTATATGGCGTACTGGTAATTGGCTAACTCTTTTACCGTCATCGGCAAGCCCTGCTTTAGCAGCATCTCCAGGAACTCATCGACGGTCATTGGAGGATGCTTGAGAGACTGCCGCTGCCTTCTCACCGCCTCCAACGCCAGAGCATGATTAAGGTCAAACAGGTCCGATATGAATACATCAGGATGAAGTGTTTCAATTTCAAATGGAAGCAATGATTCTGCTGGAAAGTCTTTATGATTTAACGTAACGATAATTTCAGCCTTCGCTCTGATTGCCGCAGCAAGGACATGCCGATCGTCAGGGTCGGGTAAAACTAGTCCGTTAATTAATCCTGCAAAACCCGTTACATTAGCATCCGGTAAAGCTGCATTCATGAGATCAACGGTACGACGCAGCGCTTCAGGTGCTATATCAGGCCGATTTATAAGAAGATTCCTGCACCATTCATCGTGAATGAAGCGGCTCCATTTTGGTTGATAAAGTCCAGCGATCCCTAAGTGCATTAATAAATCCCTGAGCCGTGCTGGATATAATACACAAGCATCTAAAATCACCGGATAAGGTGAATGTCGCATTAATACATCCCTAAGTCCTGCGCCTGATCCGCCAGCGCTTGCATCGCGTCCAGGCTTTCCTGTTCCCTACGTTTTTTATACTCCATCAGATCGGCAAACAGAACCCGGCGATGGCGTCCAGTTTTATGAAATGGAAGCTTCCTCGCTTCCAGCAGTTTAACCATATGCGGACGAGAAACATTGAGGATATTCGCTGCTTCCTGGGTGGTGAGTTCAGCATGAACAGGAACAATCTGCACCGCGTTGCCACAAGCCAATTCCCCAAGGATCTCCATCAGCATAGTCAGAGCGCTGGTTGGCAACTCAATGGTATGAGTTTTGTCATCTTCACCCACAATCGCAATACGCTGCGTTTCAAGATGAGTAGAAAGGTATGCCGCCAGCTCACGCTGCCCGCGCTGGGCAAGTTCACTCTCCAGCGGGTCCGGAAGGTTCAGTTTAGTCATGCGCTTGTCTCCAATGGCCATGTAAAAATTATAATCGCAATATTCGAAACCCACAATATTCGAAATAAACGAAACTTGCCAATGTCGCATTCGCCGATTTTCACTTTTTTTATATAACTGTTATCGCCGCCGGGCCGTTTTTCCCGATGGTAGAGCGGTCTATCCTCGATGCATTCACACCATGAATCCTTTTTGTAGACCGGAGAACCTATGAAAGCCATTGCTATTACCCAGGCCGCCGCCGACGGCAACAACATTCCCTTTTTACGCGATATCGATTTGCCGGATCCGCAGGCGCAGGGCCACGATCTGCTGGTCGAGGTCAAAGCCATTTCGGTGAACCCGGTCGACACCAAAGTGCGCGCCGGGTTTAATGCCGATACCCCGCGGGTGCTGGGCTGGGATGCGGTTGGCGTGGTGAAAGCCGTTGGCGATGCGGTGGCGCTATTCATGCCGGGCGATGAAGTGTGGTACGCCGGCGCGCTGGGCCGTCCCGGCAGTAACAGCGAACTGCAGCTGGTTGATGAACGCATCGTGGCGCTGAAGCCGCGCTCGCTGGAGAATGCCGCCGCCGCCGCGCTGCCTCTGACCGCTATCACCGCCTGGGAATTGCTGTTCCACCGCCTTGGCGTGCAGGAAGGCGGTAACGCCGGCGATACGCTGCTGATTGTCGGCGCGGCGGGCGGCGTTGGCTCTATCCTCACCCAGTTGGCCAGCAAACTCACCAACATGACGGTGATTGGTACCGCATCGCGCCCGGAAAGCCAGAAGTGGGTACGCGAGGCCGGGGCGCATCACGTCATTGACCACAGCAAGCCGCTCGGTGAAGAACTGGCGAAAATCGGCATTCATGCCGTGACCCACGTCGCCAGCCTGACCAATACCGATCAGCATTTTAACGAACTGATCGCCGCGCTCGCCCCGCAGGGTAAGCTGGCGCTAATTGATGACCCGGAGAGCCTGGACGTGGTGCCGCTGAAAGCGAAAAGCATTTCGCTGCACTGGGAATTTATGTTCACCCGCTCAATGTTTGAGACGGATGATATGATCGCCCAACATCAGCTACTGACCCGCGTCGCCGCGTTGATTGACGATAACACGCTGCGCACTACCCTTGGCGAACACTACGGCACTATCAACGCCGCCAATCTGCAAAAAGCCCACGCTAAGTTGGAAACCGGGCGCTCGGTCGGCAAAATCGTGCTGGAGGGTTTCTAAATGCGCGACGACACTATTGCGCTTATCGCGGTTCTGAAGGCGAAAGCCGGGCAAACCGAGGCCCTGCGCGACGCGCTGCAGGCGCTGCTGCTGCCAACCCGCGAGGAGCAGGGTAATCTCGACTACGCGCTGTTTCAGCTGCGCGACGCGCCGGATACCTTCTACATGCGTGAGTCCTGGCGCGACCAGCAGGCGCTGGATGAGCATATCGCCCAGCCCTACTTCCAGGCCTTTATCGGCCAGATGGAGATCTTGCTCGCCGAGCCGCTGCGGCTGGATTATCTGACGCCGATCGCGCCTTGATATCACGAGCGCCTCATCTCGGTGAGGCGCCTTTTTTAACCCTTCGAGCTGCGCTTTTCTCATCCTGCCTTAGCCAGGCTACGCTTACCCTTGCCGCGCAAAAAACGCTCACTCCCTTCCGCTTGATTTATCACGCTATTGCACAAGAGGTAATGCTATGCAGATCAACGCTATAGGTACGTACTCCGCCAGCCAGCCGCTCGAATCGATGTCTATCACCCGCCGCGAACCCGGCCCACAGGATGTGCAGATCGCCATTGCATACTGCGGCGTTTGCCATTCCGATCTCCATCAGGCGCGAGCGGAATGGGCCGGGACGCTGTATCCCTGCGTGCCGGGCCATGAAATCGTTGGCCGGGTGACGGCGGTCGGCGATGCCGTCTCAGGTTACGCCGTTGGCGATCTGGTGGGCGTCGGCTGTATGGTGGATAGCTGTAAACAGTGCGAGGAGTGCGCTGAAGGGCTGGAGAACTACTGTGACCATATGGTGCTGACCTATAACGGGCCGACCCAGGACGCGCCAGGGCATACGCTGGGCGGTTATTCACAGCAGATCGTGGTCAATGAACGCTACGTACTGCGGATAAACCATCCCGAAGCGCAGCTCGCCGCCGTCGCGCCGCTGTTGTGCGCCGGGATCACGACCTATTCGCCGCTACGCCACTGGCACGCCGGGCCGGGCAAAAAAGTCGGCATCGTCGGCATCGGCGGTCTGGGACATATGGGGATCAAGTTGGCCCACGCCATGGGGGCCCACGTGGTGGCCTTTACCACCTCCGAATCCAAGCGCGACGCGGCCAGAGCGTTGGGCGCGGATGAGGTCGTGGTGTCGCGCAACGAAGACGAAATGGCGGCCCACGTCAAAAGCTTCGATTTCATCCTCAACACCGTGGCGGCGCCGCACAATCTCGATGCCTTCACCACGTTGCTGAAACGCGATGGCACTATGACGTTGGTTGGCGCCCCGGCCACGCCGCATCCATCGCCGGAAGTGTTCAATCTGATCTTCCGCCGCCGCTCGATTGCCGGCTCGATGATCGGCGGTATCCCGGAAACCCAGGAGATGCTCGACTTCTGCGCCGAACACGGCATCGTCGCCGATATTGAGCTGATTCGCGCCGATCAGATCAACGAAGCCTGGGAAAGAATGGTCAAGGGCGACGTGAAATATCGCTTCGTGATCGACAGTTCGACTCTCGCCGGCTAAACGCCGCGGCGGAAAGTCCGCCGCCACTCCGTCGGGCTAACGCCAAAACGCGCTTTAAACTGCTGGCGCCAGGTCACGGCGGAGAGATAGCCCACTGCTTCCGCCACCTGCTCGACCGGCAAATCCCCCGCTTCGAGCAGGCTCTGGCTGCGGCGCAGGCGCTCGGCGGTCAACCAGTCGGCAATGCTCATCCCGGTCGCCCTGGCGAATTGGCGGGTCAGGGTACGGCGGCTCATCGCCACCACCTCGGCCAGCGAATCAAGATTATGCGGCTCGGCAATGTGCTGCTGCAGATAATCCAGTAGACAATTAATCCGCGCATCGCGGGTGTTGCGCGGCACCGGCTGGGCGATAAACTGCGCCTGGCCGCCCTCGCGGTGCGGCGGTACGATCATCCGCCGGGCGATCTGGTTGGCGGCGAGGCTGCCAAAACGCTGGCGAATGATATACAGGCAGCAATCCAGCGCCGCGGCGGTCCCCGCCGAGGTAATCACCTTCTGGTCATCGACGTACAGGGCGTTGATATCAAGCTGAACCTGCGGAAACAGGCGCTGGAAATCCTGCTCGAACTCCCAGTGGGTCGCCGCCCGCTTACCGTCGAGCAGCCCGGCGTAGCCAAGGACAAACGCGCCGAGGCACAGGCCGACGATTTCCGCGCCGTTATCGCGCGCCCGAATCAGACTCGCGATCAGCGCCTGCGGCGGGCACTGGTTGACCTCGCCCCAGTAGGGCACCACCACGATATCGGCCTGTTCCATCGCGGTAAAATCGCCGCTGGCGTACAGCGCAAAGCCGTCGCGGGCGCTGAGTAATCCCGGCTGCTCGGCGCAAATCTGCAGATTAAAACGTTTGGTTTCCGAGACCGTATCGCCAAACAGCATGCAGGGGACGGCATAATGAAACGGGCTAAAGCCTTCTACGGCGACAATCGCCACGTCGGTTAATGTCATCATCCCTTCCCCTTGAGCAGGTTAATAAACAACGGTTTCCCCATCCTGCGGAATACTGACTACCCCGGCAATCTGATTATCCGCGACGTACTGGCACATCTCTTCGCGGCTCACCAGACAATGGTTGACCGCCTCCAGGTGGATGGCCATGATTTTCGCTTCCGGCAGGGCGAAATGCGCCTTCAGCAGGTCCTCTTTGCCCATGATGATCGGGCCAAAGCCGATAACGTGAGCGTAGCCGGCGTTCAGCACCACCACATCCGGGCGCAGCTTCAGCATGTCGGCTTCAATCTCATCGCGCCAGATGGTATCGCCAACCAGCCACAGCGTCTTCTCCTGCGGATGACGGAACACCACGCCGCAAGCCTCGCCCAGACGTTCAGCCATCGCCGGTACCGCATAGGTACGGTCGCTGCCATGTTGCCCGGAAGTGGTTTTCTGCAGATTTACGCCGGCAAATTCACTGTTTGCCGACAGCAGGCGGATATCCTGAAATCCCTGGCTGCGCAGCAGCGCGGCGTCGGCCTCATGCTGGACGAAAACCGGAAGGATTTTCGGGATCGCCGCGATCGCCGCCTCGTCCCAATGATCGTCATGGGTATGGGTGACGATTACCGCATCGACGTCGATAATTTTTTCGCGGGGAAACGGCAGCGCCACCAGCGGATTGCGCAGTTCGCTGCGCGCGGTTCCTGGAAATCCCGGCCAGGCGCCTTTGTCCGCCAGCATCGGGTCGATCAGGAATTTTTTACCTGCGTATTCAATAACCTGTGTAGCATTACGGATATGAGTGATGTTCATGTTAGCGTTCCTCTGTGGGGTAATCTGACGAACATCGTATTGCGTACCAGCCTGGCGCAATATGGGCATTTGGGCAATGATCGATGGAATCGGGCCAACCTGCGACGGTTGCCAATCGCAGCCGGCTATGTTGTTCTGAAGATTAAACTTTCTACAGGAATGGCAGGATGAAAAAGAAACTAACCGCCGCCGATATGCATAATCCGCAGATCATCGCCGAAACGCCATGGTTCAGCATGCGCAAGGTAGGTATTGATGTCGCCCCCGGCGAGCGGCGCGACTTTTATTCCATTCACTACCCACGCCCGGCGGTCGGGATTGTGGCGCTCCAGGATGACAAAGTGCTGCTGATTCGCCACTACCGCTATCTGATCGATAAGGTGGTGTGGGCTATCCCGTCAGGCGGCGTCGATGAAGGCGAAGAACCCGCCGTCGCCGCGCTGCGCGAACTACGCGAAGAGACCGGCTGGCAAGCGCAACACGCTGAGGAAATCATCCGCTACAACCCGTCATACGGCAGCAGCGACCAGCTGTTTATCACCTGGCTCGCCACCGATTTAAGCTGGGTTGGCATGGACGCAGATCAGGATGAAGTGATGGAAACCGGCTGGTTTACCTTCGAGGAGATAAACCAGCTGATCGCCCGCGGCGAAATGCCGGACGGGCTGTCTCTGGTGCCGCTGCTGCACCTGATGGCGCAGCATAGATGATTACCAGCCCGGTACCGCGCCGCCGTTGAAGATGGTTTCTGCCGCCTTCACCACTTCCGGCGACTGGTACGACTGCATAAACTCTTTCACGCTTTCGGCGTCTTTATTGTCTTCACGCGCCACAATGATGTTCACGTACGGCGAGTTTTTGTCTTCAATAAAGATGCCGTCGCGCACCGGCGATAACCCGGTTTGCTGCAGGTAGGTGGTACTGATAATGGCGACATCAACCTTCGGATCGTCCAGCACCCGCGGCAGCTGCGCGCCCTCCAGCTCCATAATTTTCAGGTTTCGCGGGTTGCTGGTGATATCCACCGCCGTCGGCAGCAGGCCGGTACCCGCTTTGAGGGTAATCAGCTGCTCTTTTTGCAATAACAATAGCGCGCGGCCGAGGTTGGTCGGGTCATTGGGAATGGCGATGGTCGCGCCATCTTTAATATCGGCAACGGATTTAATCTTGCGCGAATAGCCGGCCATGGGAAAGACGAAAGTATTGCCGATGGCCACCAGGTGGTAGCCGTGCGCTTTGTTGTCTTGTTCCAGATAGGGACGATGCTGGAAGACGTTGGCATCCAGCTCCCCGGCGTTGGTAGCATCGTTCGGCAACAGCGAGCCGCTAAAGCCCACTAGCTCGACGTCGAGGCCATACTTTTCTTTCGCCACCTTCTTCGCCACTTCCGCCACATCCTGTTCCGCGCCGTTAATCACGCCGACTTTTATGTGTTTGGCATTGTCATTCTTCTGGTCACAGCCCGCTAACAGCAGGCCAGCCAGCATCACTGCCGCCGCCGTGCGTAAACGCAATTTCATCATCACTACCCCATCAGTCCATGGAAAATCATTATTATTTTTCGAGCAAAACTATAACGATTTTGTGCTCGATTTTTAAACACGAAAAGGTATCAATAAGATGAAAATCGTCTAAGCGCCTTCCCCGGTAGCGCTTACGCTTACCGGGCTATCGGCCGAATGCCCAATCGTAGCCCGGATGAGGCGTTAGCCGACATCCGGGACCCTTCCCCGGTGGCGCTTACGCTTACCGGGGCTACCGACCGAATGCCCAACCGTAGCCCGGATGAGGCGTTAGCCGACATCCGGGACCCTTCCCCGGTAGCGCTTACGCTTACCGGGCTACCGGCCGAATGCCCAATCGTAGCCCGGATGAGGCGTTAGCCGACATCCGGGACCCTTCCCCGGTAGCGCTTACGCTTACCGGGGCTACCGGCCGAATGCCTAACCATATCCGGGGAAATACGCTTAACTCAGGTCAACGTTTTTACTGGCGAACAGCCAGGTGAGGACAAAACCGCATAAATACGAAACCGCCAGACCGCCGGCGTACACCGCCATCCCGGCATAAATTCCGCTACCGGAGGTCATCAGCGGCAGCGCCACCAGCCCGGACGGGCCAAACACCGTGTTCAGGCCCACCGGCAGCCCCAGCCAGGCAATCAGGCCCACGAAGAAACCGCCGCAGGCGCCGCCGATACAGGCGGTGATAAACGGTTTCATACGCGGCAGGGTTACGCCGTAAATCAGCGGTTCGCCAATGCCGAGAAAGCCTGGAATGATCGCCCCTTTGATTTGGGTTCGCAGCAGCGAATCGCTCTTCGCGCGCCAGAACAGCGCCAGCGCCGCACCCACCTGCCCGGCCCCGGCCATCGCCAGGATAGGAAACAGCGAGTTAAAGCCCTGCGCATCCACCAGCGCAAAATAGACCGGCACAAACCCCTGATGCACGCCGAACATCACCGCCAGCAGGAACAGCCCGGCCAGCACCGCCGAGCCAAACGGATTGCCGTTAAGATGCAGGAACAGCCACGACATACCGGTGAACAGCCAGCCGCCAATCGGCATAATCACCGTAAAGGTCACCGCGCCCATAATCAGCAGCGTCATCGCCGAGGTAAGGATCATATCGAGGTTAGCGGGCATTATCCGCCGCACCTGACGCTCCACCCACGCGCCAAGAATCGAGGCGATTAGCACGCCGATAATATTGCCGCGCGGGTCGATACCATGACCGAAGAAGGTCGAAATTCCGGCGTAAAATCCGCTGGTCGCTTCCGGGTTGTAGCCCAGCACGAACAGCGAGGCGATAATCGCGCCGTTCACGCCCGAACCGCCGAAGGCTTTCTGAGCGTTATAGCCAATCAGGATACTCAGGAAGGTAAACATCCCTTTGCTGAATACCTTCATATAACCAATCAGCGCCACCAGACTGGCGTTAGGATGCGCGTTCTCCAGCACGAAGATTTGTTCCGCCAGCGTGGCGAAGCCTAACAACAGCCCGACGGCGATAAAGCCGGGGATCAGCGGCGTAAAAATAGTGGCGAACTTCGCGAGAAATTTCTGTACCCCGCTGGTCTGCTTGCTCTTTAACGCCTGCTTTTTCTCCGCTGCCACATCCGCCAGCGAGGTGGCTGCCTGCGGCGCCGCTTCCATCAGGCCGTTCATCATTTCCGCGGCGGTCTGCGCCTTGCCGGGCCCTAATACCACCTGGAACTGTTCATCGCTGACGATAACCCCCATCACGCCGTCAATCTGGCGAATGGCGGCGCTATCGGCCAGGCTTTCATCGCGCAGGGTCAAGCGCAGGCGCGTCATGCAGTTACCCGCCTGCGCCACGTTTGCGGCCCCGCCGACGTGAGCCAGGATCCGCGCTATCATCTCTTTAGTTATTTTTGCCATTGCCTGTTACCTGTCTGTCGGCGCTCAGGTGTTGCTTAGCGCCTTGCGGATATAACCGTTGTTTTTCGCCAGCAGCGACTGCGCTTCTGCGGCGCTTAAGTCTGCCAACACCATCACAATCGCCGTCTTACAGTGGCGGCCGCAGGCATCCAGCGCATTCTGCGCGGTGGCGCGATCGCAGTCGGTCGCTTCCATCACGATAGACACCTGGCGCTCAATCAGCTTGGCGTTGGTCGCTTCGACATCCACCATCAGGTTGCTGTAGACCTTGCCGATGCGGATCATCGCCCCGGTGGAGATCATGTTTAGCACCAGCTTCTGCGCGGTGCCGGCTTTCAGGCGGGTCGATCCGGTAACCACTTCCGGGCCGACCACCGGGGTAATCGCCACGTCCGCCAGCTGCGCCATTTCACCGTGCGGGTTACAGCTGACGATAGCGACAAACGCATTTTGGCTATGGGCGTATTCCATCGCGCCAATGACGTACGGCGTACGCCCGCTGGCCGCCAGCCCCACCAGCACATCACGGTTGCTGAAGTTTAGGTTTTGCAGATCCATCGCCCCTTGCGCTTTATTGTCTTCCACGTTTTCCACGGCGCTCAGAATCGCTTTATGTCCGCCGGCGATAATCCCCACCACCTGCTCCGGACGGGTGCCAAAGGTCGGCGGGCATTCGCTGGCGTCCAGAATACCCAAACGCCCCGACGTGCCGGCGCCGATGTAAATCAGCCGTCCCCCGGCCCGCAGCGCCGCCGCCACTTTATCCACGACTTCCGCTATCTGCGGCAAGTAAGGCGTTATCGCCTGCGCCACTTGCTGATCTTCCTGGTTTATCACCGTCAGCATGTCGACAGTGGAGAGGGTGTCAATGTTGGCGCTGTTGGCGTTGCGTCGCTCGGTCAGCAGTTTGCTCAGGTCGATACTCATAAAAACCTCGTTATTCTCAGTTGCGCGCAGTATAAGGAATTTTTTATTCCATTCATGTGAAGAGTATCACGATTAATACGCTTGGGATAATAGGATAATTGTAGGTATAGCCAGAGATATTGCGGTAATAAAGGTGGAATATTTTATTACCGCAATCTGGAGTTAACGCATGTGCCAGGAGTGATTAAGGTGCTATAACGCGTCCGAAGAGGAACATTAACTGGCGCCGCCGCCCAGCGATTGCCAGAGCGTAATGCGGTTATTGAGGTCGGTCTGCTGCAGCGACAGCAGCGTCGCCTTCGCCGACCACAGCGTCCGCTGGGCGGTCAGCACCGACAGATAGTCGCCGACCCCGGCCTGATAACTCTTCATCGCGATATCCAGCGACTTCTGCTCGGCGGCAACATACTGCTGCTGGGCATCGAGCTGTTCACTCAGCGTTTCCCGGCGCGCCAGCGCATCGGCAACGTCCTTAAAGGCGCTCTGAATGGATTTCTCGTAGGTGGCAATCAGCCCCTTTTTCTCAGCCTGCGCATAGCGTAGCTGCGCCAGATTACTGCCGCCGGTGAACAGCGGCAGGCTGATGGACGGGGCGAACGACCACACCTGCATGCCATGGCTAAACAGCGACGATAGCGAGTCGCTGCCGACCCCGGCGCTGGCGGTCAGCGAAATGGACGGGAAAAAGTTCGCTCGCGCCGCACCGATATCGGCATTAGCGCTCTTGAGATTATGTTCCGCCTCTTGAATATCCGGCCGGCGCAACAGTACCGATGATGATACCCCCGCCGGCACCAGCGCGATGCTGTTATCCCCCAGGCTCTCCAGCGTACCGGGCAGCAGGCTCTCCGGTACGGTTTCCCCCGCCAGTAGGTTAATGGCGTTTTTATCCTGCGCCACCAGCGTACGATAGCTGGCGACGCTGGCTCGCGCCTGCTGATAGACGCTTTCCGCCGAACTTAAATCACCGGCGGAGGCGGTGCCCACCGCCATCTGGCGAGCGACGATTTTACGCGAGTTCTCCGCGCTATCCATCGTCTGCTGCGCCAGCGCCAGATTGCTATTATCCGTCGCCAGCGTCACCCAGGCGGTGGTCAAATCGGCAATCATCGTCAGTCGGGTATTTTGCGCGGTGAATTCGCTGGCAAGCCAGCTTTCTCGCGCCGCGCGCGACAGGCTCTGGTTCTTGCCGAACAAGTCCAGTTCGAAGCTCGAGACCGCGCCGTCAGCCTGCGAGGTAGAACTTAGGCCGCTGGCGATCGTTTTGCTGCGGGTATGGCTCAGCTCGGCATCGACGGTGGGAAACAACGATGCGCGCGTTTCGCCATACTGGGCGCGAGCGGCTTCAATATCGGCCAATGCCTTTTGCACATCGCGGTTGCTATTAAGCGCGATGCTGACCACTTTTTTTAACCGCGCATCATTGACCACTTTTTGCCAGTCGCCGACCACCGCCGTTGATTCGCCGTGCGCGCCGGGAAGGGTCGCCGGCACCGGCGCGGCCGGGCGCTCGTAGTGCGGGTCAAGAGAGACACAGCCCGCGGTCAGGAGCGCGATAAACATTAAACTCAAACGAAACATAACTTACTCCTGAGAAGGACGTGGGCGGGTAAAGAGACGCTTCACCAGCACAAAGAACAGCGGGACGAAGAACACCGCCAGCAGCGTCGCCGTCAGGGTGCCGCCGATAATCCCGGTACCAATCGCCACGCGGCTGTTGGCCCCGGCGCCGGTAGCAATGGCCAGCGGCAGTACTCCGGCGATAAATGCCAGCGAGGTCATGACAATCGGGCGCAGACGGGTCTGCGCGGCGCGGATCGCCGCCCGCGAGAGCGAATAGCCCTCATCCACCGCGGATTCAGCGAATTCAACGATAAGGATGGCGTTCTTCGACGACAGGCCAATAGTCGTCAACAGCGCCACCTGGAAATAGACGTCGTTACTTAAGCCGCGCAGCGTGGCCGCCAGCGCCGCGCCAAGCAGGCCTAACGGGATGACCATGATCACCGAGAACGGCACCGACCAGCTTTCATACAGCGCCGCCAGGCACAGGAACACCACCAGAATCGAAATGGCGTACAGGCTCATCGCCTGGCCGCTGGCTAGTTTTTCCTGTAGCGAAATACCGCTCCATGCCCAGGTGGAACCCGCCGGCAGGCTATCGGCCAGTTTTTCCATTTTGTCCATTGCCGCACCTGAGCTGAAGCCCGCGGCGTTTTCCCCCTGGATCTCAAAGGCGGCCGAGCCGTTGTAACGTACCAGGCTTTCCGGGCCGTATTCCCAATGGGTGGTGGCGAACGCGGTGAACGGCGTCATGCTGTTATCGCTGCCGCGGACAAACCATTTACCAAGATCGGACGGCACGGCGCGCGCGTCGCTCTCGCCCTGGATATAGACCTTTTTCACCCGGCCGCGATCGATAAAGTCGTTGACGTACGTGCCGCCCCAGGCGCTGGAGAGCGTATCGGTCACATCGCTGAGCGACAGCCCCAGCGAGACGGCTTTATTGTTATCGATATCCACCTGCAGCTGTGGCATTTGTGGCAGATCGTTGGCGCGAACCGACTGCAGTTCGCCGCTCTGATTGGCTGCGGCCAGCAGTTGGCTGCGCAGCTTCATCAGGCTATCGCGATCGGTACCCCCGCTGGCCATCAGCTCGAAAGTGAAGCCGTTACTTTGCCCAAGGCCGTCCACCGATGGCGGCGTCATGGCGAACAGGGTGGCGTCGCGGATCGCGCCCAGCTCTTTGTTGGCGCGCAGCGCAATGGCTTGCGCGGTATTTTCGTCGCCTTTGCGCTGCGACCAGTTTTTCAATGAGACGAAGGCCATTCCGGCGTTCTGACCGCTGCCGCTGAAACTGAAGCCGTCGACGGTGAAGATAACCTCGGTATTGGCTTTCTCTTTGGTGAGGAACCAGTCGGTCACCTGACGGCGCACCTCGGCGGTACGCACCGCCGTCGCCCCGGCAGGCAAGGTGTACTGGACCATGATTTCGCCCTGATCCTCCACCGGCAGAAAGCTGCCCGGCAGTTTCCACATCGCCAACGCCATCGCCCCGCAAATCAAGGCGTAAGCGCCCATCATCACCGCGCCGCGGCGTAGGCCGCCGAGTACGCGACGCTGGTAGCCATCTTCCGTACGCCCCCACAGGCGATTAAAGGCGCCGAAGAAACCTTTGTCATGAGGTTTGGAGTGGCTTAGCAGCGCGCCGCACAGCGCCGGAGTGAGGGTTAACGCTACGACCACCGACAGCATCATCGCCGAGATAATCGTCACCGAGAACTGGCGATAGATTACCCCGGTCGAACCGCCGAAAAAGGCCATTGGCAGGAATACCGCCGACAGCACCAGGGCGATCGCCACCAGCGCGCCGGAGATTTCGCCCATCGATTTTTCGGTGGCTTCGCGGGCGGGCAGCCCTTCGTCGCGCATAATCCGTTCGACGTTTTCCACCACCACAATGGCATCATCCACCAGCAGGCCGATCGCCAGCACCATGGCGAACAGCGTCAGGGTGTTAATCGAGTAGCCGAACAGCGCCAGCACCCCAAAGGTGCCAAGTAACACGACCGGTACCGCTACCGCCGGAATGAGCGTCGCGCGGAAGTTCTGCAGGAACAGATACATTACGCAGACCACGAGGATAATCGCCTCAAACAGGGTCTGAATGACGTCCTCGACCGAGATTTTGATGAACTCGGTGCTGTCTTTCGGGTAGGCGATATCGTAGCCCTGCGGCATCTGACGCTGGAATTCAGCGATTTTGCTTTTCACCAGCGTCGCGGTATCCAGCGCGTTGGCGCCGGGCGCCATCATCACCGCAATCCCGGCGGCGGGGTGGCCGTTCAGATTAGCGGTGGCGGTGTAATCCTCGCTGCCCATTTCCACCCGCGCGACATCGCTCAGGCGCACCACTGAACCGTCGGACTGGCTCTTTACAATGATCGCTTTGAACTGGTCAGGAGTTTGCAGCCGCGACTGCGCGCGCACGGTAGCAGTCAATTGCTGGGCATTGGACGACGGTAGCGCGCCGATTTTACCCGCGGAGACCTGCACGTTCTGCGCCTCAATCGCCGACTGTACGTCGGAAGGCATCAACGAGTAAGAGGCGAGTTTGGTCGGATCCATCCAGATGCGCATCGCGTATTCGGCGCCGAATACCTGCAGGCTGCCGACGCCCTCCACGCGCGCCAGCGGGTCCTGCATATTGCTGACCAGCCAGTCGGAGATATCGGAACTGGTGGCACGGTTGGTTTTGTCATACACCGCGAGGATTAACAGGAAGCTGCTTTGCGATTTTTCTACCGTTACGCCAGATTGCTGTACTTCACTCGGCAGACGCGATTCCGCCTGCTGCACTTTGTTTTGCACCTGTACCTGAGCGGTATCCGGATCGGTTCCCTGCTCAAAGGTGACGGTAATACTTACCGTACCATCCGAACTGCTGGTGGAGGTGAAATAAAGTAAGTTATCCAGCCCGGTGAGCTGCTGCTCGATAACCTGGGTGACGCTGTTTTCCAGGGTTTCTGCGGAAGCTCCAGTATAGGTCGCGGATATTTTTACCGCCGGCGGGGCGACGTCCGGATATTGTCCCACCGGCAGCGTGCGGATCGCCAGCGCCCCGGCAAGCATGATAAGGATAGCGATCACCCAGGCAAAGACCGGGCGACGCACGAAGAAACGGGAGAACATCAGGCATTGCCTCCGTTATTTTTGACGGCAACGGCCTTCACCGCTTGTCCGGGGGACACTTTACCGGTGCCTTCGACAATCAGCTTGTCGCCCGCTTTCAGACCGCTCAGCACCAGCCATTTATCGCCGTAGGTATCGCCGGTTTGCACGGTACGCTGCTCAACGTTGTTGTCGGCATCGACAACCAGCGCCGTGGCGTCGCCTTTGGCATCGCGGGTGATACCCTGCTGCGGCGCGAGGATCGCGTCGTTCATGATGCCTTCATCGATACGCGCGCGGACAAACATTCCCGGCAGCAGGACGTGCTGCGGGTTGGGGAAGATGGCGCGCAGAGTCACCGAGCCAGTGGATTCATCGACGGCGACTTCGGTGAGCGCCAGACGCCCTTTTTCGGGATAGGTACTGCCATCTTCAAGGGTTAACGTCACGCTGAGGGTATCGCTGTTGCTGGCCAGGCTCTGCCTGCGTAAACGCAGGAGATCGACACTGGATCGCGTCAGATCGACATACATGGTGTCGAGGCCGCGGATCGTCGCCAGCGCGGTATCCTGATCGGCAGAGACCAGCGCGCCCGGCGTAACCGAGGAGATGCCGATGCGCCCGGCGATCGGCGCGGTGACGGTGGTCCAGTTCAGGTTGATGCGCGCGCTCTCGAGCGCCGCTTTTTTCGACTCCACGCTGGCCTTGTCCTGGGCGCAGGCGGAGGCAGCGTCGTCGGCATCCTGGCGAGAGACGCCGTTATCTCTGACCAACGACGCGTAGCGCTGGGCTTTCTGGCAATCAGAGACCACCAGCGCCTGCGCCTGCTTCAACGCGGCCGCCGCTTCGTTCCAGGTGGCGCGATAACTGGAGGGATCGATCTGGTAAAGGGCCTGCCCGGCCTTCACCATATCGCCTTCGGTAAACAGGCGCTTCTGAATGATACCGCCGACCTGCGGGCGCACTTCGGCGCTGAGCGAGGCGGTAGTGCGGCCAGTCAGTTGGCTGACCACCGGCACCGGCTGGGCTTGCAGCGTAACAATTCCCACCTCCGGCGTGGGTTGTTGCGGCGCAGTTGTCTGCACATTATCGCATCCGCTCAGGAGAAATAATGCTGTCGCGATGGGGGCTATGATGTGTTTCATTTTATTTTCTCAAGATGTAAGACGTCCCCCCGTGAATTAAATCGCGAGGAAAAGAGGGGCGCTGTGACATTTCGTCTCAATGGAAATATCGCAATGGAGCTCAGATGTTCCTTAACACTATTATTATTGTGGGGATTCTCAGCCCGCCCTTTCGAAAGTCATGGAAAGGTTATTTCGCTTACTTTGAAGGTCAAAATTAAGACAAAAAATAATGGAGAAAATAAGAATATTTTGTGAAAGTCAGGAGAGGAAAATATAACGAAAGCCTGTGCAACTGGAGAAACTTAATGGCTCTAATAATTACAAAAAGCATTAATCCCGACGATCAACAAGAATTGTTTGCCGGCCTACGGCAGTATAATCAGCAGTATCTCGACGCAGATCAGTTTGGCGATCTGGGCATTTACTCCCGCGATGAGCAAGCGGTGATGCGCGGCGGGCTTATCGCCAAACGCAAAGGCAACTGGCTGTGTATCGAATACCTGTGGGTGAGCGAAGCGACGCGCGGCAGCGGTCTGGGCCGCGAGCTTATGCAGGAAGCGGAACGGCAGGCGCAGGCGTTGGGCTGCAGCCATCTCCTGGTCGATACCTTCAGCTTCCAGGCGCTGCCGTTTTATCAGAAATTAGGCTATCAGTTGCAGATGTCGCTGCCCGATTTCCCGCACGCGGGTATGCAACGCCACTATTTATCGAAGACGCTGTAACGATAACCGTGGATAAGGCGCGACTTTTGCGCCGGATGGCGGCTACGCCTTATCCGGCCTACAGTTCTTTGGTAGCCCGGACAAGGCGCAACGCGCCGCCTCCGGGAAAATCCCTGCGCCAGGAGAGCCATAAGGCAGAAGCAGTATCAGCATCTGAATTAACACAAAATCACGCCTTAACCGCCGACCCCGTGGCCCATTAACGCCAGCGCGTGGCTAACAATGGTCTGCCGGGTTACCGCCTGTAAACGCGGGTCGCTATGGATGCGCGAGAACGGCACCAGCACCAGGCTAATCACCGTGGTAAACAGCAGTTCCGGCGCCAGCGCCGGGTTAATTTTCCCCTCCTGCTGCCAGCGGCGAACCGTCTCCAGCATCACCTGAAAACGCTCCTCGCCGAAGCGCGCATCCATGTGCTGGCGCAGCATCGGCATCTCGCCGATGATCTCCTGCATCCACAGCGGCGCGAACCAGGCATTTTGCTCCGCCATGTCCGCCAGCGTCTCAACCATCATCGTCAACGCCGTCACCGGATCCTGCGGATGGTCGACAAAAATGCGGCTGATATCGTTGCGCAGAGGCATAAAGCGCTCTTCCAGCAAATTCTCAATCAGCGCTTCCCGCGACGTAAAATAGTAATTCAGCATCGCCGGCGTCACCCCGGCCTCTTTGGCAATGGCATTGAGCGACACGCGGGCCGCGCCGTGACGAGCAAACAGCGCCAGGGCGATATCTATCAACTGCTCGCGGTTAGTGGTTCCCGGTTTTTTACCGCGTGGCCGACCGGGGCGGCGCGGCG
The DNA here is from genome assembly GCF_057196925.1 of Klebsiella sp. SYXHC3. Taxonomy (NCBI): domain Bacteria; kingdom Pseudomonadati; phylum Pseudomonadota; class Gammaproteobacteria; order Enterobacterales; family Enterobacteriaceae; genus Klebsiella; species Klebsiella sp. SYXHC3. Next base: position 111,828 of record NZ_JBXUNG010000002.1, on the reverse strand, counting down.
CTTCATTAGCTTTTTGTGCTGGCATATGTTGGCGATCTCTTGACCCGATTCATCATTTCCCTAAATATTAATTATGCATTTAATTAATTTCAAGCGAGTGATGCAATGACATCTGAAGTCGCAAACCAACCGGCGCCCTCAATCCGCCTGCTGTTCAGCGCCCTGCTGCTGGTGATGCTGCTGTCGGCGCTGGACCAGACCATTGTCTCCACCGCCTTGCCTACTATCGTTGGCGAGCTCGGCGGGCTGGATAAACTCTCGTGGGTGGTCACCGCCTATATCCTCAGCTCGACCATCGTGGTGCCGCTGTACGGTAAATTCGGCGACCTGTTCGGGCGTAAAATCGTGCTGCAGGTGGCGATCGTGCTGTTTCTTGCCGGTTCCGCGCTCTGCGGGCTGGCGCAAAACATGACGCAATTGGTACTGATGCGCGCGCTACAGGGGCTCGGCGGCGGCGGCCTGATGGTGATCAGCATGGCGGCGGTCGCCGACGTTATCCCACCAGCCAACCGCGGACGCTATCAGGGGCTGTTCGGCGGCGTCTTCGGCCTGGCGACGGTTATCGGCCCGCTGATCGGCGGTTTCCTGGTACAGCACGCCTCGTGGCGCTGGATTTTCTATATCAACCTGCCGCTGGGTCTGTTCGCGTTGCTGGTCATCGGCGCGGTATTCCACAGCAGCAACAAACGTAGCCAGCATCAGATTGACTGGCTGGGGGCGATTTACCTCAGCATGGCGCTGTTGTGCATCATCCTGTTTACCTCCGAAGGCGGCAGCGTCCATGCGTGGAATGACCCGCAGCTGTGGTGCATTCTGGCCTTCGGCATCGTGGGGATCATCGGCTTTATCTATGAAGAACGGATCGCCGCCGAGCCGATTATTCCGCTGTCGCTATTCCGCAACCGCAGCTTCCTGCTGTGTAGTCTGATTGGCTTTGTTATCGGCATGTCGCTGTTCGGTTCGGTCACTTTCCTGCCGCTCTATCTGCAGGTGGTGAAAGAGGCGACGCCAACCGAGGCCGGGTTACAGTTAATCCCGCTGATGGGCGGCCTGTTGCTGACCTCGATCATCAGCGGCCGGGTGATTAGCCACACCGGGAAATACCGGATTTTCCCGATTATCGGTACCCTGCTCGGCGTGACCGGCATGGTGCTGCTGACCCGCATCACCATACATTCGCCAATGTGGCAGTTATACCTGTTTACCGGCGTGCTCGGCGCGGGCCTGGGGCTGGTGATGCAGGTACTGGTGCTGGCGGTACAGAATGCGATGCCGGCGCAGATGTACGGCGTCGCCACTTCCGGCGTGACTCTGTTCCGCTCGATTGGCGGCTCCATCGGCGTGGCATTGTTCGGCGCGGTCTTTACCCATGTGCTGCAAAATAACCTGCAGAAACTGCTGCCGGAGGGCGCGGTGCTGCCGCCAGCCATGAACCCGGTGGCGGTACAGCATCTGCCAGCGGCGATCCGTCTCGATTATCTCGACGCCTTCGGCGCGGCGATCCATGCGGCATTCCTGATGGCGGCCTGCATTATGGCCGTCGCGTTTGTCCTTTCCTGGCTATTGAAGGAGGCGCCGCTGAAAACCGCGGCGCATTAAGCGGCCCCGGCAATGCGTAGCAAGGACTGGCGCAGCGCCGGCGCGGCAAAATCGATAAATTTCCGCAGCTTAAGCGGAGCCAGCTCCCGCGCGGTATATAACAAATGAACCGGCGCGGGCTCCGGCTCGACGCTTTCCAGCAGCAGACGCAGTTCCCCGCAGCGCAGGCCATCCAGCGCCTGGTAGTGTAGCAAGCGGGCCACGCCAACGCCCAGCCGCGCGGCATCGGCGGCGCTCTCCGGCGTGGTGACGGCTAACACCGGCGGCAGATGAATGAGCTGGTCCTCGCGCTCAACGGCGCGAAAGCGCCAGCCGCGATAGGGCATCGGCGATTCAATACGGATGATCGGCAGCGCCGCCAGATCGCGCGGACGCTGCGGTTCGCCGTATTTCGCCAACAGCGCGGGATGGGCGCAGGCGACAATGCGCATCGCGCCGAGCCGGGTCGCCACCATGCTGCTATCAGCCAGTTCGCCAATCCGTACCGCCAGATCGATATGGTCGTCGACCAGATCGGCATTACTGTCGCTAAGTAACAAACGTACGCGAATTTGCGGATAACGGGCAATAAATTCACTAATGACTGGCAGAACGTGCTGGCGACCAAACATCGTCGGCGCGGAGATCACCAGCTCGCCCTTCGGCTCCTGGTATTCACCCGTTGCCCGGCGTTCGGCGTTTTCCACCTCTTCGAGGATTCGCCGCGCGGCGGCGACATAATCGACGCCGGCATCGGTGAGGGTGAGTTTACGGGTGGTGCGCGTCAATAAACGGACTCCCAGCGCGCTCTCCAGCTCGCCGATATTACGGCTCACGGTAGTCAACGGCGTATTCAGCGCCCGCGCCGCCGCCGACATACTGCCCAGTTCAGTGACTTTCACCAGCAGCGCCATAGCGCTTAATCGGTCCATTATTCTCCCGCTTTTCGGAAAGATGATTACCAGATAAGCAGTATTATCATTTTTCACAGCACAGTCCATGATAGCCCCCTACCTTCAGGAGGCGTTATGGCAGCAACCTTTCTCGATATCGCTATCACCCCGGATGTCATGGATGTGCAACATGAAATGGGCAGCGACCAGCTGTGGCAAACGCCGCACAGCCGCCGTCAGGCGGATCGCTTCGGCGCCAGCGAAGAGGGGATGATCGCTACCCGCGACAGTTTTTATCTGGCGACGGTGTCGCAAAGCGGCTGGCCCTACATTCAGCATCGCGGCGGCCCGCCGGGTTTTCTGCGCCTGCTGGATGACACCACGCTGGCCATGGCCGATTTCGGCGGTAATCGCCAGTACATCACCACCGGCAACCTGCGCGGCAGCGACCGGGCCTGCCTCTTTTTGATGGATTATCCGCGCCGTGCCAGGCTGAAAATCTACGCCACCGTCGAGGTGCTGGCGGCGGAAGAGCAGCCTGAGCTGCTGGCATTAGTGACGCCGACAAACTATCGCGCCCGCATCGAACGCCTGTTTCGTTTTCATCTGCAGGCTTTTGACTGGAACTGCCCGCAGCACATTACGCCGCGCTACAGCGCACAGCAGGTCGCGGAATACAGCCAGAGCCTGCAAGAGCGTATTCATGAACTGGAGCAGGAGAATCAGCGCCTGCAGCAACAATTATCCCCAAAAGGAGAGTTTTGATGAGCGAACAACGTCCCCCGTTACCGCCGTTTACCCGCGATAGCGCCGCGCAGAAGGTGCGCGCCGCCGAAGATTGCTGGAACAGCCGCGATGCGCAAAAAGTCGCGCTGGCTTATACCGTGGATAGCGAATGGCGCAACCGCAGCGAATTTGTCCACGGACGGGGGCAAATCGTGGCGTTTCTGCAGCGAAAATGGCGTAAAGAGCTGCAATACCGGCTGATTAAGGAGCTTTGGGCGTGGCAGGATAATCGCATCGCCGTACGCTTCGCCTACGAGTGGTGCGACGACAGCGGCAACTGGTTTCGTTCATACGGCAATGAAAACTGGCAGTTTGATGAGCACGGGCTAATGTCCACGCGCTACGCCTGCATCAACGATTTGCCGATCGCGGAAAGCGAGCGCCTGTTCCACTGGCCCCAGGGTCGCCGCCCTGACGATCATCCGGGGCTAAGCGAATTGGGACTGTAAACAGGCGCGCGACGACGGGTTAATCGGCTTTCGGGAAGTCCACTACCGTGTCGTTAACCCGGTTCACCATGTTGGTGAACAGGATGGCGCTGACGGCACTGATGATCTCAATCACCTGCTGGTCGCTAAAACCGGCGTGACGCAGCGCGGCGACATCCGCTTCCGGCAGCGTACCGGTGGTGGTCACCAGGGTTTGGGCGAATTTCACCAGCGCGTCCAGGTGCGCATCTTCCGTATACTCGCCGCGGCGCAGGGCGTGGATTTGCTCGCCGCTGAAGCCCGCTTTTTTGGCCATCAGGGTATGGGCGGCCAGGCAGTAATCACAGCCGGTCGCTTCGCTGACCGATAAATTAATCGCCTCCAGCTCCTGCGCGCTAAGGCTGCTTTTATGCAGCATCGCGTTGTGCGCCAGCGCCTGCTGCAGCGCCGCCGGCGAGTGGCCGCCGATGGTCAGATAGGCATTCGGCACTTTACCCATCGCTTTTTTAATTCCGGCGAAAATATCGGCGGCTTTACCGGTGGCCTCTTGTTCACGGATATCGGCTAAACGGCTCATGGTGTACTCCTGTTATTTGAGGGTATGTTGTGGCAATGGAGACATCTTAGTGGTCGGCGACGTGCTAGACTGGCGCTCTTCGTCTCATTTTTTTGTCTTATCGTCTCAGGAGTCGCATGGATAGTTTGAGCCATCTGTTGACGCTGCTGGCCCCGCGTTGCGAAGTGAATCTGCATTGCCGTTTCGGCGGCCGCTGGCAGGCCGGACACGATCAAATGCGAGCGGGCGTGGTGCCGTGGCACTTTGTGTTGCGCGGCGAAGGGCGCCTAACCGTCGGTCATCAAACCCGCCACATGCGCGCCGGCGACGTGATCCTGCTGCCGCACGGTTCGCCGCATCTGATGGAGAGCCTGGTGGAGTGGGGTCAGGTACTGCCCGTCGCCCACCGCTTTAACGGCACGCTGACGGAAGTCCGCACCGCCGAAGAGAGCGATGCGCTGGAGATGCTGTGCGGCGAGTTTTACTTCGGCCCGCACGTCAACTGGCTGTTCGCCGAAGAGTCGGCGCTGATCCATTTACATACCGATGAGCGCGAAGATTGCCCGGAACTGGATATTTTGCTTAACGTGCTGGTACGCGAAAGCCTGGCGGAACATCCCGGCGGCAGCGCTATCGTACGCAGTCTTGGCGATACGCTGCTGGTACTGCTGTTACGTACCCTGCTCGGCGCGCAGGAGCCGCCGGGCGGCCTGTTGCGCCTGATGAGCGATGCGCGGCTGATGCCGGCCGTTCTCGCGGTGCTGGCCGCGCCGGAACAGCCTTGGACTATCGAGAGCATGGCGGCGCGGGCGTTTTTATCGCGCGCCACCTTCGCCCGCCATTTTGCCCGCGTCTATCATCTGACGCCGCAGGCGTGGCTGTCGCAACTGCGGATGGCGATGGCCGCTCGCCTGCTGCATCTCGATCGCCAGGCGCGGCTGGAAGTGATTGCCGAACGCTGCGGTTTTCAATCACAGGCTTCGTTTGCGAAAACCTTTAAAAAACACTACGGCATGACGCCGGGCGAGTGGCGTCGGCATTGACATCCTCTCCGCCCTAAAGGACGGGGATTCCTACAGCTAGACGGCAATGTCCTGCCGCGAGAATGTTCTTTGCGGCGTTAACGTCGCGATCATGAGCGGTTCCGCACTCACAACAAGTCCATTCTCTTATTCGCAAACCTGCTCTACCTTTCGGACTGTTGTTGGAGATAGCCCCGCAACACGAACAAGCCTGGGTGGAATACCTTTCGTTGACCACTTCGAACACCACTGAGCGCGCAATCGCTTTATATTCCAGTTGTGTTTTGAGCATCGCCCAGCCAGCGTCCAAGACGCTTTTAGCCATTTTGGTTTTGGCTAACTTGCTGCTGCTCACATCGCCTACGAATATCGCCGCATGGCTGTTTACCAGCGCCGTGCTGAACTTGTGCAGGGCATCTTTGCGGCGATTCTTAATTTTGGCGTAGATGGCGCGTACACGGGCTTTTTTGCCTGCCTGTTGCGCCTTGCCTAATGCTGGTTGCAGGTCGCGATAAAAACGACCGGCGATCAGTTTGCTGCCATCGGATACCGTGGCGGTATCCTTTAACCCGAGGTCTATGCCGACAGCGGTCGCGCCCGTGGTATGGACGGTCGCAACCTCTACGCAGATATTGAAGTACCATCGCCCCCGGCTATCTTCGGAAAAACTGCCTGCGCGGAATTTGTAGCCCGCAAGACCGTAGCTATCCCAAACTTTAAAGTAGTGCCCGGCGAACTTAACGCAGCCGTTTTGCCACTGCGCCTGCTTTGATTTGAACGGCACCCAGCCCAGCGAACGGCGAGCGCCGCCACTGACGCGCCAGCGCAGGCGGGAACGCTTGAACTGTTTCCGCGCCTTGCCGTGGTGAGCGATCACTTCCTGCACTGTAGCGCTGCCGATGGAATAGCCGCGCTCACGCTGTATGCCGGTTGTCATCTTCTGAACATCAAACGCGGTTAACCACTTTGGAACCTGCGCACCAAAAACGCCAGCGTTGCTGTATGCCTCGCTGGTTATCTCGTTTGCCAGATTAAAGACCTGATTGACCTCAAAGGCCATCTGCCGCAAAACGGCGGCGTGGCGGTCTTTAACTCTGACTGATAAAGTTTTGGTCTGAATGCTCATAACGAGCTACGCTACTCGCATAAAATCACTTTTGCAAGGTTGGTCTATGGACTTAACATATCGAACGGGGCGACATTGCGTTTTCATGCTGCACTGTCATTTAATCTTCATAACGAAGTATCGCGGGCGTGTCTTTAATGAAGCGCACCTGGAAACGCTTGAGGGGATTTGTCGCAACGTTTGCGAGCTGTTTGAATGCGAACTGGTGGAGTTTAACGGTGAGTCGGATCACGTTCACATGCTGCTTAACTTCCCGCCGAAGGTGTCAATCAGCAAGCTAGTTAACAGCCTAAAAGGGGTTAGCAGCCGCAAGATGAAGTTGCATCATCCAGACCTGCATAAACCCGCCTGGAAGTCAGACGCTCTATGGTCGCCGTCTTATTTCGCTGGCAGCGTGGGCGGTGCGCCCCTTGAAGTGATTAAGAAATACATTGAGGATCAGAACCGGCCTCATTAGCGCCCTGGCGGGCGCTTCGCTCTACATCCCCGACCTCAAAGGAAGGGGCTTTCCGCGAAACCCCTGGTAAAACACGCGCCGCGTCGCCGCCATGCTATGATTCCTGCTTTGCGCTATTTCACGCGAGGGAAAAATGGGTTCCAGCAAAAGAGGGATGTTGAACGTATTGATCGCCGCCGTCCTGTGGGGCAGTTCCGGGGTCTGCGCGCAGTACATTATGCAGCAAAGTCAGATGTCATCGCCCTATCTGACCATGATCCGCCTGCTGTTCGCCGGGCTGATTTTGCTGATGCTCGCCTTCGTTCACGGCGACAAAATTTTCCGCGTTATGCAAAACCGCAAAGATGCCCTCAGCCTGCTGTTTTTCTCGCTGGTCGGCGCGTTAACCGTGCAGTACACCTTCCTGATGACTATCGAGAAGTCGAACGCCGCCACCGCCACGGTGCTACAGTTTTTGTCGCCGACGATTATCGTCGCCTGGTTCGCGCTGGCGCGTAAGGCGCGGCCCAGTCCCTTTGTGCTACTGGCGATTGGCACCTCGCTTGCCGGCACCTTCCTGCTGGTCACCCACGGCAACCCAACCTCGCTCTCCATCTCGCCGGCGGCGCTGTTCTGGGGGATCGCCTCAGCCTTCGCGGCGGCGTTTTATACCACCTATCCCTCAACTCTTATCGCCCGCTACGGCACGCTGCCGATCGTCGGCTGGAGCATGCTGATTGGCGGGGCGATGCTGTTGCCGTTTTATGGCAGCCAGAGCGCGAACTTTGTAGTGAACGGCCGTCTTCTGCTCGCGTTTTTCTATCTCGTGGTGATCGGCACCTCGCTGACCTTCAGCCTGTATCTCAACGGCGCTCAGAAAATTGGCGGCGCGAAAGCCGGGATCCTCAGCTGCGCCGAGCCGCTGAGCAGCGCCCTGCTCTCTCTATTGCTGTTGGGCATTACCTTTACTCTGCCGGACTGGCTGGGGACGCTGTTGATTCTCTCTTCGGTCATTCTTATCGCGGTGGATTCCCGGCGGCGGGTACGCGCGGCGTAATAGCAATCGTCTGATTTTAAACAACAAAAAGTGTCTAACATTTGCGCAATTCACCTGCTGCGCATATAGTTGACTGAAGCGAAAAGTGAAGGAGAAGCGCCATGAAAGCGTGTTGGATGTTGTGTCTGGTTACTGCCCTTAGCGCCAGCGCGGCGTGGGCCGAATCGCCGCTGCAAAGCCTGCAGTTTGAGCAGCAAAAACAGCAGGTGTTGAAAGCGGTGAAGGAAAAATGCGCCCCGGCGAGCACCCTCAGCGATACCGATTTCGCCAATAAAATCCTCGCCTCGAAAGACAACCAGAGTTACGTTCGCGAAGCGACGCTGGCGAAAGAGCGCAATAATCAAAAAGGCTATCTAGCCGCCATTGATAAAATTCGCTGCCCGGAGAAATAACGGGCTGAATTATCAGGAAAACCGTTGCCTGCCGCGACGGTTTTTTTATTTCCCCCAACGCTCGGGAATAATTAAGTCGCCGCGCAGCAGGCTGCCGCCGGGCTGCGGGCTTTTGCCGATCAGCCAGTTGACGATCCGCGAAGCCATCGCATCCATCGAATACTCAATCGCCGGGATGGTCGGAATACCCGGCATCTGCAGCGAACCCGCGAGACTGAAGACCATTACTTTTTCCGGCACCGCGCGGTTAAACGCCTGCAGCTGCGGCACTACCCGCTGCGCCTGCAGTTCATCGCTCACCAACAGCGCATTAAAGTTCAGGGTAGTGGCGTTATTCATCAACTCCTGCACCGCCACCGACGACGAGGCGCAGTCCAGGAAGACCAGGTTGCGATTAAACGGCAGGAAATTCTTCTCCAGCGCATGCTTATAGCCCAGCAGCACCTGATCGGCAAAGCCGCTCCCCTGCGGATGGATCAGCGCAATCTGCCGCCGCCCCTGATTAATCAGATAATGACAGGCGGTTTCCGCGGCGAAGGCGTGATCAAACTGAATACTGTTCTCGCCATCGCTGTCCAGACAATCAATCAGCACCACATCGGGGCGCTCGATCTGCAGCGGAAAGCGCGCGCCGATGATCAGCACGTCATCGCACAGGCCACAGGTGAGTTCATCCAGCGCGCTTAATACGTCGCCGCGGTTATTGGCGAAGCGCAGCAGTAGATGCTTCTGATGCTGGCTGAGCTGTTTTTCCAGGGCGTAGAGATAGCTGGTGGTCTGATTGATGTTGTCCTGCGCGCAAATCACGCCGATACAGCCCGTCGACTGGCTCAGTAAGGATTGGGCAATCATATTGGGCCGGTAGTTCAGCGTTTCCGCCGCCTGAAGCACCGCCTGGCGGCTGGCTTCTTTTACCCCGCGCGAACCGCTCAGCACGCGCGAAACCGTGGCTTTCGATACCCCGGCTAACCGTGATACATCATTGATTGTCGACATCTTTTTTCCCCTGGCAGGTGCGGCTTAGCCCCTGTAACGCTGTGTCCTGAATCGCTTCAATTATAACCAGCGGCAGTATAGCCGTTTCCTTTTTTATTTGGAAACCGATTTTCCATTTCGGCAAAAAACCACGCCAAATCGACATTATTTTGTGAGCGAAATCTAATTAGTAAGCCCGCTAACGGTGAGTTATTGACCGCGCTCACAGTTCTGTTTTTTATAAATGGAAACCGGTTTCCGTCTGATATCAAATCATCCTCGCAATAACTTTTTACATATGAGGAAAGCCGTCGATGTACAAGATTATGCTGTGTTGCTCCGCCGGGATGTCCACCAGTCTGCTGGTGAGGAAAATGGTGGATGCCGCAAAGGAACGCGACCTGCCGGTGCAGATTGACGCCTATGGCGTTGCCGAATTTGATATGCAGTTTCCACAATACCAGGTGGTGCTGCTTGGCCCCCAGGTCAAATACATGCTGAAAATGCTTAGCGAGAAAGCCGCTCCCCTGAATATTCCCGTCCAGCCTATCGATACGATGGATTACGGAATGCAGCGGGGAGATAACGTTCTGAATTATGCCCTGTCGCTGATCGCCGCGGCGCACTAAGAGGTGTTCAAATGAGTTCTCTGTATCAGTCGATGATTGCCGTGATCGAGCAGTCTATTACTCCGCTGGCAGGACGCCTTGGGCAACAGAAATATGTTATCGCCATCCGCGATGGCTTTACCGCCGCATTGCCGTTCATGATCATCGGCTCTTTCATGCTGGTATTTATCTTTCCGCCTTTCTCGCCGGAGACCACTAACGGTTTTGCCCGCGGCTGGCTGGATTTTTCCCAGCAGTACCGTGAACAGCTGATGCTGCCGTTTAACCTCAGCATGGGCGTTATGACCTTCTTTATCTCGGTCGGCATCGGCGCCAGCCTCGGACGCCAGTTCCAGCTCGATCCGGTCATGTCCGGCCTGCTGGCGTTTATGGCCTTCCTGCTGGTCGCCGCGCCCTATGCCGATGGCAAAATTTCTACTCAGTATTTATCCGGCCAGGGCATTTTCACCGCGCTGATCACCGCCATCTACTCCACCCGCGTTTACGCCTGGCTGAAGCAAAACAACGTGACCATTCGCCTGCCGAAAGAGGTGCCGACCGGCGTCGCCCGTTCGTTTGAGATCCTCATTCCGGTACTGGTGGTCATCGGTACTCTGCATCCGCTCAACCTGTTCATTGAGGCGCAAACCGGCATGATCCTACCGCAGGCGATTATGCATCTGCTGGAACCGCTGGTCTCCGCCTCCGATTCGCTGCCGGCGATTCTGCTGTCGGTGCTGATGTGCCAGATTTTCTGGTTCGCCGGTATTCACGGCTCGCTTATCGTCACCGGCATTATGAACCCGTTCTGGATGGCCAACCTGTCGGCAAACCAGGCGGCACTGGCGGCCGGCGCGGCGCTGCCGCACGTTTACCTGCAGGGCTTCTGGGATCACTATTTGCTGATTGGCGGCGTCGGCTCGACCCTGCCGCTGGCCTTCCTGCTGCTGCGTAGCCGGGTCACGCATCTGCGGACTATTGGTAAAATGGGCATCGTGCCGAGCTTCTTTAATATCAATGAACCGATTCTGTTCGGCGCGCCGATCATCATGAACCCAATGATGTTTATCCCCTTCGTCTGCGTGCCGATGGTCAACGCGGTGCTGGCTTACGGCGCAACCCGCCTTGGCTGGCTGAGCCAGGTGGTGTCGCTGACGCCGTGGACGACGCCCGCGCCGATTGGCGCCTCGTGGGCGGCTAACTGGACTTTAAGCCCGGTGGTGATGTGCGTTATCTGCATGGTGATGTCGGCAGTGATTTATCTGCCATTCCTGCGCGCCTATGAGCGTTCATTAATAAAGAATGAAGTCGAAAAGGCGAAAAGCGTTGCACCGGTCGCCGGGGCCGTTAGCCAGTAATTCCTGTATTACCTGAAAATATGTATTTATGCGGAAAAGGGATTTTCGCCAAATAATCTGATTATAAACGCAATAACCTCAGGAAATATATTTTGAGAAAAAATTAATACATCTGCATTTGTACTAGCCGTTAAATTTCGCCACTGAGAGTAAGATATTTATTCTCCGGCGTAGCTGTACCCTGAAAAAACAAATCAGCTTATTTTGGTTATTTTTATTTTAACCAGAATGGGGCGGTTATTGTCTGCATATATTAATTATTAAAGTGAGATAACCATGAATACAGTTAAAAAGCTGCCATTGGCCATGGCGGTTATCGCCGCGCTGTGCCCAATTTCCGTACTGGCGCAGGATTTTACCCAGGAACAGATCGACGCCATCGTCGCCAAAGCGGTTGATAAAGCGCTGGCCGACCGCCAGGCTAAAATTGATGCCGCGGCCGATAAAAAGGTCGACGTGATGACCAACCCGCAGACCACCGCCGCTTCGCCGGATATGGCGATCCCTTTCGGCCTGAAATTTAGCGGCTACGCCCGCTATGGCGCCCATTTCCAGACCGGCGACCAGAAATATGTCGGCGTCGACGGCTCCTATAACGGCGCCTCGGCGATTGGCCGTCTCGGTAACGAAAGCAACGGAGGCGAATTCCAGATCAGCAAAGCATTCAAAAGCGCGCAGGGAGCCATCTGGGATCTCAACGTCATGTTTGACCACTGGAGCGACGAGGTTAACCTGAAAAAAGCCTACGTCGGCGTCACCAACGTCCTCGAATCCAACCCCAACGCCTATATCTGGGCCGGCCGCGATTTCCACCAGCGCCCGCAACAGGGGATCAACGACTACTTCTGGATGAACCACGACGGTCAGGGCGCGGGGGTGAAGAACTTCGATATCGGCGGCGTGCAGTTCGACGTGGCGACGGTGTCGCAGGTGAAATCCTGTAGCCCGGAAGTGATGGCCGATGAGACCAACCCGTCGCGCATCACCTGTACCGGCAGCTCGGATACCGGCGATAACGGCCACTACGCGCTGACCACCAAAACCCACAACATCAAGGCCGGGCCGATCGACGTCGAGGTGTACGCCAACTACGGCTTTGACTCAAAAGCGGTGGACAGCGACGCGCGCCTCGATGCCTGGCAGGGCGGGCTGGTGCTGAGCCATAGCAACGACAGCGGGGTGAATAAGGTGATCCTGCGCTACTCCGACAACTCGGATAACAGCGTCTACAACAAAACCGACGACCTGACCACGGTCTACGCCAGCTTCGAGGGCAGCCATAAGTTCACCCAGCAGGCGCAGATCGAGTATCTGCTGGCCTTCCACGACTACGACAACGGCAAGGATAATACCGATAACCGTAAAAACTACGGCGCGATCGTCCGGCCAATGTACTTCTGGAACGATGTGCACTCGACCTGGCTGGAAGCGGGCTACCAGCGCGTTGACTACGACCAGGGCGGGGATAACCACGGCTGGAAGCTGACGCTGTCGCAGAACATCGCCATCGGTATGGGTCCGGAGTTCCGCCCGATGCTGCGCTTCTATGTGACCGGCGGCCAGGTGGATAACGAACACACCGCGAAAGTAGACGGCACCAGCGACGAGCGGCTGGATTCGCTGAACATCGGCGGTATGTTTGAGGCGTGGTTCTGAGGCAATCCGATTCCCGGCTGGCGCTACGCTGAGCCGGGCTACAGCTCCGGGTACAACTTATCTCTGGCTTAATCGGCGGGCGATGCGCTCAAGCTTCATCATCAACAGCAGCGTGACGCCCACCAGCACAATGGTCAGCGCCGAGCCATCGGCGATATTGCCGCGATCGGTGAGGCTGAAAATAGTCACCGGCAGCGTCGTCCAGCCCGGCGGATAGATCATCACCGTCGCGCCCAGTTCCCCCATCGACAGCGATAAGCTCAGCGCCAGCGCTGAAATCATCCACGGCGTCATCAGCGGCAGCGTCACATGACGCAGGCGATACCACGGCGAGGCGCCAAGACTGGAGGCGACGTTTTCAATATCGGCGGAAATCCGCGCCAGCCCGGTCGTTACGTTGCTGAAGGTAAAGGCGGAAATCAGTACAAAGTGCGCCGCCAGGACGATCCAAAAAGTACCATTCATCTGCAGCGGCCCCTGGCTGAACGCCACCAGAATGCCCAGTCCGACGGAAACCGAGGGGATAGCGCTGGGCAGATAAAACGCCAGGCCAAGATATTTCTGTAACTTCGCACCATACTGGCGCAGCGCCAGCGCCGCCCACATCCCGCACAGCAGCGCCAGAAGGCTGGCGCAGAAGCCCACCATCAGGCTCGAAAACAGCGAATCCCACGCCGCGCCGCGAAAGGCGTTAACAAAGTGGGTAAAGGTAAAGCCGGTGGGCAGCAGGCCGTTCCATTGTTTACTCAGGCTGGAGAGTAAAATCACCGCCAACGGCAGCAGGAAAATGCCGGCAAAAAGCGTCACCGCCAGCGCGCCCGCCGCCGCGCGGCCTTTACGCGACCAAATCAACATCGTTAACTCCTTACGCCAGTGCGCGCCGCCGCCAGCCGATAGAGCATAAACAGCCCCAGCGACAGCAGAATATTAATCAGCGCAATCATGCAGGCCACGCTGTAATCCGACTCCAGAATCGCCTTGCTGTAGACCATCATCGGCAGGGTATTAACCCCTTTGGCGCCAATAAACAGCACGATACCGAACTCGTTAGTGGTCAACAGCAGGCACAGGCTGCCGCCCGCCATCAGCGCCGGTAGCGCCGCCGGGAAGATAACCTGGGTAATCACCCGTAGCGGATGGGCGCCGAGAATACTCGCCGCTTCCAGCTGGCTCTTATCTATCTGCCGCAGTCCCGCCATCAGCGGGCGCATCACCAGCGGCGTAAAGACGGTAATCTCCGCCAGAATCACGCCGTTTATTGAATAGAGAAAGTCTACCGGCGGCAGTTCAAAAGCAAACAACGCCATCAGGGTGCCGTTGAGCAGCCCCGCCGAGCCGTAAATAAAGGTGAATGCGAGGGTAATCAGGAAGGTCGGCAGCGCAATAAAAGTATCAATGACCCGGCTCACCAGTTGGCTGCCGGGGAACGGAATAAAGACCAGAATCAGCGCCAGCACGCTGCCGAGCACCAGGCAGCCAAGGGTGGCGAACACTGCAATCTGTAAGGTATTGAGCAGCGCGCCAATAAAGCGTTTTGAGTCAATCACCTGCCAGAAAGTCTCGAGGCTCAGGTTGCCGCTGGCGTCACGTAATGCCTGTTCGGCGATCAACAGTAGCGGATAGAAAAATAGCGTCGCCAGCACCAGCAGCGGCAATGCCAGCCACAGGTAAGGGCGTAAGTTTCGCGCCGGACGCGCAAGCGTGAGGGTTTGCGCCATTATTGCACCTCGATCAGAACCGCATCGCCAGGTTCGAAGTAGAGCGCCAGCTTGTCCCCCGCGCGCGGCAGCGGGTTCACGTGGGTCATGACGATCCGCACCGCTTCGCCGGCAACATCGCACAGCAGATGCGTCAGATCGCCCTGCCAGTGTACCGAGGTCAGGGTAGCATTGAGACGATTACTGGTTGCCGATCGCGGCGCCAGGCTCATGTGCTGCGGGCGAATGCATAACAGCTTGTTGTTACCATGCAGGCCGCCCCGGCTGAAGGCGTTAATCAGGCCGCCGCCACAGCTCACGCTAACCAGCCCCGGCTCGGTGCTGTCTTTCAGCGCCGTCGCCTGCAGGATATTGGCGCGGCCGAGGAATTCGGCGCTAAAGCGGTTCGGCGGATAGTGATAGAGCTCGTGCGTTTCGCCGTGGGCGATCAGCGAACCGTCTTTCATGATGCCGATTTTGTCCGCCAGGGTCAGCGCTTCGGTCTGATCGTGGGTGACGTAGAGAATGGTCAGTTCCGGCAGTTCGCGATGCAGACGGGCAATCTCTTCCACCATGTTATGACGAATTTGCGCATCCAGCGCCGACAGCGGTTCATCAAGCAACAGTACCCGAGGACGCACGGCAATCGCGCGGGCTATCGCGACGCGCTGCTGCTGGCCGCCGGAAAGCTGATGCGGGTAGCGGGTGGCGTAATCCGCCATACCGACGATTTTTAAGGCTTCGGTCACCCGCTCGGCGATAAGCCCCCTGGGCTGCTTCTGCGCCCGCAGGCCGAAAGCAACGTTATCTTCCACCTTCATATGCGGGAACAGCGCGTAGTTCTGCACCACCATCGCCAGCCCGCGTTTGTACGGCGGCAGCTGGGTGACGTCAGTATCGCCGATCAGGATCCGACCGCCAGCCGGTTGCACAAAACCGGCAATCGCCCGCAGCACCGTGGTTTTCCCGGAACCGGAAGGGCCTATCAGCGCCAGCACCTCACCGGGTTCAATGGTCAATGACAGCGGTTTTAAGACCACGTTGCCGTGGTATGAAACACGCAGCGAGTCCAGGGTGATCCCGGAAGTCCCCGCCAGCGACGGGGAAGAAGTGACGGTGGTTTTCATCAACATCAGGCTTACTCGCTATCGGTCACTTTATGCCAGCGGGCAATGTCAGCCGACAGCGATACCGCGACATCATCCCAGTTCGGCTCCCAGCTCTTCACGCCGTCGAGCGCCGCTTTCGCCGCCTTAAAGTTAGCGTCATCCGGCGCCACATCGCTGCGTACCGGCAGGCCCCAGGAGAGCGCGCTGACGCTGGATTGCGCCGGTTTATCCAGCAGGAAATTGATCAGCTTCTTGCCGTTTTCGCTGTTCGGTCCGTTCTGTACCAACCCGATGGTGTAGGGCAGCGCCAGCGCGCTGCGCTCGCCTTTATCATCCGCCGGCCAAAAAATTTTAACGTTCGGGTTACGCGCCATCTGCGACAGGTTCATCTGCAAATCGCCGTTGGCGACGTACAGCTCGCCTTTATTGACCAGCGCAGTCAGCTTGCCGGTCGAGGCCGATGGGCCAACGTTATTGGCCTGCAGCTTACCCAGATACGCAAAACCGGCGTCTTTACCGCCGAGGCTGTGGAACGCCTGCAGCATCACCGCGGTACCGTCGCCCGCCTGCCCCGGCGTGGAGTACTGCAACTTGTTCTTAAAGCGGCTATCCAGCAGATCCTGCCAGCTGGCCGGCGCGGTTTTCAGCAACTGGCCGTTATAGATGAAGGTCAGATAGTTATTCACCAGCGGCGCGTAGCGGTCGTTAGCGCCGGGGATCTGCGCGCTACCTTGCGGGGTAAAGGTTGCCAGCAATTGCTCTTTCGCGGCGCGCTGGATAAACGGCGGCACCGTGACCAGCACGTCAGCCTGCGGATTGGTGCGCTCCTTCGCCAGACGTTCGACGATCGCGCCGGAGCCGCCTTCCACATACTGCACTTTGATGCCAGTCGCTTTGGTGAAGGCGTCGAACTGGCTCTGATACCAGCTGTTATCGCCATCATGCAGGCCGTCGGCGGAGTAAACCGTGACGACGCCGTCCGCCCAAACCGGAGAGCTGGTCAGCGCGAACAGGGACAGCAGAGCAAGTCGGGAGAGTTTCATCGTTTAAGCCTCATCGGATAGTCAGTTATTCTGGTGTAGACCAGATTTGCTTTCACGCTACCGGGGGTTTATGACAAAACGATGAAAGAAGTGTGTCGAAAGAGTTAAAACGAGGGGAAGTGCGTAGCCCCGGTAAGCGCTAGCGCCACCGGGGAGATCAAAAAATTTAACTAATAAAATCAATGTGTATCGACTTCGATCCGCAGGCTGTCATGCCGCCAGTATTCAATATCGTAATCGAGAATACGCCCATGCTGATCGTAATTCAGCCGGCGCAGCAGCAGCGCCGGGCGCCCTTCCATCACCCCCAATGCTTCGGCAGCCTGCGGCGGCATTGAAGTGGGATAAAACGACAGATGCATACTGGTATAGATCAGGTCGTACTGAGTTTGATAAATCTCGGTCAGACTGCCGTTAAGATCGTGGCGCAGCAGCTCCGGCACCCGCGCGGGCAGACAATGGTTTTCGCAGTAGCACACCGGCCGGCCGTCGGCATAGCGCAGCCGCGTCAGCAGGTAAACCTGATCGAAGGGCTGCAGCGCCAGCGGGGCCATCACGTCCAGCGGCACGGCGGTTAAGCGCCCTTCAAGCAGCACCGTTTTCGGTTCGCGCCCCTGCTCGAGACACAGCTTGTGGAAGTTGGTGTTCTGCGTCGGATCCAACCACAGACGCTCCGGCGTCACGAACCAGCCGCGGCGGTCGGCGCGGTAAATCACGCCGCTGGCCTCCAGCTGCGCCAGGCTCTCGCGTACCGTAATCCGGGTCGTGTTGAACAGCGCGCACAGTTCGCGCTCTGAAGGCAGCTTATCGCCGCTTTTCAACGCGCCGTTTTGAATACGCGCCTGCAGCTGCGCCTTAATCATCAGGTATTGCGGCATCTCGCCAGAGGGTGATTTCATGTTTACTCACTGCCACTTTTCGTGCGCTCATTATACATAGCCAGATGAATTTTTTGTTGCAGCGCCACATTTCCTTTGACCCTGCCCCGGCTTTGTCTCCATGATAAATATAAATCTGGTATAGACCAAATGGTGAGATAAATGACTTCACGGAACTACTTGCTGCTGACCCCCGGCCCGCTAACCACCTCCCGTACGGTAAAAGAGGCGATGTTGTTCGATAGCTGTACCTGGGATGATGATTACAATCTCGGCGTGGTACAGACCATTCGCCAGCAGCTGGTGCAGTTGGCTACCCCGGCCGACGGTTATACGGCGGTGCTACTGCAGGGTAGCGGCAGCTACGCGGTCGAAGCGGTACTCGGCAGCGTCATCGGCGAACAAGGTAAAGTGCTGATCGTCAGCAATGGCGCCTATGGCGCGCGTATGATTGAAATGGCGCAACTGATGGGTATCGCCTGCCACCCTTACGACTGCGGCGAAGTCTCCCGTCCTGACGCGGCGGCGATCGAACAGATCCTGCAGAACGACCCGGCGATCACCCATATCGCGATGGTACATAGCGAAACCACCACCGGCATGCTGAATCCGATCGAAGAGGTAGCCGAACTGGCAAAACGGTACGATAAACGCTATATCGTCGATGCGATGAGCAGCTTTGGCGGCATTCCGTTGGATATCGCCGTGCTGAATATTGATTACCTGATAAGCTCCGCCAACAAATGCATTCAGGGCGTACCGGGCTTTGCCTTCGTGATTGCTCGCGAAGCGGAACTGGCCGCTTGCAAAGGCCGTTCGCGCTCGCTATCACTGGATCTGTACGCCCAGTGGCGCTGCATGGAAGATAACCACGGTAAGTGGCGCTTCACCTCGCCGACCCATACCGTGCTGGCCTTTGCCCAGGCGCTGAAAGAGCTGGCGCAGGAGGGCGGCGTTAGCGCCCGCTATCAGCGCTACCGCAACAATCAACGCCGTCTGGTCGCCGGGATGCGCGCGCTCGGCTTCCGGCCACTGCTCGACGATAGCCTGCACTCGCCGATCATTACCGCCTTTTATTCACCGGATGCGCCGCAGTATCGCTTTCACACCTTCTACCAGAAGCTGAAAGATCAGGGCTTCGTTATCTATCCGGGCAAAGTATCGCAAAGCGATTGCTTCCGCATCGGCAACATTGGCGAAGTCTACGACGCCGATATCACCGCCCTGCTGGCGGCTATCGACAACGCCATGTACTGGAAACAATAAGGAACCGCCATGAACCGTATTAGCGCACTGATCCTTGACTGGGCAGGCACCACTGTAGACTTCGGCTCTTTCGCCCCGACGCAAATTTTCGTCGAGGCCTTCCGCCAGGCCTTCGATATTGAGATCACCCTTGAAGAGGCCCGCGTGCCGATGGGGCTTGGCAAGTGGCAGCACATTGAGGCGCTGGGCAAACTCCCTGCTGTCGATAGCCGCTGGCAGGCCAAATTCGGCCGCGCGATGACTGCCGCCGATATCGATGCGATCTACGCCGCGTTTATGCCGCTGCAAATCGCTAAGGTTGTCGATTTTTCCGCACCGATTGCCGGCGTTGTCGACACTATCGCCGCGTTTCGCGCCGAGGGCCTGAAGATCGGCTCCTGCTCGGGTTATCCACGCCCGGTGATGGAAAAGCTGGTACCGTCCGCTGCCGCTCAGGGCTACGTCCCGGACCACTGGGTCGCCACCGATGATCTTGCCGTCGGCGGTCGTCCGGGCCCGTGGATGGCGTTGCAGAACGTGATTACCCTGGGCATAGACGATGTGGCCCACTGCGTGAAGGTCGATGATGCCGCACCGGGCATCAGCGAAGGGTTACATGCCGGGATGTGGAGCGTCGGGCTGGCGGTGTCCGGTAACGAATTCGGCGCTACCTGGGAGGAGTACCAGGCGATGTCGAAAGAGGAAATCGCCACCCGTCGCGAGCGGGCGGCAGGCAAACTGTATGCCGCCGGGGCTCACTATGTGGTTGATACCCTGGCGGATCTGCCGGAAGTGATTGCCGACATCAACGCCCGGCTGGCAAAAGGCGAACGGCCGTAAGCGGGTTAATTCACCTTCACTTTGGTCGTCACCAGCAGGCCGGTAAACAGCATTAATATTCCTGACAACACCAGCGGCGACAGCAGCCCTAAGTGGTCGAGCGCAACGCCGCCGACCGCGGCGCCGCAGGTGTTGGCAAGCTGGATCACCGCCACCTGAATCGACCCGGCTTTTTCCGCCTGATCGGAGAGCGAACGGGTGATCCACGTTGACCACCCCACCGGGATCAGCGCAAACGCGAAGCCCCAGATAATCGCCACCGTCGAGGCGACGATTTTGCTTTCTCCCCACAGTACCAGCGCCGCCGCGCAGGCGGTCAGCACCAGCGGCGAAATCGCCAGCGCCGCTTTGACCGAGCGCTTCAGCACCACCGAGGAGAGCGAGGTGCCGATAAAGCTGGCGATACCAAAGCTCAGCAGCACCAGCGTCAGGCCGTCGACGTCAAAACCGGCGAGTGTCATGTATACCGGGCGAATATAGGTAAAGAAGGCGAACTGTCCGGCAAAGGCCATGAAAATGGCGCACATCCCGGCCATCACACCCGGACGCTTCAGCAGACCAAACATATTTTGCTGCTGAGCCGCCGATTCACCCGGCAGCGACGGCAGCGCTTTCAGCACCCAGAGCGTACACAGCACGCCCATCACCGCCGCGCCGTTAAAGACGTTGCGCCAGCCGATAAGCCCGCCAAGGAAACTGCCCAACGGGGCGGCGATCACCAGCGCGATTGATACCGCGCCGAAAATAATTGATAGCGCTTTCGGCACCACGCGCATCGGCACCAGACGCATGGTCAGCGATGCCGACATCGCCCAGAAACCGCCGAGCGCCAGGCCCAGACAAGCGCGCCCCAGCAGTAGCAGGGTGAAGCTATCGGCAAACGATACCAGCAGGCAAGAAAGGGTCAGCAGCAGCGAAAACAGGATAACCACGTAGCGGCGATCGGTTTTACCTATCACCGTGGTGATAAACAGGCTGGAAAACATCGCGACGAATGCCGTCGTCGTCACCGACTGCCCGGCCATCCCTTCGGAGATGCCTAAATCCAGCGCCATCGGCGTTAACAGGCTGACCGGCAAAAACTCGACGGTAATCAGGCAGGCGACGCAGAAAGCAACCGCGAAGACCGCCGACCAGTTTGGCCGCGCGAGATCGCGTGCATGGGGTTTGGTTTCATTTGAATGACTCATGAGTGACCTGCGAAGAAAGTGGCGGAAAGCTGCGCAGTGTAACATTTTGTATGTGACGTACTTAACGTTTTCGCAACTCTTCTCGCTTTTCATAAGAGGATGCGTAGCTGCTCGCATGTTTAAAAAAACGATGCTTGCTATCGCTTTAACAAATCTCAGGAGAATTTAATATAGCACTATGTGCTATACTTTTAACGACAGGATGTCAGCAATGCGTATCTTTAAAACCAAATGGTTCGCCAGAGAGGCTAGCTCTCATGGCATTTCCGACGACGAGCTCTATCAGGCAATTCAATCTGCGCTTCAGGGCAAAGTGGTTGATTTAGGAGGAGGGTTTATAAAAAGCGACTCAACAAGAATCGCGATCGCGCAATCATCCTTACCAAAAGCGCAGGGTATTGGTTTTATACCTTTCTATATGCCAAACAGGATATGGCCAATATCAACCATCGCGAATTAATGGGGTTTCGTGAGTTAGCAAAACACTATGCCAATCTCTCTGAAGAGAAAACGACGGCCTTAGTTAAAAGTAAAGAACTGGTGGAGATTTGCGATGACAGCAAAAAATAAATACAAAAGCCCGGCTTTCGAAGCGATCCATAGCGCTGCGTCGGGGCTATTCAGCGTTGGCGCAATCCCACAGGAAACAATGCGCCATTTTGATGAATCATGTCTCGGTAGCGTAGTCGCACTTCAACCCATTGAAATTAAAGCGCTACGTGAACAACTCAATGTTAGCCAACCCGTGTTCGCTCGTTATCTGAATACCAGCGTGTCTACCGTGCAAAAATGGGAGACTGGCGCTAAACGACCGAGCGGAATGTCATTAAAATTGCTTAGCGTCGTACAAAAACACGGCCTGAAAATCCTACTGTAGTCATTCTGCCGGATGGCGCTTACGCTTATCCGGCCTACAAGGAACGTAAGGGAGATATGGTTTTGAACCACAGGCCGGATAACAATGAGATCAGTGCAGCCAGTGCACGCCGTCTTCCGGGAGAAACAGGTCGTTATAGCGCTGCTGTAGGTTATGTAAATCGCTCACATCCGGGTCCAGCTCGCGCAGAAAACCTTGCGCCAGGCGGATCTGCGCGTCGGTAATCGGCGCCGCTAATCGCGCTTTTTGCATCAGGCGATACCAGTAATGCAGGTTTTTTTCGCTGGCGTCGACAATCGCGACCTGCCAGATGAGCAGCACCTGCGCGGCGTTCTGCAAATGTGCTTCATTCGGCCGCTCCAGGTAACGCAAATACTCATTACCGGCGGTTTTTCCCAGTTGATCGATCATCGATTCCAACGGAACAGGCGTAATGCCAAGGCGTTCGCTCAGGCGACGAATCGCGCGGCGTGAATCAGAGGTAAGCACCCGAAATCCCACAACAAATACCACTACCAGGGTGGCCAGTCCTATCCAGATCATGCATCCTCTCATCCAATCGCAGCCTCACTATCATAATGGGAATTTGCCTGCTGTCGACTGTCGGACCTGGCATATTACGCAAGAAATAAAAAAGCCCGGCGCAATGGCCGGGCAAGGTTACCAAATACCTGGTGAATCAGGCAGTCTGCAAAACTCGATTCTTTTTCTCGCGGCGAATTTTACGCTCTTCGAAGATAGCCACGATGGCCATCAGGCAGATACAGCCGATGGCGGCGGCGTCCAGCGCCGCAAAGGTGCCGGCCCAGCCGGTCAGGCCGAAGACCGGCGTGCCGTCGGCGATCATCCCAAGACCCAGCTTGGCGAAGCTATCGCCAATCAGATAGGCGAAAGTGCCCTTGATTCCATCGGCGGCGCCGATCGCTTTTTTCGGCACAAAGCCGACAGCGGCGACGCCGATCAACAGCTGCGGACCAAACACCAGGAAGCCCAGCGCAAACAACGAGGCCAGATAGACGTACTGGTTGCTGGCATGTTGGTAAACCCCGAGGGTGGCGATAATCAGCGCCAGTGCGACGCAGGCCACCAGCGCGCGGCGGCCGTTGGCCAAGTCCGACAACCAGCCCCACAGTAGCGTGCCAACCAGCGCGCCGACTTCAAACAGGGTAAAGCCCTGAATCGCCACCTCTTTAGACAGCTTCAGCTCCTGGAAAGCATACACGGTGGACCACTGATCGATACCGATACGCACCACGTAGAGGAAGATGTTGGAGAAGCACAGCAGCCAGATCACTTTGTTTTTCAGCACATACTCGACAAAGATCTGCCACTTGGTCATCGCATTTTCTTCGGTCTCTTTGTCCTCTTCGCTGATCGCTTCGCCAAACAGCTCTTCCGCCGTGCCAAGGCCGTAGGATTCCGGAGAGTCGCTACCGTAGCGCAGGCCAATAAAACCGACGATCAGCGCAATAATCGACGGGAAGATAAACATGCCGATCACGTGACCGTCGAACAGATAGTTGGCGCCAAACAGCGCCACGCCCGCCGCGCCCGCGCCGCCGAGGTTGTGAGAGATATTCCAGAAGCCGAGGAAGGTGCCGCGTTTGCGTCTGGGCGTCCACTTGGTGATGGTGGAATAGCTGCACGAACCGCCGGTGCTCTGGAAGAAACCGCTCAGCGCATAGAAGGCAATCATCAGGAACAGGCTGGTTGAACCCGCCCCCATGCTGGCGCTAAAGCCCAGCATACAGATGGCGGAGAGGATCAGCATAAACGGCAGGAACTGCTTGGTATTTTTACCGTCGGCATAATAAGAGACGAGCGTCTTGCCCACGCCGTAGGTAATGGAAAAGCCCAGGCCAATCATCCCCAGCTGCGTCATGCTCAACCCGTAGGTGGAGATCATGTCGTTCTGCGCGATGTTAAAGTTTTTGCGGATCAGGTACATGGTCAGGTAGCCGATGAAAACCACCAGATAGGACTGCATGAAAGGTTTGAACCACATTTTGCGCCGCACATCGAGCGGCAGATCCAGGGTCGGCTTGCGCACCTGATTCAGAAAGGCCAGCATGGGTATCTCCTGAGCTGATTTTTTTATGCCTGCGTAATAACCAGGCATTGTAAAAACCCGCGCGCCGTCTGGCCTGAGACGGCTTCCAGGTAAAACCGGGAAAATTTCTTAGTTTTGCCCCGTTCGCGGCCAAAGGGTGAGCTACATCACGCTTCGCTGGCGGTACGCGGCGCCTGCGCGTTTAAAAACGGCAGCAGCAGCAGCGCGGAAATGCCGGCGGCAATCGCAATCACCACGAAGAATCCGGTCCAGTGCCAGATATCCATCACCTGCGCCAGCGGCCAGCCGGAAAGCGAGGCGCCAAGATAAGCGAACAGGCCGACAAACCCGGTGGCCGCCCCGGCGGCTTCTTTATGCGAACATTCCGCCGCCGCCATGCCAATTAGCATTTGCGGGCCGAAAACGAAGAACCCGGTGGTGAAGAAGCAGGCCGCCTGCATGACGTAGCTGGCAAACGGCATCAGCCACAGCCCGCCAACCGACAACAAAATTCCGGCGGCGAAAATCAGATTCATCGGCCCGCGATTGCCGTTAAACAGCTTATCCGAGCCCCACCCCGCCACCAGCGCGCCGATAAAACCGCCCAGCTCAAACATGGTCACCGCCGAGTTAGCGGTCACCAGATCGACGCCAAGCGTCTCCGACATATACAGATTGCCCCAGTCGTTAATCGCCGCCCGCACCACGTACACCAGCACATAGCACAGCGACAGCAGCCAGATATAGGGATTGGCCAGCACGTAGCGGGTCAGGATCTCTTTGCGCGTCAGCCCTGCGCCTTCCTGCTGCTGGGCGATTTCCAGCGCATCGTGACGCCAGTCGCCCACGGCGGGTAACCCCACCGCCTGCGGGCGATCGCGCAGCCGCCAGCACAGATACAGTCCGGCGAGGATCGCCAGACAGCCGGCAATCGTCATCCCCATTCGCCAGCCGTAATGCAGCGCCGCCGCCCCCACCACCATTGGGATCAGCGCGCCGCCGACGTTATGCGCGGTATTCCATAGCGCCCACCAGCCGCCGCGTTCGGTCCGCGAATACCAGGCCGTCAGCAGCCGGGCGCACACCGGCGAGCCCCAGCCCTGGAAGAAGGCATTCAGCGCCCACAGCAGCGCGAAGGCCCATAGCGAAGTGGAAAAACCGAACAGAATATTCACCACCCCGGTGGCAATCAGCCCCAGCCCCATAAAATAGCGGGCGTCGGAGCGGTCGCTGACGATACCGGAGAAAAATTTCGACAGCCCGTAAGTGATGTAAAACAGCGTGGCCAGCAGGCCGATATCGCTGCGGGTCAGCACGTTACTGGCGAGGATCTCGGGAACCGCGGCATTAAAGCTTTTGCGGGTGAAATAAAACAGCGCGTAACCAAGCCAGATGGTAAGCAGAATATGGCGACGCCAGTAACGATAACGCTCGTCCAGCTCGCGTTTATCGCTAATTGGCGCGGCGTCCGGCGGCGCTTTTAAAAAGGCAAACATCGGCGCTCCTTTCAGGCGTAACGCAGCGGTAAATTGACGCACACGCGGGTACCGTGTGTGCAGGAGATAGTTAACGTACCGCCCAGCGCGGTCACGCGCTCACGCATGCCGGTCAGGCCGAACCCCTGCAGATTCGACCCCGGCGGCAGGCCGCAGCCGTCATCTTCCAGCACCAGCATCAATTGCCCATCCTGCTGCCAGCCCTGTAGGGTGACGGCGCTGGCGCTGGCGTGCTTGACGATATTATTCAGTCCCTCCTGGCAAACGCGAAACAGCGTCACACGCTGGTTTTCGCTCAGTCCCGCCTCGTTAATCCGCCATTCGAGATGACTGACGATACCGCGGTCTTCCAGTTCCATTTCACGCATCAACGAACGTACCGCCTGTTCAAGCGGCAGATCATCAAGCTGGCGCGGACGCAGACGACCAAGCAGTCTTCGCACAGAGTCGTAAACCCCCAGCGACAGCTGTTCTATCAACTGGCCGCTCTGCCGTACGCTGGCGTTGTTTGGCGCCAGACGCTGCACGATCCCCGCCTGGGTGCGAATTGCCGTGATAGTCTGGCCAATATCATCGTGGAGCTCGCGCGCCACGTCACGCCGCACGCTCTCTTCCGTTTCCAGCAGGCGTTCCGCCAGCCGCCGATTACGCGCCAGCTCGTTCTGTAGCGACAGGTTAAGCTCGCGCAATCGCTGGATCCCCGCGCCCAGCAGCAGTCCGGTCAGGCTCTGCGCCAGCAGTGAAAGCAATAAATCAACCGGGTGATCGTGCCAGGTCTGGCTGGCAATCAGCGCAATGGCGTTCATCAGGGTGGCGATCAGCGCCCCCTGCCAGCCGTAGTGCCAGGCGAGAGCGATAATCGGCAGCGCCAGACAAAAAGGGGTAAAGCGGGAGAGTTCGGCGGGCAATCCGAGCTGTAGCCACAGGCTGACGGTAAAGAGCAGCAGGTACCAGATCAGATGCCGGCCACGCCAGTTAACCGGCTGCGACACCAGCGACGGCCCCAACGGCCGCCAGACGGTACTGGTCAGATAATGCCAGATAACCAGGCAGGTCGGCGCCAGCGTCAGGCCGCCGGTCAGCGTCAACAACAGCGCGGTCAGTCCCTCACTGCCTTCTTGCGCCAGCCACGGCAGCGATTGCAGCAGCGAGGCGGCGATCAGTGCCCCGCCCTGGCGCAACAATGTCAGCCAGTCGCGCTGATGGCGATAGCGTGAAATCAATGCCACCGGCAGCAGGGTCAGCAGACTTCCGGTCATCAATATTATCGGGTGCGCCAGCGCCACTTCCTGCGCCAGCCAGAAGATAAGCAGCCACTCGGCTCCCAGCAGCACCGGCCAGTAGCCACGCGGGCATTGCAGCATCAGCCCTAAACGCAGGCCAAAGGGAAACAGCAGCACCGCTAAATCCGCGCGTTCCACCAGATGCAGACTGATACTCCACAGGCAGAACCAGGCGGCTGAGAAGATAAAGGCGCAGCCGATCACCGACAGCAATCGTGAAACGACGGTGTTCATTGCCAGCTATCGAACATGCGGCGCGCCAGCTCAACGTCGTTACTGACGCCCAGTTTTTCCAGCAGGTTGGCGCGATGAACGTGAACGGTTTTCGGCGACAGACCGAGCTCAGCGGCGATCTCTTTCACCGCCATACCCTGCGCCAGCTTTTCCGCTACCTGGCGTTCGCGTTTGGTGAGCGGATCCTGGCGCCCGGCGGCCAGCTTCATGGCGATATCCGGCGTGAGATAGCAACCGCCCGCCGCCACGGTGCGGACCGCGGCGATCAGTTCATCCGGACTGCAGCGTTTCGACAGGAAGCCGCGCGCGCCGGCGTTCAGCGCCTGCTCGATCAGCGCCGGGCTATCGTGTACCGACAGCATGATGGTCGCCATCCCCTTAGGCAGCTGGCTTAACAGCTCCAGCCCGGAAATATCCGGCATTGAGATATCGCAGATACAGACCTGTACACCGCGCCCCGGTAGCCCCGCCAGCGCCTCCCGTCCACAGCCGAATTCAGCGACAACCTGAAAATCAGCTTCCAGCCCCAGTAGCTGAGCAAAACCGGAGCGGACAATCAAATGATCGTCAATAAGGGCGATGGTAGTCATGGTGTTTCCTGGTGCCTGAAAGCGCCGGATGGCGGCGTAAACGCCTTATCCGGCCTACGGATTCACTCCCTGTAGGCCGGATAAGCGCAGCGCCATCCGGCAAAGGCGCTTACCTTAGCGGTAAGCGCGTAGCTGTTCAAGCCTTGAGCGCTATTCGAAGAACACCGCAATTTTGTTAAACATGGTGGGATCGGACTGGTTACGCGCCACATTGGTGACATCTTCCAGCTTTTCAATCTGGCTAATCATCTGCCCCAGCCGCTGGTCATCATTTACCAGCAGCCAGATGCGGCTGTACTCGCTGCCCTGGATCGGCAAGCAGAGAATGCCTTCAACGTTAAACGCGCGGCGGGCAAATAGCCCGCAGACGTGGGTCATGACGCCAGGATGGTTGCGGACGGTGAGTTCCAGAATGACGTTATCGTGTTGCTTTTGCATGGCTTATTCCCCCACCATCTCAGTATTGGCCGCACCCGGCGGTACCATCGGATACACTTTCTGCTGCGCGTCGATACGCACGTGGATCAACGCCGGACCTGGGCGGTCGATAATCGCCTGCAGCGCCGCCTGCGGATCGGATTCGTTATTTAAATCACAGGTTTGCAGACCAAAACCGGCGGCTATCTGCATAAAGTTAATCATCCCCGGATAGGTCGCGGCGAAGACGCCCTGCTGATAGAACAGGCTCTGCTGCTGATGCACCAGCCCCAGCGCTTCGTTGTTCATCAGGATAATTTTTACATCCAGCTGATTTTCGGCGGCGGTGGCCATCTCCTGAATATTCATCATCAGGCTACCGTCACCGGAGAAACAAATAACCTTACGTTGCGGATTGGCCAGCGCCGCGCCGATGGCCGCCGGCAGGCCGAAGCCCATGGTGCCGAGACCGCCGGAAGTCAGCCACTGGCGCGGACGGTTGAGCGGATAGGCCTGCGCCGTCCACATCTGATGCTGACCCACATCGGTGGTGATGATCGCCTCATCATCAACGCAGGCGGCCACGGCGTTAATCAGGCCGTAATGGGAGAGCGGATCGCTTTCCTGCGGGATGGCGCAGGGGAATTCTCTTTGTAAACCAGCCACCAGCTGGCGCCACTCATCACGCGGCTGCGCTTCAATCTGCGGAATAAGCTGGGCTAAGACCTCCGCCACATCGCCCTGAATCGCTACGTGCGGTTGCTTAATTTTGCCAAGCTCCGAGCGGTCGATATCGACGTGAATAATTTTCGCGTTCGGGCAGAACTGCTCGGTCTTGCCAATCGCCCGGTCATCAAAACGCGCGCCTAAAACAATCAGTAAATCAGCTTCTTGTAGAATAAAGTTAGTGCTGCGCGCGCCGTGCATCCCCAGCATGCCCAGCGACAAAGGATGCGCCTTCGGCAGCATACCCAGCGCCATTAAGGTCATGGTGGTCGGCAGGTTGGCTTTTTCCGCCAGGTCCCGAATCGGCTGCGGCGCGTTAATCACGCCGCCGCCCAGATACAGTACCGGGCGTTTCGCCGCGTTGATCATTGTCGCCGCTTCACGCACGCTTTCAGGCGCGAACGCTGGTGCCGGGGCGCGCTCGCCTGGCTCCGGCAGCGTTTCCAGTTCAATGGTCGCCGCCTGTACGTCCTTAGGAATGTCTATCCACACCGGCCCGGGGCGCCCGGACTGGGCAATACGGAAGGCGTCGCTCATCACCTGCGGCAGCTCGGCGATGTCGCGCACCAGGTAGTTATGCTTGGTGATGGGGATAGAGATGCCGTAGGTATCGACTTCCTGGAAGGCGTCGGTGCCGATCATTGAGGCCGGAACCTGGCCGGTGATGCAGACCAGCGGAATAGAATCGAGGCGGGCATCGGCGATGGCGGTAATCAGGTTGGTGGCGCCAGGGCCGCTACAGGCCATACAGACCGCCGGTTTACCTTCGGTACGCGCCATCCCCTGAGCGATAAAACCCGCCCCCTGCTCGTGGCGCGCCAGGATGTGGCGGATCTGCGTGCTTTGGCTCAAGGCATCGTAGATAGGCAGGATGGAGCCGCCCGGAATGCCGCTGACCATAGTGATACCCTGGCGTTCCAGTAAATGAACAACCAGCTGCGCGCCGGTAAAGCGCATTGTGTTTGATGTGGTGCCCGAACTTGCCATGCTCCAGTCCTTTTATTCTGGGCCGACTTTACCGGGGGGCTCGCCAACAAAAAACCCCGCTCGGTTTGCGCCGGCGGGGTTTGGAATTCGTGTTGTTCCGGACCCTACGGCGCATTGCCGACGACGACCACCACAGACACGACGACCACCGCGGCAGGCGCGGTTTTTAGTAGGGTCGAAGTCATCATGGCAGCGTTCATTAGGGACCTGTTGTGTCAAAAAATAAGCTGAATTTATACAAACACAGGTTTTGCGTTTTCACAATGGATTTATTTTCATCCACGAGAATTTGCGCGAAAGATCACAATTCGCGACATCAGCGGCAGAAAACAAAAAACCCCGCCGGAGCGAGGTTTTTATCAGCATTTTCACGGATGGTAGCCGCAAGCACACTGTATTACGTCAACGACAAAAGTATACGCGATCGCTGCAATTCGCGCAATTTAAGGTCGAAATTTCTCTGTCATAGAGTATGGACGACGGGTGCGAATTTGTCCAAAAAATACTGTTCATGCATACAGTATTTATCTATACTGGATGTGTTCACTTTGTGCCATTCGGGGGCCGCAAGTTTGACCGGCGCAACGAAGTCCTGGCTGAAACGGGTGGTGCCGTCAGTGCCTTAACCCCGAGAGAGCACACTGTGTTACGTCAACAATGCGTCGTGTCCGGCCCGTACGGCCACCACTGCGCAACCCCTGTGAGAACAGGGATAAGCTGGCAACAGGCAGCGGAAAGGTACGTCAGCTTATTGTGCTCCTTAACCACAGGAGACGCGCGTATGGGCGGAATGGATATTATTATTTTAATCCTGAAACTCATGGTTGCTGTGTTGCAACTACTTGATGCAGTCCTGAAACAGTTCCGCTGATTCAGGTTCAAGTCGCACCTGAGGGGGGCGGGAAACCGCCCCCCTACAGGCGTCCTGCGGGCGTTCCGGGAAGACTTGATGGAGGAACCATGCCACCGCTATTAATTGCCGCAACAACGCCGGAGGATCCGGGGTTCGTTGCGCTGCGCGCCGAAAGCCTTGAACAGCACTTCAATATGCTGCGCCGTCTGGCGGAAAACTGGCAAAGCGGCAAAAACCGCTTTAACGCCCCTGGTGAAAAGCTGCTGGGCGCGTTCGTCCGTGGCCAGTTAGTTGGGGTCTGCGGTCTGAACGTCGACCCCTTCAGCCAGCAGCCGCGGGCCGGGCGCATTCGCCATCTCTATATTCGCGATAGCCATCGCCGCCAGGGAATTGGCCAGCAGCTGCTGGTCTCGGTCATCACCCATTCCGGCGCCTGGTTCGATTTCCTTAACACCCATGCCCCGGCGCAGGCCTGGCCCTTTTATGAACGCTTTGGTTTCCGCCCGGTATACGATGAGCCGCGGGTCACGCATCGCCTGTTCTGCTCGCTGTAAGCGTGGCTGGCTGGCGGAGCGGGGTCATGTTACAGTCCGCTGACCTTAACTGCTGAATCTGCCTGCGATGACCATCACCGTATTCTGCATTTTGCTTTTCGCCGCACTGCTCCACGCCAGCTGGAACGCTATCGTCAAAGCCAGCGGCGATAAAATGTACGCGGCGATAAGCGTCAGCGGGTCGGCCTCGCTGATCGCCCTGGTGATGCTCCCCTTCGCGCCGCAGCCGACGCTGGCCAGCGCCCCCTATCTGGTGGCGTCATGTGCATTGCAGGTGGTGTATACGGTACTGGTGGCGAAGACCTATCAGGTGTCGGATATGAGCCAGACCTATCCGCTAATGCGCGGCACCGCGCCGTTGCTGGTCGCGGCTATCAGCGTGATATTTCTCGGCGATCGCTTATCGCCGCTAGCCTGGTTGGGTATTGGCGTCATCTGTCTGGCGATTCTGGCGATGGCCTTTAACGGCCGCGTCAGTTCCCGCAAAGGCATCATGCTGGCGCTGATCAACGCCTGTTTTATAGCGGGTTATACGCTGGTGGACGGCACCGGGGTACGGTTGGCGGGATCGGCGCTCGGCTATACCCTGTGGACCTTTTTTATGAACGGTTGCTGCCTGCTGTGCTGGGCGATGGTGGCGCGGCGGCGCGAAGCCAGCCGTTATTTACGCCAGCACTGGAAAAAAGGCATCCTCGGCGGCGTCGGCACCATGGGATCCTACGGCCTGGCGCTATGGGCGATGACTCAGGCGCCGCTGGCGGTGGTCGCCGCGCTGCGTGAAACCTCCATTCTGTTCGGCGCACTGATCGCGTTTATCGTCCTGAAAGAACAGGTGGTAGCGCTGCGCATCGTTGCCGCCTGCGGTATTGCCGCCGGAGCAATCCTGCTGCGCCTCTCATAGATTAAAATGGCAACATTAGTTGCCGATCCTGTTTACAAAACCTGCCTGAATTTTCCCCAACAATCGGTGCTATGTAGTTGTTCTGTCATTTTATTGTGGTAGATTCCTCCATCGTTTAAGGGGTGTGCCAGTCACATATTCTTCATTTCTCATTGCTCACGAAGTATTCATCGACATGAAACGGCATAAGAACTTCAATTTGTTGTTGATGCTGGTACTGCTGGTGGCCGTTGGCCAGATGGCGCAGACCATTTATATTCCGGCTATCGCCGACATGGCGGTATCGCTTAACGTCCGTGAAGGGGCGGTACAAAGCGTAATGGCGGCCTACCTCCTGACGTACGGCATTTCGCAGCTGTTCTACGGCCCGCTCTCTGACCGCGTGGGCCGCCGCCCGGTGATCCTCGTCGGGATGTCTATTTTTATGCTGGCGACGCTGGTTGCCATCACCACCCATAGCCTGCCGGTGTTGATCGCCGCCAGCGCCATGCAGGGGATGGGCACCGGCGTCGGCGGCGTGATGGCGCGCACCCTGCCGCGAGACCTGTATGAAGGCGCGCAGCTGCGTCACGCCAATAGTTTGTTAAATATGGGAATACTGGTCAGCCCGCTGATTGCGCCGCTGCTCGGCGGCATCCTTGATACCCTGTGGAACTGGCGCGCCTGCTACGCTTTCCTGCTCATACTGTGCGCTGGCGTGACGATTAGTATGGCGAAATGGATGCCGGAAACGCGCCCACAAGGCGCGCCGCGGACGAAACTACTGGCCAGCTACAAAACGCTGTTCGGTACCGGCGCCTTTAACTGTTACCTGTTGATGCTGGTGGGCGGGCTGGCCGGGATTGCGGTGTTCGAAGCCTGTTCCGGCGTGCTGATGGGCGCGGTCCTCGGCCTGAGCAGTATGGCGGTCAGTATTCTGTTTATTCTGCCGATCCCGGCGGCGTTCTTCGGCGCGTGGTTCGCTGGCCGTCCGAATAAACGCTTCTCAACGCTGATGTGGCAGTCGGTTATCTGCTGCCTGCTGGCGGGAATTATGATGTGGTTGCCGGGGCTGTTCGGCATTATGACCGTCTGGACACTGCTGGTGCCTGCGGCGCTGTTCTTCTTCGGCGCGGGTATGTTGTTCCCGCTGGCTACCAGCGGCGCGATGGAACCATTCCCGTTCCTCGCCGGTACCGCTGGCGCGCTGGTTGGCGGCCTGCAGAATATCGGCTCCGGCGTGCTGGCCTGGCTGTCGGCGATGATGCCGCAAACGGGGCAAAGCAGCCTCGGCCTGCTAATGATGTTAATGGGGCTGTTGATTCTGCTGTGCTGGCTGCCGCTGGCCTCGCGCTTTACCAGCCACCAGCAGCCTGTCTAAGCGCCGCTGGCGCTCCCCGGATAGCGGCTTACGCCTTATCCGGGCTACCCCCCCCAGCGGCTGCTTTTGCCTTATGTCAGGCTGTGCAACCATTCGATAAAGGCGTCGATTTTCGGCCACTGACGGCCCGGCAGGGTCGTCACATAGTAGTGCTGGTGACACTTCAGCGTCATGTCGCCGAACGGCGCGATAAGCTCCCCGCTTTCTAACCGCTTCTGCACCAGCCGTTTACGCCCCATCGCTACCCCGACGTGATTCATCGCCGCAATCACCGCTAAATCAGAACGATCGAAGCCGATACCCGACGATTGCGGCAATTCAATCGCAAATTGCTGCGCCCAACTGAACCACTCATCGGTACCGGAATCATTGCTCCATGCCTGGCGGTCATGGAGCAACGTGCAGTAGCGCAGGTTGCCTGGATTGTGGATTAACTGCTGCTGTTGCGCGTAATTCGGCGTACATACCGGCACGATCGCTTCATCCATCAGAAAATGATGGCTTAGCTGTGATGACGGCGCATCATCAAAATAGATCGCCAGATCGATACCCGCCCGCTGTAGATTGACGTTATCGTTGCCGGTGAGCACAGTCAGCGAGATGGACGGATAGCGGCGAGTGAAATCCCCCAGCGCCGGTACCAGCCAGCACTGCGCGATCGACGGGCGCGAGTACACCGTCAGCGTGCCGGAGAGCTCCTGATTTTTAATATCCAGAATCTCCTGGTTAAGGCTATCCAGCGAGGATTTCAACGCCCAGAATACCCGCCGCCCCTCGCGGGTCAGCTCCACCTTGCGGTGCGAACGTATAAATAGCTGAATACCCAGCTCTTCTTCCAGCTGGTTGATGCGATGGCTAACGGCGCTCGGCGTCAGCGACAGCTCTTCCGCCGCCAGTGCAAAGGACTCATGGCGAGCCGCGACTTCAAAGGTATACAGCTTTGACAATTGCCAGCCGTTCAGCAGCCGATTACCCATCTCTTTCATCACATCCATCACGATTCCCCGCCTTTTCTTTGCCGGTAAGTGTAAAAAAAACGCAGCCGGAGCGCGCCTGAAAGATGAATAAAAGTGACCCAATACACATTTAACGGTCTATTTAAGAACCAAATCACGCTTTTGCATCAATCTGGCTCACCTGAAAGGCGATTTATATCGTTTGTCAGCCTATGTCGCTTTTCTGTTCAATAACCACACGTTATTTACGGCGAGGTGGGGTATGGAATCTCAAATCTGGGTGGTATGCACGCTATTTATCAGTATCGTGTTAATCGTTTTAACGATCGTCAAACTGAAGTTTCATCCGTTTCTGGCGCTCCTGCTGGCGAGCTTTTTCGTCGGCGCGATGATGGGCATGGGGCCGCTGGATATGGTCAACGCCATTGAGAGCGGTATTGGCGGTACGCTTGGTTTCCTGGCGGCGGTGATCGGTCTCGGTACCATCCTCGGGAAGATGATGGAAGTCTCCGGCGCGGCGGAACGCATCGGCCTGGCGCTGCAGCGCTGTCGCTGGTTGTCGGCAGACGTAATTATGGTGCTGGTTGGCCTGATCTGCGGTATTACGCTGTTTGTTGAAGTCGGCGTGGTGCTGCTAATCCCGCTGGCGTTCTCCATTGCCAAAAAAACCAATACCTCGCTGCTGAAGCTGGCCATCCCCCTGTGTACCGCGCTGATGGCGGTGCATTGCGTGGTGCCGCCGCATCCGGCCGCGCTGTTCGTGGCGAATAAACTCGGCGCAGATATCGGTACGGTCATCGTCTATGGCCTGCTGGTGGGCCTGATTGCCTCGCTGGTTGGCGGCCCATTGTTCCTCAAGCTGCTCGGCAACCGCCTGCCGTTTAAACCGGTGCCAACCGAGTTTTCTAACCTTGAAGTACGCGAAGAATCGACGCTGCCCTCGCTCGGCGCTACGCTATTTACCGTGCTGCTACCGATTGGGCTGATGCTGGTGAAAACCGTCGCTGAATTGAACATGGCTAAAGGCGGCACGCTGTATATGTTGCTGGAATTTATCGGCAACCCGATCACCGCGATGTTTATTGCCGTCTTTGTCGCTTATTACATTCTTGGTATTCGTCGCCAAATGGGGATGGGCGTCCTGCTGACCCATACTGAAAACGGCTTCGGATCGATTGCTAATATTCTGCTAATTATTGGCGCGGGTGGCGCGTTCAACGCGATTTTGAAATCCAGCGGCCTGGCCGATAGCCTGGCGGTGATCCTCTCGAATCTGCATATGCATCCGATTCTGCTGGCCTGGCTGGTGGCGCTGATCCTTCACGCCGCCGTCGGTTCCGCTACCGTGGCCATGATGGGCGCCACCGCTATCGTCGCCCCGATGCTGCCGCTGTATCCCGGCGTAAGTCCGGAGATCATCGCTATTGCCATCGGTTCCGGCGCGATTGGCTGCACGATCGTAACGGATTCCCTGTTCTGGCTGGTGAAACAATACTGTGGCGCAAGCCTCAGCGAAACGTTCAAGTATTATACGACGGCGACATTTATCGCTTCTTTACTTGCACTCGCCGCCACCTTCCTGCTTTCTTTCATCATCTAAGCGAACGAGACGTAATATGAAAAACGCTGACCTGACCCAATTAACCGCGACCTTCCCGCTTGTACAGGAGCTGATCGCGCTGAAAGAAACCACCTGGTTTAACCCGGCGACGACGACGCTGGCGCAAGGTTTGCCCTATGTCGGCCTGACCGCCGCAGATGTAAAAGACGCTCACGAACGCCTGCAGCGCTTCGCGCCGTATCTGGCGGAAGCCTTTCCGGAAACGGCCGCCACCGGCGGGATTATCGAATCAGAAGTGGTTGCCATTCCGGCAATGAAACGCCGCCTCGAGCAACAATTCAATCAGCCGATTAATGGCGATCTGTTACTGAAAAAAGATAGCCACCTGCCGATTTCGGGTTCCATTAAGGCGCGCGGCGGCATTTATGAAGTGCTGGCCCATGCGGAAAAGCTGGCGCTGGAAGCCGGGCTGCTCACCATCGCGGATGATTATCGCAAATTGCTGACGCCGGAATTCAAACAGTTCTTCAGCCAGTACAGCATCGCCGTCGGTTCTACCGGCAACCTCGGTATGTCGATCGGCATCATGAGCGCGCGCATCGGTTTTAAGGTGACGGTGCATATGTCGGCGGATGCCCGCGCATGGAAAAAGGCCAAACTGCGCAGCCACGGCGTAACGGTCGTTGAGTATGAAGAAGATTACGGCGTGGCGGTCGAACAGGGGCGCAAGGCGGCGGAATCCGACCCAAACTGCTTTTTCATCGACGATGAAAACTCGCGCACGCTGTTCCTCGGCTATGCCGTGGCCGGCGAGCGCCTGAAAGCGCAGTTTGCCCAGGCAGGACGCGTGGTCGATGCCGATCACCCACTATTTGTCTATCTGCCATGCGGCGTTGGCGGCGGCCCCGGCGGCGTCGCATTCGGCCTGAAACTGGCGTTTGGCGACCACGTTCACTGTCTGTTCGCCGAACCGACCCATTCCCCATGCATGCTGCTCGGCATTTACACCGGGCTCCATGACCAGATTGCGGTGCAGGATTTAGGGATAGATAACCTGACCGCCGCCGATGGTCTGGCGGTCGGCCGCGCTTCCGGCTTCGTTGGCCGGGCGATGGAGCGCCTGCTCGACGGCCTGTATACCCTCGACGATCAAACGATGTACGACATGCTGGGCTGGCTGGCAACGGCGGAAAATATTCGCCTTGAGCCGTCCGCGCTGGCCGGTATGGCCGGGCCGCAGCGCGTCTGCGCCAGTAAAGCGTACCATCAGCTACAAGGACTGAGCGACGAACAGCTACGCCACTCCACCCACCTGGTATGGGCGACCGGCGGCGGCATGGTGCCGGAAGAAGAGATGGCGCAGTATCTGGCGAAGGGGCGTTAAATCGCCCGCAGCAGCGGCATCAGTTCGCCCGGTGACCGCTGCTGTTTACGCAGATCGCGCATGACCCGCATACAGGGCGCGCTGGCGACATAGAACTGGCGGTAGCCTTCACAGAGCGGATCGTCGTCGCCTGCGCATAATCGCCGCCACGCACAGACAAAACAGGCGCTATTGGCGGCCACCTGCCGTTGTTCGCGCAGCGGTTCGCCGCACCAGATACGCAGGGTTTCCTCAAATAACGTAATCGTTATGCGGCCAATATCTTCCCGCGCCCAGATGTGGAAAATGGCGCAAAGGAAATTTCCCCATGCATTGGCATCTTCCGCTCTGAGCTGTGGAATAAAACGAACGGCGCGCACGCCCTGTGCGCGTAGCTCCCGATAGAACTGCAGCGGTTGCTGGCAATGGTGGCGATAAACTTTCACCTCCTGCACTGCCGGTTCGTTATGAGCGAGGGAGTGGCATTCTGTCCGACATCCTGTCATGTCACATCCTTAAGAAATAAAATGATCTGCCGTAGATGCGTTACAGCAAACAATAATGACAGCGAAAGCACTGCGAGGGAGATCAAAAATTTGTCACGAACTGCTCCCGGCTGCAAAAAATCGCTCTCGCCGACATCCATTAAATGGCGGCTGCGGGTGTAGCGCCAGAGAATGATCGCCACCACTGCCAGTACGCCAATCGATATCCAGAACGCCAGCCCGGCGCTATGCCAGTTATGCTTAATCGCCAGCGCCATCAGCGCCCCGTAGCCCAATAGGGTACGAAACCACGCCAGCGAGGTGCGCTCCGGCTGTAAACCGGGATCGTTCTCCCGCCGCGCCCGGCGTTTATCCGCCATACAGCACCAGCAGCATCACCGCCGCCACGACCGCCAGCAGCAGGACGCTAATCACCAGCAGCGTACGGGTATAGGGAAGATCCTGCTTCAGGCGCATCGCCTTTTCGTTACTCAACCAGCGCAGATAGCCATACACCGCCAGCCCGCCGGCAAACAGGCACAGCAGCAGCGCCAGCACTTCGCGAATAAGCGGAGTGGCAAAATCCGGCGCCAGCTGATCGAGCCCGACGCCCGCGGCGAGAAAGCCGAGCGCCGTACGGATCCACGCCAGAAAGGTGCGTTCATTGGCCAGCGAAAAGCGGTAATCCGGCGCTTCGCCAATGCGGGAAATTTTCATCAGCAGTCCTTGTTCGTCACGCAAGCAGGCCACAGCATAGCCTAAATCACGAACAGGAGAGAAGAACCGGCACCCGATGGATGCCGGTAAAACGAGGGTTAATGCAGCTCAGGCCAGTACGCTTTATTGGCGGCAATCAGGTCATCAAGGATCGCTTTCGCCACCGAGGCGCTCGGTACGGTTTTCGATAGCGTAATCGCCTGCCACAGCTTGTGATATGAACGCTGCTCCCACGCATCCACCACCAGTTTTTCCACCGCCACCTGCTGGCTCATCATCCCTTTCTGGAAATGCGGAATATCGCCCACCGTCAACGGCTCCGGTCCGTTATGACCGACCAGACAAGGGATCTCTACCATCGCGTCGGCATCAAAGTTATGGATTGCGCCATTGTTCGGCACAATCAACAACATTCGTTCCTGAGTGTTAAAGGCGATAGCCGTCGCTAAATCGACGATATACGACGCGTGTTCATCGATCTCCAGATCGCCCGCGGAAGATTTACCGGCGGCAATAATCGCCCGGCAGGCGCTAAAGACGTTTTTCTCCCGATGATCCATTACCTCATTCGCGCGGGTACGCTCCGGGTTGGAGTGCGCGACCACGTAATCCGGGAACAGATAATATTTCAGGTAAGTATTTGGCATCGTTTGCGGATCCAGCGCCTGTACATCTTTCGCTTTGGCAAACGTATCGTTCCAGCTGGCTTCGGTGTGCGGGTCGTTCGATGGCGGTACATAGCCGTATTTCGCCACATACTCGCGCAGTTTCGGCATCAAATCGTTGCCGTCGAGATCTTCAATCGAGGTCCACCAGCCGAAGTGATTAAGGCCGTAGTAACGTACGCGCATCTGTTTGCGGTCTTTCAGCCCGACGATTTGCGCCATCCGCCCTTCAATGCCGATCGGCATATCGCAAATATTGAGAATTTTTGCATTAGGTCGCAGGCGGCGGGTGGCTTCAGCCACTATCGCCGCCGGGTTGGAGTAGTTAAGCATCCAGGCGTTTGGCGAATATTTCTCCATATAATCCACCAACTCCAGCACGCCGCCGATAGAGCGCATACCATAGGCAATCCCGCCCGGTCCGCAGGTTTCCTGACCCAACACGCCGTGGCGCAGCGGTATTTTTTCATCTTGCTCGCGCATCGGGTATTTGCCGACGCGGATGTGCGCCATCACGAAGTCGACATCGCTAAAGGCGGCCTGCGGGTCGGTGGTGTAGCTGAACTCAATCTCTGGCGCCTGTTCTTTGAGGATAATTTTACAGGCTTCGGCGATAGTCTCCTGACGCGCGCCGTCGTTGTCATAAAATTTTAGCGCCCGCAGCGGGAAACGATCGCGGTTTGCCAACAGCATTAAAACGATGCCAGGGGTAAAGGTACTGCCGCCGCCTGCGATAACAACTGAGAATTTTTTCATGATACTGCCTCCGTCATGGTGGTGTGTTCGGTCGATAAAGAATCTTTCATTAAGGTTTCCAGCTGGTCGCGAACCTGCGGGACATGCAGACCAACAATGACCTGAATGCCGTTGCCGCGGCGGACCACGCCGTGAGCGCCGAGTGCTTTAAACACCTCGTCGCTTTGCGTTTTCGCCATATCCACCAGCGCAATACGCAGTCGGGTGGCGCAGTTATTGATGCTTTCAATATTGCCGGCCCCGCCCAGCGCCTGCAGGAAGCCGGCGGCCTGACCCAGCTTGTTTTCCGCAGCTGCCGCCACGCTGGTTTTACCGCGCGCCTCCTGATAATCCGCTTTGCTGTAAAGCTTGATTTCGCTGTCTTCGCGACCCGGCGTTTTCAGGTTCAGGCGCAGAATCAGGGTGCGGAAGATGACGAAGTAGATGCCGGTAAAGCAGACGCCGATGCCTATCTGGATAAACATCATCGACGCGTGGTGATGGAACATCGGGATCCAGTTTTGCGGCAGGAACTGATCGAGCAGGCCACCGCCGAAGTTCCCCACGACGCCGCAGATATACATCACCGTCGCCATGGTGGCCGCCAGCAGCGCATGCACGGCAAATAGCAGCGGTGAGATAAACAAGAAGGTAAACTCGAGTGGCTCGGTAATGCCCACCAGCACCGCGGTCAGGGTGGCGGGGATCAGCAAACCCGCGACCTTCACCCGGTTTTGCGGCGCGGCGGTGAAGTAAAGCGCCAGCGCAATACCCACCGAACCAAAGACTTTCGAATTGCCATGCAGCGCAAAACCGCCCTCAGGGAACAGCGCTTTCAACGGTTCAACGCTCTGGCTAAATTCCTGCAGATGCTGCGCCCAGTAGACCTGGATGCCGCCTTCCACTACCGCCGGACCAAAGATAAATGGCCCATAGACAAAGTGATGCAGGCCGGTCGGGATCAAAATGCGCTCAAGAAAGATGTAAACCCACACCCCGAGCGCGCCGGCTGAGCGCAGGAAAGCCTGCAGCGACTCAATCCCCATCTGTACCTTCGGCCAGCCGAGCAGCGTTAGCCAGGCACAAGGGATCATCGCGAGAAAGGCAACTATCACCACGAACGACGATCCCTGAAAAATACCGAGGAACACCGGCAGCGGTTTATCGAAGTAACGATTGTGCAGCGCGGTGACGATGCCGGAGATAACGATGGCTCCGATAATGCTGGTATCCAGGGTTTTAATCCCGGCAATCATCGTCAGGCCGCTTCCCGCCGTGGGATCCAGGGTGAAATCAACGCCGAAGAAGTGGCCCCAGGTCATCCCCATGGCGTTGATGAAGTAGTTCCAGGTAAGAAAACTGACCAGTACCGCCAGGCAGGCCCGGCCCTGGGCCTGCTTCGCCAGGCCAATCGGCAGGCCGACGGCGAAAATCAGCGGCATATTACGAAAGACGGTCCAGCCGCCCTCTTCAATGATGTGAACAATTTGCGCGAACAGGCTATCAGGTGCGGTGAGCGCTTCGCCGACAAACATCGGATTACGCAGCATAATGGCGATACCCACCACAATCCCGGCGAATGGGAACAGCAAAACCGGGGTAAACATGGCGCCGCCAAAGCGTTGTATTTGACTGAGCATTTGAAAATCCTCATGTAACAACTCGTAGGGTAAGTGGCCTTTTTTTGTTCTTTACCGGCCTGCTTCGAGCATAGGAATTCGCCCCGTCGGCAACATGCTGCGCCGCTGCGATTCGTGATCGCATTCATGGTTTTAATTCGGTCAATGTTGTCTACTTTTTGCGTAAAACATAGACACGATGAATTGAGGTGACGAAATCAACGTCAGCAATAGTTTTTAATTTATTGTTTTTTATAATTTTATAATTCACGTCAGCTAACTATCGCTGATTCATCAATGACGAATAGAGGTCTACTGGTGATCTACAAATCTATTGCTGACAAACTGCGTTTACGGCTCAACTCTTCCGATTTCAACATTGGCAGCCCGTTACCGGGCGAGAAAAAACTGGCGCAGGAGTTCGGCGTGGCGCGCATGACGATTCGCAAAGCCATTGACCTGCTGGTGGAAAGTGGATTAGTGGTGCGCCGCCGCGGCTCCGGCACCTATGTCGCGCGCAAAGATGTACACCATGAGACCAGCAACCTGACCGGGCTGGCGGAAGTTCTGCGCCAGCAGGGTAAAGAAGTGGTGAGTCAGGTGTTGATATTCGAAGTGATGCCCGCGCCGCCGGCTATCGCCAGTCAGCTGCGAATTAAAATTGATGAACGGATCTATTTCTCACGCCGGGTGCGCTACGTCGATGGTAAACCGCTAATGCTGGAGGACAGTTATATGCCGGTTAAACTGTTCCGCCATCTGTCGTTGGGTCATCTGGAGGGGTCGAAGTTCGACTATATCGAGAAAGAATGCGGTATTACCATCAGCGGCAACTATGAAACCCTCACCCCGGTACTGGCGGATAAACAGTTGGCCCGCTCAATGAACGTGCCGGAACAGACGCCGCTGCTGCGCATTACCTCGCTTTCCTACAGCGATAGCGGCGAGTTTCTTAACTATTCCGTGATGTTCCGCAACGCCAGCGAGTATCAGGTGGATTATCACCTGCGCCGGGTCCAGGCACAGAGCCCGCTAACTCAGCCCCCAGAACAGCACGGCCAGTAGCTGAGGGGTGATTATCCGCAGGAACATCACCAGCGGATAAACCGTGGCGTAGGAGAGCGCCGCCGCGCCGCTGGTGGCATGCAGGTTGTTGGCGAAGGCCAGCGCCGGCGGGTCGGTCATTGAGCCCGCCAGCATGCCGCAGAGGGTCAGATAGTTCATCTTCGCCAGCATCCGCGCCAGTATGCCTACCGTCAGAAGCGGGATAGCGGTGATGAAAATACCGTAGGCGATCCAGCTGAGCCCCTCGCCGTGGAGCAGGGTGTCGACAAAATCGCCGCCGGATTTCAGCCCCACCACCGCCAGAAACAGCACAATACCGAGTTCGCGCAGCGCCAGGTTGGCGCTCGGCGGCATAAACCAGTACAACTTGCCGATGCTGCCGATACGCCCGAGGATCAGCGCCATAATCAGCGGCCCGCCGGCCAGCCCCAGTTTCAACGCCGCCGGGAAACCAGGGATAAACAGCGGAATAGACCCCAGCAGCACTCCGAGACCAATGCCGATAAACACCGGTAGCATCTGCACCTGTTGCAGCTTTTGCTGCGCGTTGCCGAGTTCATTGGCCACCGCGTCAATGGCCTGTGGACGCCCAACTAAGTTAAGAATGTCGCCAAACTGCAGGCTGGCATGGCTGCTGGCCACCAGCTCCACCCCGGCGCGATTAAGCCGCGAGATCACGACGTCATAGCGTTGTTTAAAGTGCAGATCGCGGATTTTCTTCCCTAATACCTTCTCGTTAGTGACCACCACGCGTTCCACTTTGAGATCGGTTCCGCGCGTTGAGAGCGAAGTCGCCACCTCTTTACCAATCACCAGCTGCGCATTGTGTAAATCCTCCGGCCGCCCGACCAGGTGCAGCAGATCGCCATGCTGGATAAGCGTACCCGGCGCCGGCACCATCAATAGCTCATCGCGCTTCAACCGCGAGCAGATAATTTTGTCGCTGTTGAGCATTGGCACATCCTGAATCGCCATATTATTCAGGTTCGGGTTCTCCACCCGCACGTTAATGGTATGCAGATGAGCGTGCCCGTTACCGCTGCTCTCATCAAACTGCTGCGCCTCTTTTTCCACATTAATGCGAAAGAACAGCCGCACCAGCCACATGGTCAGCAAAATGCCGCAGATACCAAACGGGTAGGCCATCGCGTAGCTCATCCCCATCTGATCGACGACATCAAACGGCAGGCCAAGATCGCGCAGGATTTGCTGCCCGGCGCCAAGCGCGGGGGTGTTAGTGACCGCCCCAGAGAAGATGCCGAGAACGACCGGAAGCGGAATATTGAACAGTTTATGCAGGATCGCCGTCACCAGCCCGCCAAGTACGACGATAAGGATCGCGAACAGATTGAGCTTAAGTCCGGAGACGCGTAACGAGGCAAAAAAGCCCGGCCCGACCTGAATACCGATGGTATAAACGAAGAGAATAAGGCCAAATTCCTGGATGAAATGCAGCATCGGGCTGCTCAGCGTAATCCCTGCCTGATCCACGAAGTGGCCCACGATAATGCCGCCAAACAGCACGCCGCCGATACCAAATCCAACGCCGCGGATTTTGACATTACCGATCCACAATCCCACCACCGCAACCAGCGCCAACACGCTGACGGTCAATGCTATATCACTCATACTATTTTCCCTGTGAATAACATTATTATTAACAGGGATTATGACTGAAGGCGGGAATACTGTATGTAGTCCCGCGCACAAAAAAGCCCCGAGTTATCGGGGCTTGAAAGCGATATTGCTTAATTAACTATTCAGCGCCGGGCGCTCGCTAATGGCGATACGCTGCGGGGCGGCGACTTCCGGCTCGTGGCGGGTTAAGTCGATATGCAATAAGCCATTGGTAAAGGTGGCGCCGGAGACTTCCATATTGTCCGCGAGGGTGAAACTCAGGCTGAAGGCCTGATTCACCAGCCCCTGATGCAGCCATTTGGTCTCTTTTTCAGCGGCCTGCGGCGTGCCTTTAACGGTCAGACGCGTACCTTCCAGCTGAATATCCAAATCCTCCTGACGGAAC
This sequence comes from Klebsiella sp. SYXHC3, assembly GCF_057196925.1. Taxonomy (NCBI): domain Bacteria; kingdom Pseudomonadati; phylum Pseudomonadota; class Gammaproteobacteria; order Enterobacterales; family Enterobacteriaceae; genus Klebsiella; species Klebsiella sp. SYXHC3. Next base: position 67,438 of record NZ_JBXUNG010000002.1, on the reverse strand, counting down.
CCGGCTACCGCGAGGGTAATGCGGTAATGGTTATCGTCGCTTTTTTCGATGTTATAGGGCGGGAAGGTTTGGCTTTCACCGGCGGTTTGCAGGGCGTTAGCCAGTTTGTCAAAACCGATCCATTGACGCAGCAGTGGGGATAAATCGTAGTTACGCATAGTGTTTTCTCCTTCTGAGAAGCGAGTAGGTACCTGCGAATTCAGCGAATTCGCATTTGCTCCCTGACGGCGAGCAAGTTGTATATTCAGGCCGCCGCGCGGCCTGAAGAGGACGATTAGTTAATTTCGATACGGCGCGGTTTGTTCGCTTCCGGAATCACACGTTCCAGATCGATATACAGCAGGCCGTTGACCAGGTTCGCGCCGCGAATATGAATGTTATCGGCGAGCTGGAATTTACGCTCGAAGTTGCGCTCCGCGATACCCTGGTACAGGTAGGTGCGCTCTTTCTGCTCGGCGGCATGGGAGCCTTTCACCACCAGAAGATTGTCTTGCGCGGTTATCTCTAATTCGCTTTCCGCAAAACCGGCGACGGCAATCGCGATGCGGTAATTGTTTTCATCTACTAATTCAACGTTATACGGAGGGTAGCCGCCGTTGCCCTGGCTTTGATTATTTTCTAACAGGTTGAACAGACGGTCGAAACCAATAGCAGAACGATAAAGCGGGGAGAGATCGAAATTACGCATAGTAAATAGCTCCTGAAATCAGCGAGAATTCAATGGCTTTCCATCATGGACAAGCCGTTATGACCCGGAATACCCCTCAGGCGTATCCTCATTGGGTGACACTACTAAAATGGGTGTGCCCCGACGCTTTTCAAGGCCTTTTCGGCCAAATTTTTTTGCAGTTTGCTGGCGAATGCTTAGACTGGTTGCAAAGCACAAAAGGCAAAGTGCGATACTCGCCACAGTGCAGTGCAATAACGCTAGGCATTCACGGGACGGCTCGTTATAACCGAAGTAACCCCGATAAAATGACGGAAGAGTGATGAAAAGCGGATTGTTAAAGCTGGTCCTGTTCAGCGGGATGATTAGTTTGGGCGGTTGCTCCAGCGTGATGTCGCATACCGGCGGCAAGGAAGGAACCTACCCAGGCACGCGCTCCAGCGCCCATACGCTGGGCGATGACGACACTAACTGGGGCGTGAAATCGCTGGTGGCCCTCGATATGCCGTTCACCGCGGTCATGGACACGCTACTGCTGCCGTGGGATTTATTCCGCACCGATAGCTCGGTCAAATCGCGCGTCGAGAAAAGCGAGCAGGAGACGCTGGCGACCAACTCCGTCATCCCGCCAGCGCCAATGCCTTCGCGCTAAGTTAGCGCTGCGTTTCGGTTATCCACAACTGGCGATAACCGTCGACGTCTTCCATCCACGCCAGGTATTTGCCATCCGGTGAAAATACGACGGCATCCGCGGACGGCGGATTTTCGCGATCGGTCGTCAAATAACTTACCGCGCCGCTGCGGGCATCGCAGAGCGCGATTTTGTTTTCCACCACACATCCCAGCCACGCGCCCGACGGATGCCAGTTAAATGCTGACTGGATGCCCGTTACCGTATGTGTCAGCTGGCGCGGCTCGCCGCCCGCAGGCGGGATAAGCCACAGCTGTACAACGCCTGCGTCATCACGCATCAGAAAGGCGATCTCGGTGGCCTGCGGATTGGCGCGTACCCAATGGCGCGGTACATTCACCAGCCCCGGATAGCGGCGCTGGTGGGTAAAGGTCAAGCGGCGCTGGTTAATGCCTGCCGGCGGCACGGGCAGCGTCGTTGCGGTACCGGCCAGCGGCATATCGCCCTGCCGCTTCCAGCCCGCCTCATCCCGCGGCAGCGTCACCATAAACAGTTCAGGCACTTTGTCGCCGTTTTCCGCCAACGTATCGCCAATGAACGCCAGGGCATGATTACCCACCCATCCCTCTTCATAGGCGCGATTGATCTCATCGCTGCCCGGTAATGGGTTCGCCGTGGTACGGCTCACCAGCACGCACCAGTGGCTGCCGGCATATTCACGGGGATGCGTGCCCTGCGGGCTCACCGGGCCATAGGGCGCGGCCACGCCAACGTTGCGCAGATCCAGCGCCGGATCGTACTCGTGCAGTACGTGGTCGTTATAGGTGAAGCTAACAAACTGGCCGTCAGGGCTGAAGACATGAACATGGCTGCCGCCGCGCAGCGCGCCGGGGGTATAAGGCGCGGTAATATCCAGCGCATCAAGATTGCGGGTTTCACCCTGCCAGCTCACCACCCCGCGGCGGTGATGAAAATCGTAATGCCAGTTGGCATCCGGGTGTTCAGGGCCGTGAATAAAAACGTATTTATCTTGCGTCGGGTGTACGGTGACCACGCCAACGCAGGCGCCGTCAGCGGCGCGATAGAGCGTCTCAACGGCGCCGCTATGGATATTCACCCGCTCAATGGTCTCGCCGGTGAAAGAGGCCCCCGACGGGCGGACGTCGAAAACCAGCCACTGGCTGTCCGGGGTCCAGGTATTGATATTGGTAAGCTGATGGTGACGGGGAGCAAAAGTGACTTGTTTCATGACGATACCCTGATGCGAGACTTACGCATCAGGGTAGCGTATCGCCAAAATTTAGCCTACACGTTTCACATCGCCGACCAGCAGGATATAAGACAGCGCGCCTATCAGCGCCACCACGGAGATATAAACCAGCGCCGGGCCAAAGCCGTAATCCTGCGCCAGATAGCCAATCACCAGCGGTACGGTGATACCGCCCAGTCCGCCAACAAAGTTAAACACCCCGCCGGTCAGGCCGATCAGGCGCATCGGCGCCAGGGAGGAGACCAGCGACCAGGTGATAGACGCAAAACCGTTGCCGAAGAATGCCAGCGCCATCAGCGCCATGATCCACACGGGGTCGTTGGTATAGTTTGCCCCCATGATGCAGGTGGAGATCAGCAGCCCGCAGATAATCGGCGTTTTGCGCGCTACGCCCAGCGAGTAACCTTTTTTCACCAGCTTATCCGCCAGCCAGCCGGAGAGCAGGACGCCAAAAAACGCGGCGAGGAAGGGCACTGTGGTCATAAAGCCGGCCTTCAGCGCGGTGATGCCTTTTTCCTGGGTTAAGTAGTTCGGGAACCAGGTCAGGAAGAACCACAGCGTAGAGGTAACCGCGAACTGCCCAAGGTAAACGCCAACCAGCTTACGGTGAAAGACGAGCTTCCAGTCCGCTTTCGATAATGGTTGACGCGCCTCTTTCTTCAGCGGCGCATCGCCATCCACCAGGCCGCCGCCGTCGCGGATATAGTCGAGTTCGGCTTTGCTGATGCTTTTAGTCAGGCGCGGCGGTTGATAAACCTTAAACCAGATTAACGACCAGATAATGCCGATCCCGCCGGTAACGATAAATACCCAATGCCAGCTTAATAGCTCCTGGATCCAGATCAGTAGCGGCGTGAGGAAGGCCAGGCCAACAAACTGCCCCGAGGTATAAAACCCGACGGCAGAGGCGCGTTCGTGCTCCGGGAACCAGCTGGTCACCATGCGGTTATTGGTCGGGAAGGCTGGCGCTTCGAAGATGCCGGTAATGGCGCGTAAACCAATCAGCGACATTAAGCCGGTGGCGAAGCCTTGTAACAACGTCGCCACGGACCAGCCAAATATAGCGATAAAGTAGGTAAGCCGGGATCCCACGCGGTCAAGGAACCAACCGCCAGGGATCTGGCAGAGGGTATACAGCCAGGCAAAGGCGGAAAATACGTAGCCCATTTCCGCTTTGCTAATACCAAACTCCTCCTGAATATGCGCCGAGGCGACGGCGAGGTTGGCGCGGTCAACATAACAAATAACCACGGTAATAAAGATCATGATGAGCGTCAGATAACGGCGACGCCCGGTTTTTACAGCGGTAACTGAAATATCCATCGCAATCTGTCTCCAGATTTTGGGCATAGCGAAGCCGCTCACCATGCCCGGTAATTTACAGAGGGTGTTTTTGTTTTTTATTTTTTACTTACGAATGCTCTAAATAGTTCACGTCGCAGGAAGGCGGCAAGATTGCAAATCCCCAGGAGCTTACATTAGTAAGTGACTGGGGTGCGCAATCGCAGCCAACGCACCTGTGGCGTGAAATATGAAGAGCATTTACCATTCGGCGACAGATCCATCCTCATACCGCCACAACGGATTTCGCCAGTCCGGCGCATTTTTACTTAACTCAATCACGCGGGCCTCATCAATTTCCACGCCCAGCCCCGGCTTCATCAGAGGTTTAAAGAAGCCGCCTTCCATATTGAAATCTTCTTTATTTTTCACAAAATCAAGCAGTTCGGCGCCTTTGTTGTAGTGGATCCCCATGCTCTGCTCCTGGAAGACCGCGTTATGTGAAACGAAATCGACGTGCAGACAAGCCGCCAGCGCGATCGGCCCCAGCGGGCAGTGCGGCGCCAGCCCAACGTCATAGGCTTCCGCCATTCCGGCAATTTTATAGCATTCGGTAATACCGCCTGCGTGCGACAAATCGGGCTGTAAAATAGCCACCCCGCCCGCTTCCAGTACCCGTTTAAATTCAAAGCGCGAGAACATACGTTCGCCGGCGGCAATTGGAATATGCGTTTGCGCCGCCAGCCGCGGATAATATTCCGCCTGCTCGGCTAATACCGGTTCCTCAATAAATAATGGGCGATATGGCTCCAGCTCTTTAATTAATACCTTAGCCATCGGCGCGCTAACGCGGCCATGAAAATCGAGACCAAACTCAATTTCATTGCCAAACGCTTCGCGGATTTGCGCTACGGTATTCACCGCCGCGTCAACCGCGCGGGAATTATCGATGAGCCCCATCTCTTCGCAGCCGTTTAATTTAAAGGTGTCGAAACCAATGCCGCGCAGCTTCTTAATCCCGTCAATTACTTCGGCGGGGCGGTCGCCGCCCACCCAGCTGTAGGCTTTAATTTTGTCACGCACCAGCCCGCCCATCAGTTGCCAGACCGGGGCATTCAGAACCTTACCTTTAATATCCCATAGCGCCTGGTCAATACCGGCGATGGCGCTCATCATAATCGGGCCGCCGCGATAAAAGCCGCCGCGGTACATCACCTGCCACAGGTCGTTAATCCGCGCCGGATCCTGGCCAATCAGGTAGTCGCCAAATTCATGAACGGCCGCCTCCACCGTGCGGGCGCGCCCTTCAATCACCGGTTCGCCCCAGCCGACAATGCCTTCATCGGTTTCAATCTTCAGGAACATCCAACGCGGAGGTAAACGGTACGTGGTGATATTGGTTATTTTCATTTCACTGCCTCTCGATACGCTTTTACGAATGCGGCTGCCTGTTGCGCGGTACGTTCAACCGGCTGGCCAGCGCGATAGAGATCGCTACCCAGCCCAGCCCCCACACAACCGGCATTAATCCACTGCGCCAGGTTTTCCGGCGTCACGCCGCCAACGGCAAAGACCGGAACCTCAGGCGGCAGCACGGCTTTCAACGCTTTGATGTAATCCGGTCCAAAAGCCGATGACGGGAAGATTTTCAGCGCCTGCGCGCCGGCATCCAAGGCGCTGAAGGCTTCGCTGGCGGTGGCGCAGCCTGGACACACGGTCATGCCGTAACCCACCGCTCGCCGGATCACTTCCGGTTGAATGTTTGGCGTCACAATCAGCCGACAGCCCATGGCCGCCAGCCTGTCGACCTGCTCCGGTTGCAGCACGGTGCCCGCGCCGATAAGCGCCTGCTCGCCGTAAGCGTCGACGACCTGCGGAATACTTTTCTCCCACTGCGGCGAGTTCAGCGGGATTTCGACTGCGTCGAAACCGGCGTCGATAACGGCGCCAACGTGAGCCAGCGCCTCGTCTGGCGTAACGCCGCGCAGGATAGCGATAAGCGGAAGGTTAGTTTGCCACTGCATAAGCGATGCTCCTTATTCCTGTCTGAAATGCCGTATCGCCCGCAACCGCGGTGACTTCGCGGCCAATGGCGGCGAATGCCTGCTGATAGCGGGACGTTAACGATGATCCGGCGACGAGGCCGATCGCCTGCTGTCCGGCGAACGTGTCGCTGAGGGTGGCAACTTCAGCGCCAATCAGCAGGCCGGAAAGAAATTCGCTAACCTGCTCGCGAGGCAGCGCGCCCAGCACGTGCGAAGCGCGAACTTCAAACAGCTGCGGCAAGACGGCGGGGTTGTTGATACCGCGCTGCAGACCGGCCGCGAATGCGTCGGTGGACGTCTCCTGCGGCGGTAAGCCGGCGCCCACCAGCGAGTGCTGAAGCAACAGATGATGCAACTCACCGGTCAAAACGGTACGAAAATCGTGAATTTGCAGGCGATCGGCCAGTACCCATTTGCAGTGGGTTCCCGGCATCACGTAGACAGATGAAGGGGCTAAGGCGCGTGCGCCCAGCAGTTGCGTTTCTTCTCCGCGCATGACGTTATGGTTATCGTCACGGGAAACGCAAAGACCGGGAATTATCCAGATATTATCGCCAACGGCAGTTAACTGCTGGCCAATGTCCGAGAAAGCGGCAGGAAGCGGCAAATAGGGGGCGATTTTCCAGCCCACGTTGCTGCCGACCATCCCTGCCATCACCACCGGTGTGGCGCCATCGCGCCAGTGTTGGGTAATTTCCGCTAACACCGCAGCGGGAGAGCGACCGTTCAGGCGCGTTACGCCTGCTTCAGATTGCCTGCTTTCCAGGCATTCTTCGCCGTGATAAAGCCAGGCGCGTAAATTCGTCGATCCCCAATCTATTGCGATGTAGCGAGCCGTCATGTGATTTCCTTGAGCCTTCGTGTCGAGCTGGCGATCATCGTCAACGCCGCCTGCTCCGCCGCGTCGCTATCCTGATGCCGAATGGCGTCAAATAGCGCTTTATGTTCCTGGAGGGTTTTCGGCATGTTGCCTTCATCGCCCATCCAGGTCCGTTCAAATACCGCCCGCTGCAGCGAACTGATCGCCACGCTAAGCTGCTGCAAAACCGGGTTATGTACTGACTGCAGCACCGCTTCGTGGTAACGAATATCGGCCTCGTTAAAGGCATCCCGGTTTTGGTTGTTGGCGATCATGTCATTGAGCGCCGACTCGATTTCCGCCAGATCGCTCGAGGTGGCGCGCTCTGCCGCCCAGCGGGCAATGGCGGGCTCGACCAGGTTGCGCACTTCACTCATCGCGCTGATAAGACGCGGGTCATAATCATTTTCCAGTACCCACTGCAGTACCTCGGTATCGAGGTAGTTCCACTGGTTTCTCGGAGCGACAAACGCGCCTCGGTAACGCTTCATTTCGATCAGCCGCTTCGCCATTAGCGAGCGAAATACTTCGCGGATGATGTTGCGCGAAGTTTCAAACTCTTCACACAGTTCCGCTTCGGCCGGTAGCGCTGAACCCGGTACGTACTTACCGCTGACAATCTGTTTGCCCAGCGTGATCACGATGCGATCGGTCTTATTGAGAGTCATGGAGAGTCCTTATGCTCTATGTGTACTGCTCTACTTTACCGTCGCTGCTGAATTTCGCCTCACTTTTGTACTACTAGCGTGATGTCAGGCATCGTCGCCACGAGCTCAATGTAGTACAACATTATTGTGTTGTACTACAATTTAGATCACAAAAAGAACAATCCATAAAAATAAAAATGTCTGTGGCCACGCCAGATGGCGCCGTCAAAGCTGGAAAGGAGGATAAAAAAGAGTTAGAACGCTTCGCCGACCTGGAAGTAAAAGCCGCTGCTGCCCTTGCCGACACCGTAGTCGAGGCGAATATTAACGCGAGGTTTGAATTCAAAGCGGTAGCCGACGCCTGCCGAAGGTAGCCAGCGTCCGTCATTCAGGGAATCAATAGATGGCCCCATGGTGCCCGCGCCGACCCAGGCAACAACGCCGTGTCGCCACGTCAACTGACGACGATATTCCAGCTGAGAGCTGACCACGTTTTTATCGCGGTAGCGCCCCTGGTAGTAGCCGCGCATACGTTCATCGCTGCCGAGCAGCGGCATCATGCTCCACGGCACATCGCCCTGGGTGAAGGTACCATCCGCTTCCCAGGCCAGCACGCTTTTATCACTCAGGGCCTGATAGCGGCTATAGTGCAGGCGAAATTCATCAAAACGCGTGTCGCTGCCGAGTCCCGGCGCATAGTGGGTATAGCGAAAATCGGCGTATTGGCCCTTGCGTGGGTTGGGGACAAAATCGCGATCGTCCCAGTTGATATCAATACTGGCGCCGGAACTGAATACCGACGGCCCCTGCGGGGTGTTTTCTATTTTCGGCAGATCGTCATGGTCCATCTCATCGGCATTTTGCGCCGCCAGCGACCACCCCGCCCCCAGATAAACATTATCGATGAGCTGCCGGTAGAGCATCGGGCGCAATGTCAGCACCTGGGCGGTATATTTTTCTTTCTCATTGTCTTTGTCGCCGGCGTGAAAACCTTGTCCCCAGTAGTAAGTCGGTGTGTTGGCCATCGAGCCTTCAACAAATACCCGCCACAAATCGTTGTCGAAAAAAGCATAGTTTTTAACGCTGAGGCCAAATGCGCCGGTGGAGCTAACGTAGCCGCTAAGCGTCAGCGTGGAGTTCTGGCTGATGGTGTCACTTGGGTCCGGGCGATACATGCCAACGACCGCCGTGCCCAGCCCAAGCCCCAGCTCCGGCGTATAAAATGGCCCCGGCATGACGCCCCAGTCGATGCCTTTGCTGGCGTCAAACTTGTCGCTGGCGCCAAGGTTTTGCAACCAGCCGTCGATTTTTTCGCGGCTGAGCGCCTGCGCCTGCGCCTGCGCCTGCGCCTGCCCAATAACAAGGCATGTTAGCAACAGCAGGATAGGGTTAAACAGTCGGCTCAAAAGCGATACTCGCCGGCGATAAAGAAGCTGTTACGTTCGGCAAAACCAAACTCCGTGGTGATATTAAAGTTCCGGGTCATCTCATACTGCGCGCCTACCAGCACGTTCCACGGCGACTGCAGATGCTGTTTCACATCAAAGCGACCGTTGCCGTTCTTGTTGGCAAGATTGACCATGTTTTGCAGCATCGTCGACGGCATCGACAGATCGTTCAGGCTGCCCTTAAATTCCTGCTGCACATCCTGATACATACTGCCTACCCAGACATTCAGCTTCCCGTTCGGCAGATGCAGCGCATCTACCGACGGCGTATTGAAACGATAGCCCAAACGCGGCGAAAAGGTAAAAGCATCAATGCTGCCGTCGAGAATATCAAAACGCGTCTGTGTATAGTTGGCATCTAATACCGTGAACCAGTTGCCGACGCCGCCCACCAGCGTGGTACCGACGCCGTAGGTAGTGCCTTTAAAATCAAGACGAAAATCAAGATCCTGCATACCTGGCATAGGTACTACTTTACCATTCGGCCCTTTCAGACCGACGGCGATTTGCGAGATAGAATGGCCTTTAGTATGTCCAACCAGGCCATAGACGTTCATAAACGGCAGCAGCCAGGCATCCAGCTTAAGGGTCTCGGTTTTACTGCTTTCCCGCGTATTACCGACGCCAATCTGGAAGGCGTTATCCAGTGAAAAATTACCTAACGATAAGCCGGTAAAATTAATGCTATCGACATTAATATTTTGCCGCATATCCATATAGTTAACGCCGACGCCAAACGGCAGCGGCAGGACGTAGCCGTGTTTTCTGGCTTCATCACCTAAAAAGGGCAATACCGATGTCGATTCCGGCGCCGCGGCCTGACTATTGTCAGGCGCGGGCAGATCCGCCGGTTCGCTATCGTGCCAGGCGTATACGGGTTCAAGTTGGGTTGTTGGTTCTGCGGCCGCGCAGACCTGAAGAGAGGAGAAAGGCAGCGCAACCAACATCAAAAAGTGATTTTTATTCATAGGAAATATGATGTTAGTTATTAACGTATTGTTAAAAGGGGGCTGGTAGCTTATAGAATCCCCTGCGCTGATTAAGGGATTTAAATGCGGATTAACATCTATTCATGAAAAAAGAGAAGACAGACCCGGAGAATTCCGGGCCTGAGATTGATGACAAACCTCATGCAACCGTTGCACTTACAGATTGCACCAGACAAAAAACATGGAAAATCAATTTATTGATTTTCGGCTGATAACCACAAAGAAGGAAAAACCACGCTTTTTCCTTCTTTGTCAGCAGTCTGAGGCCCGGAGAATTCCGGGCCCGGAATGCGCTTAGGCTAAAACGTATTTTTCAATGGCGAAGGCAACGCCATCTTCAAGGTTCGATTTAGTGACGAAATTCGCCGCTTCTTTAACGGTCGGGATGGCGTTATCCATCGCCACGCCGACGCCGGCAAATTCAATCATCGCAATATCGTTTTCCTGATCGCCAATCGCCATAATTTCTTCCGGCTTAATACCCAGCGTATCGGCCAGCGACTTCACGCCGGTGCCTTTATTGACGCGTTTATCGAGGATTTCGAGGAAGTACGGCGCGCTTTTCAGCACGGTATACTTCTCTTTCACTTCAGCCGGAATACGGGCGATGGCCCGATCGAGAACGGCAGGCTCATCGATCATCATCACCTTCAGCAGCTGAATATTACGGTCCATCTTTTCTGCTTCGCAGAATACCAGCGGAATGGTCGCCACGTAGGATTCATGCACCGTGTAGTAGCTGATATCGCGGTTCGCGGTATAAAGCGTATTACGATCGAGCGCATGGAAATGCGAGCCAACGTCGCGAGAGAGTTGCTCAAGGAAGCGATAATCATCGTAGCTTAACGCCGTTTGCGCCACGGTGCTGCCGTCGCTGGCTTTCTGAACCAGCGCACCGTTATAGGTGATGCAGTAGTCGCCCGGCTGTTCCATGTGCAACTCTTTCAGGTAGCTATGAACACCAGCGTAAGGGCGGCCAGTCGTCAGCACCACGTTAACGCCGCGGGCGCGCGCTGCCGCGATGGCGGTTTTCACCGCCGGAGAAATGGTATGGTCCGGCAGCAACAGCGTGCCGTCCATATCAATTGCAATCAGTTTAATAGCCATGGGATCCCCGGGTAAGATGAGTCTTCACTCATGCTAACGCGATTCCGCTCAAAAAACAGCTCTCGCAACGGGAGAAAACGAGGATGGATTGCGTGGGAGGATTCCTCTTTTACCGCAAAAGAAAAACCCGGCAGCGCAACGCGTACCGGGTTTAGCAAAGCCGTGGCCCCGGTAGACATTATGTCGCCGGGGAAATACAGGCTTAGATATCGATGTTCGCCGCTTTCAGGGCGTTCTCTTCGATAAAGGCGCGACGCGGTTCAACGGCATCGCCCATCAGGGTGGTGAACAGCTGGTCGGCGGCAATCGCATCCTTCACGGTGACGCGCAGCATGCGGCGGCTGTCCGGATCCATGGTGGTTTCCCACAGCTGATCCGGGTTCATCTCGCCCAGACCTTTATAACGCTGGATAGAGAGGCCGCGACGCGACTCTTTAACCAGCCAGTCGAGCGCCTGTTCGAAGCTGGCTACCGGCTGGCGGCGCTCGCCGCGTTCGATGAACGCGTCGTCTTCGATAAGCCCACGCAGCTTCTCGCCGAGGGTGCAGATGCGGCGATATTCCGCGCCGGTGATGAACTCGTTATCCAACGGGTAGTCAGTATCGACGCCGTGAGTACGCACGCGCACGATAGGCTCGAACTGCTGCAGCTCGCTGTTTTCACGAATATCAAACTTCCACTGGCTGCCGTGCTGCTCTTTTTCGTTCAGCTCGCTGATCAGCTGGTTAATCCAGCGGGTGACGGTCTGCTCGTTGCTCAGATCGGCTTCGGCCAGCGTCGGCTGATAGATAAGCTCTTTGAGCATCGCTTTCGGGAAACGGCGCTCCATGCGGCCAATCATTTTCTGCGTCGCGTTGTACTCGGCCACCAGTTTTTCCAGTGACTCGCCGGCTAAGGCCGGTGCGCTGGCGTTGGTGTGCAGGGTCGCGCCGTCGAGTGCGATGGAGATCTGGTACTGATCCATCGCTTCGTCGTCTTTAATGTACTGTTCCTGCTTGCCTTTCTTCACTTTGTACAGCGGCGGCTGAGCAATGTAAACGTGGCCGCGTTCCACGATTTCCGGCATCTGACGATAGAAGAAGGTCAACAGCAGGGTACGAATGTGCGAGCCGTCGACGTCCGCATCGGTCATGATGATGATGCTGTGATAACGCAGTTTATCCGGGTTGTACTCATCGCGGCCGATGCCGCAGCCCAGCGCGGTAATCAGCGTGGCCACTTCCTGAGAAGAGAGCATTTTATCGAAGCGGGCTTTCTCGACGTTAAGGATTTTACCCTTCAGCGGCAGGATAGCCTGATTCTTACGGTTACGGCCCTGTTTCGCAGAGCCGCCCGCGGAGTCCCCTTCCACGAGGTACAGTTCAGACAGCGCCGGGTCGCGTTCCTGGCAATCCGCCAGTTTGCCCGGCAGGCCTGCCAGGTCCAGCGCGCCTTTACGACGGGTCATTTCACGGGCGCGACGCGCGGCTTCACGCGCACGCGCGGCATCGATAATTTTGCCGACCACGATTTTCGCATCGGACGGGTTTTCCAGCAGGTATTCGCTCAGCAGTTCGTTCATCTGCTGTTCAACCGCCGATTTCACCTCGGAGGAGACCAGCTTGTCTTTGGTCTGAGAGGAGAACTTCGGATCCGGCACCTTCACGGAAACCACGGCAATCAGGCCTTCACGCGCATCGTCGCCGGTAGCGCTGACTTTCGCCTTTTTGCTGTAGCCTTCTTTATCCATGTAGGCGTTCAGGGTACGGGTCATCGCCGCGCGGAAGCCCGCCAGGTGAGTACCGCCGTCGCGCTGCGGAATGTTGTTGGTAAAGCAGTAGATGTTTTCCTGGAAACCATCGTTCCACTGCAGCGCCACTTCAACGCCAATACCGTCTTTTTCGGTGGAGAAATAGAAGATATTCGGGTGGATCGGCGTTTTGTTCTTGTTGAGATACTCAACAAACGCCTTGATGCCGCCTTCGTAGTGGAAATGGTCTTCTTTGCCGTCGCGCTTATCGCGCAGGCGGATAGAGACCCCGGAGTTGAGGAACGACAGCTCGCGCAGACGTTTCGCCAGGATTTCGTATTCGAATTCAGTGACGTTGGTAAAGGTTTCCAGGCTTGGCCAGAAACGCACCATGGTACCGGTGCTTTCGGTTTCACCGGTTACCGCCAGCGGCGCCTGCGGCACACCGTGCTCATAAATTTGTTTGTGAACTTTGTTATCGCGTTGGATAACCAGCTCCAGCTTCTGCGACAGGGCGTTAACCACCGAGACGCCTACGCCGTGCAGACCGCCGGACACTTTATAGGAGTTATCATCGAATTTACCGCCGGCGTGCAGGACGGTCATGATAACTTCCGCCGCGGAGACGCCCTCTTCCGGGTGAATGCCGGTTGGGATGCCGCGACCGTCATCCTGTACGGAGACGGAGTTATCGCTGTGGATAGTAACAACGATGTCTTTACAGTAACCTGCGAGCGCTTCGTCGATAGCGTTATCCACAACCTCGAATACCATGTGGTGCAGACCGGTGCCGTCATCCGTGTCGCCGATATACATACCCGGGCGCTTACGCACCGCATCCAGCCCTTTCAGGACTTTGATACTGGAGGAGTCATAAGAATTCGACATCAACGTTTCTCGCTCATTTAATCTTGGGTTAATCCGTTATTTTACCCTTTTCCACGGTGAACATCTTCGAATTTTTGTCCGACATGTCCATTACGTGTTCAGCGCTGATTGCGCTGACGAAAACCTGCGATTGCGTGGCTTTTAAGCGGCTGGCAAGCAGCCCGCGCCGGGCATCGTCAAGCTCCGAGGCAAAATCATCTATCAGGTACAGGCAGCGCCGCCCGCTTTCGCGGGTCAGGAACTCGCCCTGCGCCAGTCGTAGGGCGCACATCAGCAGCTTAAGCTGCCCGCGCGACAAAGTATCTTCCACCGGCGCCCCATCGGCGCGAATGCGAAAATCCGCTTTATGCGGACCGTGGGCGGTGTAGGTTAACATTCTGTCGCGTTCGAAATTCCGCTCCAGCACCTCGGCGTAGTCCGTTTCTTTTTCCCAGCCGCGCTGGAAAGAGAAGGTGAGGGTGAATTCCGGTAAAAATTGCTGACAGGTATCCGCCATGTCTTCGACAATAGCGGCGCTGTATTCGGCACGCCAGCGGCTGATTTGTTCCGCCAGCGGGATTAATTCCAGGTCCCACGGCCGCAGTTGCGCATAGCGGCTCACCTGGCGCAGCGCGGCGTTGCGCTGTTTCAGCAGGCGCTTCAGGTTGCTCCAGGCGGTGAAGAATCCGGCTTCGTTATGAAAGCATCCCCAATCAAGGAACGCTCTTCTGTATTTGGGGCCGCCGTTGAGTAAAGTAAACCCCTCCGGCGTGATCAGCTGCATCGGCATCAGGTGCGCCAGTTCCGCCACCTTGTGGCCATCGGTGCCGTCGATACGCACTTTGCTGTCGCCCTGTTTGTCTTTGGTCAGGCCGATGGCGGTTTCCCGCTCTTCGCCCTGTAAACGCCCGTGCAGGACAAACGAATCCTGCTCGTGACGAATTACCCGGCCAATTTGCAAACTGCGAAACGCCCTGCCATGGCCGAGCGTATAGATAGCTTCCAGCACGCTGGTTTTGCCGCTGCCGTTTGCGCCAACCAGGAAGTTAAAGCTGGGGGATAAAGCGAGATCCGCATTTTCGATATTGCGGAAATCTTTGATAAGGAGTCGGGATAGCGACATATCAGCTCGTCATCATTCAAGGGGCGTGGGTGTCGCAGCCAGTTCGTCTACCGCCAGCGCGCAGAAAGCGGAGCGTACACGAAGTACGTGAGCATTTGCTCGCTCCGCTCGTCCTTCGGACCGTCTTACAGACGTCCAAAACGCATAGCGTTTTGTCGAGCACTGCCGGAAGGCGAAATGGCAAGTAAACCAGCCCCTTTGCAGATTCTACAATCTCATAGGCATGACAACATAGGCGGCGGACTGTGAAGCCGCATCCTCAATCTGCACGCTCGATACGGAATCCGTCAGCAGAATGCGCACATTCTCGCACTTCAGCGCATTGAGCACATCCAGCACGTAGCTAACGTTAAAGCCGATTTCCATCTCGCTGCCCGAATAAGTGACGTCGAGAATCTCTTCCGCCTCTTCCTGCTCCGGGTTGTTAGCGGTGATTTTCAGCTGGTTTTCGCTGACGTACAACCGCACGCCGCGGAATTTCTCGTTCGACAGAATTGCCGCGCGGGCAAAGGCCTGCTTGAGAATGTCGCAGCCGGCATCAAGGTGTTTATCCGGGTTTTTCGGCAATACGCGGCGATAGTCCGGGAAACGGCCATCAACCAGCTTCGAGGTGAAGATAAAATCGCCGACGTGAGCGCGGATATTATTACTGCCGATCTGCACGCGCAGCGGCGTATCGCCGCCATCGAGCATACGCATCAGCTCAATTACCCCTTTACGCGGCACGATCACCGAATGGTTCGGCAGCGACTCTTCCAAAGGCATTGAACAAACCGCCAGACGGTGGCCATCGGTGGCGACGGTGCGCAGTTCGCTACCTTCGGTTTCAAACAGCATGCCGTTTAAGTAGTAACGGACATCCTGGTGCGCCATCGAAAACTGGGTGGCTTCAATCAGGCGCTTCATCGTCGCCTGCGGCAGGGTAAATTCCACTTCGCTCTGCCAGTCGTCGAGATTCGGGAAATCGGCGGCAGGCAGGGTCGACAGCGAGAAGCGGCTGCGGCCGGAGCGCACCAGCATACGGTCGCCTTCAAGCTGCACGGCGATCTCCGCGCCTTCAGGCAGGCCGCGGCAGATATCAAAGAATTTACGCGCCGGAACGGTGGTGGCGCCCGCTTCGTGCGGCTGAATCAGCGACACGCGCGCGACCATTTCCATTTCCAGATCGGTACCGGTTAGCGACAGCGTGCCGTCCGCGACCTGAAGCAGCAGGTTACCGAGAATTGGCAGTGTCGGACGACCACCTAACGGACCGCTCACCTGTTGCAGCGGTTTTAATAAATGTTCACGTTCTACGGTAAATTTCATAGCGTCACGAGGATAATGTTCTGATTAAATTGGAAAAATCTTCTTTAATATCGTGGCTTTCTTCACGCAACTGCTCAATCTTACGGCAGGCGTGCAGCACGGTGGTATGGTCGCGGCCGCCAAACGCATCGCCGATTTCCGGCAGGCTGTGGTTGGTCAGCTCTTTGGCCAGCGCCATCGCCATCTGGCGTGGGCGCGCCACCGAACGGGAGCGGCGTTTGGACAGCAGGTCCGCTACCTTAATCTTGTAATACTCCGCCACCGTCTTTTGAATATTGTCGATGGTGACTAATTTTTCCTGCAGCGCCAGTAAATCGCGCAGCGCTTCGCGCACGAAATCGATGGTGATCGCCCGGCCGGTAAAGTTGGCGTTAGCAATGACGCGGTTCAGCGCCCCTTCCAGCTCACGCACGTTCGAACGCAGACGCTTAGCGATAAAGAACGCGACTTCACCCGGCAGGCGGATGTCGTTCTCATCGGCTTTCTTCATCAGGATCGCAACGCGGGTTTCCAGTTCAGGCGGCTCGATCGCCACCGTCAGGCCCCAGCCAAAGCGCGATTTCAGACGATCTTCAACGCCGTTGATCTCTTTTGGATAACGATCCGAAGTGAGGATGATCTGCTGATTACCTTCCAGCAAGGCATTGAAGGTATGGAAGAACTCTTCCTGCGAACGCTCTTTATTGGCGAAGAACTGAATATCATCGATCAGCAGGGCGTCAACGGAGCGGTAATAGCGTTTAAATTCTTCGATGGCGTTGTTTTGCAGGGCTTTAACCATGTCCTGCACGAAACGCTCGGAGTGCATATAAACCACTTTAGCATTTGGCTTACGCGCCACAATGCCGTTGCCGACGGCGTGCAACAGGTGGGTTTTACCCAGACCGGTGCCGCCATAAAGGAACAGCGGGTTATACGCGCCGCCCGGGTTATCGGCCACCTGACGCGCCGCCGCGCGTGCCAGCTGGTTAGATTTACCTTCGACGAAGTTATCAAACGTATGCTTGACGTTGACGTTGGAACGGTAGGTGGGCTCTGCCGGCGCCGGAACGTTATCCCAGCCCTGACGGGCGACAGCCGGCGCGACGCGCGCGGTTTGCACCTGAGCGGCCGGGATCGCCGTGGCGACGTTGGCCGTCCCCTGGTGGGACGGCGCCGCAGGCTTCGCGCCCACTTCAAAGCGCAGCTGTGGGGCGTCCGCACCACAAAAGTCATTGAGGAGCCCATTGATATTATTGAGGTATTTGTCCCTTACCCAATCGAGCACAAAACGGTTTGGCGCATACAGTGCCAGCGTGTTATCGCTCAGTTCCGCCTGCAATGGGCGGATCCACATGCTGAATTCTGTGGCTGGTAACTCATCCTGCAATCGGGCAAGACACTGCTGCCAAAGCGAAAGTGACACGGCGGACTCCACTCGAACATAAAATCGATATAAAAGAAAAACTGAAACAATCGTGATTGTTGGCACACGTCGCAAGACCCTGCATTAGCCGAAAAAGCCCCTGCGCAAAAGGGGTGACGTGCGAACCGCTATTTGCGGTTTTACCCGGGACGGATCCGTGGATCGCGATCGGGACCGGGGATCATAGCCTAAACTGAGAAAGAGATCTTGTGTTTCTCAACAGATTCTTCCCGATTTATCCACAGGAGGATCGAAACCGGGTAAGTGTAATCGATCCTGGCGAGAGTGCGGCACGATTTCGCCCGCATATTGGAAAAATTAATGAGCTATGCCGGTTTTGAACAGAATTGATCTAACAAAGATCCTTTACGATCCTTGCGCTTTACCCGCCAGGCCGTATAATCCCCCACCCGGCGCGTAACGCCCGTTTTCGCAACTCGTCTCAGCTTATTTTTTGTGCGGCAAGGTGCGAGAAATAAGGAAAGAGAATTGACTCCGGAGTGTACAATTATTACAATCCGGCCTCTTTAATCACCCACGCTGAGGCGTAAGTCGTTCGAAGTTCGTTCGGGTCTACGCAAAAGTCAGTGAATTTATTCAAGTTTAGGTAGAAATCGCCATGAAACGCACTTTTCAACCGTCTGTACTGAAGCGCAACCGTTCTCACGGCTTCCGTGCTCGTATGGCTAATAAAAATGGTCGTCAGGTTCTGGCACGTCGTCGTGCTAAAGGCCGCGCTCGTCTGACCGTTTCCAAGTAATAAAGCTAACCCTGCGTGGTTAAGCTAGCATTTCCCAGGGAGTTACGTTTGTTAACTCCCAGTCATTTCACTTTCGTCTTCCAGCAGCCACAACGGGCTGGCACGCCGCAAATCACCATCCTCGGCCGCCTGAATTCGCTGGGGCATCCCCGCATCGGTCTTACCGTCGCCAAGAAAAACGTTAAGCGCGCGCATGAACGCAATCGGATTAAACGTCTGACGCGTGAAAGCTTCCGTTTACGTCAACATGAACTCCCGCCAATGGATTTCGTGGTGGTGGCAAAGAAAGGGGTTGCCGACCTCGATAACCGTGCTCTCTCGGAAGCGTTGGAAAAATTATGGCGCCGCCATTGTCGCCTGGCTCGCGGGTCCTGATAGGCCTTATCAGGGTCTATCAGCGCCTGATTAGTCCGCTACTCGGGCCGCACTGTCGTTTCACGCCAACCTGTTCTCAATACGGAATTGAGGCATTGCGCAGGTTTGGAGTGATAAAAGGCAGTTGGTTGACGGTGAAACGCGTATTAAAATGCCACCCTTTACACCCTGGTGGTGACGACCCCGTCCCGCCTGGACCATTTGATACCAGAGAACACTAACGATGGATTCGCAACGCAATCTTCTTATCATCGCTTTGTTGTTCGTGTCTTTCATGATCTGGCAAGCCTGGGAGCAGGACAAAAATCCGCAAACCCAGCAGCAGACCACGCAGACTACGACCACAGCAGCGGGTAGCGCCGCAGACCAGGGCGTACCGGCCAGTGGCCAGGGGAAACTGATTACGGTTAAAACTGATGTGCTTGATCTGACCATCAACACCAGCGGTGGTGATGTTGAGCAAGCGCTGCTTCCGGCTTACCCGAAAGCGCTGAAATCTACTGAACCGTTCCAGTTACTGGAAACCACGCCACAGTTTATCTATCAGGCACAGAGCGGCTTAACTGGTCGTGACGGCCCGGATAACCCGGCTAACGGCCCGCGTCCGCTGTATAACGCTGATAAAGATGCGTATGTACTGGCTGACGGCCAGAACGAAATCGTTATTCCGCTGACCTACACCGACAAAGCGGGCAACGTCTTCACCAAAACCTTCACCCTGAAACGCGGTGATTATGCGGTGAACGTTGGCTACAACGTGAAAAACGTCGGCGAAAAACCGCTGGAGATCTCCTCCTTCGGTCAGCTGAAGCAAACAGCAGCGCTGCCATCGAGCCGCGATACGCAAACCGGCGGTCTGTCTACCATGCACACATTCCGTGGCGCGGCGTACTCCACTGCTGATTCGAAATACGAAAAATATAAATTCGATACTATCGTCGATAACGAAAACCTGAACGTCAGCACCAAAGACGGTTGGGTGGCGATGTTGCAGCAGTACTTCACCACCGCGTGGGTTCCGCATAACAACGGCACCAACAACTTCTATACCGCTAACCTCGGTAATGGCGTTGTCGCTATCGGCTATAAATCACAGCCGGTACTGGTGCAGCCAGGTCAAACCGACAAGCTGGAAAGCGTGCTGTGGGTCGGCCCGGCTCTGCAGGATAAAATGGCTGCCGTCGCGCCGCACCTGGATCTGACCGTCGACTACGGCTGGCTGTGGTTCATCTCCCAACCGCTGTTTAAGCTGCTGAAATTCATCCACGGCTTCCTCGGCAACTGGGGCTTCTCGATTATCGTCATCACCTTTATCGTTCGTGGCATCATGTACCCGCTGACTAAAGCGCAGTACACCTCCATGGCGAAGATGCGTATGCTGCAGCCGAAGATTCAGGCTATGCGCGAGCGTCTGGGCGACGATAAACAACGTCAAAGCCAGGAAATGATGGCGCTGTATAAAGCAGAAAAAGTTAACCCGCTGGGTGGCTGCTTCCCGCTGATTATTCAGATGCCAATCTTCCTTGCGCTGTACTACATGCTGAGCGCCTCGGTTGAACTGCGTCATGCGCCGTTTATCCTGTGGATCCATGACCTGTCCGCGCAAGACCCGTACTACATCCTGCCGATCATCATGGGCGCGACCATGTTCTTCATCCAGAAGATGTCGCCGACCACCGTGACCGACCCGATGCAGCAGAAGATCATGACCTTTATGCCGGTCATCTTCACGGTGTTCTTCCTGTGGTTCCCGTCTGGTCTGGTGGTGTACTACATCGTCAGCAACCTGGTAACCATTATTCAGCAGCAGCTGATTTACCGTGGTCTGGAGAAGCGTGGCCTGCATAGCCGCGAGAAGAAAAAATCCTGATTCGGTGTAGGCCGGATAAGGCGAAGCCGCCATCCGGCAATGCGCGCCGGGTTGCCTGATGGCGCTAACGCTTATCAGGCCTACAATCAAAAGGCGGTCTAATGACCGCCTTTTTTTATTGCGATTTGAAGAGACATATCATGAGCCATAACGACACTATCGTCGCCCAGGCAACCCCACCGGGACGCGGGGGTGTGGGCATCCTGCGTATCTCCGGCCTTAAGGCGCGCGACGTCGCGCAGGCGGTACTCGGCAAGCTGCCGAAGCCGCGCTATGCCGACTATCTGCCGTTCAAAGACGCCGACGGTACGCCGCTGGATCAGGGGATTGCGCTGTGGTTCCCGGGACCCAACTCCTTTACCGGCGAAGATGTCCTCGAACTACAGGGCCACGGCGGCCCGGTCATTCTGGATCTGCTGCTCAAACGTATTCTGACGTTGCCCGGCGTTCGCATCGCCAATCCGGGCGAGTTTTCCGAGCGCGCGTTCCTCAACGACAAGCTCGACCTGGCGCAGGCAGAGGCCATCGCCGACCTTATCGACGCCAGCTCAGAGCAGGCGGCCCGTTCGGCGTTGAACTCCTTGCAAGGGGCCTTCTCCGCGCGTGTGAACCATCTTGTGGAAGCGCTCACTCACCTGCGCATCTACGTGGAAGCGGCGATTGATTTCCCGGATGAAGAAATTGATTTCCTCTCCGATGGTAAAATTGAAGCCCAACTGAACGACGTGATCGCCGATCTCGATGCCGTCCGCGCCGAAGCCCGTCAGGGCAGCCTGCTGCGTGAAGGGATGAAAGTGGTGATCGCCGGACGGCCAAACGCTGGTAAATCAAGCCTGCTCAACGCGCTGGCCGGACGCGAAGCGGCGATCGTCACCGATATCGCCGGCACCACCCGCGACGTACTGCGCGAACATATTCACATCGACGGTATGCCGCTGCATATCATCGATACCGCAGGCCTGCGTGACGCCAGTGATGAAGTGGAGCGAATCGGCATTGAACGCGCCTGGCAGGAAATTGAACAGGCGGATCGGGTGCTGTTTATGGTCGACGGTACCACCACCAGCGCCGTTGACCCGGCGGAGATCTGGCCGGACTTTATCGAGCGCCTGCCCGCTAAGCTGCCGATTACCGTGGTGCGTAATAAAGCCGACGTCACCGGCGAAGCGCTGGGGCTCAGCGAAGTAAATGGCCACTCACTAATCCGCCTGTCGGCACGTACCGGTGAAGGGGTCGAGGTGCTGCGCAACCACCTTAAGCAGAGCATGGGCTTCGATACCAACATGGAAGGCGGCTTCCTCGCCCGTCGTCGCCACCTGCAAGCGCTGGAAACGGCTGCGGACCATCTGCAGCAGGGCAAAGCGCAGTTGCTGGGCGCCTGGGCCGGGGAGCTGCTGGCGGAAGAACTGCGTCTGTCGCAACAGGCATTAAGCGAAATCACCGGCGAATTTACCTCTGACGACCTGCTGGGCCGCATCTTCTCCAGTTTCTGTATTGGTAAGTAAGCCTTACTGGTAAGCATCTACTAACCCGCCATAACCATCTGTTATGGCGGGTTTTTTATTTGATTGCCTTAATCACATCAACTCTGTGAAGCAATCAACTGTTTTTCCTTTCAGGAAAAGAGTGTTGTCCAAATGGCAACTCGTACTCCCTGGCGTTAGCCACTATGCTGTACGCCATTCTTATTGCGAGGGTCCTATGGCACGCTTTCTTATCTGCAGTTTCGCATTGGTACTGCTCTATCCATCCGGCATTGATATGTATCTGGTCGGTCTACCGCGCATCGCCCAGGATCTTGGCGCCAGCGAGGCGCAACTGCATATCGCCTTTTCGGTCTATTTAGCCGGCATGGCTACCGCGATGCTTTTTGCCGGGCGAGCGGCGGATAAATCCGGGCGTAAACCGGTCGCGATTTTCGGCGCCATCACCTTCATACTGGCCTCGTTGTTGTGCTCGCAGGCGCATAACAGCACGCATTTCCTGATCGGCCGCTTTATCCAGGGGATCGGCGCGGGAAGCTGCTACGTCGTCGCTTTTGCCGTTCTGCGCGATACGCTGGACGAGCGCCGCCGCGCCAAGGTACTGTCGCTGCTTAATGGCATTACCTGCATTATTCCCGTCCTCGCGCCGGTACTTGGTCATCTGATCATGTTGAAATATCCGTGGCAGAGCCTGTTCTACACCATGACAGGCATGGGGGTGATGGTAGGGTTATTGTCGGTGGTTATGCTGCGCGAGACGCGCCCGACAACGCATCCGCAGGCAGGCGCACAGCATAATGCCACTGCTGAATCGCTGCTAAACCGGTTTTTCCTTAGCCGCATAGTCATTACGACTCTTAGCGTCACCGCAATTCTGACCTACGTGAACGTCTCTCCGGTGCTGATGATGGAAGAGATGGGTTTCGACCGCGGAACTTATTCAATGGCGATGGCGCTGATGGCGATGGTCAGCATGGCCGTGTCGTTCTCCACGCCGTTCGCCCTGACGCTGTTTAAACCACGCACCCTGATGCTGACCTCGCAGACGTTGTTCCTTATCGCTGGCGTGGTATTGAGCCTCGCCGCCAGCCAGCCCATCACCATGCTGGGATTAGGCATGATCTGCGCGGGTTTCTCGGTTGGCTTTGGCGTCGCGATGAGCCAGGCGTTGGGGCCTTTCACGCTGCGGGCGGGCGTCGCCAGCTCCGCCCTCGGCATCGCCCAGGTCTGTGGTTCTTCACTGTGGATTTGGCTGGCGGCTATCATCGGGCTTAGCGCCATGAATATGCTGATCGGGATACTCATTGCCTGTAGCATAGTCAGTATTGTTCTGATACTGGTCGTCTCACCGGCGCGCGCGACGCAAGATAATGAAGAAATCCCTGTCGAGTCTCGATCTTAACTTATTGCTATGTCTGCAGCTTCTGACCCAGGAGCGCAGCGTCACCCGCACGGCGAAACGGATGAACGTTTCGCCGTCGGCGGTGAGTAAATCATTGGCCAAGCTACGTGCCTGGTTTGACGATCCGCTGTTTGTTAAAACCCCGCTAGGGCTGGCGCCAACGCCGTTAATGAGCAGCATGGAGCAGGATCTTGCCGACTGGATGCAGATGGGCAATCAGATCCTCGATAAACCGCACCACACCATGCCAAGCGGCCTGAAGTTCGAGCTGGCGGCAGAATCACCGCTACTGATGATCCTGCTCAACACCCTCTCCCAGCAAATTTATCAACGTTATCCACAAGCGCTGATCCGTTTACGCAACTGGGATTACGACTCGCTGGATGCCATCATTCGCGGTGAGGTTGATGTCGGTTTTTGCGGCAAGGAAACCCATCCGCGTTCGCGCGAACAGCTGAGCCTGCTGCCGTGGTATATCGATTTTGATGTCCTGTTTAGCGACCTGCCGCAGGTGTGGCTGCGCGCCGATCATCCGGCGCTCAATGAAGAGTGGAACCTGGCGGCTTTCCTGCGCTATCCGCACATCAATAT
The DNA here is from genome assembly GCF_057196925.1 of Klebsiella sp. SYXHC3. Taxonomy (NCBI): domain Bacteria; kingdom Pseudomonadati; phylum Pseudomonadota; class Gammaproteobacteria; order Enterobacterales; family Enterobacteriaceae; genus Klebsiella; species Klebsiella sp. SYXHC3. Next base: position 43,580 of record NZ_JBXUNG010000002.1, on the reverse strand, counting down.
CTGCTGGGAACAAAGCGATACCTGGGCGCTGGATGATGTGCTGCATGACCTGGGCCACAAACGGACCGTTGCCCTGACCCTACCCGGCTTTGAGCAGTCGCTGTTTATGGCGGCACAGCCGAATCACACCATGATAGCCACCGCGCCGCGCTATTGTCAGCACTATAATCAGCAGCATCATCTGCCGCTGGTATCGCGCCCGCTGCCGCTGGAGCCGCAGCTACTGGAAAAAATGCGCGTGCCGTTCACCCTGCTGTGGCATAAGCGTAATAGCTATAATCCAAAGATCGTATGGCTCAGAGAAACCCTTAAACAGCTCTATTCCAATACGCTGTAGGGAAATTGCCCATCATCCTCACGTTGTTGCGCAAGAAATTGTAAAAGTCAGACATTATCCCTTCTCAAGGAAGAATTTCCGCATTAAAACCTGCTCATTGTGAGCGATAATATCATTCACAATTTTTATCTCTGACCATTAATCACGGAGCGACGAATGGCAACGCATTTTGCAAGAGGGATACTCAACACCAGGGAGCCGCTATCGACGCGTTTGTCGGCGGCATGTCATCAATCCGCACGTAACCTACCCGAATACCGACAGAGCCGCTATCGCGCCTCGCGTTCGCTGCTCGCAGAACTGCTTTTCATGCTTTATGGTATCGGCGAGCTGCCGGAAATCATCAGCGAACCCAATGGACGGCCCGTATTTCGCGATCCCCACCTTCCCCGCTTTTCCATCTCTTATGCCGGGAATATCGTCGGCGTAGCGCTGACGACCGAAGGTGACTGCGGTCTCGATATGGAACTGCAGCATGCCTCGCGTGGCGTCCATCCGCTACATGCCGCCGATCGCTATGTCTTCAATAGCAATGAGAATTTATGGATTAACATCCAGCACGATCCGGATGAAGCCCGCGCCCAACTGGTGGCGCTGCGCCGCAGCGTGCTGAAGCTCACCGGTGAAGCCCCCGTGCGAGTACAGCTGCTGCCGGGGTCTGGTCGCCTGCGTACCGCTGGCACCCAATCGATTGAAGCCATCTGTGATGCTGAAACGTTGCTGGTGTGGTCAATCGCCGTCACCCCGAATATCGGGCCGCTGAAGGTCTGGGAATTTGATAGTAAAGAGGGCTGGCGCTGCCTGCCTGATGCGCAAACGCGCGCCAAAGAGACTGACGCGCGCCTGATGCGCTTTACCAGCTTACCGGTAGAAAAAGTATTCTCCCTCAACTGACCGGTTTAGCCGGCCATCATGATGCAAAGGAGCACTCATGTCTGATACGTTGAAAGTTGTTACGTTACTCGGAAGTCTACGCAAAGGTTCTTTTAATGCCATGGTTGCGCGCACGCTGCCGGGCATTGCGCCTGCGGGCATGGAAATCTCCGCGCTGCCGTCAATCGGCGATATCCCGCTGTACGATGCCGATATCCAACAGGAAGAGGGATTCCCGCAGAGCGTGCAGGCGATCGCGAAACAAATCCGCGAAGCGGACGGCGTGGTGATCGTTACCCCGGAATATAACTATTCGGTACCCGGCGGCCTGAAGAACGCCATCGACTGGCTCTCGCGTCTGCCGGAACAGCCGCTGGCCGGTAAGCCGGTGCTGATCCAGACCAGCTCCATGGGCGCCATCGGCGGGGCCCGCTGCCAGTATCATCTACGCCAGATTCTGGTCTTCCTCGATGCGATGGTCATGAACAAGCCGGAATTTATGGGCGGTGTGATTCAGAACAAAGTCGATCCGCAGGCGGGTGAAGTGGTCGATCAGAGCACACTGGACCATCTGCGCGGCCAGTTGACCGCCTTTGGCGATTATATTGAGCGGGTTAAAGCATAAAAAAAGCCCGGCTGCGATGCCGGGCCTGTTCATCATGCGTGCGGATCAGTGCGCATCGATAAAGACAATTTTCAGCACGAACAGCAGCGAAACGATGATCACGCACGGGCTGAGTTCACGCAGACGGCCGGTACCAATCTTCATCACGCAGTAGGAAATAAAGCCCAGGGCGATACCTTCGGTGATCGAGAAGCTGAACGGCATCATCACCGCGGTGATAAACGCCGGTACCGCTTCCGTCAGGTCATCCCACTTCACGCGCGCCAGGCTTGAGGTCATCAGCACGCCAACGTAAATCAGCGCCCCAGCGGCGGCATAGGCCGGAACCATCCCCGCCAGCGGCGACAGGAAGATGACCAGCAGGAACAGGATACCTACGACAACGGCGGTCAGGCCAGTACGCCCGCCAACCGAAACGCCGGAGGAGGATTCGATATAGGCCGTAACCGAAGAGGTGCCAATAAAGGAGCCGGCAACAGACGACACGCTATCGACGAACAACGCCTGCTTCATGCGTGGGAATTTACCCTGCGCATCTGCCAGCCCGGCTTTATCGGTGACGCCAATCAGGGTGCCGGAGGAGTCGAACAGGTTAACCAGCATGAACGAGAAGATCACGCCCGCCAGGCCAAGGTTCAGCGAACCGGCCAGATCGACCTGACCCACAACCGAGGTTACGCTCGGCGGCGCGGAGACGATGCCGGTATAGTGCACATCGCCGAGCATCCAGCCCAACAGGGTGGTGACGACGATGGAGACCAGCACGGCGGCATGAATATTACGCGATGCCAGGATAGCGATAATAAAGAATCCGAGCACGCCCAGCAGCACGCTGTGGGAAGTCAGGTTGCCGATGCTGACCAACGTGTCCTGGTTCGCCACGATAACGCCGGCGTTCTTCAGGCCCATCATGCCGATAAACAGCCCGATACCGCTGGTGATACCCACGCGCAGGCTCACCGGGATATTGGCAATCATCCAGTAGCGTACGCGGAAGAGGGTCAGCAGCAGCAGGCCAACGGCGCCCCAGAAAATCGCGCCCATACCCACCTGCCACGGCAGGCCCATCGCCTGAACTACCACGAAGGCAAAGAAGGCATTCAGACCCATCGCTGGCGCCAGCGCCACCGGCAGATTCGCGAACAGACCCATCAGAATGCTGCCGAAGGCCGCGATCAGACAGGTGGTCACAAAGACAGCGCTGGTATCCATACCCGCCACGCCAAGAATTTGTGGGTTCACGAAGACGATGTAGACCATCGTCAGGAACGTGGTGAAACCGGCGATCGCTTCAGTGCGCACCGTGGTGCCGTGCTCGCGCAGTTTAAATACGCGCTCCAGCAGACCCTGGCCAGAAGACTGGCTGGTTGGTTGTTGACTCATTATCGGTTTCCGAACGTAAAGGAGGGAAAATTCGAGGCTATCCTATACCAAATTACGGCACCAGGCGCGGTTGTATGGTAATTTTTTTCATTTATTTTGCTTATACGGCAACGATTGCGTCGCGGCATTGAGCATTACGAAAACGTTAAACTTGTTAAACTGGAAAGAGTATGACCCAACCACAAGCAGTATTTTTCGATTGTGACGGCACGCTGGTCGATAGCGAGGTGATTTGCTCACGCGCCTATGTTCACATGTTTCAGGAATTCGGTATTACGCTGGATTTAGCCGAAATTTTTAAGCGCTTCAAGGGCGTTAAGCTGTACGAGATTATCGACACCATCAACGCTGAATATGGCGTTAACCTGCAGAAAGAGACTCTGGAGCCGGTGTATCGCGCCGAAGTCGCCCGTCTGTTCGATAGCGAGCTGGAGGTCATCCCCGGCGCCGCTGCGCTGCTGGACGCGGTGAAGATCCCCATGTGCGTGGTGTCGAATGGCCCGGTCAGTAAAATGCAGCATTCGCTCGGTAGAACGCAGATGCTGCACCACTTCCCAGACCGGCTGTACAGCGGTTACGACATTCAGCGCTGGAAACCCGACCCGGCGCTGATGTTCCATGCGGCAGAGGCCATGCAGGTACAAGTCGAAAACTGTATTCTGGTCGATGATTCCAGCGCGGGAGCCCAATCAGGAATTGCCGCGGGTATGGAAGTATTTTACTTCTGCGCCGACCCGCACAACCAACCGATCGATCATCCGAAAGTAACGACCTTTACCGATTTAGCTGAGCTGCCGGCATTGTGGAGAGCGCGTGGCTGGGATATTACTCGTTAAGACCCGACGTCACTACGCTCGGTCGGGCTACGGTTGTTCACAACGGTAGCCCCGCTGGCCAGCGGCTTTTTAGTGTTGCAATTCCGCCGCAGCCGCTTTATCCGCAATAATCACCAACGAAGGGTGCAACTTGAGTACAGAGGCCGGCACCAGTTCGCTGACCGGGCCTTCCACCACCTGCTTTAGCGCTTGCGCCTTTGCCGCGCCGCTGACAATCAGCAGCAGGTTTTTTGCCGCCATCACGCTTTTCGGCCCCATGGTGACATAGCTATCCGGCACCACATTGAAATCGCCCCCCATTTCGCCGTTCGCGACAATGCCAATCAGCTCCCCCTGAATCGGTACTTCGACCGTCTCATCATGAAAACGTGTAGTGTTCGGCAGGTTGCCGCAAAAATGGCCGTCGGCGCCCAGCCCCAGCACGACCAGGTCAAGACCGCCGGCCTCTTCGAGGCGGCGATCGTGTTGAGCCGCGTTCTCCAGCGTCAATTTATGGATGTTCTCTTCTTTGATTTGCGCTGGAGTGAAAAACAGCTGGCGCAGGTTGGAAATCGTCACTCCTTCACGCTGCTGGCCGCGAAAAGGTATCTCATCAAAGTTGTAATAGTGAACCCGATCATAGAATGATTTCCCTTTGATGGCGGCGGTCAAATGCTCATACATGCGCTTCGGCGTACTCCCCGCAGTCACCGCCAGATTCATCCGTCGCGGCACCGTGATATAGCCTAAAAGATGATGGCAGGCGACCAGGCTCATCTCTTCATAATCTTCCGTAACAATCAATTTCATCTCATCTTCCTTTACTGGTTGAGACAGGGGGCGCCATGCCCCCTGACGGTTATTTAAAGAGCTTTTGCACAAACTCGGCATAGGCCGGACGCCAGACGTCCATTTCATGATTCAGGCCAGGATAAGAGTGGTAATCAAATTTGATCTTCTGCTTTTCCAGTTCGCTTTTCAGGCCGGCAATATCTTTGCCAGTGACGGAGTCTTTTTCGCCAACCACCAGCGTAAAGTTACGCAGTTGCTTATTGATGGCGTCAGGGTTATTCAGCTGCGCCTCCACGCCAGCATCGGGAACCGTGGTTGTCGTAACCCCGCTAAAGGTGGCAAGCCACCCGAAGCTCTCAAGATGGTTCATCCCGGACACCAGCGCCTGGTAACCGCCCTGCGACAGCCCTGCCAGCGCCCGGCCGTCGGCATCTTTACGCACGTTAAATCGGGAATCGATCAGCGGAATGATGTCGTGCATCAATTCGTTGTCTGCGGCTTTCGCATTGAGTGGATAAAAATTTTTACGCCGCTCCTGCGGCGGGAAGTTTTCCGCGATCGCTTGTGGAATATCGGTTTCGGTATCCGGCACCACCACCAGCATCGGCTTGATTTTGCCCTCCGCCAGCAGGTTATCCATCATTTGCGGAATGCGTCCCTGATCGATGGCCGACAGGCCGCTATCGCCAAAACCGTGGTAGAAATAGAGCACCGGCAACGGTTCGCCGCTGCCGTTATAGCCCGGCGGCGTCCAGACGTAGACGCGGCGTTCTGACTTAAGCGCCGTCGAATGGTAGGTGACGGTACGCAGATCGCCGTGCGGGACTGCCCGATCGTCAAGAATGCTGCCGGGCACCAGGATCAGGCTGGTATTCACCTGACGCTGCGGCTTCTGATAACGGCTGCCGGTATCGACAGAACGAAAACCGTCCACGTCGAAATAGTACTCATAAAGATTGGCGGCCAGGCGATCGCTCTTCCACGTCCATACGCCCTGGGTATCTTTGGTCATGTCATGAGAGACAAAGGTATCCGGCGTCGACCCCGTGACGACGGAAACACGCCTGGCATCGGGGGCAAATAACCGGAAAGTCACACTGTTATCCGTATTCACCTGAGTAATATATTGGCTGACAGGAATGGCGGCATCAGGCATCGTCGGCAGCGGCGCGGCGTGTGCCGTAAATGTGGCGCCAGCCAGCGCCAGGGTGAAGTAGATTGCATGTCGTTTCATCTTGATTCCTTTTTACGTTTTTATGAGCAGGCGCTTGCGGCCTTACCACCAAATTTCGGCCTGCGCGCCGAGTGCGAATTGGTCGTTCTTGCCATCTTCAAAAACCGCGGTGGTATTGTTAGCGGCCTTATCCAGGTCGATATCTTCGGCTTTAATATAAGTCGCATAAAAACGAATTTCCGGGCGCGAGGTCAGCATACTGGTATTAACTTTGAAGGTATGGAATAAGGTGGTCTTATAACCGGATTCGTTATATTTCTTGCCCGTCACATCTTTGTTCTGCTGTTTGAAGTAGCCCAATTCAACGCCGGTCTGATTATATTTATTCCAGATATATGCCGGACGAATCACAGCGCGAATAGATTCAAAGTCTGAATGGGCGCCGGTTTCATAGCTATAGACGTCATTACCAAATGAGTAGACGATCGCATTCGCCATAATGACATCATCGCGCAAATAGGTTTCCCCCTGCGAGGTTAAGCGCACGGCGGTGCCGTTGGTATGATCGCCATAATAGCGCCCATTATTGGTGGTATACGGGCTCGAACCGGCATAGCGCGAGAAGCTGCTGGCGATGGAGTTATTCGCCAGTAATAATGAGAACTCGTTAAAGCCGCCGTTATCAAATTTCTGCGTTAACGAAGTTCCCACCATCCAGGTATCTTTCCATTGGTAGTAACCTTCATTCCCCTCTTTATATTTCTCTGATGAGCTTTGATTGGCGGCGACATAGCGCCCGCTGACCATCAGCGAGGCTTTGTCCCACAGCGGAATATCTTTGTAACGCACATCCAGGGTATTGGTATTAATTTGCTGCTTATTAGTCAAAGCGCGGTCGTAATCATCAATATCTTCGCGCACCAGCGCGATATCAAATTTACCGGCGCCCACTTTCCAGTTTTCAAGCCCTACGCCAGCTGCCGCATCGGTTCTTTGTGTTTTCCAGTCCAGCATCTGGATCTCGATTTTCGGCGCACCGTGCTTACCGACCCAAAAATCCGCTTCCGGGGCAAACGGCAAAAAGCCTTTGGTGTTGACGTACATATCCGAGAACTGAAGGTAGTTTTCGCCGCCGGCGTTGTCGCCAAACCAGCCGGCAGAATATTGCTGACCCACGTTGCCATCGAGCATCACGATGGCGTCCACACGTTTGTCGCCTTCCTGAAAAACACGCTGTTTAAGCTGTAAATCAAACCAGCCGGAATACTCGTTACCCAAACGGCCAAGCGAGCCGATGGCCCACGATTTTGGCGAGCCGTGCGAGGCAGTTCCCCAGCCAGAACGGTAATAGCCGTTATAGCTAAAGCCAATTTCATCTTTCACGAATTTACTAAAATCTTTCAGCGTCATGGCGCTATAGGCTGGCTCACCGCCCTGCGCCGGCTGTTCATTTTTGACCAGTACCGCGTCTGGCTTAACGGCCGCTTGGGTCGCCGTAGGCGCTTTCGCACTCTGGCTCTTCTGGCTATTTACCGGTTGCGACCAGGCGGCCCAAACCTGGTTTCTTTTTTTCTCCTGATCCTGATATTTCTTGAGTTCTTTTTGCGTGTCCTGAAGCGCTTTTTCCAGAAGCTCCAATCGTTGTTCAACCGTAAGCTGTCCGGCAATAAGATTTGTTGAATAACAAAGCGGCGCCAGCAAAACCATCGCCGAAGCGATCATATTTCTTCTAATCATAATAATCCCTTATATAAGCATTGGCGTAAATAAAACACGTAACGAATAAATAGCGTTATGTTTTTAATAAACTGCATTAATACCATTCCACGTAACTGCAGCTTTTATTTTCATGCCGAATAAGTGGCAAAAAAAACCTGAAGGAGACCATCTGCATTAACAGATAATCCTCTTCAGGTTTTGCCCGCTCATTGCGGTAGCAACCCTTATCAGCAAACCATTCAGCGTCTAAAACAAAAAAACCTGACATCGCCGTCTGGGGCAATATCAGGTTTTGCCTGCTGTCGCAGTAACAATCCATTTTAACCATCTGAGCTTCAGCGCTCAGTCAGTGAGAAGGATTGTTACGCGAGAAAATTTAAAACTCAAATAGCCAGAGTATTAATTGTGACAATAATCGCAGCAATATTTCAGAGATGCGCAAAATCATAGTCGATTCTGATAATTTCCTTTACCAGAATCGGCCACCATGATTTTTACTCTTTCGGATCTTTACCCGCGAGTAGTTTATCCAGTTCGTCGCCGCCTACGTGACGGAAATCCTGGCCTTTAACGAAGTAGAAAATATATTCGCAGATATTCTGGCAGCGATCGCCGATACGCTCGATGGAGCGCGCGCAGAACAGCGCGGTCAGAACGCTCGGAATAGTACGTGAATCTTCCATCATATAGGTCATCAGTTGACGCACGATGCCTTCATATTCCTGATCGACTTTCTTGTCTTCGCGATAGATACGTACCGCTTCATCAAGATCCATACGCGCAAAGGCATCCAGCACATCATGCAGCATCTGTACGGTATGGCGGCCTAGCGACTCCAGGCTCACCAGCAGCGGCTGGTGCTGCTGGGAAAACTTCTCCAGCGCGGTACGGCAGATTTTATCCGCCACGTCGCCAATACGTTCCAGCTCGGCGATAGTCTTGATGATCGCCATCACCAGCCGCAGGTCGCTGGCGGTCGGCTGACGTTTAGCGATGATGCGCACGCAGGCCTCGTCGATCGCCACTTCCATCATATTGACCTGCTTATCGCCATCGATTACGCGCTTCGCCAGATCGCTGTCCTGATTGTGCATCGCGGTGATCGCATCAGAAAGCTGTTGCTCCACCAGCCCACCCATGGTCATTACCTGGGTGCGAATGTACTCCAGTTCTGCGTTGAACTGGCCGGAAATATGTTTATTAAGATTTAAGTTATCCATGATGTCTCCTGATTGCCCATCGGGTTAGCACCTGAAAGCAGAAGGGCAATCAACCGTAGCGGCCAGTAATATAATCTTCAGTTTGCTTCTTAGCGGGCTTGGTAAACAGATCGTCCGTGTTGCTGAATTCAATCAGCTCGCCAAGATACATAAATGCCGTATGGTCGGAACAACGCGCAGCCTGCTGCATGTTGTGGGTAACGATAACGACGGTGTAATCCTGCTTCAACTCGGTGATAAGCTCCTCGATGCGCCCGGTGGAGATCGGGTCCAGCGCTGAGCAAGGTTCATCGAGCAGCAGCACTTCCGGGCGAATCGCGATACCGCGGGCGATACACAGACGCTGCTGCTGACCACCGGAGAGAGAATACCCGCTCTGGTGCAGTTTATCTTTGGTTTCATTCCATAATGCGGCTTTGGTCAACGCCCACTGCACGCGCTCGTCCATATCGGCGCGCGACAGCTTCTCGAACAGGCGCACGCCGAAGGCGATGTTGTCGTAGATGGACATCGGAAACGGCGTCGGCTTCTGGAATACCATCCCCACCTTCGCGCGCAGCAGCGCGATATCCTGGGTATTGGTGAGAATATTGTCGCCATCCAGCAGAATTTCGCCTTCCGCACGCTGCTCCGGGTACAGCTCAAACATCTTGTTGAACGTACGCAGCAGAGTGGATTTACCGCAGCCTGACGGGCCGATAAACGCCGTCACCTGGTTCTTAGCGATATCCAGGTTGATGTTCTTCAGGGCATGGAATTTGCCGTAGTAGAAGTTCAGGTCACGAACTGAAATTTTACCCGGATTCGCGTTCACCATACTCATCTCAATCTCTTCCTCATTCGGCGCCGCTTAGGCCGCGCCGCAAAAATTAACCGTGTTTCTTCTTCGCGAAGACAACGCGCGCCAGAATATTCAGCAGCAAGACGCACAGGGTGATAATCAATACCCCGGCCCATGCCAGTTGCTGCCATTCCGCGAACGGACTCATGGCAAATTTAAAAATGGTCACCGGCAGGTTGGCGATCGGCTGCATCATATCGGTGCTCCAGAACTGGTTGGAGAGCGCGGTGAACAGCAGCGGCGCCGTCTCCCCGGCGATACGGGCAATGGCCAGCAGGATACCGGTCATAATGCCGGATACCGACGCCTTAAGGGTGATCGCGGAAATCATCTTCCATTTCGGCGTCCCCAGCGCATAGGCTGCTTCACGCAGGCTATCCGGCACCAGCTTCAGCATGTTTTCAGTGGTACGAATCACGATTGGCACCTGCAGCAGCGCCAGCGCGATAACGCCCGCCCAGCCGGAGAAGTGCTGCATCTGCGCCACCACGATGGTGTAGACGAACAGCCCCACGACGATAGATGGCGCGGAAAGCAGAATATCGTTAATAAAGCGGATGATTTCCGCCAGTACCGACTTTCTGCCGTACTCCGCCAGATAGATACCGGCCATGATGCCAAGCGGCGTACCAAAAACGGTCGCCCACAGGATCAGCAGGCCGCTGCCCGCCAGGGCGTTCGCCAGACCGCCGCCCGCGGTATTCGGCGGCGGCGTCATTTCGGTAAACAGCGCCAGACTCATGCCGTCGATGCCACGCGTAATGGTCGACATCAGGATCCAGATAAGCCAGAAGAGGCCAAACGCCATGGTCGCCATCGACAGGGTCAGAGCGATACGGTTCTTCAGGCGGCGCTTAGCCTGCATCTTGCGACGGGATTCTGCCAGCGCGGCGGTGGTTTGCAATTCGATCGTTGCCATTAGCGTGCCCCCTCGTTCTTAGCGAGACGCATAATCATGAACTTCGACGCGGCCAGAACGATAAAGGTGATAACGAACAGGATCAGACCCAGTTCCATCAGCGCCGCTACGTGCAGGCCGCTTTCCGCTTCCGCGAATTCATTGGCCAGCGCCGAGGTAATACTGTTGCCCGGCATATACAGTGAAGCGCTGTCGAGCTGATAGGTGTTACCGATAATAAAGGTGACGGCCATGGTTTCACCCAGCGCGCGGCCCAGGCCGAGCATGACGCCGCCAATCACCCCGTTTTTGGTGAACGGCAGCACGATGCGCCAAATTACCTCCCACGTGGTGCAGCCGATCCCATATGCGGACTCTTTCATCATCACCGGCGTCTGCTCGAAGACGTCACGCATTACGGCGGCGATATAAGGAATGATCATGATGGCCAGAATGACGCCGGCCGCCAGGATGCCGATACCGAACGCCGGGCCGGCAAACAGCGCGCCGACAAACGGGATCGTCGAAAGGACGTTGCCGACTGGTTCCTGGAAGTAAGTCGCAAACAGCGGGGCAAAAATAAACAGGCCCCACATGCCGTATACGATACTCGGGATTGCCGCCAGCAGCTCAATAGCGATACCCAGCGGGCGTTTTAGCCAGGCCGGGGAGAGTTCAGTCAGGAACAGCGCGATGCCGAAGCTCACCGGAACGGCGATCAACAACGCGATAATTGAGGTAACCAGAGTCCCGTAAATCGGTACCAGCGCACCGAAGATTTCATTCGGCGCATCCCACTCTTTGGTCCACAAAAAGGAAAAGCCAAATTTCTGAATACTTGGCCATGAAGAGATGATGAGGGAAACGATGATGCCACCCAGCATCAATAGCACAATCAGCGCAGCCAGTTTCACCAGCGCGCTGAAGATCATGTCACCCTTTTTCCCCGGAGGGTTGAATGCCGGCTTGGTTGCAGCCATAGGTTACTCTTTAAGTTCGGGCCCAAAAAGCCAGCATTTTACTGAGCTTACGGGCAAAGGTAATGCTATACCCGAAATAATTCGAGCTGCTGGAAGCTAGCCGGCAGCTCGACATTCCGCGGGTATTAGTACAGCGCTTTACCGCTGCTGTCTTTCACGTTGGTTTTCCATGCGGCGCGAACCTGCTCAACCACGCTGTCCGGCAGACTGGCGTAATCCAGCGCATTCGCTTCTTTGCCGCCGTTTTTGTATGCCCAGTCGAAGAACTTCAGCACTTCCGCGGTATTCTCCGGCTTATTGGAAGCCTTGTGGACGAGGATGAAAGTGGTTGAGGTGATCGGCCATGCATTTTCACCTTTCTGGTTAGTCAGGTCCTGAGCGAAGGACTTGCTCCAGTCGATACCTTTCGCCGCATTAGCGAAGTTATCTTCCGTCGGGCTGACCGGTTTGCCGTCAGCGGACAGCAGTTTGGTGTAGGCCAGGTTATTCTGCTTAGCGTAAGCATACTCGACGTAGCCGATAGCGCCCGGCAGACGCTGAACGAAGGCTGCGATACCGTCGTTGCCTTTACCGCCCAGGCCGGTTGGCCAGTTTACGGTAGAGCCTGCGCCAATTTTAGATTTCCACTCTTCGTTCACTTTCGCCAGATAGCTGGTGAAGACGAAGGAAGTACCGGAACCATCCGCACGGCGAACCACGGCGATGTTCTGAGCCGGCAGCTTCAGGCCAGGGTTGAGTTTAGCGATCGCTTCGTCATCCCATTTTTTGATTTTGCCCAGATAGATGTCGCCGAGGGTTTTACCATCGAGCACCAGCTCGCCGGATTTAACGCCCGGCAGGTTAACCGCCAGCACCACGCCGCCGATAACGGTCGGGAACTGGAACAGGCCTTCCTGCGCCAGTTTGTCATCAGCCAGAGGAGCATCAGAAGCACCGAAATCCACGGTGTTGGCAATAATCTGTTTAACGCCGCCAGAGGAACCGATACCCTGGTAGTTAACTTTATTGCCCGTTTCTTTCTGATAGGTATCAGCCCATTTGGCATACACCGGAGCAGGGAAAGTTGCACCTGCGCCAGTCAGGCTTGCTGCTGCGAAAGCAGAGAAAGCGCTCATCGATAAGGTCGCGGCGACAACTGTTGCGACGGTGGTACGCATAACGTTCATAATGTCTCCTGCTGGGATTCGTAAACCGTTGTTTCGAAGCTATGGTGAGCAAAATAGGACAAACAGGTGACAGTAAAATGTACGAATTATGACAGTTTTATGACATGCCAGGGCAATGTAAGACAAGCCAAAATAAAATAAATTATATCAATGAATTACGATTTTATCTTTTGGTCATATGACAGGAAGATTTGGCTTTTATTACATGATTATGGATAGCGTAAAATCATCTGGCAACGTTGAGATGTTGGGCAACTCACTCCTAAAAAGATGGTTTTTTATAAGCAATGGCGGTAACGCTATCCGCAAACACACAATCAACCGCTGATAGCTGATAAAAAAATCCGGTATCCCTTGCAGAAATACCGGATTATAGCGTCACTCACAAGAGTGTCGGTCCGTACAGCCTGATTACTCTACGGTCACCGATTTCGCCAGGTTACGCGGCTGGTCAACGTCGGTGCCTTTGATCAGCGCAACGTGATAAGCCAGCAGCTGCAGCGGCACGGTGTAGAAGATCGGCGCAATCACCTCTTCGACATGTGGCATCTCGATGATGTGCATGTTGTCGCTGCCGCTGAAACCGGCGTCTCCATCGGCGAAGACGTACAGTTCACCGCCGCGGGCGCGAACTTCTTCAATATTGGATTTTAGTTTTTCCAACAGTTCGTTGTTCGGCGCCACAACGATGACCGGCATTTCGGCATCAATCAGCGCCAGCGGGCCGTGTTTCAGCTCGCCCGCCGCATAAGCTTCAGCATGAATGTAGGAGATCTCTTTCAGCTTCAGCGCCCCTTCCAGCGCGATCGGGTACTGATCGCCGCGGCCAAGGAACAGCGCGTGATGCTTATCGGAGAAACGTTCCGCCAGCTGTTCGATGCGCTTATCCTGCGACAGCATCTGCTCGATACGGTTCGGCAGCGCCTGCAGGCCATGCACGATATCCTGCTCGATAGCCGCATCCTGGCCCTTGAGACGCGCCAGCTTCGCCACCAGCATCAACAGCACGGTCAGCTGAGTGGTAAAGGCTTTGGTCGATGCCACGCCGATTTCGGTACCGGCTTTGGTCATCAACGCCAGGTCAGACTCGCGCACCAGCGAAGAGCCCGGAACGTTGCAGATGGCCAACGAACCCAGATAGCCAAGCTCTTTAGAGAGGCGCAGCGCCGCCAGAGTATCCGCCGTCTCACCGGACTGGGAGAGGGTGATCATCAGGCTGTTGCGGCGCACCGCGGATTTGCGGTAGCGGAATTCCGAAGCAATCTCGACATCGCACGGCACGCCGGCTAACGCTTCGAACCAGTAACGGGAGACCATCCCGGAGTTATACGAGGTTCCGCAGGCAACAATCTGGATATGCTCAACCTGCGACAGCAGCGCGTTGGCATTCGGCCCCAGCTCGCTGAGATCGACCTCGCCATGGCTGATGCGCCCGGTCAGGGTGTTCTTAATCGCGTTCGGCTGCTCATAAATCTCTTTCTGCATATAGTGGCGATAAATCCCCTTATCACCGGCGTCATACTGCAGATTAGATTCGATCTCCTGGCGATTCACTTCCGCGCCGGATTTATCGAAAATCACCACCGTACGACGGGTAACTTCGGCAATATCACCCTCTTCGAGGAAGATAAAGCGGCGGGTCACCGGTAGCAGCGCCAGCTGGTCAGAAGCGATAAAGTTTTCGCCCATGCCCAGGCCAATGACCAGCGGGCTGCCTGAGCGTGCCGCCAGCAGCGTCCCCGGATCGCGGGTATCCATGATCACCGTACCATAGGCGCCGCGCAGCTGCGGGATTGCACGCAGTACGGCTTCACGCAAGGTACCGCCCTGTTCCAGCTCCCAGTGCACCAGATGCGCGATAACTTCGGTATCGGTCTCAGAGACGAAGACATAGCCGCGAGACTGCAGCAGGGCGCGCAGCGGCTCATGGTTCTCGATGATCCCGTTATGGACCACCGCAATATGTTCAGAAACATGCGGATGCGCATTGCTCTCAGACGGCTCGCCGTGCGTCGCCCAGCGGGTATGGGCAATCCCGGTACCGCCGTGTAACGGTTGCTCTTCTACCGCCTGAGCCAGCATCTGAACTTTACCGAGACGACGAACGCGGGTCATATGACCTTCGTTATCGACCACAGCCAGACCGGCAGAGTCATAGCCACGGTATTCCAGACGACGTAAACCTTCGAGAAGGATTTCAGCAATATCACGCTGCGCGACTGCGCCAACAATTCCACACATAGTTAAATTTCCTGATAATGGCGATATGCCATGCGTTGTCGCTGACCTGTATTTGCCCTTTACGGGCGCCCCGAGCCTTGTAGAGAGTGGGGTTATTTTTATGGTACTGCCTGCGGACGGGGACCTATATTGATCCTCTCATCCTGGTTTGCCGGGCGATCTCTCACCCGGCGACAATCTAATCACTACTTTTTCTTCACCGGTCGCTGCCAGCCCTGTTTGTGGACCTGCGGCACGCGACTTAGCACCAGTTCGTTGTCAGCTATATTACGCGTGACGGTGGTGCCCGCGGCAATCGTCACGCCATTACCGACGCTGACCGGCGCGACCAGTTGCGTATCAGAACCGACAAACACATCATCGCCGATGATCGTTTTATGCTTATTTGCGCCATCATAGTTACAGGTGATAGTACCCGCGCCGATATTAACGTTGTCGCCAATTTCAGCATCGCCGAGGTAGGAGAGGTGTCCTGCCTTCGAACCTTTGCCCAGACGCGCTTTCTTCATTTCGACAAAGTTGCCGACGTGAGCGCCTTCCAACAGCTCAGCCCCCGGACGCAGACGCGCAAACGGGCCGATGGTGCAGGCGGCCTGCAGCTGCGCATCTTCAACCACGCTATACGGGCTGATTTCGCAGTCATCACCGATGACGCTGTCTTTGATGACGCAGCCGGCGCCGATCTTCACGCGATCGCCCAGCACGACATGACCTTGCAGAATAACGTTAGTATCAATTTCGACATCGCGCCCGTGTTTCAGCACGCCGCGCAGATCGAAACGCGCCGGATCGCGCAGCATCACGCCCGCCAACAGCAGTTTTTCCGCCTGCTCTGACTGATACACTCTTTCCAGACGCGCAAGTTGCAGGCGATTGTTCACCCCTTCAACTTCGCTCAGGCGCTGAGGATGCACCGCAACGATCTCATGACCTTCCTGATGGGCCATCGCGATAATATCGGTGATGTAGTATTCGCCCTGGGCGTTATTGTTAGTGAGCTTCGCCAGCCAGCGTTTCAGGTCCGCGCCGTTAGCAACCAGAATCCCGGTATTGATTTCCTGAATCTGGCGCTGAGCTTCGCTGGCGTCTTTATGCTCAACGATACCTGTCACCTGGCCATTTTCACGCGTGATGCGCCCATAACCGGTTGGATCATCCAGCTTCACCGTCAACAGGCCGATACCGCCCTGCGGTTTTGCGGCGCGCAGGCGCTGTAGCGTTTCAACCGAAATCAGCGGCACATCGCCATAGAGCATCAAGATATCTTCATCATCATTGAAGAACGGCGCCGCCTGCTGCATCGCATGGCCGGTACCGAGCTGCTCTGCTTGCAGCACCCAGTTGAGGTTATCTTCATGCAGCGTTTGACGCAGCAGATCGCCGCCGTGGCCGTACACCAGGTGTACCGCGGCAGCGCCTAAATCTTTAGCCGCATCAATGACGTGTTGCACCATTGGCTTCCCGGCCAGAGTATGCAGCACCTTAGGAAGATCGGAATACATGCGGGTCCCTTTGCCTGCGGCAAGGATAACCACGCTCATCGCACTGTTTGACATACGCATCCTGACAGCTGTTAGAACGAAAAGTAAAAGCCTTTCACGTTGAAATTGCTACATATTTTTCATCATGAAACGAGACGCGGAGAAAACGTCCAGGCTCAATGCTATACACCATTTTAGGGCGCTATTTTTAACCATCGTAAAACAGTTTAACGCTGAAAAACGATGATAGTGAGGGGAAAGGCCTTCTATCTCACTGCTTTTGCTGTTTTTTTGTCACCTGAATAAAGCAGTGTTTACCGTTGTCGCTGATAAACCGTAAGTTTATAACCTGACAGAATTTTAGCCTGTCCCGGGCGGGAAAGGTCAATGAGTTTGGGCTGGAAAGTGGTTAAAGAGAGGCATAAAAAGCAAAGAGGCCACCCTCGGGTGACCTCTTTTCCGTTGTTTCACATCGCATGTGTTGTCGTTTTGATGAGCGATAGTGCGTGAAAGCAGGACGGTAGCGCGGCGATCAGAAGCTCAGGGCGCTAAATTTGGCGATGATTTTGTGGAACAGTTTCATGATGATTTCCAGATTGCAGGTGCGGTTTGATAGTGTTTTTTGTGATTTGCATCACAAAAATCAGTCTACGCTTCATCATTTAACTAATCAATAACAATTAAGGGGGAGTGTGTTTTGTCCGACGTCACCGCTGTCGTATTAAGCATAAAAAAAGCCAGTCTGTTTCCAGACTGGCTTTTAGCTTTCAAGCCGGTGTTACATCGCTTTTTTGGTCAATTCGATAACGCGCAGTTTAGCGATCGCTTTGGCCAGTTCCGCGGACGCCTGAGCGTAATCCACGTCGCCGTGAGAGCTCTTGATGTGCTCTTCCGCTTTACGTTTCGCTTCCAGGGCTCGCGCTTCGTCGAGATCCTGACCACGAATTGCCGTATCGGCCAGAACGATCACGTTGCCCGGTTGCACTTCAAGAATGCCGCCGGACAGATAGATAAACTCTTCGTGACCGAACTGTTTAACGATGCGAATCATACCAGGCTTAATGGCGGTGAGCAGCGGCGCGTGACCCGGGAAAATACCCAGCTCACCTTCGCTACCCGTTACCTGGATTTTCTCGACCAGGCCAGAGAACATCTGTTTCTCTGCGCTGACGACATCCAGGTGGTAAGTCATTGCCATATCACCCTCCGATTAAGGCGTTAAAGTTTTTTGGCTTTTTCCACGGCTTCTTCGATGGAACCGACCATGTAGAACGCCTGCTCCGGCAGGTGATCGTATTCGCCTTCCATGATGCCTTTAAAGCCACGGATGGTGTCTTTCAGCGAAACGTATTTGCCCGGGGAACCGGTAAATACTTCTGCTACGAAGAACGGCTGGGACAGGAAGCGCTGGATCTTACGAGCGCGAGCTACCACCAGTTTATCTTCTTCAGACAGTTCATCCATACCCAGGATGGCGATGATGTCTTTCAGTTCCTGATAACGCTGCAGCAGGGACTGTACGCCACGCGCGGTGTCGTAGTGTTCCTGACCAACAACCAGCGGATCCAGCTGACGGCTGGTGGAATCCAGCGGGTCAACGGCCGGGTAGATACCCAGAGACGCGATCTGACGGCTCAGTACCACGGTTGCGTCAAGGTGCGCAAAGGTGGTTGCTGGGGATGGGTCAGTCAAGTCATCCGCAGGTACGTATACCGCCTGAACGGAGGTGATAGAACCGGTTTTGGTGGAGGTGATACGTTCCTGCAGAACGCCCATCTCTTCCGCCAGAGTCGGCTGATAACCTACCGCTGAAGGCATACGGCCCAGCAGTGCAGATACTTCAGTACCGGCCAGGGTGTAACGATAGATGTTATCGACGAACAGCAGAACGTCACGACCTTCGTCACGGAATTTCTCAGCCATGGTCAGGCCGGTCAGCGCAACGCGCAGACGGTTTCCCGGCGGCTCGTTCATCTGGCCGTAAACCAGGGATACTTTATCCAGAACGTTGGAATCGGTCATTTCGTGGTAGAAGTCGTTACCCTCACGAGTACGCTCACCAACGCCCGCAAACACGGAGTAACCGGAGTGCTCGATCGCGATGTTACGAATCAGCTCCATCATGTTTACGGTTTTACCTACACCCGCACCACCGAACAGACCAACTTTACCGCCCTTAGCGAACGGACACATCAAGTCGATAACTTTGATGCCGGTTTCCAGCAGTTCCTGAGAGCTGGACAGCTCTTCATAGGAAGGCGCCGCGCGGTGGATAGCCCAACGTTCTTCTTCGCCGATGTCGCCTTTCATATCGATCGGCTGACCCAGGACGTTCATGATACGGCCCAGAGTCGCTTTACCTACCGGGACTTCGATCGGGTGCTCAAGGTCTTTAACTTCCAGACCACGACGCAGACCGTCGGAAGAACCCATGGCGATAGCACGAACTACGCCACCGCCGAGCTGCTGCTGAACTTCCAGCACCAGGCTCTCATTACCATTCTGTACCTCAAGGGCATCGTACACGCGTGGTACGGCATCCTGAGGGAACTCGACGTCGACCACGGCGCCGATTACCTGGACAATCTTTCCAGTAGCCATCTTAAATCCTCTACGAAATAACCTGGTTAAACCGCGGCGGCCCCCGAGACGATCTCGGTGAGTTCCTGAGTAATGCTGGCCTGACGAGCTTTGTTGTATACCAACTGCAGCTCTTTAATCAGGCTGCCGCCATTATCGGTCGCGGCTTTCATCGCCACCATACGGGCGGCCTGCTCGCTGGCCAGGTTTTCTACCACGCCCTGATAAACCTGAGACTCCACATAACGACGCAGGAGGGTATCCAGCAGCGCTTTCGGATCGGGCTCATACAGGTAATCCCAGGACTTACGTTTCAGATCATCATCTTCTGAAGCCGGTAACGGCAGCAGCTGAGTGATGGTCGGAGCCTGAGACATGGTGTTAATAAATTTGTTGCTGACAACGTAAAGCTTGTCCAGACGGCCTTCATCGTAGGCCTGCAACATCACTTTTACCGGGCCGATCAGTTCGGACAGGGACGGGTTATCACCCATACCGGTCACCTGGGCCACAATATTGCCGCCCACGGAGTTAAAGAAAGACACGCCTTTAGAGCCGATCATTGCGAGGTCGCACTGAACGCCTTTATCGGACCATGCTTTCATATCCGCCAGCAGTTTTTTGAACAGGTTAATGTTCAAGCCACCGCACAGACCACGGTCGGTCGACACCACCAGGTAGCCCACGCGTTTAACGTCGCGTTCTTCCAGGTATGGGTGCTTATATTCCAGATTACCGTTCGCAAGGTGACCAATCACTTTGCGCATAGTATCTGCATATGGACGGCTGGCCGCCATGCGATCCTGCGTTTTACGCATTTTGGAGGCGGCGACCATCTCCATCGCTTTGGTGATCTTTTGCGTGTTCTGGACGCTTGCGATCTTACTACGTATCTCTTTTGCGCCGGCCATGAGCTTCTCCTCAATGCCTTGCGGCCTGCCCTAAGGCAAGCCGCCAGACTTTACCAGGACTGGGTTGCTTTGAAGGAGTCGAGGATGCCTTTCAGCTTGCCTTCGATCTCGTCGTTATAGCCACCGGTCTGGTTAATCTCTTGCATCAGCGGAGCGTGGTCACGGTCAACGTAAGCCAGCAGAGCGGCTTCGAAGCTACCGATTTTCGCCAGTTCCACATCTTCGAGGTAACCGCGTTCAGCAGCGAACAGTACCAGGCCCTGCTGTGCTACAGACATAGGGGCATACTGTTTCTGTTTCAGCAGTTCGGTCACTTTCTGACCGTGGCTCAGCTGCTTACGAGTCGCTTCGTCCAGATCGGATGCGAACTGAGAGAACGCAGCCAGTTCACGATACTGCGCCAGCGCGGTACGGATACCACCGGACAGTTTCTTGATGATCTTGGTCTGAGCAGCACCACCAACACGGGATACGGAGATACCCGGGTTAACCGCCGGGCGAATACCGGAGTTGAACAGGTTGGTTTCCAGGAAGATCTGACCATCGGTAATGGAAATTACGTTGGTCGGAACGAATGCGGAAACGTCACCCGCTTGCGTCTCGATAATCGGCAGCGCAGTCAGGGAGCCGGTTTTACCTTTAACTTCACCATTGGTGAACTTCTCAACGTATTCCGCGTTAACGCGGGATGCGCGCTCCAGCAGACGGGAGTGGAGGTAGAACACGTCGCCCGGGAATGCTTCACGTCCTGGCGGACGACGGAGCAGCAGGGAAACCTGACGGTAAGCAACAGCCTGTTTAGACAGGTCATCGTAAACGATCAGCGCATCTTCACCGCGGTCGCGGAAGTATTCGCCCATTGCGCAACCGGCATACGGCGCCAGGTATTGCAGCGCAGCAGATTCAGAAGCGGTCGCCACAACAACGATAGTGTTGGACAGCGCGCCGTGCTCTTCCAGTTTACGCACCACGTTAGAGATGGTGGACGCTTTCTGGCCGATAGCTACGTATACGCATTTGATGCCGGAATCACGCTGGTTGATGATCGCATCGATTGCCATCGCGGTTTTACCGGTCTGACGGTCACCGATGATCAGCTCACGCTGGCCACGGCCGATTGGAATCATGGCATCAACAGATTTGTAACCGGTCTGTACCGGCTGGTCTACGGATTGACGATCGATAACGCCCGGAGCGATAACTTCGATTGGCGAGAAACCATCGTGCTCAACAGGACCTTTACCGTCAATTGGCGCACCCAGGGTGTTCACTACGCGGCCTAACAGACCACGACCGACCGGAACTTCCAGAATACGGCCAGTACACTTAACCTTCATGCCTTCGGCGAGGTCAGCATACGGACCCATCACAACCGCACCAACGGAGTCGCGCTCCAGGTTCAGTGCGATAGCGTAACGGTTACCCGGCAGGGAGATCATTTCACCCTGCATACAATCGGCCAGGCCGTGGATGCGGATAACACCGTCACTTACAGAAACAATAGTACCTTCGTTGTGAGCTTCACTCACAACATTGAACTGAGCAATGCGCTGCTTGATCAGTTCGCTGATTTCGGTGGAATTCAGTTGCATGCTCCAGTCCCCTTAAGACTGCAAGACGTCTGCCAGGCGATCAAGACGGCCGCGTACGCTACCATCAATGACCATATCACCCGAGCGGATGATAACTCCTGCCATAACAGACTTATCGATTTTGCAATTCAGCTTAACTTTGCGTGACAGACGCTTTTCCATCGCGCCGGAGATCTTCGCAAGCTGTTCTTCACTCAGTTGGTTGGCAGAAATAACATCTACCTCTGCGATGGCCTCGCTGGCCGCACGCAGGTGAATGAACTGCTCAAGAACATCCGGGAGCACCTTCAGACGACCATTTTCAGCCATCACCCGAATCAGGTTCTGACCGTTTTCGTCAAGTTGCTCGCCGCAGATAGCGATAAACGCATCTGAGAGCGTTTCCGGCGCCAGGGCACCGGAGAGAAGCTCTGCCATTTGTTCGTTTTTAGTCACTTCAGCGGCAAACGCCAGCATATCCTGCCAGCGCTCAACACTTTTGTGTTCGACGGCAAAGTCAAAAGCTGCTTTGGCGTAGGGGCGAGCTACCGTTACAAATTCAGACATCAGCCCCTCCCTCCTTACAGTTCAGCGACAAGTTTATCCACGATGTCGCTGTTAGCAGCTTCATCCACGGAACGTTCGATGATCTTCTCGGCGCCAGCAACAGCCAGGATAGCAACCTGCTTACGCAGTTCTTCGCGAGCACGTTTACGTTCGGCATCGATTTCAGCCTGCGCCTGTGCGACGATTTTGGTGCGTTCCTGTTCTGCTTCAGCTTTAGCTTCGTCCAGAATCTGAGAGCGACGCTTGTTCGCTTGCTCGATGATTACCTGGGCTTCCGCTTTCGCTTTTTTCAGCTGGTCGGTCGCGTTGGCCTGTGCAAGGTCCAAATCTTTCTTAGCGCGTTCTGCAGAAGCTAAACCGTCAGAAATTTCTTTCTGGCGCTTTTCGATGGCAGCCATTAACGGCGGCCATACGTACTTCATGCAGAACCATACGAAGATAACAAACGCGATGGCCTGGCCGAGGATTGTTGCGTTCATGTTCACAGCACAATACCTCTTAAATTAACTCTGTGGCTTAGGTTTCTTTCGAACAACTTACTACGCGACAGCAAACATCACGTACAGACCCAGACCTACAGCGATCATCGGGATAGCATCCACCAGACCCATAACGATAAAGAACTGAGTACGCAGCAGAGGAATCAGATCCGGTTGACGCGCTGCGCCTTCCAGGAATTTACCCCCGAGGATGCCGATACCGATCGCAGCACCGATTGCCGCCAGACCCATCATCACAGCGGCAGCCATGTACAGCAGATCCATATTCAGGTTTTCCATGACAGTCTCCAGTTTGTTTCAGTTAAAACGTAGTAGTGTTGGTAAAAATCAATGCTCTTCGGATGCCATCGACAGATAGACAATCGTCAGAACCATGAAGATGAAGGCTTGCAGCGTAATAATCAGGATGTGGAAAATGGCCCAAGGCACATTCAGAATCCACTGTGACCACCACGGCAACAGACCAGCAATCAGAATGAAAATCAGCTCACCGGCATACATGTTGCCGAACAGTCGCAGACCGAGAGAAACCGGTTTGGACAGCAGGCTTACCCCTTCAAGGATTAAGTTGACAGGAATGAACGCCCAGTGATTGAACGGCTGCATGGTCAGTTCTTTAACGAACCCACCAACGCCTTTCATTTTGATGCTGTAGAAAATAATCAGGATGAACACGCCAAGCGCCATTGACAGGGTGATGTTCACGTCAGCAGACGGAACCACGCGCAGTGCAGGCAGGCCGAAAATGTGTTCGCCGATATAAGGAATCAGGTCGATTGGCAGCAGGTCCATCAGGTTCATCAGGAATACCCAGACGAACACGGTAAGCGCCAGCGGCGCGATGACCTTGCTCTTGCCATGGTACATGTCTTTGACGCTGCCATGGACGAAGCCGATGATCATTTCGATGAAGGTTTGGAATTTCCCTGGTACGCCGCTGGTCGCTCTCTTAGCAACGCTACGGAACATGGCAAGGAACAGCAGACCGAGAACCACCGAGAAAAACATGGAGTCAATATTGAGCGTCCAGAAGGTGGCTGGGGGGTTGTGCGGATCCACCAGCGAGAATGTACGTAGGTCCAACTGAAGGTTATTCAGATGGTGTCCTATGTAATCCTGCGGCGTCATATTTTCTGAAGCCATGATGCCTTTTACCCTTTGTTGTTAATTACAGCTGGAGCCAGAATTTGTACCACCAGCACCAAAACCCACGTCACTATCAGCGGCAAAAATACCACTTCAAAAACCGCCAGCGCCATCGCCAGTAGGGCGAAGGTCAGCAACACCTTGAATGCTTCACCGAAGGCGAAGGTCCAGGCCACTCGGCCTTGTGCTGGTGTATGCGCCTGATGGCGCCAGGCAAAAATCATAAACAACGCGTTTGGCAAAACAACTGCCAAACCTCCGCATATGGCGGAGATGCCCCAGAAGGGGTCTTTGAGGCTGAACAGCAGTCCACTTGCTATTACTGCCAGTAACTGAATAAACAGAAGCTTTCGAGCAACGTTTCGACTCACGAGCGACATAGACATCACGTTTTTACTCCTGCTCCCTTCGAGGTATGCCGCGTGTCGTATAAAACGTTCTTTAAGACCAAGAGTCAAGCGTCAAAAAGCGGACAAATTATACGGTGACAACACGTGATTTCAAACATTAAGTAGCAAAATAGTGAATAAATGTTTAATTATTTTCTGAGCGGCAATTTTTCATGCATTTCGTCAATCAGTGAGGGATCAACCAGAAGTGCAAATAATGAGAAAACGCGGCCATTAAAGCGTGCATCAGATCACATAATAAACATTTTCGGCGCAATCGAATTAAATCTGTACAGAATCAGTAAGTTTTCATCTTTTTGATATTCAAGATAAAAAGTGAGGTCTTTTTGTAAAACAACCCCACATACAATAAAAACCTTTTATTGACATTTATAATAAAAATTTAACATCAATATGAACTGACAGTTCATCGATTTTTAGCACCCTGATATTTTCAAAGTTGACTATTCTGCCAGTAAACCACCACGCTAAAGTTAAACACTAGAAAAGCCATAGTAAAAACAAGGTTAAAAGTGGCCAGATAATACCCGCAGGTAACTTTGATTTTTGTAACATGCGCAGGCCACATTTTTTCCACATTTTTTGATAAAAATTATAAGGCGTTTGGCTTAATGACCACCAAATGTCTCTCCCCTTCCAACTGGGGTACATGCAGTTTAATCACGTCGCAAACCTGGTAACCTTCTGGCAGGTCTGCCATTTCACTTTCCTGCGCCTGCCCTTTCAACGCGTAGAAATGCCCATCTGCCGCCGGCAGGTGGTGGCACCAGCTCACCATGTCGTTCAGCGAAGCAAAAGCGCGGCTAATGACGCCATCAAACGGCGGCTCGGCGGGAAACGCTTCCACACGGCTCTGCACGGGGGTGATGTTATCCAGTTTTAGCTCATGCTGGACCTGGCGCAGGAAGCGCACACGCTTGCCAAGGCTATCCAGTAATGTGAAATGAGATTCCGGGCGCACGATAGCCAGCGGAATACCCGGCAGGCCCGGGCCGGTTCCCACATCGATAAAGCGGGAGCCCTGTAGATATGGCGCAACGATAATGCTATCGAGGATATGGCGAACCAGCATCTCGTTAGGATCGCGAACAGAGGTCAGGTTATAGGCTTTGTTCCACTTATCCAGCAGCCCGACATACGCCACCAGCTGGTTTTTCTGGTGATCGGTGAGCGAAATACCCGCTTCATCCAGTAGACGAGAAAGTTTGTTGAGCACGGTGAGTACCTTCTAAAAATAATGAGCCCGGAGGCGCTAACGCTTACCGGGCTGTGAATTATAAAGGCGAACGCTGATTTTGCATCCGCCAAATTAACGCGCTCTGACGATTATCAGGCGCTGCGGCGCAGCATCCCCTGCTTTTTCAGCCACACCAGCAAAATAGAAATTGCCGCCGGGGTAATCCCGGAAATACGCGATGCCTGGCCGATCGATGACGGTTTATGGTCGTTCAGCTTGGCAATAACCTCGTTGGACAGGCCGGATACCTGACGGTAATCGAGCGTTGCCGGCAGCAAAGTATTCTCGTTGCGCTGCTGCTTTTCGATTTCGTCCTGCTGACGAGCGATATAGCCTTCGTACTTAACCTGAATCTCAACCTGCTCTGCCGCCTGTTGATCCTGCAGGCCCGGCGCGAACGGAGAAAGCTGAACCAGCTGTTCGTAGGTCATTTCCGGACGACGCAGCAGATCTTCGCCGCTGGCTTCACGCGATAGCGGTGCGGTCAGGTGAGCGTTCACTTCGGCAGCGCTTTCCGCCAGCGGGTTGACCCAGCTGGTTTTCAGGCGTTGGCGTTCACGCTCAATGCTTTCCAGTTTCTCGTTGAAACGCGCCCAGCGCTCATCGTCCACCAGCCCCAGCTCACGCCCCTGTTCGGTCAGGCGCAGATCGGCGTTGTCTTCACGCAGCATCAAGCGATATTCCGCACGGGAGGTAAACATGCGGTACGGTTCCTTGGTGCCAAGTGTGCACAGATCGTCCACCAACACGCCAAGGTAGGCCTGATCGCGACGCGGCGCCCAACCCTCTTTTTCCGCTGAGAAGCGGGCGGCATTAAGACCGGCAAGCAAACCCTGCGCGGCGGCTTCTTCATAGCCGGTAGTGCCGTTAATCTGGCCGGCGAAGAACAGACCCTGAATGTATTTGCTCTCCAGCGTCGGCTTCAGGTCACGCGGGTCAAAGAAATCGTACTCAATGGCATAGCCAGGGCGAACGATCTTCGCGTTTTCCATCCCCTGCATTGAGCGGACGATTTGCATTTGCACATCAAACGGCAGGCTGGTGGAGATACCGTTTGGATAAATTTCGTTTGAAGTCAGCCCTTCTGGTTCAAGGAAGATCTGATGCTGGTTGCGATCGGCAAAGCGCATGACTTTGTCTTCGATCGACGGGCAGTAACGTGGGCCGATACCTTCAATCACCCCGGCGTACATTGGGCTGCGATCGAGGTTGCTGCGGATCACATCATGGGTTTTCTCGTTGGTGTGCGTGATATAGCACGGTACCTGGCGCGGATGTTGATCCGCGGATCCCATAAACGAGAAGACCGGCATCGGATTATCGCCGTGCTGTTGCGCCAGCACGCTAAAATCGATGGTGCGTGCGTCAATACGCGGCGGAGTACCCGTTTTCAGGCGGCTTACGCGCAGCGGCAGTTCACGCAGACGGCGAGACAGTGGGATCGACGGCGGATCGCCAGCGCGACCGCCGCTGTAGTTGTCCAGCCCAATGTGGATTTTGCCATCCAGGAAGGTGCCGACGGTTAGTACCACCGACTTAGCGCGGAACTTGAGGCCCATTTGGGTCACCGCGCCGACGACACGATCGTTTTCGACAATCAGATCTTCTACCGCCTGCTGGAAGATCATCAGGTTCGGCTGGTTCTCCAGCGCGGTGCGTACCGCCTGGCGATACAGCACGCGGTCGGCCTGGGCGCGGGTAGCGCGGACAGCTGGGCCTTTGCTACCGTTTAGTATCCTAAACTGAATACCTGCCTGATCGATCGCTTTCGCCATCAGACCACCGAGCGCGTCCACTTCTTTTACCAGGTGTCCCTTCCCAATGCCGCCAATCGCCGGGTTGCAGCTCATCTGCCCCAGCGTGTCGATATTGTGTGTCAAAAGCAGGGTTTGTTGGCCCATTCGCGCTGCTGCCATCGCGGCCTCAGTGCCTGCATGACCCCCGCCAATGATGATGACGTCAAAAGGATCCTGATAAAACATGGTGATCTGCCTCGCATAACGCGGTTTGAAAATGGATTGAAGCCCGGGCCGTGGATTCTACTCAACTTTGCTCTTTCGAGAAAGGGGCCGGGATCCTGAGTATTAAAAAGAAGATCTTTTATTTAGAGATCTGTTCTATTGTGATCTCTTATTAGGATCGACTCTCTATGTGGATAAGTCGGATCCACGATTTAAGATCAAACGCTTAAGAAGGATCACAATCTGTGAATGATCGGTGATCCTGTTCCGTATAAGCTGGGATCAGAATGAAGGGTTATGCACAGCTCAAAAAGCATACTCCGGTTATTCTTTGGATAACTACCGGTTGATCCAAGCTTTTGAGCAGGGTTATCCACAGAAGAAGCTGCGGATCTTTACAAAACTCAGAGTAAATCTTTCCAGGATCCCACCCAAACCTCGGCCGGATCTTCAGGAATCTCGTGTTCGAGGACATTAATTTTCAGCGTTTCACCGATCTGTTTTGCCCCGTTGGCCTTTAATGCCGCTTCGAGTTTGTCGATTGCGCCGCAAAAAGTGTCATATTCGCGGCTACCGATACCCACCGCGCCAAAGCGAACGGCAGAAAGATCGGCCTGCTTCTCCAGCAACGCTTCATAAAAGGGGACCAGGTTGTCCGGAATATCGCCGGCGCCATGGGTAGAAGAGATAACTAACCAGATCCCTTCAGCCTGCAGATCGTCAACCAGCGGACCGTGCTGGATATCAGTGCTGTAGCCCGCTTCTTCCAGCTTTTCTGCCAGATGTTCTGCTACATATTCCGCACTGCCCAGGGTGCTGCCGCTGATAAGTGTAATGTCTGCCATGATCGCCGATCGCTCGCTCAACTATTCTGAGTGGCGTATTGTACGCTGTGAGCGAGCTGGGATCTACCTGTGGAAAAATGTGGGATTAAAAAAAACGATCAGGGCTTGATAGTACGCATGATCGGGTTTTGCAGCACGATCAGGGTTTCAGTGGACTGAATTTCATCGATTGTTTGGATCTTGTTGATAAGTACCTGCTGCAGGGCATCGATAGATTTACACATCACCTTAATAAAGATGCTGTAGTGGCCGGTGGTGTAGTAAGCCTCTGTCACCTCTTCCAGGCTCTCCAGCCGGGCGAGGGCGGAAGGATAGTCTTTAGCGCTCTTAAGAATGATGCCGATAAAACAGCCGACGTCATAACCGAGCTGTTTCGGGCTAACGTCAATTCGCGCGCCGGTAATAATGCCCGCCTGTTTCATTTTCTCTACGCGTACGTGAATCGTACCTGGACTCACGCCGAACTGTTTGGCCAGTTCGGCGTAAGCGGTGCGCGCATTCGCCATTAGGGCATCAAGAATGCCGCGGTCCAGATTGTCGATCTGATAATTTTCCATTGTTTTTTCTTATGATGTTTGATGATTCTTTCTATTTTAGCTTTTTAATTTAATGAATCAAAACTCAAGGCGTCTTTTTATTGATTGATTATTGAATTCAGTGCCATTTCTGTTGCTTAATCAATATCAACAGGACGCAGGAGTAATAAAAAATGAAAACCGCATACATCGCAAAACAACGCCAGATTAGTTTCGTTAAATCCCATTTTTCCCGTCAGCTGGAAGAGAAGCTTGGCCTGATTGAAGTGCAGGCGCCGATCTTAAGCCGCGTAGGAGATGGGACGCAGGACAACTTGTCCGGCTGCGAGAAAGCGGTTCAGGTAAAAGTGAAAACACTGCCAGACGCCCAATTCGAAGTGGTTCATTCACTGGCGAAGTGGAAGCGTCAAACCCTGGGACAACACGACTTCAGCGCGGGCGAAGGGCTGTACACGCACATGAAGGCCCTTCGCCCCGATGAAGACCGCCTCACCCCAATTCACTCTGTTTACGTTGACCAGTGGGACTGGGAACGCGTCATGGGCGACGGCGAACGCCATACTGGCACGTTGAAAGCGACCGTTGAGGCGATCTACGCCGGGATCAAAGCCACCGAGCTGGCGGTAAGTCAGGAATTTGGTCTGACGCCATTCCTGCCGGAACAGATCCACTTTATTCACAGTCAGGAGCTGCTGAGCCGTTATCCGGGTCTGGATGCCAAAGGCCGCGAGCGGGCGATCGCTAAAGAGCTTGGCGCCGTCTTCTTAATCGGTATCGGCGGTAAACTGTCTGACGGCAAGCGCCACGATGTTCGCGCGCCGGATTACGATGACTGGAGCTCGCCATCGGCGGAAGGTTTTGCCGGCCTGAACGGCGATATCCTGGTGTGGAACCCGGTGCTGGAAGACGCTTTTGAGCTTTCCTCTATGGGGATCCGCGTTGACGCCGAGGCGCTGAAGCGCCAGTTGGCGGTGACCGGCGATGAAGACCGTCTGCAGCTTGAATGGCACCAGGCGCTGCTGCGCGGCGAGATGCCGCAGACCATTGGCGGCGGTATTGGCCAGTCGCGTTTAACCATGCTGTTGCTACAGCTTGACCATATCGGCCAGGTACAGTGCGGCGTATGGCCCACGCAGGTGCGTGAAAGCGTCGCCGCTCTGTTGTAAAGATTAACGCCGCCAGCGACGCAGCAGGCGGCTACGCAATCCGGTATCAAAGCGCCAGATATGATCGAAGATGCGCATGATGCCGGGTTTGCCGTGTACCGACATCGCCACCGCGTGAAAACGGTGCTGATGTTTGTGCTGCAACTCCCCCACCTTATTGACCACCTCATCCGGCAACCGCTGGGCGATAAAATCGGAAATCACCACCGCATCGGCATCGACCCATTGCGGGCTTTGCAAACGTTCAACGATCGCGCGAAAACAGCTGGCCAGATCGGTGCCGCCGCGAAAACGCTGGCTTAAAAAACGGATCGCCTGTTCAAGCCCCTGCGGGCCGGTTAGCTCGTAGTGCACCACTTCGCTGGAGAACAGCATGATGTAGCAGCGACGGTTATCCGCCAGCGCGACGCGCATCAGCGCCAGACA
Source organism: Klebsiella sp. SYXHC3 (assembly GCF_057196925.1). Taxonomy (NCBI): domain Bacteria; kingdom Pseudomonadati; phylum Pseudomonadota; class Gammaproteobacteria; order Enterobacterales; family Enterobacteriaceae; genus Klebsiella; species Klebsiella sp. SYXHC3. The sequence continues at coordinate 13,179 of NZ_JBXUNG010000002.1, read as the reverse complement.
AAAGGCTTTAGCGCATTGCTCGTTAAAGCCGCCCATCGAACCTGAGGTATCTACGCAGACAATAAATGGCCCCCGCGGCTGCTCATCAAAATCCTGCCGGGTTACCGGGCGTTCGGTTATTTTCTCCCGCCATGCGTCGCCATGCAGGCGATAGGTTAACAACTGTTTTTCCACCAGCTTACGGTAGAACTCGAACTCCAGTTCGGTGATGCCGAGCGTTGCCAACTCTGGCGGCAACAGACGTAGAATATCGTCGCTTTGCTGCAGGCCATCGACCTGCTCTGGTACCGTTGCCGGTTCACGAACCATCGCGCGGAAGGTCTCCATCGGCGCATCTTTCTTCGGCACCAGTTTGGCTTCCCGCGATCTGCCCAACTGCTCAGCAAGCTGCATCAGTTCCGGCTGTTGGCTGAGAAAATCGCCATAGCGCACGATCAGCTGATAATCGCCACGTTTAAGCTCGCCGGCGCTCATATCCCATAGGCGGCCGGCGGCGTTGTCGTTTTCCACCAGCACCGGCTCTAGCTGCCCGCTGAGCGTCATTCGTTCCTGCACCTCGCTGAGCAGCTGATCGCGCTCATCGTCTAATAGGTGCTGGTTGAGGGTGGTGGTCTGTACCACGAGGCTTAAGCGCCAGCGTTGTAAGAACAGAGTATGTAGCGCTGGGGTGAAGGTCGCGTTATCGTCCACCAGCTGCTGCGCCTGAGCGGCAAAGGGCGACTGTAGCTTATGCAGCTTGCCGAGGATCTGCGGCAGTTGCACAATAAATTGCGACGTTGAAAGCAGCTGAGCCTGCTGATAGATCTGCACTTCGGCGTCCAGTTCGGGAGGGATTTGCGTCTCTTTGAGCCGGGCGCGAACCGCTTCTCGCCAGCGCGGAATATCGGCGGCGATGATATTTTTCAGCCGCGGAAATTTTTCAAAGAACACCGCCAGTTGAGGAGAGGCCAGCAGCGCCAGCAGCATCTCCTCGATCATCCCTTCTTCGCTGACCGCCAGCATGACATTCAGCATGTCGAGCGTCATGGCTGGCGCGCCTGTTTAATTTGCGCGCCGACGTCCTGCAGGCTGGCTTCGATACGCCCCAGCCAGTCGCCGGGAATAAACAGGCATTTTTGCTGTTCGCTAAAGCGGTTATGTTGCTGGTGCCACTCGTCATCCAGCGCTTCCAGCTGCTGGCGGATCTCGGCTGGCATATTTTCCTGAGATTCGCTGCCTGGCAGCGACAGGCGTGAGCCTTGCAGGCTGACGTCGCGCACCACCAGGTGCTGGCTGGCATCGACATCCATCGTCAATGGCTGGGCAAAACCGATGCCGTTGAGCTTGCCGCGGATCTCGCCGCCTTTCTCCAGCCAGTTGACCAGCGCTACGCGTTCGAAGGCGATATGAATGACTTCGAGATCGTGCAATTTCAGCGGTTGCTGGAGAAGCAGCGTCAACGTCTCGCCTTCAATTCCGTCCGGCAGTTCATAATGCGGCTTACGGCTGAACATGCCGCCCACGCGCGTGACTTTAAGCGCGGTTTTATCGCTGTGCTGCTGCTGGATTTGAATACGGCGTTGGATGATAGCGCCCAGTTTAGTCAGCATCGCCTGCTGGCCCCAGGCATGGCTGGTCATCAGGGATTCCAACTGCTGCGACATCAGATTCATGCTTTCGATGTTATGCCACAGGCAATCTTTCAGCAGGATCAGGTCGATAGGCGCGATGGCGTCGCGGCCGCTAAAGAAGGCGCTGGCCTGCAGCAGACGGATGGCTTTTTTCCAGCGGCGATCGGAAACGTAAGGCGCATTAGGCAAGGCATCTAATTGCTGGCGCAGTTGGAAAACCAGCTCGAAGACATTGTCCGGCAACTTCACGGTACCAATGTCATGCTGCCACTGGGTGAACTCTTCGGTGCTGATTTGCAGGTTTTCGGGAACCGGATTGCTGTTTTCATCCTGTTGGCTCACCAGCATCGAGCGGAAGTTAGTTTTATCCTGCACTTTATCCAGCCACAGGCGGATCAGCATGCGGTCATATAAGGCTTCGAGGCTGTTATCCGCTTCGGGAAGTTCGTTCGACGCCGCAACCAGCAGGCGCATCGGGATTTTCTCTTCATGGGCGCCGTTGCGGAAGTGGCGTTCGTTGATGGCCGTCAGCAGGGTATTAAGGATAGCCGGGCCGGCTTTCCAGATTTCATCCAGGAAGACGATTTCCGCCTCTGGCAGATAGCCTGCCGTTAAACGCTCATAGCGCCCTTCATCTTTGAGCGCCTGAATAGACAGCGGGCCGAAAACTTCTTCCGGGGTGGAGAAGCGGGTCATCAGATATTCGAAAGCGCGCGCCTGCTTGAAAGCGAACTTAAGCCGGCGGGCGATCAGGCTTTTCGCGATGCCGGGTGGACCCAGCAGGAATACGCTCTCGCCGCTGAGCGCAGCCAGCAGGCACAGACGTATTGCGTGGCTGCGTTCAAAGAGTCCTTTTTCCAGGGCGGCGCTAAGTCGGGAAATTCTTTCTGCCAGTAAATGTGATTGAGCCATAATAGAGTTGCGTGCTTTGTCGTGTGTCGTTATTGCGTCGAGTATAGATGTTTGATTAGGGGTGGTAATAGCCTGAAGAATCGATTTATTTTCTTTGAGCTAAGTTAATATGGTGTCAGTTAGGGGTACGATTCAGCAAATAATCGTGCATACTGTGCGCTTTTTGTGGGCCAAGGGACTAGGCACACATTTGTTTTATAAACGAAAAGACTAGTCTATGAGCACTGATAATAAACAATCGTTGCCGGCAATAACGCTGGCGGCAATCGGCGTGGTTTACGGCGATATCGGTACCAGTCCACTGTATACTCTTCGCGAATGTCTGTCAGGCCAGTTTGGCTTTGGCGTTGAACGCGATGCGGTGTTTGGCTTTCTGTCGCTGATTTTCTGGCTGTTGATCTTTACCGTATCAATTAAATACATCACCTTCGTGATGCGGGCGGATAACGCCGGCGAGGGCGGGATCTTAACGCTGATGTCGCTGGCGGGGCGCAACACCTCGGCAAAGATGACCTCCGTGTTGGTGATCCTCGGCCTGATTGGCGGTAGCTTCTTCTATGGTGAAGTAGTAATAACCCCGGCAATATCGGTGATGTCGGCGATAGAGGGGTTGGAAATTATCGCCCCACAGCTGGATACCTGGATTGTCCCCATCTCCATTATTGTGCTGACCCTGCTATTTGCTATTCAAAAACACGGTACCGGGATGGTCGGCAAGCTGTTCGCGCCAATTATGCTGATCTGGTTCCTGTTGCTGGCGGTGCTTGGCGCGCGCAGTATCCTCGATAACCCGGAAGTTCTGCAGGCGCTGAACCCTTACTGGGCGGTACATTTCTTCCTGCAGTACAAAACGGTATCCTTTATTGCGCTTGGCGCGGTGGTGCTGTCGATTACCGGTGTGGAAGCGCTGTATGCCGATATGGGCCACTTCGGCAAACTACCGATTCGCGTGGCGTGGTTCTCGGTGGTGCTGCCATCACTGGTGCTTAACTATTTTGGCCAGGGCGCGCTGCTGCTGAAGCACCCGGAAGCCATTAAAAACCCGTTCTTCCTGCTGGCGCCGGAATGGGCGCTGATCCCGATGCTGATTATCGCGACCCTGGCGACGGTTATCGCCTCGCAGGCGGTGATTTCCGGGGTCTTCTCGCTGACTCGCCAGGCCGTGCGTCTGGGCTATCTGTCGCCAATGCGCATTATCCATACTTCGGAAATGGAGTCCGGGCAGATTTACATCCCGTTCATTAACTGGCTGCTGTACGTTTCTGTGGTCATCGTCATTGTCAGCTTCGAGCACTCTTCTAATCTGGCGGCGGCGTACGGTATTGCGGTAACGGGCACCATGGTGTTGACCTCCATTCTTTCGGCGACCGTGGCGCGCAAAAACTGGCACTGGAATAAGCTGTTTGTCGGCCTGATGCTGGTGGCCTTCCTGTGTATCGATATTCCGCTGTTCTCGGCGAACCTCGATAAAATCGTCTCCGGCGGCTGGTTGCCGTTATCGCTGGGCCTGGTGATGTTTACGGTGATGACCACCTGGAAGAGCGAGCGTTTCCGCCTGCTGCGCCGGATGCACGAGCATGGCAACTCGCTGGAAGCGATGATCTCCTCGCTGGAGAAATCGCCGCCGGTGCGCGTACCGGGTACCGCAGTCTATATGTCTCGCGCCCTGAACGTGATCCCTTTTGCTCTGCTGCATAACTTGAAACACAACAAGGTGCTGCATGAACGCGTGATCCTGCTGACTCTGCGTACCGAAGATGCCCCGTATGTGCATAACGTTCGCCGCGTGCAGATTGAGCAACTGTCGCCGTCGTTCTGGCGCGTCGTGGCAAGCTATGGCTGGCGTGAAACGCCGAACGTCGAAGAGGTGTTCCATCGCTGCGGCCTGGAAGGGTTGAGCTGCCGAATGATGGAAACGTCGTTCTTTATGTCCCATGAGTCGCTGATTATTGGCAAACGGCCATGGTATCTGCGCCTGCGTGGCAAGCTGTATCTGCTGCTGCAGCGTAACGCCCTGCGCGCGCCGGATCAGTTTGAAATCCCACCTAACCGGGTTATTGAGCTCGGTACGCAGGTGGAAATCTGATGTCGAAAAGCCCTTCAATAACGAAGGGCTTTTTTGTCTCTCACATCTTGATGTAACTTCTTGTCCCCGCGTTGCGAAACGTTTCGATGGCGATCACATTTCTCTCTTCTGCCGGTGGTTTTCTGTTCGCTGATTGACAATACTTAGGACAGCGAAACGTTTCGCTAGTGGAGCAAAAGAGACAAAATGAAAAAAGGCACTGTACTTAACGCTGATATTTCTTCCGTTATCTCCCGCCTCGGTCATACCGATACGCTGGTTGTTTGCGACGCCGGATTGCCGGTTCCCCGCAGCAGCGCGCGCATTGATATGGCGCTTACTCAGGGCGTACCTTCTTTTATGCAGGTTCTGGAAGTCGTAACGGCGGAAATGCAGGTTGAGGCGGCGGTCATCGCGGAAGAGATTAAAACCCATAATCCGCAACTCCACGCGACGTTGCTCAAGCATCTTGAGCAGCTGCAGCAGCACCAGGGAAATACGATTGAAATTCGTTACACCAGTCATGAGCAGTTCAAAAAACAAACCGCAGATAGTCAGGCGGTAATTCGCAGCGGGGAGTGTTCCCCGTATGCGAATATTATTCTTTGTGCCGGCGTCACTTTCTGAGGTCGCCGTCATGGAAGCTTTATTACAGCTGAAAGGGATCGATAAAGCGTTCCCTGGCGTCAAAGCGCTCTCCGGCGCGGCGCTGAATGTCTATGCCGGCCGGGTGATGGCGCTGGTAGGGGAAAATGGCGCCGGTAAATCTACAATGATGAAGGTACTGACCGGTATCTATACCCGTGATGCCGGTTCTTTGCTGTGGTTAGGTAAAGAAACGACCTTTAACGGCCCAAAATCCTCACAGGAAGCCGGTATCGGCATCATTCACCAGGAACTCAACCTGATCCCGCAATTAACGATTGCCGAGAACATCTTCCTCGGCCGCGAGTTCGTTAACCGCTTTGGCAAAATCGACTGGAAAAAGATGTATGCCGAAGCGGACAAGCTGCTGGCGAAGCTGAATTTACGCTTTAACAGCCAGAGGCTGGTGGGCGATCTGTCGATTGGCGATCAGCAAATGGTGGAAATCGCTAAAGTGCTGAGCTTCGAATCGAAGGTCATCATTATGGATGAGCCTACCGATGCCCTGACCGATACCGAGACCGAATCGCTGTTCCGCGTCATCCGCGAATTGAAGTCGCAGGGGCGCGGCATTGTCTATATCTCTCACCGCATGAAAGAGATCTTCGAAATCTGCGATGACGTCACCGTATTTCGCGACGGGCAATTTATTGCCGAGCGCGAAGTGGCTTCGCTGGATGAGGATCGACTGATCGAGATGATGGTTGGCCGTAAGCTGGAAGATCAATATCCGCATCTCGATAAGGCGCCGGGCGCGGTACGTCTGAAGGTCGATAATCTCTGCGGCTCCGGTGTGGAAAACGTGACGTTTACCCTGAGTCAGGGCGAAATCCTCGGCGTCGCCGGGCTGATGGGCGCCGGGCGTACTGAACTGATGAAGGTGCTGTACGGCGCGCTGCCGCGTAGCAGCGGTTCCGTGACGCTGGATGGCCATGAAGTCGTCACCCGTTCGCCGCAGGATGGCCTGGCGAACGGCATTGTCTATATCTCCGAAGACCGTAAGCGTGATGGCCTGGTGCTCGGAATGTCGGTCAAAGAAAACATGTCATTGACCGCGCTACGCTACTTCAGCCGGGCGGGCGGCAGCCTTAAGCATAAAGATGAACAGCAGGCGGTTAGTGATTTCATTCGGCTGTTTAATGTGAAGACGCCTTCAATGGAGCAGGCAATCGGCCTGCTTTCCGGCGGTAACCAGCAAAAAGTCGCTATCGCTCGCGGGCTGATGACCCGGCCGAAAGTGCTGATCCTCGATGAACCGACCCGTGGCGTCGACGTTGGGGCGAAGAAAGAGATCTACCAGCTGATTAACCAGTTTAAAGCCGATGGCCTGAGCATCATTCTCGTCTCTTCGGAGATGCCGGAAGTGCTGGGCATGAGCGATCGCATCATTGTGATGCATGAAGGGCATCTCGGCGGTGAATTCACACGCGAGCAGGCCACCCAGGAAGTATTGATGGCTGCCGCTGTGGGCAAGCTTAACCGTGTGAATCAGGAGTAAAAAAGATGACTACCCAGGCTGTTACTGGTCGCCGCTATTTCACTAAAGCGTGGCTGATGGAGCAAAAATCGCTGATCGCCCTGCTGGTGCTGATCGCGATCGTTTCGACCATGAGCCCCAACTTTTTTACCGTCAATAACCTGTTCAATATTCTGCAGCAGACTTCCGTTAACGCCATCATGGCGGTCGGGATGACGCTGGTCATTCTGACATCGGGGATCGATCTGTCCGTCGGTTCTCTGCTGGCGTTGACCGGCGCCGTCGCGGCGTCTATCGTCGGTATCGAAGTGAATGCGCTGGTGGCCGTTGCCGCCGCGCTGGCGCTCGGTGCGGCTATTGGCGCGGTGACCGGGGTGATTGTCGCGAAAGGGCGCGTGCAGGCGTTTATCGCCACTTTGGTAATGATGCTGCTGCTGCGCGGCGTGACGATGGTTTACACCAACGGCAGCCCGATCAACACCGGCTTTAGCGATAACGCCGATCTGTTCGGCTGGTTCGGTATCGGACGCCCGCTGGGGATCCCGACGCCGGTATGGATTATGGCGATTGTCTTCCTGGCGGCCTGGTACATGCTGCACCATACTCGCCTGGGTCGTTATATTTATGCCCTGGGAGGTAATGAAGCGGCGACGCGGCTTTCCGGCATCAGCGTAAATAGAGTGAAAATCATCGTCTATGCGTTATGCGGAATGTTGGCTTCACTGGCCGGGATCATCGAAGTGGCGCGTCTTTCCTCTGCGCAGCCGACGGCGGGGACGGGCTATGAATTAGATGCGATCGCAGCGGTCGTACTTGGCGGCACTAGCCTGGCCGGTGGTAAAGGTCGTATCGTCGGCACGCTGATTGGCGCGCTGATCCTTGGCTTCCTGAACAATGGTCTGAACCTTTTAGGCGTTTCTTCCTATTACCAGATGATCGTCAAAGCGGTGGTGATTTTGCTGGCGGTACTGGTAGATAACAAAAAGCAGTAACTGAGAACTCTACAGGACATCTTAACTATGAATATGAAAAAACTGGCGACCCTGGTCTCTGCTGTTGCTCTAAGCGCGACCGTTAGCGCAAACGCGATGGCGAAAGATACCATCGCACTGGTTATCTCTACCCTGAATAATCCGTTCTTCGTTTCTCTGAAAGACGGCGCGCAGAAAGAAGCCGATAAGCTGGGTTACAACCTGGTGGTGCTGGATTCTCAGAATAACCCGGCAAAAGAGCTGGCGAACGTACAAGACTTAACGGTGCGTGGCGCCAAGCTGCTGCTGATTAACCCAACCGACTCCGATGCTGTCGGCAATGCGGTGAAGATGGCGAACCAGGCTAAAATCCCGGTCATTACCCTTGACCGCCAGGCTTCTAAAGGTGATGTGGTGAGCCATATTGCTTCCGATAACGTGCTGGGCGGTAAAATGGCCGGCGACTATATTGCGAAGAAAGTTGGCGAAAGCGCGAAAGTGATTGAGCTGCAAGGTATTGCTGGTACCTCTGCGGCGCGCGAGCGTGGCGAAGGTTTCAAACAGGCCGTGGCGGCGCATAAGTTCAACGTACTGGCCAGCCAACCCGCTGACTTCGACCGTACTAAAGGTCTGAACGTGATGCAGAACCTGCTGACGGCGCATCCTGACGTGCAGGCGGTGTTTGCGCAGAACGACGAAATGGCGCTGGGCGCGCTGCGTGCGCTGCAGACTGCAGGAAAATCTGATGTGATGGTGGTTGGATTTGACGGTACTCCGGATGGCGAAAAAGCAGTAAATAGTGGCAAACTGGCAGCGACTATCGCCCAGTTGCCGGAGCAGATCGGCGTTAAAGGCGTCGAAACCGCTGATAAAGTGCTGAAGGGCGAAAAAGTGGATGCCAGCTATCCGGTTGAGCTGAAACTGGTCATTAAGCAGTAAAATGCGATTCGGGCCGGCAACGGCCCGAGGGACAACATAAAAAGAAAAGCAGGGCATGCGCCACCGGAGTCCGGTGGCGCGCTTTCCCGGGAATAAAGATGATGAAAACCGCAGGCAAACTTGTCGTCCTTGGCAGCATCAATGCCGATCACATTCTTAACCTTGAATCCTTCCCTACTCCAGGTGAGACCGTCACCGGAAACCACTATCAGGTCGCGTTCGGCGGTAAAGGCGCTAACCAGGCGGTGGCTGCCGGGCGTAGCGGCGCGGATATTGCCTTCATCGCCTGTACCGGCGATGACGATATTGGCGAACGCGTCCGCCGCCAGCTGGAGAGCGATAATATCGACGTGGCCCCGGTGCGTGCCGTTGCTGGCGAATCTACCGGCGTCGCGTTAATTTTCGTTAACGCGGAAGGTGAGAATGTCATCGGTATTCATGCCGGCGCTAATGCAGCGCTATCGGTTTCTCAGGTAGAGGCGGAGAAAGAACGTATCGCCAACGCGCAGGCATTGTTAATGCAGCTGGAGTCGCCGCTGGAGAGCGTGATGGCTGCCGCGAAAATCGCTCATGAGCATCAGACGACGGTGGTACTCAATCCCGCACCGGCGCGTGAACTTTCGGATGAGCTATTGGCGCTGGTGGATGTTATTACGCCGAATGAAACCGAAGCGGAAAAGCTGACCGGTATTCGCGTTGAGAGCGACGACGATGCCGCGAAAGCCGCCAGTGCGCTTCATGCGAAGGGAATTGGTACGGTGATGATTACTCTCGGCAGCCGCGGCGTTTGGTTAAGCTGCGAGGGCGAAAGCCGCCGGGTTCCAGGATTTAAAGTTCAGGCCATCGATACGATTGCCGCTGGCGACACTTTTAATGGCGCATTTGTCACCGCGCTGCTGGAAGGCCGTGAAGTGTCAGACGCCATCCGTTTTGCCCATGCCGCCGCCGCGATTGCCGTCACCCGTAAGGGGGCGCAACCGTCTGTGCCGTGGCGCAAAGAGATCGACGAATTCTTGCGTCAACAGGGGTAATGCTTGGCTACCATGAAGGATGTGGCCCGCGTCGCGGGCGTTTCCACCTCGACCGTTTCTCACGTCATTAATAAAGACCGCTTTGTCAGCGAGGCGATTACCGCCAAAGTTGATGCGGCGATCAAAAGTCTTAACTACGCGCCTTCGGCGCTGGCGCGCAGCCTCAAGTTAAATCAGACGCGAACCATCGGCATGCTGATCACCGCCAGTACTAACCCGTTTTATTCGGAGCTGGTGCGCGGCGTGGAACGCAGCTGTTTCGAGCGCGGCTACAGCCTGGTGCTATGTAATACCGAAGGCGATGAGCAGCGGATGAATCGCAATCTGGAAACGCTGATGCAAAAACGCGTCGATGGTCTGCTGCTGCTGTGCACCGAAACGCATCAACCTTCCCAGGAGATCATGCAGCGTTATCCGTCGGTGCCGACGGTGATGATGGATTGGGCGCCGTTCGACGGCGACAGCGATCTCATTCAGGATAATTCGTTGCTCGGTGGCGATATGGCGACCCAATATCTGATCGATCGCGGTCATACCCGTATTGCCTGCATTGCCGGGCCGCTGGATAAAACGCCGTCGCGACTGCGGCTGGAGGGCTATCATGCGGCGATGGCGCGCGCCGGGCTGGATGTCGCCGAAGGTTATGTCATTACCAGCGATTTTGAATTTGGCGGCGGTTTTACTGCGATGCAGCAACTGCTGGCGTTAACGCCACGGCCGCAGGCGGTCTTTGTCGGTAATGATGCGATGGCGGTCGGCGCGTATCAGGCGCTGTATCAGTCCGGCTTGCGTATTCCGCAGGATATGGCGCTGGTGGGGTATGACGATATTGAACTGGCGCGCTATATGACCCCGCCGCTCACCACCATTCATCAACCTAAAGATGAACTGGGAGAGCTCGCTATCGATGTGCTGATTCACCGCATGGCGGATCCCGGGCAAAAACAGCAGCGCGTGCAGCTCACTCCAGAGCTGGTGATTCGCGGTTCAGCTTAGTGCTTGTGCCGCTCCGTTATCAGGTTGCGGCCATCTTTGGCTCTGAGCAGCATAAACATCAACGCTGACACCACGGTGATCGCACCCATCGTGATAAAGGTATAGTGGAATTGTTCGATGGTACTGGCGTTATCAAACCCTTCATAAAAACGCAGAACCGCCGCGCTGATGGCTACGCCAAGGCTAATCGACAGCTGCTGGGTTACCGCGAGCAGGCTGTTGCCGCTACTGGCATTGTCATCGGTTAAATCAGCAAGCGTAATGGTGTTCATCGAGGTGAACTGCGTGGACATCGCCATCCCCAGTACAAATAGCGGCAGTAGTAGCAGCCACAGCGGCATTCCCGGCGACTGCAGCGCAAACTGCGCGATCATCAAACCAATAAAGATGGTGACTCCCACCAACGTTTTGCGATAACCAAACCAGCGCAGGATCTGCGTGACGGTCGACTTGGCGATTATCGAGCCGATGGCCGTCGGCGCAATCATGCAGCCGGCGATAATGGCCGGGTAGCCGAAACCGACTTGTAGCATCAGCGGCATCAGGAACGGCACGCAGCCGGTACCTAACCGTGTCGCCAGGTTACCGGCGATCCCGACAGAGAAGGTATGGGTCTTAAAGAGAGAGAGCGAAATCAGCGGCGTGGGATGGCGACGAGCATGCCGAATATAGGCCAGCATGAGCACGACGCTCAGGGCGATGACGGCCAGCGCTATCCAGCTGGCGACGATTTTCTCGCCAAAGAGCTCAATACCGCTGGAGAACAGCACCAGGCTTAAACCAAAAAGCACAAAACCGCTGGTGTCGAAACGACGGCGGGGCGTGGTGAAGTCCGGCATATATTTGCGGGCGTAGAGAATGCCGATGATGCCAATCGGGATGTTAATCAAGAAAATCCAGTGCCAACTGGCCCAGGTGACTAACACGCCGCCGAGTACAGGGCCGAGGATGGGGCCGACCAGTCCGGGCATGGTAACGAAGTTGAGTACCGGCAGCAGTTCGCTACGCGGATAGGCGCGTAACAGCGCCAGGCGCGCAACCGGCATCATCATTGCGCCGCCGATCCCCTGGATGACGCGGAAGACAACCAATTCGGGAAGCGAAGTGGAAAGCGCGCAGGCGAGGGAGCCCAGGGTAAACAGGCTAACGGCAACGATAAAGACCTTGCGGGTGCCAAAGCGATCGGCCAACCAGCCGCTCACTGGAATCAGCATCGCTACCGTCAGGGTGTAGCTGATAATGGCGGATTGCATCGCCAGCGGGGAGTGACCAAGGCTATGCGCAATCGCGGGAAGCGCGGTATTAAGAATAGTGGCGTCCAGCGCCTGCATAAAGAAAGCCATGGCCGCAATCCACGGCAGTCCGGCCATACTCAGCCCTTTCTTCCCGGTCATGCCATTTCCTTCTTTATTTACCTGTGTGGTTTGGGGTGTTCAATAATGTCTGGCAGGCAAGCTGCGCGCGTGGACCGTCGCTTTCCTGAATGGCGTCAACAATAGCCTGGTGTAGATCGAGTTTAACGACTTCATTTTGCGTAATCGAGGTGAAATAAGTCTGATATACCGAATGGAATAACGACGCGAAAGAGGTGAGAAACGGGTTGCCGCTCATCGCATAAATATGTTCATGCCAGGCCATATCGACTTCAATCCAGCGTTCGCGGATAAAATGTCTTTTCAGCTCGATCATTTCTTCCATTAGCGTATTGAGCTGCGCTTTCTGCTCGGAGGTGCCGTTTATCGCCGCCAGAAAACAGGCCTGAGGCTCCAGGCTGCTGCGCATCACCAGAAAATGGCTAACCACCTCGGCAAAATTATCTTCCGTCAGCCACCAGGCAAGCAGCTCTTTATCCAGAAAGTTCCAGCTGCTGCGTGCCAGAACGCGAGTTCCGATACGCGGGCGCGGAAGCAGCATGCCTTTAGCTGCCAGCGTTTTTACCGCTTCTCGTACTGCCGTCCGGCTCACGCCAAACTGTTCGCCCAGTTCCATTTCACCAGGAAGAATGCTCTCTGGCGGATATTCGCCGGTGAGAATTTTTTGGGCGATCTTCTCCGCGATGACCCAGGAGATGTTTTTTTGTGCCGCCAGCTGCTGTGCGCTTATAGACATAAATGCCGTTCCTTTCTCTTTTCTACTTCATCAGTATGCCACCTGGCGGCTTGTTTCGGTGGTTAAAACAGCAAAAGGGCGATTTTTTACGGTTTTGACACCGCCTTTGGTGAAAAAAGAGACGGTTGAAAAGTTTTTTGAAAACAGGGCTTGTCAACGTCTCAGAACTCCCTATAATGCGCCTCCACTGACACGGAACAACGGCAAGCAAGCCGCCGGGTCAGCAGGGTTTCAGCGGTAAATAACAACGCTGAAAACCGACAGAGAAAAGTGAAAATAAACGCTTGACTCTGAATGAGGAAAACGTAATATACGTGACCTCGCAACGGTGAGCTGAAAGCCGCGTTGCAACTGCTCTTTAACAATTTATCAGACAATCTGTGTGGGCACTCAAAGTGACATGGATTCTTAACGTCCTCGGACG
>NZ_JBXUNG010000001.1:1440633-1443742 GCF_057196925.1 Klebsiella sp. SYXHC3 | reverse complement strand
AAGTGGTGGGTGATGACGGGATCGAACCGCCGACCCCCTCCTTGTAAGGGAGGTGCTCTCCCAGCTGAGCTAATCACCCACTTCGGTACTTCACATTTTGACAGAAAATCCAGCTGGCGAGAAAGTGGTGGGTGATGACGGGATCGAACCGCCGACCCCCTCCTTGTAAGGGAGGTGCTCTCCCAGCTGAGCTAATCACCCACTTCTCAATTTTCTGTTCTACACGGCGGAGACTACGTAAAGTAGTTGGTGGGTGATGACGGGATCGAACCGCCGACCCCCTCCTTGTAAGGGAGGTGCTCTCCCAGCTGAGCTAATCACCCCCGCTGTGTGGAGTCGCATTATAGGGAGAGTTGAAATTGAGTCAACGCCTTTTCTAAATAATTTGTTTGTTCGTCGTAAAATTAAACAAAGCGATCGCAAAATCAGCTTCGGCGTATGATTTATAAACAAAAATGGTAAAGCGTGATGTTGAGGCGGGATCTACATTGAGGAATCAGCCCGTGGTGTTAGAATATTCCCCTATCAATTCCAAGAACACTGCCGACTATCGGCATCTTTATTAAACGTAAGGCCATTTCATGAAAATCAAAACTCGCTTCGCGCCAAGCCCAACAGGCTATCTGCACGTTGGCGGTGCGCGTACTGCTCTCTATTCCTGGCTTTTTGCACGTAACCACGGCGGTGAGTTTGTGCTGCGTATTGAAGACACCGATCTCGAACGCTCCACCCCGGAAGCAATTGAAGCCATCATGGATGGGATGAACTGGCTGAATCTGGAGTGGGATGAAGGTCCGTACTTCCAGACTAAACGTTTCGATCGCTATAACGCGGTTATTGATGAAATGCTGGAAGCAGGTACAGCTTATAAATGCTACTGCTCGAAAGAACGTCTGGACGCGCTGCGCGAAGAACAGATGGCGAACGGTGAAAAGCCGCGCTACGACGGCCGCTGCCGCCATGATCATCAGCATCACGCCGCCGATGAGCCTTGCGTCGTGCGTTTTGCCAACCCGCAGGAAGGTTCGGTTATCTTTGACGACCAGATCCGCGGGCCGATCGAATTCAGCAACCAGGAGCTGGACGATCTGATCATTCGCCGCACCGACGGCTCCCCGACCTATAACTTCTGCGTCGTAGTTGATGACTGGGATATGGCGATCACCCACGTGATCCGCGGTGAAGACCACATCAACAATACCCCGCGCCAGATCAACATCCTGAAAGCGCTGAATGCGCCGGTGCCGGTTTATGCGCACGTATCGATGATCAACGGCGATGACGGTAAAAAACTTTCCAAGCGCCACGGTGCGGTGAGCGTGATGCAGTACCGCGACGACGGCTACCTGCCGGAAGCGTTGCTGAACTATCTGGTGCGTCTGGGCTGGTCCCATGGCGATCAGGAGATCTTCACCCGCGAAGAGATGATCGAGTTCTTCTCGCTGGGCGCGGTCAGCAAGTCCGCCAGTGCGTTCAACACCGATAAACTGCTGTGGTTAAACCATCACTACATCAACACGCTGCCGGCAGAATATGTCGCGACGCATCTGCAGTGGCACATTGAGCAGGAAAATATCGATACCCGTAACGGCCCGCAGTTGTCCGAACTGGTTAAACTGCTGGGCGAGCGTTGCAAAACGCTGAAAGAGATTGCTCAGAGCTGCCGTTACTTCTATGAAGAGTTCGCCGAGTTCGACGCCGATGCAGCGAAGAAACACCTGCGCCCGGTGGCGCGTCAGCCGCTGGAAGTGGTTCGCGATAAGCTGGCGGCCATTAGCGACTGGACGGCGGAAAATGTCCACCATGCGATTCAGGCGACTGCCGATGAGCTGGAAGTGGGCATGGGTAAAGTGGGCATGCCGCTGCGCGTGGCCGTAACCGGCGCGGGTCAGTCTCCGGCATTGGATGTCACCGTTCATGCCATCGGTAAATCCCGTAGCGTTGAACGTATCAATAAAGCGCTGGCGTTTATCGCCGAACGCGAAAGCCAGCAGTCCTGAGGCCGAGCGTAAGCTAAAGCAAGCGGCAGGTTAATCCTGCCGTTTTTTTTCGCCGCTATTTTGTCGCAGTGTTAATACCTAACCGCGCCAGGAAGCCACTAATGCCATCGCGAGCAAGAAGATCGCGCAGGTAAGTTTGTTCTGCGGCGGTCATCAGCTGCAGCGTATCGGTGATTTGCCGCCATACCGCATCCGCTTCATTAATAAAGTAGCCGCTGGGCTGTTCGGCGAGCTGATACTCTTCATTCAGATGACGAAATGCCGGAATATTGGTCAGAAAATCAATCACTGGCCGGTCGATGACAATTAAACGCGCACGCCCGCCTTTGACGCCGGGAATCGCCTCGGTTCGCCACTTTTGTTCCCGCGCCCAGCGGTTGACCGTTTGTCTGGCCAGACCCAGAACTTCGGCAAGCTCTGCAGGCGTCATTTTTTCTTTCAGTTTCATCATTCGTTTTTTACTGGCCGCGTATTCCAAGACGGTTTAACAACCCGGTTATGCCTTCACGCAGCAGCAGCGACATTAGCTGCTTCTGTTCGCGATGAGTCATCTCTTTACAGAGCGTAAGCAATAATGGCTCGAGATCGGTCTCGGCGACCGAATAGGGCGAGGGCGTTTCCGCTACGCGCTGGGCATTGCGGATAAACTCTCGTACCTGCTCGTTAACGTGTACGAGACGCGCTTTGCCTCCCTGCACGCCAGGCCGCGGAGAAGTTTGCCACCCCTCTTTACGGACCCATTTATTTATCGTCTGTCGGCTGAAGCCAGTTAGATGCGCAATTTCTTCCGGAGTCATTCGTTCCTTGAGCATACTATTTCCTGGGTAAATATGTGGGAATTAGTGCTTCATGTTATAGCATCCTTTTACAGGAAATAGTGACATGTTTAACGCCTGCCTGCGATAAGGCTCGCATTGTCAGCTATTTGCCTGCTTTTTCAGCGATTGAATCAGGAGGGGTAATTTTGCCGTTGACACCTGGCGAAGGAATTCATATTATGCCGCCCGTCAACACGACACGCTTTACGTTACGGGGCTATAGCTCAGCTGGGAGAGCGCTTGCATGGCATGCAAGAGGTCAGCGGTTCGATCCCGCTTAGCTCCACCAAA